>DAOMPM010000039.1:23947-28354 GCA_035444805.1 Luteimonas sp. | reverse complement strand
CGCCGCCGCGGACACGCGCCTGCCCCTGCGGACCCCGCATTCCGTGACAGCGGCGGCTGAACGGCGACGGCAGGCACCCCGGCAGCGCAACGGCTTGTAGAATCGGCCGCTTCCACAGCCAGACCCGGACACGCCAGAACATGCCGATCCAGAAGCCGCTCGTCGTCGCCCTCGCCGCCAGCCTCGTCCTCGTGCTGGCCTCACCCGACGCCGACGCCCAGCGCAGGGCCGCGAGAAAGCCTGCGGCTCCGGCCATCACCGCCTGCAGCGACTTCTACACCTTCGTCAACAAGGACTGGCTCACCGCCAACGCCATCGTCTCCGGCACCGGTTCGGTGTCGGCGCTGGGCCACCTGCAGCAGCGCGCCCTGCTGCAGCAGCGCGCCTTGCTCGACGACGCGGTGCTGAACCCGCACAACGACGTGCAGAAGCTGCTCGGCGATTTCTGGGTCAGCGGCATCGACGAGGCCGCGGTCGAACGCGATGGCGCGCAGCCGATCGCCACCCTGGTCTCCCGCATCAACGCGATCAAGCGCGCCCGCGACGTGGCGCCCTCGATCGCGGCCCTGCACCAGGTGGGCATCCCGGTGCTGTTCAACTTCACCGCCGACCTCGACCTGGCCGACCTCACCCGCCACGTGGGCTACTTCTCCCAGGGCGGCCTGGCGCTGCCCGACCCGGCCTACTACACCCGCGAGGACGCCGACACCCGCGCCCTGCTCGGCCGCTACACCGAGTACGTGGAGAACATCCTCGTGCTGACCGGCACGCCGCAGGCGCAGGCCAAGGACGAGATGGCCCAGGTGATCGACCTGGAAACCCGCATCGCACGCGTGTCGAAGCCGATCACCTCGCTGCGCGATCCGCGCGAAAACTACGCGCTGGTGCCGACCGCCGGGCTGGCCAAGCAGTTCCGCAACCTGCAGCTGGGCGACTTCCTCGCCGCGCAGGGCGTGAGCGACGATGCGGTGTCGATGGCCCACCAGGCCTACTTCACCGAGCTCGACACCCTCGTGCGCACGCTCAAGCCGGCGCAGTGGCAGGTCTACCTGCGCTACCAGATCGGCCACGCCATGGCGCCGTACCTGTCCAAGGCCTTCCGCGACGCCGACTTCGCGTTCAACGGCCGCGTGCTGCGCGGGCTGAACGCGCAGCCGCTGCGCGACGTGCAGGTGCTCGAGGCGATCAAGCGTGCCGCCGGCCCGATGATGGCGCGCGAGTACGTGGCGCGCTACCTGCCCGAAGCCACCCGCTCGCGCGCCGAGACCATCGCCGGCAGCGTGCGCGACGCGCTCGCCAGGGCGGTCGACAGCAACGGCTGGATGAGCGAAGCGACCCGCGTCGAGGCCCGCGCCAAGCTGGAGAAGCTGAGCATCGAGATCGGCGCGCCCAGGCACGACTTCGACTACACCGTGCAGCCGATGGGCCGCACCAGCTTCGGCAGCAACATGCTGATCGCCTCCACCTGGCACCATCGCGAGGAGATGCGCCGCATCGGCCGCGGTAACGCCGACCGCCGCTGGGACGTGCTGCCGCAGCAGCCGGCGCTGGCCTACGACATCGCCCACAACCGCCTGGTCGTCTCGGCCGCGGCGCTGCAGGCGCCGGTGCTGGACATGGAGCAGGACACCGCCGCGCAATACGGCAGCTTCGGTGCCCTGGTCGGCCATGAACTCAGCCGCGCCATCGACAGCAAGGGCCGGCTGGTCGACGCCAGCGGCACGGTCCGTACCTGGTGGGCCGCCGAGGACGAGGCGGCGTTCGCCGCGCGCGCCGGCCAGCTCGCCGTGCAGTACTCGGGCTACGACTACCCCGCAGCCACCGGCCTCAAGGTCGACGGCAACCTGACGCGCGACGAGAACGTCGCCGACCTGGCCGCGGTGGAGCTGGCCTTCGCCGCGCTCTCCGCCGCGCAGCCGGAGCTCGACAACGCCGGCCGCGAGTCGTTCTTCAAGTCCTGGGGCGCGCTGTGGCGCGAGCAGCTGTCGGCGGAAACTGCGACCGCGGCGGCATCCACCAACGTACATGCACCGGGCCAGTGGCGCGCCAACGGGCCGCTGGTCAACCTGCCTGCGTTCGCCGAGACCTTCAAGTGCAAGGCCGGCAACGCGATGCTGCGCAAGGCCGACGAACAGGTCTCGATCTGGCGCTAGCCCAGACCATACCGCCCTCGTAGGAGCGCGCCATGCGCGCGACCTGGTGCCGATGTTGCGGATGGTCGCGGGCGTGGCCCGCTCCTACGTCCGCACGACGGCTCCAGCGCCCATGGCGCCGCTACACCACGCGGCGCTCGCCGCGGCCGCCGAACGGCGGCTGCCCGCGCCAGTGCCGGATCAGCAGCCAGCCGAACAGCATCCCGCCCAGGTGCGCGAAATGGGCCACGCCCGACTGCGTGCCGGTGACCCCCAGCACCAGTTCGATCAGGCCGTAGACGATCACCAGGGTGCGCGCCTTCATCGGCACCGGCGGGATCAGCAGCATCACCCGCTGGTTGGGGAACAGCATGCCGTAGGCCAGCAGCAGCCCGAACACGCCGCCGGAGGCGCCGAGGGTGGGGTAGTAGCCGCCGCCGTTGCGCACGCTCCACGACACCACGATCAGCTGGCACAGCCCGGCGCCGACCACGCAGACCAGGTAATAGGTCAGGAACCGGCGCTGGCCCCAGACGTGCTCCACCTGCGCCCCGAACATCAGCAGCGCCAGCATGTTGAACAGCAGGTGGGCGATGTTGCCCGGGCTGTGCATGAAGCCGTGGGTCAGCAGCTGCCAGGGCTGGAACGTGTGCGGCGCGTACGACGCGAGCTCGGACGGCAGCCAGGGCCACAGCATGAACCCGTCCAGCGCCGAGCCCAGCAGCAGCTGCAGCACGAACACGACACAGTTGGCGATCAGCAGGGATTTGGTGACGGGGGGAAGGTTGGTGAACATCCGGTCTCCTTGGAAGCCGCCATGATAACGGGGCAAGCGGCGCGAACCGGTCCGGCGCATGCCGATGGCGAAGACTCAGCCCGGGGGCGGCCCCCAGAGCGCGGCATCGAGGTCGCCGTCCCCGCGGGGCATGCGCACGCGGCCCTTCACCACCGCCACGCCCTCTGCGCGCAGCCGGCGCGCCTGCTCCCGGAACGGCGCCGAACCGGGCGGGAACGCGATCCGGCCGTCGCTGCGCAGGATCCGGTGCCAGGGCAACGTCTCGTCCTCGTTGCCGGCCAGCAGCCGCGCCACCAGCCGCGCCCGCCCGGGCAGCCCGGCGCGGCGCGCGATCTGGCCGTAGCCCGCGACCGAGCCCGGCGGCACGTCACGGATCGCGCGCAGGATCCGCGATGCGGGAGACGGATCGGCAGACACGGAGGCCATCGGCGACTAGGATATCTGCTCAGTCCGATGCCATGCGACGACCGCGCCATGCAGAACTTCGAGCAGATCCGCAGCCACCTCCTCGCCGGCGACTTCCGCGTCACGATGCAGGAACCCTACGTGGTCTGCGTCGAACTCTCGCTCGACGGCGGCCGCCGCCACCAGGCGATCTTCATGTCCGAGCTGCAGGACGACGACGGCCGCAACTACCTGCGCACCAGCACCGTGATCGCCCCGATCACCGGCGTCGACGCCCGCCGCGCGCTCGCCTTCAACTGGAACTCGCGGGTCGGCTACCTGTCGATCGGCGAACTCGACGGCGTGCCCTACCTGCAGCTGTGCGAGAACCGCCCCTACGAAGGCCTCACCGCCGCCGAAGTCAGCCGCGTGGTGCTGGAGGTCGGCGGCATGGGCGACCGGCTGGAACGCGCGCTCTCCGCCGAAGGCGACCTGCTGTAGGAGCGGGCCATGCCCGCGACCGCGCCGCGACAGACTTGACGATGCGACACGGACGAACGCGTCGCCACGCGCGAGCGAAGCGAACAACTTCGCCATCCCTGCGTTGCATCGCAACTCGGTCGCGCCCATGGGGCGCTCCTACACCATTCCATTGTTCAGGCGCGGGGATCAATCGCCCGCGCAGCTGACCCCGGTGCCGCCGAGGCCGCAGTAGCCGGCGGGGTTCTTCGACAGGTACTGCTGGTGCACGTCCTCGGCGTAATGGAACGTCGGCGCGGGGAAGACGATTTCCGTGGTGATGTCGCCATGGCCAGCCTCGCGCAGGCGCGCCTGGAAGGCCTCGCGGCTGCGCAGCGCCTGGTCGAACCGCGCCTGCGTGTCGCAGAACACGACCGAGCGGTACTGGCTGCCGACGTCGTTGCCCTGGCGCATGCCCTGGGTGGGGTCGTGGTTCTCCCAGAAGGTCCGCAGCAGGGTCGACAACGGCAGCACCGCCTCGTCGAAGACCACCAGCACCACCTCGGCATGGCCGGTCTGGCCCGAGCAGACCTCGCGATAGTCGGGGTTCGGGGTCAGGCCGCCGGCATAGCCCGC
>DAOMPM010000039.1:0-23847 GCA_035444805.1 Luteimonas sp. | reverse complement strand
CCGAGCAGACCTCGCGATAGTCGGGGTTCGGGGTCAGGCCGCCGGCATAGCCCGCAGCGGTGGTGGCGACGCCCGGCAGCGACCAGAACTTGCGCTCGGCACCCCAGAAGCAGCCCATGCCGAACTGGACGCGTGCCAAGCCCTCGAAGTCGCCTCGCAACGGCGTACCGAGGACATGATGGCGGTTGTCGTGCAACGGCATTTCCGTGGCGCGCCCCGGCAGGGCCTCGCCCGGTCCTGGCAGGCGCTGCTTGAAGGCACCGATTCCGATCATGTCCATTGCTCGCGGGAAACCCTGTCCGAGATGCGGGCGCCCGGCGGCGCTTCAACCGGGCCGGAGGGCCGGATGTGGAACCCGCGCCGGTTCAGCGGAACACCGCAGGCGCCACGCGCACACAGTTGCGGCCGCTCGCCTTGGCCGCGTACAGCGCGCGGTCGGCGCGCTCGAGGGTGGCGTCGGGCGTTTCCTCGTGGTCCAGCCGGGTGGCGACGCCGACGCTGACCGTCAGCCGCAGCGCGAGACCGTTCCAGGGCGGGCGCAGCGCCTCCACCGCCATGCGCAGGCGCTCGGCGGTCTCGCGCGCGGCGGCGGCAGCGCGCCCGGGCAGGATGGCGATGAACTCCTCGCCGCCGTAGCGCCCGAACAGGTCGCCCTCCTGCAGCGCGCCGTGCAGGGCCAGCGCGACGTTGCGCAGGCAGAAGTCGCCGCAGGCGTGGCCGTGGCGGTCGTTGATCGACTTGAAATGGTCGAGGTCGATGAACAGGATCGAGACCGGCTGCCGGTCGCGCGAGGCCTCGACGAAGGTCCGCGCCAGCCACTGGTCGATGGTGCGCCGGTTGAGGCTGCCGGTCAGCGCGTCCAGCTCCGCCGACCGGCGCAAGGCAATCGCGGCCACGGACTGGTCGATGTGCAGCAGCGCCAGCCGCGCGAAATCATCCGCCAGCGTCAGTTCCTCGGTGGTGAAGCCGTCGGCGCCGGCGCGCTGCAGCAGCAGCACGCCCCAGGCCGGCAGCCGCAGCTGCAGCGGCACCACCGCCTCGGTGGCGACGATCGCCGCCTGCTGCGCCGAGGTCACCGGCTGCTGCAGGGCGATCCCGGCCACGGCCTGCCGCTTCAGCTCCAGCTGTCGGCGGCGCAACGACGCCTCCAGCTCCTGCGCCTGCCCGGCAGGATCGACCAGCAGGGTGTCGTGGCCGTGGTAGCCCCAGGAGGCGACCACGCAACGCTCCACCGGCAGCAGCGGCTTGAGGCGGTCGAGCATCAACCGGAAGGCAGTCCATTGGATGTCCGCCACCGGCAGCGAACGCAGCTGCGTCTGCAGTTCCGCCGCCAGCGCCGAGCGGGCCGCCTCGCGCTGCATCCGCCGCTCGGTGTCGGTGCGGGCGAGCAGCTCCTGGTCGCGCTGGTGCCGGTACTCGCCGATGCGGCTGATCAGGCCCACCGCCAGGATCGCCGCGGCCACCACCATGCCCATCTGGTAGCCGTAACGCACCATGATGGTGTCGAACAGTTGTCCGCGCGCGGACTGGTCGACCAGCACCACGCCGGCCAGGACCGGCAGCGTCATCGCCGCCAGCGGCCAGGCCATCTGGATCCGGCGGCGCCCGGCATCGACCAGCAGCAGCAGGCCCAGCACGATCGCGCATGCGAACAGCAGGAGTTTCATCCGCAGCAGCAGCGGCGAGGCGCCGGGGAGGTTGAGCAGGCAGAGCGCCGCCAGCGCCACGAGCGCCAGCGAGGCGATGTCGATGGTCCGCTTCCAGCGTCTTGGCCCCGGCGCCGTGCTCGCGTACTGGAACAGCATCTGCAGCCACGACGCCGCGAGCAGCAGCGCCAGCGCGAGCAGGCCCTGCTCGCGCCAGAACGCGTAGGCGCGCAGCAGCGGCAGTTGGTACAGGTGGCCGTTGACCGCGGACAGGGTCAGCAGGGTCGCCAGCAGGTAGGCGAACAGCCCGAGGAACAGCCGGTCGCGCGCGGCCCAGAACAGGGCCAGCGCCAGCAGGCCGATGGTGAACAGGCTGGCGTAGATCGTGGCGCTGGCCGCCACCCCGTACTGCTCCAGGCGCGTCGCCTGAGCCTGACGCATGACCCGCGGGAGCATCGCGCCGCGCACCTTGCCGGTGGCGTGCAGTTCGATCTCGATCGGCCCCTGCCAGTCCTGCGGCAGCGGGAACAGGTAGCTGCTCGGCAGCACCCCCTCGCTCCCGTCGGGCGAGAAAAACCGCAGGGTCGGGCTGCGCCAGTCGCCGCGGCGCAACCAGATCTCGTGGACCGGGTCGCGCTCCACCCGGACCACCCAGCGGGCGCCGTCATCGCCCGGCGGCGGCAGTTCGAAGCGCAACAGCGAGTCCACGACGCTGCCGCCGTCCTCCCGGTGCAGCGCGATCCCGCCGTTGTCCCGTGCCGCCGAGCCGCCCACCGGCAGCGCTTCGATCCTGACCTGGAGGCCCTCCTCCTGCGGCACCGCACCGGTCGCGGCCAGCCCGAACAGGGTCAGCAGCAACAGCAGGCAAACCGCTATCACGCCATCGTGGCGCAGGCTGGCAACGGTCCCCCGGAGGTTCAGGACACGCCCCCCGCCGGCACGGCCGGCCGGCTAGGCGCGGGCGGCGCACGGCCTGTCCCCGCGTCCCCGCCAAGGGGGTCGCGTGCCGCTCCGGCAATGTGGCCACCTTCGGTCATCTGGCTCCCCTGCGCCTGTTCCGAAGCAAGCTCCGTGCCCGTGTCGCTTGTCCTGCGTCACAGTATCAACGTTTCCGGGGCGCTGCAGCGGCCGCCGCCGGCCCCGGGCGACGGCTCGGATACACTGTCGTTTTCCCGCCAGCGCGTCATGACCAGTCCCCTACCGGCCGACGGCGGCGCCGATTCCCCGGCCCGCCACGATTTCATCCGCCAGATCGTCCGCGACGACCTGGCCAGCGGCAAGCACAGCGCCATCCGCACCCGCTTCCCGCCCGAGCCCAACGGCTACCTGCACATCGGCCACGCCAAGGCGATCTGCCTGGACTTCGGCATCGCCGAGGAGTTCGGTGGGGTCTGCAACCTGCGCTTCGACGACACCAACCCGGCCAAGGAAGATCCCGAGTTCGTCCAGGCCATCCAGGACGACGTCCGCTGGCTGGGCTTCGACTGGGCCGAGCTGCGCCACGCCTCGGACTACTTCGAGGTCTACGCGCTGGCCGCCGAGAAGCTGATCGCCCAGGGCGATGCCTTCGTCTGCGACCTGACGCCTGAGCAGGTGCGCGAATACCGCGGCAGCCTGACCGAACCTGGGCGCAATTCGCCCTTCCGCGACAGGTCGGTCGAGGAGAACATGGACCTGTTCCGCAGGATGCGCGCCGGCGAGTTCCCCGACGGCGCCCGCACCCTGCGCGCGAAGATCGACATGGCCAGCGGCAACATCAACCTGCGCGACCCGGCCCTGTACCGGATCAAGCACATACCGCACCCGATCGCCGGCGACGGCTGGTGCATCTACCCGATGTACGACATCGCCCACGCCCTGGGTGACGCGATCGAGGGCATCACCCACTCGCTGTGCACGCTGGAGTTCGAGGACCACCGGCCGCTGTACGACTGGTGCGTGGACAAGGTCGACCTGGCGAACAACCCGGCGCTGCTGGCGCCGCTGGTCGCGAAGGGCCTGCCGAACGTGGCCGCCAAACCGCGCCAGATCGAGTTCTCGCGGCTCAACATCAACTACACGGTGATGAGCAAGCGCAAGCTCACCCAGCTGGTGGCCGACGGCCTGGTCGACGGCTGGGACGACCCGCGCATGTACACCCTGCAGGGTCTGCGCCGCCGCGGCTACACGCCCGCCGCGCTGCGCCTGTTCGTGGACCGGGTCGGCATCAGCAAGCAGAACTCGATGATCGACTTCTCGGTGCTGGAAGGCGCGCTGCGCGAGGACCTCGACGCCGCCGCGCCGCGGCGCATGGCAGTGATCGATCCGCTCAAGCTGGTGCTGACCAATCTCGCCGGCGACCACGTCGAGACGTTGTCGTTCTCCAACCATCCGAAGGACGAATCCTTCGGCACGCGCGAGGTGCCGTTCTCGCGCGAGCTGTGGATCGAGCGCGAGGATTTCGCCGAAGTCCCGCCCAAGGGCTGGAAGCGGCTGGTGCCCGGCGGTGAAGTGCGCCTGCGCGGCGCCGGCATCGCGCGCGTGGACGAGGTGGTGAAGGACGACGCCGGCAACGTCATCGAACTGCGCGGCTGGCTCGACCCGGAGTCGCGGCCCGGCATGGAAGGCGCCAACCGCAAGGTCAAGGGCACGATCCACTGGGTCAGCGCGCGGCACGCGGTCGAAGCCGAGGTGCGCCTGTACGACCGGCTGTTCTCGGTCGCCGACCCGGACGACGAAAGCGAAGGCAAGGGCTACCGCGACCACCTCAACCCGGACTCGAAGCGCAGCGTGCGCGGCTTCGTCGAGCCGGCCGCGGCCAGCGCGGCACCGGAACAGTCGCTCCAGTTCGAACGCCTCGGCTACTTCGTCGCCGACCGCCAGGACCATCGCGCGGAGGCACCGGTGTTCAACCGCAGCGTCTCGCTGCGCGACACCTGGGCCGCGAAGGCCTGACGGAGGTCGCCATGCGCCCGCTCGGCTGGATTGCTTCGCTCTGCATCGCCCTCGCCTGCGCCGGCTGTGCGCCGCGCGCCGACGTCGGCGTCCCGCCGCCGGACGCTCAACCTGTCCAGCCGCCGTTCGCTTCCGGCACGCCCGCAGCACCCGACACCTCGTGCCGCGTGGCCAGCGACTGCGCAGTCAAGAACGTCGGCAATTGCTGCGGCTACTACCCCGCCTGCGTGAACAGGGACGCGATCGTGGACCCGGACGCGGTGCGCGCCGCATGCGAGAAAAGCGGCATGGCCTCGGTCTGCGGCTGGAAGGACATCCAGTCCTGCGAGTGCGTGCAGAACCAGTGCCGCGCGGTGTCCGGCCCGATCGCGGTGGACCGCTGATGCTGTACGCCCAGGTCCACCTCACCCTGCCGGCGTGGGTGCACGAACACGTCGATGCCTCGCGCACCTACGCCGGCGACGAGGCCAAGGTCGCGCTGGCGATCGAGCTGTCGCGGCTGAACATCGAGGCCGGCAGCGGCGGTCCGTTCGGCGCGGCGGTGTTCAACGCCGACGACGACCGCATCGTCTCGATCGGCGTCAACCGCGTGCTGCCGCAGAGCTGCTCGGTCGCGCACGCCGAGACCATGGCCTACATGCTGGCGCAGCAACGCCTGCAGCGCGCGCGACTGAACCGCGACCTCGACGACAACGTCATCGGCCGCTTCGTACTGGCGACCTCGTCGCAGCCGTGCTGCCAGTGCTACGGCGCGACGGTGTGGGCCGGCATCGACCGCCTGCTGATCGGCGCGCGCTCGGAGGATGTCGAGGCGCTCACCCCGTTCGACGAAGGCCCGCTGCCGGCCGACTGGATCGGCGAACTGCAGCGGCGCGGCATCGAGGTGGTGCGCGACCTGCACCGCGACGCCGCGCGCGCGGTACTGCGCACCTACGGCGAATCCGATGCCGGCCGCTACTGAATGATCCCGCGGGAGGACAGGGTGTGTCCCTTCTCCCTGTGGGAGAAGGTGCCCGAAGAGCCTGCCCCGGACTTGATCCGGAGGCGGATGAGGGTACGGTGAAGCGATGCAATCCGTGACTGCTGACAGCGTGTCCAAGCTCGTGCCCCACGGCCTGCTGTGCTACTGCCGCGCCGGCTTCGAGCCAGATCTCGCGGCCGAACTCGGCGAGCGCGCCGCCGAAGCGGGCATCGCCGGCTATGCGCGCGCCGAACGCGGCAATGGCTACGTGCTGTTCCTCGCCGACGAGCCCGCGCTCGCCACCCGCCTGCCGTGGCGCGACCTGGTGTTCGCGCGGCAGTCGCTGCCGCTGCTGGCCGAACTGCGCGGACTCGACCCGAAGGACCGCATCGGTCCGATGCTCGAAGCCATCGAGGGGCACCATGGCGACGGTGCGGCGGGCCAAGGCCCGCCCTACGGCGACCTCTGGGTGGAGCATCCGGATTCCGACGCCGGCAAGCCGCTGTCGGGCCTCGCCCGCAGCTTCGGCAACGCGCTGCGACCGGCGCTGCGCAAGCGTGGCCTGCTGGCGACCGCCGTCGATCCGTCGCTGCCGCGCCTGCACGTGTGCTTCGTCGCTGGCGACCACGCCCTGCTCGCCAGCGCCGATCCCGCCACCACCGCGCCGTGGCCACTGGGCGTGCCGCGCCTGAAGCTGCACGCCGACGCGCCCTCGCGCTCGGCGCTCAAGCTCGACGAAGCGCTGCTGTGCCTGCTCGACGACAGGCAACGCGACACCCTGCTGCGGCCGGGCATGACCGCCGCCGACCTCGGCGCCGCGCCGGGCGGCTGGACCTGGGTGCTTGCGCGCCATGGCCTGCGCGTGACCGCGATCGACAACGGTCCGCTGCGCCCGCACGTGCTCGACACCGGCCTGGTCGAGCACCTGCGCGCCGACGGCTTCCGCTGGCAGCCATCGCACCCACTGGACTGGATGGTCTGCGACATGGTCGAGCAGCCCTCGCGGGTGGCGCGGCGCATGGGCGAATGGTTCGCCGAGGGCTGGTGCCGGCAGTCGATCTTCAACCTCAAGCTGCCGATGAAGAAGCGCTGGCAGGAAACGCGGCTGTGCCTGGACCTGTTCCGCGAGACCGCCGGCCGGCCGCTGGAGCTGCGGGCAAAGCAGCTGTACCACGATCGCGAGGAGATCACGGTGTTCGCGGCGGCGCGCTGAGGCGCCGGGAGTTCGTGGTTGCAGGTTGGGGGTTGGTGCCGCGGCGCAGGCCCGGGGTGACGTCGCGCGCAAGCCGCGCGCCCTACAATTGCCGTCCGCCCACCCGCCGACGCCCACATGGCCTCCAGCCTGCTCGTCCTGCTCGACGACATCGCCACCGTGCTCGACGACGTGGCGGCGATGACCAAGGTCGCCACCAAGAAGACCGCCGGCGTGCTCGGCGACGACCTCGCGCTCAACGCCGAGCAGGTCAGCGGGGTGCGCGCCGACCGCGAGCTGCCGGTGGTCTGGGCGGTGGCCAAGGGCTCGGCCCGCAACAAGCTGATCCTGGTACCGGCGGCGCTGGCGATCAGCGCCTTCCTGCCGTGGCTGGTCACGCCGCTGCTGATGGCCGGCGGCCTGTACCTGTGCTACGAGGGTGTGGAGAAGCTGCTGCACAAGTTCCTGCACAGCGGCGACGAGGATGCCGCCCACCACACCGCGCACACGCAGGCGCTGGCGAAGTCCGACGCCGAGCTGCTGGCGCTGGAGAAGGAAAAAATCGGCGGCGCGATCCGCACCGACTTCATCCTCTCGGCCGAGATCATCGTCATTGCGCTGGGCACCGTGAGCGGCAAGCCGTTCGTGGTCCAGGTCGGCGTGCTGGTCGGCATCGCCGCGCTGATGACCGTAGGCGTCTACGGACTGGTCGCGGGCATCGTCAAGCTCGACGACTTCGGCCTGTACCTGAGCCGCAGCGTCAATGGCTTCGCCCGCGCGCTCGGCACCGGCATCCTGCGCATGGCGCCGTGGCTGATGAAGGCCTTGTCGGTAGCCGGCACCGCGGCGATGTTCCTGGTCGGCGGCGGCATCCTCACCCACGGCTTCCACGCCGTCAGCGAATGGATCCAGGACGCCGCGGTCGAAGCCGCGACGGTGCCGGGCGTCGGCGCGGTGCTGGGCGCGCTGACCCCGATGCTGATCAACGCTGCGGTCGGCATCGCCGCGGGCCTGGTTGCGGTCGGCGTGGTGCAGCTGTTCAAGCGGCTGCGCGGCCGCAGGGCAACCGCGTAGGCGCTGCCGCGCCGGTGCCAGTCTTGTAGGAGCGCCCCATGGGCGCGACCAAGTCGCGATGATGCTCCGGTCGCCGCGGGTCGCGGGCATGGCCCGCTCCTACTTTTGGGTATCACACGCCGGCGGCGCGGCGCCAGAACGCGTTGACCAGCGGCGGCATCCGTCCCGCCAGTCCGAGCAGGTGGCCGCGCACGAGGGTCGCGGCCATGTCGTCGTTCGAGAACAGGCGGTTGATGCCGCTGAAAGCGTGCGCGGCGAGCGCATTCTCGCTGCGTCGCGCCCGCGCCCAGCGCGCGAGCCGGTGCGGGGCGTCCCAGTCCACGCGTCGCTGCCGCGCATCGCGCACGGCGTCGCGCAGGGTCGAGACGTCGCGCAGGCCGAGGTTGACACCCTGGCCGGCCAATGGATGCACCGCGTGCGCGGCATCGCCGATCACCAGCACGCGACCCGAGTGCTGGGTCGCGGCGAGCTGGCGCCGCAGCGGGAAGGCGACGCGCTGGGTCGTCGGCACGATGGCGCCGAGGCGAGCGTCGAAGGCGGTGGTGATGGTGCGCGCGAAAGCATCGTCGTCGAGCGCCAGCACGCGCGCGGCCTCGTCGTCGGGCAGCGTCCACACGATCGAGCAGCGGCCGTCGACCCACGGCAGCAGCGCCAGCGGCCCGGTCGGCAGGAAGCGCTGCCACGCGGTCGCTTCGTGCGGTTGTCCGGTCTGCACGTAGGCGACGACGCCACGCTGCGCATAGTCGTGCGCGTCCGCGGCGATGCCGGCCAGCCGCCGCAGCGGCGAGGCCGCGCCGTCGGCCGCGATCGCGATCCGCGCGGCGACGCGGCTGCCGTCGTCGAGCCGCAAGGTCGCGCTCCCGTCGCCGGCATCGAGCGCCTCGACCCGCGCCGGGCAGGCGAGGCGCACGCGGCTGCGCCGCAGCGCTTGCCAGAGCACGTCGACCAGCAGGCCCTGCTCGACGATCCAGCCCAGTTCGCTGCGCGCGAGCGCGTCGGCGTCGAAACGGATCGGGTCGCCGCCGGCCGCGTCCCAGACCTGCATCCGCCGGTATGGCTGCGCGCGCGCGGCAAGCACCGCCTGCCAGACGCCAAGCGCGTCGAGCAGGGCGGCGTTGTCCGGCGCCAGCGCGTACACGCGCAGGTCGTGGCGTTCGACCGACCACGGCGACGGCTCCAACGCCTCGACCAGGCACACGTCCAGGCCCGCGTCGGCCAGGGCCAGCGCGCAGGCGGCGCCGACCACGCCGCCGCCGACCACCGCCACGTCATGCACGGCGCGCCGGCTCATGCCGCGTCGCTCCGGCACAGCGCCGGCACGTCGCCGCGATAGCCCATCGCGCCGCCGGCAAGCAGCGACTGCAGCGACGGCACGCGATCGACCGCGAGCAGGCCGAGGCTGCGCAGCGGGCGCAGCAGCGGCGCGGGGTTGGCGCTGATCCGCGCCAGCCCGTCGGAAAAGGCCAGGGTGCGCTCGCGGTCTTCGCGGCGGCGCGCGACGTAGGCTTCGAGCAGTGCGTCCGCGCCCGGATCGTCCGCCTGCGCCACAAGCTCGGCCAGGGTCAGCGCATCGCGCAGGCCGAGGTTGAAACCCTGCGCGCCGACCGGATGCAGCGTCTGCGCCGCGTTGCCGACCAGCACCGCGCGCGTCGCCGTGGTCCGTGTCGCCACGGTGCGCATCGCCGGATACACGCTGCGCTCGCCGACCTCGGTGAAACGCCCGACGCGCCAGCCGAACGCAGCCTGCACCCGCTCAAGAAAGGCGCCATCGTCCAGCGCCGCGACCGCGGCTGCATCGTCAGCGGCGACCCCGTGCACCAGCCCCCAGGCGCCGTCGCCTCGCGGCAGCAGAGCGGTCGGGCCGTCGTCGCCGAGGCGTTCGTAGGCGGTGCCGTCGGGCCCGCGCCGCGTGCGCAGCCGCGCCACGAACAGGCGCTGGCGGTAGTCGTGCTCCTCGACCGGGATCGCCAACGCCTCGCGCACCGGGCTGCGGGTGCCGTCGGCAGCCACCACCAGGCGCGCGCGCAGCACGCGCTCGCCTCCGGCGTCGGCGACGCGAACTTCGCGCAGGTCGTCGACCATGTCGCCCAGACCGACGAAGCGCGCCGGCCGCAGCCGCCGCAGCCGCGGCAGCTCCGCCAGCCTCGCCTCCAGCGCCTCGCCGAAATCACGCGCGACCACGACCTGGCCGAAGCACTCGCGGCCGTAGTCCGCGGCATCGAGCAGGACCCGGCCGAAATCGCCGCTGCGGCTGGCGTGGATGCGCCGGATCGCGCCGCCGGGCGCGCGCAGCCGCTGCATCACCCCGAGCGCGGTCAGCGCATTGACGGTGGCGTCGGCGAAGCTGAGGTTGCGCTGGTCGAACACCGGCGGCATCGCCCCGGCCGGCGCGGCCTCGACCATCGTCGCCGCCACGCCGGCGCGGTCGAGCGCGAGCGCGAGGCTGGCACCGACCAGCCCACCGCCGACGATCAGCACCGGATGCACGTCTTCCATCGCGACATGATAGCGGGCATCGGCGCCATCCCCGGGCTAGAATGGCGGCCGTCCCGCATCGTTCCACCGGAGCCCGACCACCATGACCACCGTCGCCAGCCGCGCTGCGATCCTGACCCTGCTGGCCGCCGTGATGGCCGCGACGCGCCTGCACCACTTCGGTTTGGTGCCCGACGCCTCCTGGGCGGTGTTCTTCATCGGCGGCTTCTACCTGCACCGCTGGACGCGCTGGGCGTTCCCGCTGCTGATGGCGCTGGCGGTGCTGGTCGACTGGATCGTCATCCGCGGCCAGGGCCTGGATTTCTGGAGCCACTACTGCGTCTCGCCCGGCTACTGGGCGCTGGTGCCGGCGTACCTGTCGCTTTGGGCCGGCGGCTGGTGGCTGCAGCGCGCCACCCAGGGCCGCCTGCAGTGGCGGACGCTGGGCCTGCTCGCGGCGAGCGTCGCGGTGTCGGTCGCGGTCTGCCACCTGTTCGCGCAGGGCGGCTTCTACTGGGCCAGCAGCGTCGTCGCCGAACCTACCTTCGCCGGATGGTGGAAGAACTACAGCGACTGGCTGCCGATCTACCTGCGGGTGACCGCGATGTACGTCGCCATCGCCGCCATCGCCCACGTCGCCGCGACCCGCCTGCTGTCCAGGCACGACGTGCCCGCCGGCGAACGCGCCGGGCGCTGATCCGGCGACGGCACGCACGCCATGGGCAACCGCCTGTCGAAGATCTACACCCGCACCGGCGACGACGGCACCACCGGGCTGGGCGACGGCAGCCGCACCGCCAAGGATGCGGCCCGGGTCAACGCCTACGGCACGGTCGACGAGGCCAATTCCGCGATCGGCCTGCTGCTGGCCGCGGACCTGCCCGATGACGTCCGCGAGCTGCTGACCGCGATCCAGCACCAGTTGTTCGACCTCGGCGGCGAGCTGTGCATCCCCGGCCACGCCGCGATCGAGGATGCCGACATCGACCGGCTCGAGGCACGGCTCGACCATTACAACGACCCGCTGCCGCCGCTGAAGGACTTCATTCTCCCCGGCGGCGGCGAGGCCGCGGCGCGCTGCCACGTCGCCCGCACCGTGGTCCGCCGCGCCGAGCGCGAGACCGTCACCCTGTCGCGCCACGAATCGGTGCGCCCGCAGGCGATCCGCTACCTCAACCGCCTGTCCGACCTGCTGTTCGTGCTCGCGCGCGTGCTCGCCCGCGCCAGCGGCCACGGCGAGGTGCTGTGGCAGCACGAGCGCCGCCAGGCCTGAGCGCCGGCAGGCCGCAGGGCCTGTTGACGCTATTGGCATGGGCCCCGCCGCGCTTGAGTGCGTGCGGGGCAAGGAAGAAAGAGGGAATGTATGTCGATACATGACCGAGTGATGACGCCGCCCCGTGCGCACTCAAGCGTGGCCCCCGTATCAAGTACGGGGCAGGCTCTGCGGGTTGCCGTGTCCGGCCGCCAGCCGGCCGTGCGTGGCGCCGCAGGCTGGCCGCCTGTCCAAGCCGCGCGCGGCCGGCTGGCGGCCGGACACGACAACGGGGCCCATGCCAATAGCGTCAACAGGCCCTAGACATGGCCCGGATCCTCGGCTACACCCACCCCGCCTGCCTGGAGCACGACACCGGTCCCGGCCACCCGGAATGCCCGGACCGCCTGGAGGCGGTGCTCGAGGCCGTGCACGAGGCCTTCCCGGCGATGGAGTGGATCGAGGCACCGCGCGCCACCCGCGGCCAGCTGCTGCGCGTGCACGACGAGCGGCTGCTGGCGACGGTGCTCAGCCCACCGCTGCACGGGACGATGCGGCTCGACCCGGACACCCTGCTCTCGCCCGGCTCGCCCGAGGCGGCGCTGCGCGCGGTCGGCGCCGGCATCGCCGCAACCGAGGCGGTGATGAACGGCGAAGCCGATGTCGCCTTCTGCGCCGTACGCCCGCCCGGCCACCACGCCACCATCGACGCGGCGATGGGCTTCTGCCTGTTCGACAACATCGCCGTGGCCGCCGCCCATGCGCTGGAGCGGTTCGGGCTGGCGCGGGTGGCGATCATCGATTTCGACGTCCATCATGGCAACGGCACCCAGGCGATCTTCGAGCACGACCCGCGGGTGCTCTACCTCAGCTCGCACCAGTCCGACCTGTTCCCGTGGACCGGTGCGGCCAACGAACGCGGTGCCGGCAACATCGTCAACGCCCTGCTGCCCGCCGGCGCCGGCAGCGAGCCGTTCAGGCGCGCGTGGCGCGACACGCTGCTGCCGGCGCTCGACGCCTTCGCGCCGCAGCTGCTGTTCGTGTCCGCCGGCTTCGACGCCGACCGCCGCGACCCGCTGGCGGGCCTGGCGCTCGATCCGGGCGATTTCGGCTGGCTGACCGGCGAACTGCAGCGGCTGGCCGCACGCCACGGCGAGGGCCGGATCGTGTCCATGCTCGAGGGCGGCTACGACTTGCGCGCGCTGGCGGAGGGGGCGGTGGCGCACGTGTCCGCGCTGGTCGCCGGGCCTGCCGCCGCCGACGCCTGAACCCTGCCGTGGACACGGGCCGCCGCGGGCACCCGCGCCTGCATGAACCGCCGCTGGCGCCTGCATTGCCGCTACACGGTGGTTCCGGCAAGCTAGCGGCCTTTCCGACACCGGGAACCCGTCGCGTGCGTCCAGCGCTTCGCCTGCTGCCCCTGCCGATCTGCATCGCCCTGTCGCTGGCAGCCCACGCGGACGACGACATTCCGGTCGACTGGTCGATGTGCCCGGTCGAGGACGCGGTGCCGCTGTTCCCCGACGCGCACGCGCCGGTCGGTCGGCCCGAGGACCGCGAGCACCTGCCGACCGACATCGAGGGCGACCAGACCATCGGCATGGACGGCGGCCTGTACAACATCACCGGCAACGTCACCCTGCGCCGCGGCGACCAGTTCCTCGGCACCGACAACATCGAGTTCTCGCAGGACACCGGCACCTACACCGCCACCGGCAACGTCCGCTACCAGGACTCGGGCATGCGCGTGGTCGCCGAGCGCCTCGAGGGCGACCAGAACAGCGACTCGCACCGCATCGACAACGTCCGCTACCAGCTGATCGAGCGCCGCGGAAACGGCGGCGCCGAGCGCATCGAGATGCAGGATTCGGTAGGCCGGATGTTCGGCTCCACGTATTCCACCTGCCCGCCCAGCCAGCGCTGGTGGGAGCTGCGCGCGCAGCGGATCGACGTCGACACCGAGGAAGGCACCGGCGTCGCGCGCAACGCCACCCTGCGCATCGGCAAGGTGCCGGTGCTGTACGTGCCGTACCTGGCGTTCCCGATCGACGACCGCCGCAAGACCGGCCTGCTGTATCCGAGCATCAGCCTGTCCAGTCGCAACGGCTTCGACTGGCGCCAGCCGATCTACCTCAACCTGGCGCCGCATTACGACATGACGCTGACGCCGCGCTGGATGAGCAAGCGCGGACTGCAGCTGGGCACCGAGTTCCGCTACCTCACCGAACGCGGCCGCGGCGTCCTCGACATCGAGGTGCTGCCCTCCGACGACCTGGCCTGGCGCGAACGCGACCTCGAGCTGGTCGAAGTGCCGATTGCGGAGAACCGGCGCAAGGACGACCGCGGCATGGCCCGCTTCGTCGGCTCACACGACATCAACCGCACCTGGCAGGCGCGCACCGACCTGCACTGGATCAGCGACCCGCGCTGGGTCGAGGACAGCAACAGCAGCGTCGAAGGCCGGACCCTGACCTCGCTAATCAGCAACATCGGCGTGTACGGCCGCGGCGCCTTCTGGACCGCCGGCTTCGAGGGGCAGTATTCGCACCTGACCGACTACACGCTCCACGAATCGAACCTGCCCTACAACCGCCTGCCGCGCGCCTACGCCAGCTGGGAGCAGCCGTTCGGCCGATGGCTGGTCGCCGGCGTCGACGCCGAAGCCACCCGCTTCGCGCACATCGACAGCGCCACCCGGCCGGGCGGCAGCCGCCTCGACCTCAAGCCCTACGTCAGCATGCCGCTGGAGGGCGCCAGCTGGTTCGTCAAGCCGACCCTGGCCTGGCGCTACACCGGCTACCGGCTGGAGGACGAGCTGGCCGAGCAGATGTCGCCCGGCGCAGCGGACACCTCGCCGTCGCGCAATCAGCCGATCACAAGCATCGACGCCGGCCTGCTCTTCGACCGCAACACCCGCTTCCGCGGTGAAGACCACCTGCACACGCTGGAACCGCGCCTGTTCTACCTGAACTCGCCCTACCGCGAGCAGGGCGACATGCCGCTGTTCGACACCCGCCCCATGACCTTCAGCTGGGGCCAGCTGTTCCGCGACAACCGCTATTCCGGCGCCGACCGCCAGGCCGACGCCAACCAGCTCACCCTGGCCCTGACCTCGCGCCTGATCCGCGAGTCCGACGGCCGCGAGAGGCTGACCGCCAGCATCGGCCAGATCCGCTATTTCGAGGATTCGCGCGTCACCCTCGGCAACGAGGTGCCGATCGAGAAAGGCAGCTCCACCTGGGTCGCCGACACCACTTACGCGGTCAACGACCGCTGGACCGTCGGCGCCTCCTACCAGTGGAACCCGGCCACCAGCCAGGAGGACCTGGTCACGCTGCGCACGCGCTACCTGATCGGCGACGACGGCATCGTCAACCTCGCCTACCGCTACCGTCGCAACACGGTGAGCCAGGACGACCTGCTGGAGCAGGTCGACCTGTCGTTCCTGTACCCGATCAACCCGGCGTGGAGCCTGGTCGGCCGCTATTACTACTCGCTCAAGGACAAGCAGGTGCTCGAGGGCATCGCCGGCGTGCAGTGGGAAAGCTGCTGCGTCGCCGCGCGCCTGGTCGCCCGCCGCTACGTGCGCAACAACCGCGGCGACATGAACGATTCGATCCAGCTCGAGATCGAGCTCAAGGGCCTCGGCTCCGCCGGTCCCGACAACCGGAGCCGCCTGCGCCGTGCTATCCTCGGGTACCACCGCGACGACCTCTATCTCGTCCCGCCGTCGGAACTGCGCAGCAGCGTTGGCGACGACATTTCTGACGACCCCCTGCCATGAAGATCCGATTCGCATTCCTGTGCGCCGCCCTGCTGTTCGCGGCTTCCGTCCAGGCGCAGCAGACCCAGCCCCTGGAACGCATCGCCGCGGTGGTCGACGAGGACGTCATCCTGCAGAGCGAGCTCGACCGCGCGGTCGCGAACATCATCGCGCAGTACGCCAACCGCCAGACCCAGTTGCCACCGCGGCACGTGCTTGAACGCCAGGTGCTCGAGCGCCTGATCCTGGTCAAGCTGCAGACCACGCGCGCGTCCGAGACCGGCGTGCGCGTCAGCGACGCCGAAGTCGACAACGCCATCAACGCCATCGCCCAGCAGAACAACCTGTCGCCCGACCAGCTGCGCCAGCAGCTGGCGCTTGACGGCATGTCGATCGACGACTTCCGCAGTTCGCTGCGCGAGGAGATGTTGGTCCAGCGCCTGCGCCAGCGCTTCGCGCAGAGCCGCATCAGCGTCAGCGACGCCGAAGTCGACGCGGCGATGGCCGCGCGCGCCGGCGCCACCACCTACCACCTCGCCCACATCCTGGTGGCGCTGCCCGAAGGTGCGACGCCGGAGCAAATCGCGACCGGACAGCAGAAGATCGACGGCGTCAAGGCGCTGGTCGACCGCCGCGAGATGGAGTTCGCCGCGGCCGCGGTGCGCTATTCCGACAGCCCCAACGCGCTCGAAGGCGGCGACCTCGGCTGGCGCAGCCTCGACGAGATCCCGGTCGCGTTCGCGAACGCCATCCGCAGCATGCAGCCGGGCGAGATGATCGGCCCGATGCGCGGCCCCAGCGGTTTCCAGCTGCTGCAGCTGATCGAGGCCCGAGACGAGGCCCAGGCCGGTGCTGCCGGCTCGGTCACCCAGTACCACGCGCGCCATATCCTGGTGCGGCCCGCGCAGGGCGCGGGCGGCGACAGCGAGGCCAAGGCGAAGATCGACACGCTGCGCGCGCGCGTCGCCGGCGGCGCCGACTTCCAGGCGATCGCGCGCGAGAGCTCCGACGACACCGTGAGCAAGCCCGAAGGCGGCGACCTGGGCTGGTTCACGCAAGACGAGTTCGGACCGGAGTTCGGCGGCCAGGTGTCCAACCTGCAGGACGGCCAGGTGTCCGCACCATTCAAGACCCAGGCAGGCTGGCACATCGTGCAGCGCATCGCCACGCGCCAGGCCAACGTCGACGACGACAACCGGCGCGCGCAGGTGCGCGAATCGATCGGCCAGCGCAAGCTGGAGGACGAGTGGGAACGCTACCTGCGCGAGATGCGCGGCGAGGCCTACGTCAACATCCGCGCCGGCAACAGCGGCGGCTGAGATGCACCGCCCGCGGCTGGCGCTGGTGCCGGGCGAGCCGGCCGGCGTCGGTCCCGAACTGTGCGTGCGCGCCGCGCAGCGCGAATGGAACGCCGACCTCGTCGCCTTCGGCGACCGCCGCACACTTTCCGCTGCGGCCGCGCGCCTCGGGCTGCCGCTGCGCTTCATCGCCGAAGATTCGGCGACCGCCGCCGCTGGCGAACTGCGCCTGGTCGAAGTCCCCAACGCCGTCGACTGCGCCCCGGGCACGCCCGATCCGCGCAACGCCGCCGCCGTGATCGAGGCGCTGACCCGCGCCGCCGACGCCTGCCTCGACGGCAGCTGCGATGGCGTCGTCACCGGTCCGGTGCACAAGGCCACGGTCAACCTCGGCGGCATCCCCTACTCCGGCACCACCGAACTGCTCGCCGCGCGCGCCGGTCGCGAGGTGGTGATGATGCTCGCCAACGACATCGTCCGCGTCGCCCTCGCCACCACCCACCTGCCGCTGCGCGACGTGCCGGACGCAATCACGCCCGCGGCGCTGGAGCGCGTGCTGCGCATCCTGCACGCCGCCCTGCGCACCGACTTCGGCATCGACGCGCCGCGCATCGCCGTGCTCGGCCTCAACCCGCATGCCGGCGAAGGCGGCCACCTGGGCCGCGAGGAGATCGAGGTGATCGAACCGCTGCTGGCGCGCCTGCGCGCGGAGGGCCTGCAGCTCGATGGCCCGCTGCCGGCCGACACCGCCTTCCTGCCGGCGAAGCTGGGCGAGGTCGACGCGGTGCTGGCGATGTACCACGACCAGGGCCTGCCGGTGCTCAAGTACAGCGGCTTCGAACGCGCGGTGAACCTGACCCTCGGCCTGCCCTGGCCGCGCGTCGCGGTTGACCATGGCACCGCGCTGGACCTCGCCGGCAGCGGCCGCGCCGATCCGTCGAGCCTGTTCGCGGCGATCGAGACTTGCGCCGGGCTGGCACGCCGCCGCCGGGAGGCGATCGCGTGAACACGCCGCTGCCGACCATCGACTGGGACGACTTCACGAAGGTCGAGCTGCGCGTCGGCCGCGTGCTGGCCGCGCGTGCATTCCCCGAAGCGCGCAAACCGGCTTACGTGCTCGAAATCGACTTCGGGCCGGAGATCGGCGTACGCAAGTCGAGCGCGCAAGTCACCTCGCTGTACGCACCCGAATCGCTGGTGGGGCGACTGGTCGTGGCCGTGGTGAACTTCCCGAAGAAGCAGGTCGGGCCGCTGATGTCCGAGTGCCTGGTCACCGGCTTCCATGACGCCGAGGGGCGGGTCGCGCTGTGCGTGCCCGACCGCGACGTGCCGCTCGGGACGAAGCTGCTGTGAGCCACGCGCCGCCAGCAAGGTTCACGGAACCTGCAAAGAAGTCGCTCGGCCAGCATTTCCTGCACGAGCGCGGCGTGGTCGAGAAGATCATCCTCGCGGTCGACCCCAGGCCCGGCGACCGCCTCGTCGAGATCGGCCCCGGCCAGGGCGCGATGACCTTCCCGCTGCTCGATCGCCACGGCGCGCTGACCGCGATCGAGTTCGACCGCGACCTGCTGGCGCCGCTGTCCGAAGCCGCGCGCGCGCACGGCGAGCTGACCCTGGTGCACGCCAACGTGCTCGACGTCGACTTCACCGCGCTGGCCGCCGGCACGCCGATCCGCCTGGTCGGCAACCTGCCCTACAACCTGTCCTCGCCGATCCTGTTCCACGCGCTCGACCACGCCGCGATGATCCGCGACATGCATTTCATGCTGCAGAAAGAGGTGGTCGAGCGCATGGCCGCCGGCCCCGGCAGCAAGGTCTACGGCCGCCTGAGCGTGATGCTGCAGGCCTGGTGCGAGGTCACCGCGCTGTTCACGGTCGGCTCCGGCGCGTTCCGGCCGCCGCCCAGGGTCGATTCGGCGGTGGTGCGGCTGGTGCCGCGCGCGCCGGACACGGTCGGCATCGACAATCCGGCCCGCTTTGCCGCGCTCGTCCGCGATGCCTTCGGCCAGCGCCGCAAGACCTTGCGCAACGCACTTTCCCGCCAGTGCGACGAGGCCACGATCCGCGCCGCCGGCATCGACCCGCAGGCGCGCGCGGAACAGCTCGCGGTGGCCGATTTCGTGCGCCTGGCGAACCATCCCGCCGCAGGAGGCTGAAGCTCCCGTGGGAGCGGCCCGGCCGCGATCGCCGGGCGCCCGGGAATCGCGCGCAAGCGCGCTGCCACGGCCATAGTCGAACCGTTCACGGCCAGCGCATACACTGTCCGCATGAATCCGCCCGCCGACTACAGCCTGGAAATCCAGATCGCCACCCAGTTCCTGGACGAGGAATCCGCGCCCGACGACGACCGCTACGTGTTCGCCTACACGATCCGCATCCGCAACCTCGGGCGCCTGCCGGCGCAGCTGGTCTCGCGCCACTGGCTCATCACCGACGGCAACGGCCGGGTCGAGGAAGTCCACGGCGACGGCGTGGTCGGCGAGCAGCCGCGGCTCGAGCCGGGCGAGCAGTTCACCTACACCTCCGGCGCTACCCTGCCCACGGCGGTCGGCACCATGGAGGGCAAGTACGACATGATCGGCGACGACGGCACCCGCTTCGATGCACCGATCCCGCCGTTCACCCTCGCCGTGCCGCGCACGCTGCACTGAGCGCAGAAAGTACCCATGGCCGTCTGGGCGATCGGCGACCTGCAGGGCTGCTACGGCCCCACGCAGCGCCTGCTGGAAAAGATCCGCTTCGATCCCGCGGCCGACCGGCTGTGGTTCTGCGGCGACCTGGTCAACCGCGGCGGCGAATCGATCCAGACGCTGCGGCTGGCGCATTCGCTGCGCGACAATGCGGTGACCGTGCTCGGCAACCACGACCTGTCGCTGCTGGCGATCGCGCAGCGCAGCGAGCCGGAGCAGCGCAAGGTCAACCCCGACCTGCGCGGCGTGCTGTTCGCCGACGACCGCGACCTGCTGCTGGACTGGCTGCGCACGCAACCGCTGCTTCACGTCGACCGTGAGCTGGGCTGGATGATGGTGCATGCCGGGCTCGCGCCGCGCTGGACCACGCAGCTGGCCGAACAGCACGCGCGCGAAGTCGAGCGCCGGCTCCGCGGCGACGAGGCGAAAAAGCTGCTGAAGAACATGTATGGCGACCAGCCGATCTGGTCGCCGAAGCTGCGCGGCGTCGATCGCGACCGCGCGATCATCAACGTGTTCACCCGCATGCGCTACTGCTCGCCGCGCGGACGCATCGCGTTCTCGGAAAAGGGCGCCCCCGGCACCCAGCCGCCGGGCCTGTACCCGTGGTACGAAGTGCCCGGCCGCGCCGAGCGCGACCTGAAGATCGTCTGCGGCCACTGGTCCACGCTCGGCCTGTTCATTGGCCACGGCGTGCACGCGCTCGATACCGGCGCGGTCTGGGGCGGCAAGCTCACCGCGCTGCAGCTCGACGCCGAGGGCCTGAACATCGTGCAGGTGCCCGGGCGTGACGTGCCGCCGCCGTCGAAGGGCGAACTGCCCAGGGATTGACCGGCGCCGGGGAAGCGCCGCAAGCCCGCTTCATACCGATTCGCGATCAAAAGGATAGTTGCAGGAGCGGGCCATGCCCGCGACCCGTGCAGCACGGGCGCAGTCGCTTGCCGGTCGCGCCCATGGGGCGCTCCTACGCCATTCATACTCTTGATCGCAAGTTGGTATCAGATGAGGATCGCCGCCGGATCGCGATCCGGCTCGGCTGCGCGCGCGTAGTCGACGAACTCGAATGAAAAGGCGTGCTTCGCATCCGCCGCGCGCGACTCGCGCGACACCACCCGCCAGCGGCTGTCGTCAAACGGCGGGAAGAACGCATCGGCGTCCACGACCGCCGTGTTGACGTGGGTGAGATGCATCCCGACTGCGAACGGAAGCGCCAGCGCATAGATCTGCGCGCCGCCGATCACGCACAGCTCCTCGGCGCCCTGCTCCGCCGCGATGCGCAGCGCCTCCTCGATCGACGCCACCGCCTGCATGCCCTCGAACGGCACGCGCCCGCCGCGCGTCATCATCAGGTTGAGCCTTCCCGGCAGCGCGCGTCCCAGCGATTCGGCCGTCCTGCGCCCCATCAGCACCGGCTTGCCCAGGGTCAGCGCCTTGAAGCGCTTCAGGTCGTCCGGCAGGTGCCACGGCAGCGCGTTGCCCTTGCCGATGGCGCGCTGGCGGTCCAGCGCCGCAATCAGGACAACGCCGGGGCGTGGCACATCAGACTGCGTCGGCGCTGCGCCGGACGCGGGTGCTGTCGACGACTCCCGGTTCTCCATTCCCGATTCCCGGCGCCTAGACCGCCACCGGCGCCCTGATCGCCGGATGCGGCTCGTAGCCGTTGATCTCGATGTCGTCGAAGCTGAAGCCGAACAGGTCGGTCACATCCGGGGCCAGGTGCAGCTTCGGCAGCGGCCGCGGCACGCGCGCCAGCTGCTCGCGTGCCTGCTCGTAGTGGTTCGAGTACAGGTGCGCGTCGCCGAGCGTGTGAACGAAGTCGCCCACGCCAAGGCCAGTCGCCTGCGCCACCATGTGCGTGAGCAACGCGTAGCTGGCGATGTTGAACGGTTTTCCGGTAACGCCTTTTGGAGGCACTTTCACTATGCTCCTGAGCACCCACACGAGGCCTCCGCGCGGCGCTGCTTTGCCTCCAAGGAAGCCTTTGGGTCGTAACCATACTAGCTTAGCCCATGCGCACCCAGCAGCAAGCAGCTGGTGGGGGCCCGCATGCGCCGACGAAGGTGACCGCTCGGGCTGATCCCACCTGATCAGAAGACCGACTCCGATCAAGCTGTACGAGTCTCCTTCGACCAGAAACTTCGGACACAATCCGGAAGCTAACCCACGTACCGGACGCCTGCACTCAGGTCAATTATCCGAACTCGGATAAATTTATCCAGATGCCGATAAAGGCGGTATAAATCGGCAGCGCTCAAGCGCCATCCGGCTGTTTCCTGGCTGAGGGATCACGTGATTGATGCGGCACTCCCATGGCCGACTCCCCCCGAGCATTTCATCCATGGACGGGCTCGCCAGCCAGTATGTTGAAACAGCCACCCCCGCCAGCCAGGCGCTCGGGCACCCTCGACTCCGGGCCAGAGGTCCGGCTCCCCCAAGGCGTTGTTCGCCCCTTCGGACGCCACCCGATCATTGATCTGATGCCGTTGCCCCTCCCGTGTAGACCGCCTCCTGCCACCCCTTGAAATCCTAAAATCACCCCACATGTACCGATTCAGCATCGCCCACCCCCCAACATCTGGGGGAGTCGATGTCGCAAGGGGTGAGATCACGCCGGCATAGGCTACCGGCCTAAGGACCAGGGCGCTCGCGACCCACACCGGTCCGACCGTCGCGGCGCGAGGAGAGAGAACATGGGACATACTTGGAAAGAAGATCGAGCCAAGAAGCGGATTCAGGCCCGCTTTGAAGAAGTGCGCGAGGTCGAAATCATCGACTACAAGCGCGAAATGTCACTGCAGGACATTCCCACGAGGAAGGCCTACCGCATGGATGCGGCACAACTCTACGTCGATATCGTCAACGTCGATGAAATTCTCGCCTGCACGGTAGTAGAAGGCGAAACTTGCCACAAACGTACGTTGCGGTTCTTCAACCAGCACTATCGGGCAGTCCACCGGATCCTGCAGAAAACGGATGCGATTCGCGTCGATTTCCATAACCAGCGCCTGCATGCCGTGGTCCCCAAGCCTTACGGCGAGGACAACGAGCGCGCCCGGGTCACGCGTTCCGTAGCAATTGCGCAACTCATCAGCGACGTTCTGGCCGAAACCGGCGAGGGCGACGAACAGATTCCCAACGCCAAGGTACGGGTGGGGATTGACACCGGGCGTGCACTGGCTGTCAACAACGGCCGGAAAGGAGGCCGGGAACCCCTGTTTTTGGGACGTCCTGCCAATCACGCCGCCAAGTGCGCCGGTGCCGGCACGACCACGGGCATCTATCTGACCAACGCAGCCCGGTCGACGATGGGTTTTCCCACGCTCACCAACGACAAAGAGCGCACTACCGCGCTGACGGCCGATCAGATTCAAGTTTGCACCGACGAAGCTGAGTTGGACGTTTCCAAGGACGAAATCATCAAGCTGTGGCGGGAGGAACAGGAAGAGTCACCGATCGGCAGTATTTCTTTTGGCCGCCCGACTCCGCCGTTGTCCGATCTGGACTTCACGCTTCTGAGCGCCGCCAATTCGAAGCGATTCGAAGGTGTCTCGGTGTATGCCGATATCGACAGCTTCACCGCCTACGTCGATCAGCACCTGGACAGTAACCCCGAGGATCTCGTCCGCACCCTCCACGTCGTGCGGTCCGAACTGGATGCAGTCATCCACAGGGATTTCGGCGGACGGCGCGTCCGGTTCGTCGGTGACTGTGTCCACGGGTTGTTGCTGGAAGGCACGGCGCACACAACCGACGAGGAAGATACCGTCAGCACGACCGCATTGTGCTCTGGTGCTCTTCGCAGCAGCTTTGCCTGCGCGCTCAGCCACCTGGAGAGTGAGGATGTCGATACCGACGACCTCGGTCTGGCCATTGGCTTCGAACTGGGGCCGCTTAGCGTTACCCGGCTGGGCATGAAGGGCGACAAGCTCCGTTGCGCCACCGGACGTGCCGTGCTGAGGTCGGAGGCCGAACAGCGCCGCTGCAGCGGCATTGAGACGGCGATCGGAGCAGATGCCTATGCCAAGGCTTCCGATCCTGTCCGCAGGGTCTTTAGCGATTCGCGCAAGGTGAGCAATTTCGACTACGACAGCGCCGTGCAGGAACTGGCCGTGTCGGGAGATCGGGTTGCAAAGGCGATTCAGGAGGAGACTTACCGTGCTGTCACCCCCGCCATCGTGCCGTCGCTGAGCGAACCCTTGCGCCCGCATACGGCCTCGTGACGGAACCGGCTACCTCTTTGCAACTGCTGCATAGCGTGGCACCGGCATTCGGTGCCACGTTGGCCGTGGACGCCAACAAGGCTCAAGCCAGCGTCACCATTACTTTGCCCAGCGGCCAGAAGCACAACTTCGAACTGGCTGCGTCCGCCATCGCTTCCCGTGTCTTTGTGCGGGAGTCGCAACCAGGCCACATGCTGCCCGCGTTCTGTCCGGACCGCCATATCAACGGTGACGGCACATTCTGCCTGGGCTGGGGTCCGCAAAATCCAAACAACATTACTGACGAAGTGTTGCCGCCGATCCAAAATTGACCCACTTTCGAGGCTGATGCCGATCCAAAAT
>DAOMPM010000038.1:0-29446 GCA_035444805.1 Luteimonas sp. | reverse complement strand
GCCACCCCTTGAAACCCCCCACCCCCCGCCACATGTTCCGGTCACCTCCCGGCCCGTCCGGGATTTTCGCGCCCGCGTTGCTGGCACTCGCCCTGTGCGACTGCTAACATCGCTACCCCTTTATCCGTCAAATCAATCACTTGCGAGGGTTGAACATGAGCAACATCAAGCCGCTGTACGACCGCGTGGTCATCAAGCGCATGGAAGAAGAAAAGATGTCCGCCGGCGGCATCGTGATCCCCGACTCGGCGACCGAGAAGCCGATCAAGGGCGAAGTCGTCGCCGTGGGCGAGGGCAAGGTGCTCGACAACGGCAGCGTGCGCGCGCCCAAGGTCAAGGCCGGCGACAAGGTGCTGTTCGGCAAGTACGCCGGTACCGAGGTCAAGCTCGACGGCACCGACTACCTGGTGGTGAAGGAAGACGACATCTTCGCGGTGCTCGGCTAAGGCCGATCACCGCGACGGGATTCGGGATTGGGGATTGGGGATTCGGAACAGCGCACTGCGCTCACGGTCCCGCCCACTCGAATCCGTCGCGTCTGCTTTTCCGAATCCCAAATCCCAAATCCCCAATCCCGGAGTTTCATCAAATGGCTGCCAAAGAAATCCGTTTCGGTGAGGACGCGCGCTCCAAGATGGTGCGCGGCGTCAACACGCTCGCCAATGCCGTCAAGGCGACCCTCGGCCCGAAGGGCCGCAACGTCGTGCTCGAGAAGAGCTACGGTGCCCCGACCATCACCAAGGACGGCGTCTCCGTCGCCAAGGAAATCGAGCTTGCCGACAAGTTCGAGAACATGGGCGCGCAGATGGTCAAGGAAGTCGCTTCCAAGACCTCCGACAACGCCGGCGACGGCACCACCACCGCCACCGTGCTGGCGCAGGCGCTGATCCGCGAAGGTTCCAAGGCGGTCGCCGCCGGCATGAACCCGATGGACCTCAAGCGCGGCATCGACCAGGCCGTGAAGGCCGCCGTCGAGCAGCTCAAGAGCATCTCCAAGCCCACCGCCGACGACAAGGCGATCGCCCAGGTCGGCACGATCTCCGCGAACAGCGATGAGTCGATCGGCACCATCATCGCCGACGCGATGAAGAAGGTCGGCAAGGAAGGCGTGATCACCGTTGAAGAAGGCTCGGGCCTGGACAACGAACTCGACGTCGTCGAGGGCATGCAGTTCGACCGCGGCTACCTGTCGCCGTACTTCATCAACAACCAGCAGTCGATGTCGGCCGACCTGGACGACCCCTTCATCCTGCTGCACGACAAGAAGATCTCCAACGTCCGCGACCTGCTGCCCGTGCTCGAAGGCGTGGCCAAGGCCGGCAAGCCGCTGCTGATCGTCGCCGAGGAAGTCGAAGGCGAGGCGCTGGCGACCCTGGTCGTCAACACCATCCGCGGCATCGTCAAGGTGGTCGCGGTCAAGGCCCCGGGCTTCGGCGATCGTCGCAAGGCGATGCTCGAGGACATGGCCGTGCTCACCGGCGGCACCGTGATCTCCGAGGAAGTCGGCCTGCAGCTTGAGAAGGCGACCATCGCCGACCTCGGCCGCGCCAAGAAGATCCAGGTCTCCAAGGAGAACACCACGATCATCGACGGCGCCGGCGAGACCGGCGGCATCGAGGCGCGCATCAAGCAGATCAAGGCGCAGATCGAGGAGACCTCCTCCGACTACGACCGCGAGAAGCTGCAGGAGCGCGTGGCCAAGCTGGCCGGCGGCGTGGCGGTGATCAAGGTCGGCGCGTCCACCGAGATCGAGATGAAGGAAAAGAAGGCCCGCGTCGAAGACGCCCTGCACGCCACGCGTGCGGCGGTGGAAGAAGGCGTGGTCCCCGGCGGCGGCGTGGCCCTGGTGCGCGCGCTGCAGGCCATCGGCGACCTCAAGGGTGCCAACGAAGACCAGAACCACGGCATCGTCATCGCCCTGCGCGCGATGGAAGCCCCGCTGCGCGAGATCGTCACCAACTGCGGCGAAGAGCCGTCGGTCGTGCTCAACAAGGTCAAGGACGGCAAGGGCAACTACGGCTACAACGCCCAGACCGGCGAGTACGGCGACATGATCGCCTTCGGCATCCTCGACCCGACCAAGGTCACCCGCTCGGCGCTGCAGAACGCAGCCTCGATCGCCGGCCTGATGATCACCACCGAAGCGATGGTGGCCGAGCTGCCGAAGAAGGACGAGCCGGCGATGCCGGGCGGCGGCGGCATGGGCGGCATGGGCGGCATGGATTTCTGATCGCGCCGCGACGGAACGAGTGTGCAATTTCATCCAGCGCGCCGCAGCGCGCCAGGGAAATGACTCGGCTACGGCCTAGCGCACACCGCACCACGAAGGACCCCGCCGCAAGGCGGGGTTTTTCGTTTGCGGGGCGTATGCTGCCGCCTACTCACCCGCACAACCGGAAAGGGCACGCCATGATCCGCAGCCTGTTGTTCGCCGCCACCCTCGTCGGCCTGGCGCCGCTGCCCTCGATTGCCGCGCCGGCCTGCGCGGACCTGGTGGTGGTGAACGCCAACATCCGCACGCTCGACGAACAGGTCCCGCGCGCCGCCGCGCTGGCGACGATCGGCTCGCGCATCGTCGCGGTCGGCGACGATGTGCAGCTGCGACCGCTGGCCTGCGATTCGACCCGGGTCATTGACGCCGAAGGCAGGCTGGTGCTGCCCGGTTTCAACGATAGCCACGTGCACTTCATGACCGGTGGACAGGGATTGTCCTCGGTGGACCTGCGCGATGCGGATTCGCAGCAGGAGTTCGCCGCGCGGATCGGTGCATTCGCGGAGAAGCGGAGCAAGGGCGCGTGGGTGCTGCGCGGCAACTGGGACCACGAGAATTGGACGCCCAACGACCTGCCCACCCGCCAGCTGATCGACGGGGTGACCCCGGACAACCCGGTGTTCGTGCAACGCCTGGACGGGCACATGGGGCTGGCCAACAGCCGTGCGCTGGCACTGGCCGGCATCACCCGCGACACCCCGGATCCGGCGGGCGGCGAGATCGTGCGCGATGCGAACGGCGAGCCGACTGGCGTACTCAAGGACGATGCGATGGATGCGGTGTTCGCGGTAATCCCGCGGCGCAGCTTCGACGAGGATCTTGTCATCGCGCAGGCGGCCACCGACTACGCCGCCTCGCTCGGCGTCACCAGCGTGCAGGACATGGGGCCGAACCGGCCGGGCGTGTACCAGGAATTGCTGCGGCAGGGGAAGCTGAAGACCCGCATCTATGCGATCTCGCCGCTGGGCGACTACCAGCGCTGGGTGCGTGCGGGTATCCGCGCTGCGTTCGGCGACCCGATGCTGCGGGTGGGTGGGCTCAAGGGGTTCACCGACGGCAGCCTGGGCTCGACCACGGCGTGGTTCTTCGAGCCGTACCTGGACAACCCGCAGTCGACCGGACTGGCGCTGGAGGAGTCGAAGCATCACCCCCGGGATGTCTCCGGCGCGGACGGCGCGGGTTTGCAGGTGGTGATCCACGCCATCGGTGATCGCGCCAACGACGAGGCGCTGAAGGTATTCGAACAGGTGGCGCGCGACCACGGCGAGCGCGACAGGCGCTTCCGCATCGAGCACGCACAGCACTTGAACGACGCGCTGATCCGCAGGTTCGCCGACGGCGGCGTGATCGCGTCGATGCAGCCCTACCACGCGATCGATGATGGCCGCTGGGCGCACAAGCGGCTGGACCCGGCGCGACTGGCCGGGACCTATGCGTTCCGCAGCCTGCTCGACGCCGGCGGTCGGCTCGCGCTCGGCACCGACTGGGCGGTGGCCCCGCTCGATCCGATGCTGACGTTGCATGCGGCGGTGGTCCGCGAAACGCTCGATGGCGAGTACCCGGGCGGTTGGTATCCCGAGCAGAAGCTGACGATCGAAGAAGCCGTGCGCGCCTATACCACCGGTTCGGCCCACGCCGAGTTCCAGGAGCACCACAAGGGCACGCTGGCGCCGGGCATGCTCGCCGACTTTGTGTTGTGGTCGCAGGACATCTTCACGATCGCGCCGGCGGCGATCGCCGACGCGCGCGCGCTGCTGACCGTGGTGGACGGGCGGGTGGTGTTCGAGGCGAAGTGAGTGCGGCCCGCCGTAGCTTCAATCCACCGGTTGGAAATCCCAGCTCACGGTGACCACGCCCAGGTTGCCCTTGCCCAGATAGCTGGAAACGCTGTCGTACTCGCTCACCCAGTCGGTCTTCTCGAGGCTGTTGTCCTCGACCTGGCTGCGCGACAGCACCGGGAACGTCCCCGTGCCCCGGATCGCGCTGCTTGAGGTGAGCAGGCCTTCGCCCCAGACCGAGTTGATCCACATGTGGCCCTGGTACGACTCCGATCCGTCGAGCCAGCTCCAGCGCTCGCCCGAGCCCAGGATCTGTCCCTGCAGATGGAACTGGTAGGTACAACGGTGGGCGTCGATGGTCAGGATGAGCGACGATCCGTCCTCGACCATGTGCGGCTGCTGGCGCTGCATCGAGCCGCTGCCGCTGAACGTGTCCCTGCCATCCAGCGTCCCGTTCGGGCCGTACGTGTGGAACGAGTAATCGATGCTGGCGGAACCTTGCGGCAACGGACTGTAGTACTGCACCAGGTGATCGGCACCGCGCCATTGGCGCCGCGTGCGTTCGTGCAGTTGCGCGCCGAGGCGGACGTTCATGCCGTACTTGACGTGGGCGTCGCCGGCCTGGTTCCAGGCATCGCGCGACTGGCTGTAGGACACGGTGCCGGCCCAGGTCTTGTGCCTGAGCAGGTCCGCGTCGCAGGTGCCTTCCTCGGCCACCGACACCGGTGCGGTCTTGGTGTCCCGGGCGGTGCCGTCGATGATCGTCAGCATCGGTACGAAGCTGCCGCGGCGCTCGAAGGTGTGTTCGGTGTCGGTGACGGCCAGGCAGTCGTCGAAGCTTTTCCGCGCCGAGCCGTCGCCCGGGTCGAACTCGCAGCGCGGTGCCTTGCGGTCCGACGGCCAGGGGATCTCCCAGTTGAACTTGGCGTCCACCGGCGCCTGGCCGGTCTCGGGCGAGCCGCGGAAGGTCCATTCGGTGAACACTTCGGCCTTGGCCTCGATGGGGCTGCCGTCAATGCGCAGCACGGGTAGGTAGGCGCCACCGGTCTTGTCGTTGAGGCGCGAGGTGTATGCGTAGGTGTGGCGAATGCGGGTAGTGTCGGTGCAATCGGGAATCCGCCGGAGCTGCGAGCCGTCGCCGAAGTCCAGCGTGCAGGGGACTGGCGCCTTGTCTCGCTGCGGCTTCAGTTGCCACGACAGGTCGACGTCCAGCGGCGCCTTGCCCTGCGGCGGGTTGGCCTTGAGTTCGATCTCCACGGCGACCTGCTTCGAGCTTTCCGGCATCTCGGTGCCGAACGCGCCGCCGCTCCAGACGCAGCCCCAGCACAACGTGTAGTCCTGCAGAACCTTGCTGCGGTCGCCCGGTCCGCGCGGCATTACCCGAACGCTGGTCTGGCCCCTTTGCTCGGCGCGCCACTCCATCTGCTCCTCGCGGGTCGCGAGGATGGGCTCGGCGTAGCTGAACAATTCCACCAGGTCGGGGCTGCTGATCCTGAGCGGGCCCCACGTCTTCATCGGCAGGGTGATCAGGCCGGGATTGACCGCGTCAGAGGCGTTGGGGCGGACGTGGTCGACGCCGCGCAGCACGCCCATGTAGAGGTCGACGGTGTAGTCGAACATTTTGTGCAGTGCATGCAAGACATCGCTGTCGAACTCGATGGCTGCGCCGACGGTGGACTTGGCGACGTCGATGAGGTCGTTGAGGGTGATGGTCTGGGGCGTGTTGCGCGCCGCCACGACCACCCGCGCCGGCACGATTTCCTCCAGGGCGACGAATGGCTTGACCGATTCCAGCTCGAACCGGGTCAGGTTGGAGGGCAACAGTGACGGGGCGACCTTCCCGATCACCAGGTTGGACACGCTCAGCACCGCCGATATGAGGGCGCTGAGGGGATGGGCGGCCAATGGTGAGCCCACGGTGGCGAGCGCCAGCATGGCGTTGGCATAGCTGTCCGCCATGGGCTTGATGTAGAAGCGGGCCAGGTCGTCCAGCAGCACGTACATCTGCATCTGGCAGGCGAGCTCGAAATCCTTGCCGTCACCGCGGCACTTGGGGCCGGTGACCATCGACAGCGGCGTGGGCACGGACCCCAGAGAAAGCGCCATGGGGAAGGCGGTGCCGCCAGTCGGAAGCAGGACGACGGCGCCAGCGTTGCCCGGACCGGGGCGCAGCGCCTGCGCGAAGGCTTCCATGCCGGAGGCCACGCCGCCGGAGGCCAGCAACGCGTCCATCAGTTCGGCATCCGGCTCGGCGCCCTCAAGCAGCGGCGAAGTGCCCGCCAGCAGTGCCGCCAGCGAGTGGTCGCCCTCGCTCACCAGCCCGCGCAGCGCCGTCAGCAGCGCGCGGCGCTGCAGGCGATCCTGCTCGTCGCTGGCGGGCAGGGACTCGAAGATGCGGTCGTAAGCGGTGACCACCTCTTCCAGCGAGCGCTGCACACGCGCGGTGGTGCCTGGTGCGCGCGGCAACTCGGTCACGCGCAGCCCTTCATGGCTGGCCGCCAGCAAGGCGTCCCCGCGGCGCACCTCCACGATCTGTGGCCCGGCTGGCGGTACCGGCCAGGGGGCATCGGTCAGGTAGACGGGAACGCGCAACTGCAGGCGGCCGTCGTCCAGGCGCTGCGCCGCAGCCGGCCGGCCGCCGACGGTGACTTCGAAGCGCTCGCCCTCGGACAGGGTCAAGCCTTCGGCGATGATCGCCGCGCCGGGCGGCGCCTGCGCCGGGGTCAGGGTCAGCACCACTGGCTCGGCAGGGGCCTGCGCGATGTCTTGTTGGGGCGCGTTGTGCGGTGTTGCATCGCGCGGCGTTGCGGCACCGGGTCCGTCAGGCGTGCGCAACACCAGCACCGCGATCGCGATCGCGACGACAGCGGCCGCAGTCGCGACCACGACCCGCCGATGCGGCAGCCACAGGTAGAACCGCTTCATCGCGGGGAACAGGGTGTCGCGGAGCCAGCGCCAGATCGCGGGAATCGCGCGCAGGACGATGAAGCCGGCGAGCATGGCCAGCAGCGCGAACAGGTGCCTGAGCACGAAGCCCAGGCCCTTGCCGAAGGCGAGCGCCGCGCGCTTGAGCGTGTGTGTCCAGTGGGTGGTCATGCCGTGGTTCCGTTCTGTGGAAGTGCGGACAGGCCGCTGTCGGCGGTGGCCGCGATGTGCCTCCGGGGGCGTCGTCGTGATGGCGCTCAGTCGCCGATGATGATTTCGGCCGAGTTGCGCGACCGCTCGCGGGACCTGGGCAGGAAGTCGAGCTGGTATTCGGTCGCGGGCACGCCGTCGCCGTTCCGGGTCGCGATTTTCAAGGGGCGGGGGCCGCCGCCGTTGTCCAGGACCGCGGTGACCTTGTAGCGGCCGATCGGGACGTCCTCGATGTAGCCGTACTGCACCCAGTAGTGGTCGTGCATCCGCAGCCGCAGCGCCTTGCCTTCGGAGCCGTCGATCAGCGGGCCGTCGGGAGTCAGCGTCAGTTCGACGTCCGCGATGTCATCGGCGAACGTGGTGGTGGTGTCGACGATGAGGAATCCGCCGTAGTAGACGTACTCGTTCAGCGGCGAGCGACCTTCCAGTTTCCAGCGGAAGTTGCGGACGCCGCCGCCGTCGCCGATCGAATCGGTGCTGTCCGGGTGCAGCGCCAGCGGATAGCTGCGGCCGTTGTAGGTTTTCTCGAACTCGGCATAGGCCATCCACGCACCCGGCTGCGCCTGGATCCGGTAGCTGCCGTCCTCGCCGGTGGTGCCGCGCAGGTAGGAGTCGCGGAGGATGGTGCCGTCGAGCAGGATCTTCGCTCCGGCGATCGGTTTGCCCTGCGTGTCGATGACGGTTCCGGTGACGTAACCGTCAATGGCCGCGGCTGTCCCGCCGGCGTCCCGGCAACTGGCGGTTCCCGACAGCACGAAGGCGGCGAGGAGGAGCAACGATGTCCTGGTCATGGATCGGCGCGGCTCACTTCGACGTGACCTTCAGCTGCTCGACCTTGCCCGATGCGGGCACGTCGCAGCTGTCCTGGCCGGAGAAGCCGGTCACCGGCATGTTCGCGGTTCCCTGGTTTTCGCTCGCGGTCATGTCGTGGCACGTCGAGCCGGTCATCACGCCGCCGTTGCTGCAGGTGATGGCCAGGTTCCAGCAGGCCTGGAAGTCGCCGCTGCCGCCGGTGCGCTGGACCTGGCAGTCGACGCCGTGCGGGCCGGGCGTGCCGCAGTCGACGCGGGCGGCGTCGAGGTCGGTGATGGTGCAGGCGGACAGCGCCAGTCCGGCGGCAGCCAGTGCGATGACGCGGGCAATGATGTGGAACTTCATGGATCCGTTCTCCGGAGTGCGTTGGTGCGGAATGTCATTCGCCGATGACGATGGAAGCCAAGATCCGGAGGATGCCGTTGGACCTGGGCAGGAAATCGAGCTGGAATTCCGGCGCGAAGTCGCCCCTCGTGTGCCAGTCCTGGATCTTCAGCGGGCGCGGGCCGTCGTCGCCGTGCAGCGTCGCGGTGACCAGGTAGCGCCCGATCGGGACGTCCTCGACCTGGTAGCGATCCACCCAGTAGTGGTCGCCAAGTCGCAGCCGCAGCGTCTTGCCCTGCGATCCGTCGATCAGCGGGCCCTGCGGCACCAGGGTCAGCTCGATGGCTTCCATGTCCTCGTAGAAGCCGATGGCCGAAGTCAGCTGGATGAATCCGCCGTAGTAGCCGTAGTCGTTGCCGGGCGTGCGCCCCTCCAGCTTCCAGCTGAAGTTGCGGACGGCGCCGTCCTGGTCGAACGAGTCGCTGTTGTCCGGCGCCAGGTCCAGGACGTAGGTCTTGCCGTTGTACGAGGTCCGGAAGGAGGCCTGTGCCTTCCACGCGCCGGGATGCACCCGGATCCGGTAGCGGCCGTCGTCGCCGGTGCTGCCGTCGATGTAGGAGGCGTAGAAGATGCTGTTGTCCAGCAGCACCTTCGCGCCGGCGATCGGCTTGCCCTGCGTATCGACGGCGCGTCCGGTGGCGAAGCCTTTCTCCGGCGCGACCGCGGTCGAGCCTGCGTGCCCGTCGCAGGCGGACAGGCCCGCCAGCAGCAGGCCCGCCAGCAGGGTCATCGTCGTGTTCATCATGTGCATGTTCGGGAGGCCGGAAAACCGGGGGCGTCAGCGACCGATCAGGCCGCGCAGCAGGCCCTTGGCCGCTTCCTTGGCCGCCGGCTTCGCGACTTCTCCCGGGGACGCGCCGGCGCCGCCGCCGGGCATCAGCATCGCGGTGGACTTGCTGCGCACGCGCACGCTCCAGCCGGACTGGGTGATGCTGCGGTCGTTGCCATAGGCGATCATCTGCAGCATCGGCGCGCCGCTGCCGCCGCTGCCGGTGAACACGCCCGGCGGGATGCGGCAGCTGCGCGCATCGGCGTTCATCAGGGTGCGCTTGCCGGTCCACTGCGTGACCAGTTGCTCGGGCAGGAAGTCCATCAGCTCGTGGCCGGCGTAACCGTCCTCGGAGCTGCTCCACATCACGATCGTCTCGCCATCCATCGCGGTGCCGTGGATGAAGTAGGCGCGGGCGCCGTCGACGCCGTCCCAGCGCAGCGACGGTCCCTTGGCGGCATCGCCTTCGCTGCGCAGCTTGAGCTCGGGCAGGAAGTCGTGGTCGCGACCGAGTTCGAACTGCATCGACGCCGGCAGCGCCTCGCCGGTGACGGCGTGCGTACCCACCAGCGAAGCCTTGCCGCCGACCGCCTTGCGCGCCGAGGGGTTGGGCCAGAGCGCGTGGCGCGGGCCGGGTTCGACGCCCGCCTGCGGCACCTGCCGCGGGAGCATGGCGCGGCCCGTCGTCACCATCTTTCCGTTGCGGATGGTGACGGCGTATTCGGCCGGCTGGCCGGCGCGGACCTGGTCGCCGCAGCCCCAGTAGTAGTGGATGCGGAACTTGCCGTCACCGGCTTGGCCGAGGGCGTCGGGCGGCGCGCTGTCGTTGCTCGCGGCAGGGGCGTCGCCGGGCGGCAGCAGGTCGATGCTGTTGCCCAGCTGCAGGCCCTTGGGCACCGCCTGGCGGGCTGGCTGGCCGGGCGCGGCGCGGTTGTGGAGCGCGACGTCCATGTAGCGCCCGGGCATGCCCGGGTGCCGGGCCATGCCGTAGCTGGGGCTGGCGCCGCCCATGGCGCCGGACAGGCGGCCGAGCGCGCCGAGCCCGGGCATGCCGGGCACGGTGTGGGTGGCGACGTCGATGGTGAGTTCGGCCTGCGCCGCTTGTGCGGACGCGGGCAGGGCGGCGGCCAGCGCGAACGCCAGCGCCGCGGGAGCGAGGAACGAAGAAGAGGAACGCATGCGTATGCCACCCGAGGAAGGGCGGGCCGAACGGCGGCCCGGCCGGACCCGGTGCATCCGGGCCCTTCATCCACGAGATCCGGGGGCGCGGACTGACAGCCGCCGCGCATGGGCGGCACGGCGGCGATCGGGCGGTGGCAGGCCCTAGGGCAGTTTCGACTCAACCATCCACATCTCGTCATTCCCGCGAAAGCGGAAATCCATTGGCTTTACGCTTGTAAATCAACAACAAAGACAATGGATCTCCGCTTTCGCGGGGATGACGGGACTGTAGGCTTCTGACACGAACCTGCTCTAGGGCAGAGCGAGGCAGCGGGTCTGGTTGGGCTCGGCGAGGCAGTGCGACAGCGGCGCGGCGTCGGCGTAGGCGCCGAGCGTGGACGCCAGCGCGGCAACGCTGGTCGGTTCACCCGCCCGTTGCGCGTGCAGTGCCGACAGCATCCACGGCCGCATCCATTCGCGCTGGATGTCGTCGGGCGGGTGCCGGCCGCGCAGCTTGTCGAGCAGGGCGGCGGCGGGCACGGATTCGCCGGTCGAGGCCAGCCACTCGGCACGCGCCTGCAGGTAAGGCAGGGGCGCGCTGTCCTCGTCGGACGGTCTGCAGCCGGCGAGCGTGCGCCCGGCGGCGGCGCTGTCGCCCTGCCGCAGCTGGACCGAGGCGCGCAGGCCGCAGACCCTGAGTGCGTCCGGGTGCTGCTGGCGGCTGTTGGCGGCGAGGATGTCGCGGCTGCGCGAGAGTGCGTCGAGTGCCTGCTGCTGACGCGCGCTGGCCGCCGCGGCGTAGGCCAGGCCGGTGAAGCAGCGCTCGGTCGCCAGATTGTTGCCGCCCAGGTCGCGCAGCGCCGCGACGCTGGCTTCGAACACGTCCAGCGCCTCGGCGTGGCGGCCGCCCTGGAGCAGCACCTCGCCGAGGTTGCAGCGCGACATCCCGCGCAGCATCAGCGGGTTCTGCAGGCTGCGGTCGGCGATCCCGACCGATTCGCGCGCCAGCTGCTCGGCGCGATCGAGCATGCCCAGCTTGCGGAAGGTATGGGTCACGTCGCTCAGGGTGAAGGCGAGTCCGCCGCCGTCGGCGGCGTAGAGCTTGCGCGCGATGCGCAGCCGCTCCTCCTGGATCGGCAGGCGCAGGCGCTGGTCGTGCTCCGGCCCCGACAGCGCGATCGACAGCCCGTTGAGGGCGTTGATGTGGCGCACGGAGTCCTTCAGTTCGCTCGCCTCGATCTCGTCGACCAGGGCGCGGAAGGTCTGCTCGGCCGCCTTGCGGTCGGTGTACAGCAGCGCCTCGCCGAGCGAGATCCGGGCGCGAAAGGCTTCGTCGGGCGTCGCGTCCCAGAGCTTGTTCAGTTCGACCGCCTCGCGGGCGTGGGCGAGCATTGCGGCGTGGTCGCCGCGGTGCTTGGCGTGGCGGGTGAGCTCCCAGTGTGCGCGGGACATTTCGCCGGCAGCGACGGCCCTGTGCGGCGCGAGGCGTTCGAGCGCGTCTTCCAGGTCCGCAAGCGAGCCGTCGTGGTCGTCGAGGTTGTAGCGCACGGTGCCGGTGAGCAGCAGCACGTCGGCGGCGGTCAGCGGTTCGTCGGCGAGGCGTTCGCCGCGGGCGCCGTCGGCGGCGGCGCGCATCACGTCGTCGACGCGGGCGCCACCGCCGTCGTCGGCGCGGACGGTGATGAACATGTTGCCGAGGAAGTCGCGCACGGCCTCGGCACGATGCGCGCGCTGGCGGGCGTTCTCCGCCTCTTGGCGCGCGATCGCGGCCTGCTGTTCGGCCTGCGCCGCATGCTTGCGGGCTTCGCCGGCCTGCCACAGCGTGGCCGCGATGCCGCCGGCCAGGCTCGCCGCCAACAGCACGCCAGCCGCCACGCCCGTCTTGTTGCGCATGACGAACTTGCGCAGGCGGTAGCCGGCCTTCGGTTTCTGCGCCAGCACCGGCCGGCCGTCGAGCCAGCGGCGCAGGTCGTCGGCCATGGCCTCGGCGGTGGCGTAGCGGTGTTCGGGCTCCTCGGCCAGGGCCTTGAGCAGCACCCGGTCGAGGTCGTTCTTCAGCGGCACGTAGTGGCGGTGGTAGGCGTCGGCCGCGTCGCGCACCAGCAGCGAGGGACGCGTGGTGTCGGCGCCTGCGGTCGCGGCCTGCGGGGTGCGGCCGGTCAGCAGCCGGTGGAGCAGGGCGCCGAGGCCGTAGACGTCGACCGCGGTGCCGGGCGGATCGCCGCGCAACTGCTCGGGCGCGGCGTAGCCGGGGGTCATCGCGCGCCACATCGTCTGCGTGCGCTCGCCCGCAGTGTCGGCGAACTGGCCGATGCCGAAGTCGAGCAGGCGCACCTGGCCGTCCGCGTCCACCAGCACGTTGGACGGCTTGAGGTCGCGATGGATGACGAGGCTGCGGTGGGCGTAGGCGACGGCGCCGCAGACCTGCAGGTAGAGGCGCACGATCGCGCGGGCGTCCAGCGCATGCGCATCGCACCAGCGGTCGATGCGTTCGCCCTCGACCAGCGGCATCGCCAGCCAGCAGGTGCCGTCATCGGCGACGCCCGAATCGATCAGGGCGGTGACGTTGGGATGGTTCAGCCGCGCCAGGATCGCGGCCTCGCGATGGAAGCGCTCGCGCCCGGCGGCACCAAGTGCGCCCAGGGTCAGCACCTTGATCGCCGCCTGCTGGCGCGCCACGCCGCACTCGCGCCAGGCGCGATGGACCACGGCCATGCCGCCGCGGCCCAGTTCCTCGTCGAGGATCCAGTCGCCGAGGCGGCGACCGGCCAGCTCGTTGCCGGCCGCCTCCAGCGCGGCGCGCGGCTGGCGGTGCGCGGCAATCAGCTGGTCGAGGCGACGGCGCACCGCTTCGGGTGCGGGCTGCAGCGCCAGCCATGCGTCGCGTTCGGCCTCCGCCAGGTCCAGCCACTGGTCGAACAGCGCGTCGGCGGCCTGCCACTGCGCCAGCTTGTCAGGCTCCATCGCTGCCCCCGTCGCGCCCGTCCCCGTCGCGCCCGTCCTCGTCGAGCATGGCCTGCAGGAAGGCGCGGGCGCGCTCCCATTCGCGGTAGACGGTGCGCTCGGAGACCTCGAGCAGGCGCGCGATCTGTGCGAACTCCATCCCCGCGAGGTAGCGCAGTTCGACGATCTGCCGCCGCTGCGGGCTGATCGCCTCCAGCGCTTCCAGGCACTGCTCCAGCGCGAGCACGCTGGTGCGCGCCTGCGGCGCATCGGGGATCTGGTCGTCGAGGCTGATCATGACCTGGTCGCCGCCGCGCTTGTCGGTGGCGCGCTGGCGCGCGTGCTCGACCAGGATCCAGCGCATCGCCCGTGCCGAGGCGGCGAAGAAGTGCTGGCGGTCGACCACCGACAGCGGCGCGCCCTGGCTGATGCGCAGGAACAGCTCGTGCACGAGCACGGTCGGGGTCAGCGTCGACTCGCGGCCCGCCATGCGGGTATTGGCCAGGCGCCGCAGTTCCGGATACAGCGCTTCGAACACCGCATCCATGCGCGCTGTTCCGCCATCGCGCGCCTGCGCGAGCAACTGGGTGATGTCTTCGGCGGACACGTCTTGTGGCCAGGTTGAGTGGCGGGGGACGCTAGCATCCGGCTTGGCGCGGCGCAAACGCCGGGGTGCGGCGGCCGGGCTTGATGCTGCCGGGTCCGCCGGTTCCGGCGCGGCGCGCCGGTTGTCCGGGGCGGCCTGCCCCCTGCGCCCGACGCGGACGGCGCGCCAGCGCGCGGCCCCCGCCAAGCTGTCATCGCCTGCGCCCACGCCTTCATGCATGCTTTGCGCATGACCGACTCCCTCCGCGCACGCCGCATCCGCCGCTGGACGATCCGCGCCGGCATCGCGCTGCTCGCCGCCTACGTGCTTTATCTCGTTGCCGGCAACGCCTTCCTCAACCTCGACGCGGCGCAGTCGCTGCTCAACCGCAAGCCGGAGAAGTTCCAGATCGCCTGGGACGGCGGGCATACCCTGCTGCCGGGCCGGGTGGCGCTGCGCGACGTGCGCATGCGCGGCCATGCCCGGCGCACGGCGTGGACGGCACGGGCGGAGCGCGCCAGCGGCCGGATCGCGGTGCTGCCGCTGCTTCGTCGCGAGATCCGGATTCCCTGGGTGCAGGCGGAGGTAGTGACCGGTTCGGTGGGGCGCGCCGACAGCGACCTGCCGCCACCCGAATCGCGCCCCGGTGGCTGGACCCTGCGCATGGACCGCATCGCCAGCGACAGCATCGAAGGCGGCGAGGTGTTCGACTGGACGCTGGCGGGCAAGGGCGTCGCGGAGGTCGGCTTCAGCAAGCAGTTCCGAGGCGGCGCGGTCGAGCTGTTGCCGTCCTCGGCGGCGTTCACCGCGCTGAGCGCCAGCCGCGATGGCGAGACCTGGCTGCGCGATGCGCGGCTGGCGTCGACATTCTCGCTGGCCTCGCACCTGTCGCCGGACTATCCCGGGCTGCGCAAGCTGGAGCTGTTCGCGGTCACGCTCGAGCTCGAGGCCAAGGCCATCGCGATGCGCTACCAGCTTGGCGACGACGATCGCTACCGCTTCGCCGCGATCCCGGGCGAGGGCAGTATCGAGGCGAAGCTGTCGCTGGCGCGCGGTGCGCTGGGCCACGGCGACCGCCTGCGGCTGGCGGTACCGCTGCATGCGATCGACGCCGACGGCAGCGAGTATCGCAACACGCTCGATGTCGGCCTCGATGTCGACGACGGCCTGCGGTTGCGCGTCCTGTTGCCCGACCGTGGCGCGCGCTGGATGACGATAGACGCGGACCTGCGCCTGCCCGGCAATGCGCTGCCGCTGGGCGACTGGCACGCGCGCCTGGCGAAAGCCAGCGGGTACGCGAGGGGACAGCTGCGGGTGCCGTCGATCGGTGGGCTGATGGCGCTGTTCGCACAGGCCGACTGGCTGGCGCTGCAGGGCAGCGGCAGGGTCGAGGCCGACCTGACGCTTGCCGACGGGCGCCTGGCCACGGGCAGCCGGCTGCGCGTGACCGAGATGGATGCGCACGCCGACGCGCTCGGCAGCCGCTTCAGCGGCCGGGCGACTGCGGAAGCGGCGATCGAGGCCGCGGCCGACGGGACACCGCGCTCGCGCGTGGACGTGGTGATGCAGCGCTTCACCGCCGCGCCCGCGGGCGCATCCGCGCCGCCCTGGATCACCGGCAACGACCTGCGCGTGCAGCTCGCAGCCGACGCGCACCTGGAGCACATGCGCGACACCCTGCAGGCGCGCATCCGCTTCAGGGATGCGCGGGTGCCGGACCTGACCGTGTTCAACCCCTACCTGCCCAACGACAAGCTGCGCTTCGCCAGCGGCAGCGGTCGGCTGAGTGGCGACCTGCGCGTGGACGGCGATGGCGAGGTGGGTGAGGGCACGCTGCGCGTCGATGCGCAGAGGGCGCGGCTGGCGGTCGCCGGCCTCGACCTGCGCGGCGACGTGGTGCTCGACGGTCGCCTGCGCCGCGGCAGCCTGCAGCAGGGCGAATTCGATCTCGGCGGCACGCAGCTGCGCGTACGCAACGCGGCCTTCAGCGAGCGCGGCGGCGTGGCGCGCTCGGGCTGGTGGGCCACGCTCGACCTCGAAGGCGGGCACGTCGCGTGGAAGCAGCCGTCGACGATGGGCGGGCGTTTGCGCGCACGGATGAAGGATGTGGACTTCCTGCTGGCGATGTTCGCCGACCGCGCCGACTATCCGGCCTGGATCAGCCGCGTGGTCGACGCCGGCGAAGCGCGCGTCGACGGCCGCTGGCTGTGGCAGGGCAACGCCCTCGTGCTCGACCGCGTGCGCGCGAGCAACGATCGCTTCCAGATCGACGCGCGGATGCGGCTGCAGGGCGAGGACCGCCGTGGCGACCTGTACGCGAAATGGGGCGTGCTCGGCGTCGGCGTCGAGCTGCAGGGCACGCAGCACAAGCTGCACCTGCGCAACGCCCGGCAGTGGTACGACGGGCGGCAGCACCTGCTGCGCTGATGGCGGGAACGACTTCCCCGAGCCACGATGAGACCGGCGCGGCGGCGGGCGCGTGGTGGCTGTACCTGCTCGAATGCGGCGACGGCAGCTGGTACGCCGGGATCAGCAACGACCTCGACGCGCGCCTGCGTGCGCACGCCGACGGCAAGGGCGCGCGCTATACGCGAGGGCGCGGGCCGCTGCGGCTGATCGCCAGCCGCGCGTATCCAGATCGCGCGGCGGCGTCACGCGCGGAGTGGGTACTCAAGCGGTTGCCGAAGGGGAGGAAGCTGGGGTTCTTTGCGAAGCCGTGACGCAGGTCTCTCCCTTCGGTCGAGATGACAGCCCGATTGCCGGTACAACCGGAGATTGTCATCTCGACCGGAGGGAGAGATCTCCTTCAGGACACTCCCTGCGTCGCGACCAAAACCGGGGTCAGAGTCGATTTTCCCTGTTGCTTGACGGCTGCTCGGGGTACTTCACGGAAAATCGAATCTGACCCCTGCACCGGAGTGCGGGCATCGCGGCGACGTTCCATAATGCGGGCCGCTTCCGCAACGTCCGCCCAGATGCCGCACGCAGCCGTTCCCTCGCCAACCGTCACGGCCACCATCGCACTCGCCGCCGGCGGCACCGGCGGCCACCTGTTCCCGGCCGAGGCGCTGGCGCGCGAGCTGATGGCGCGCGGGCACGAGGTGGTGATCCACACCGAGCGTCGTGGCGCGCAGTACACGCAGGCGCTGGCCGGGATTCCGCACGTGGTGCTGCCGGCCAGTTCGCTGGAGGGTGGCGTCGCGGCCAAGGCAAAGGCGGCGCTGACCATCTTGCGCGGCGTGCTGGCCTCGCGCCGCGACCTGAAGCGGCGCGGTGCCGCGCTGATGGTCGGCTTCGGCGGCTATCCCAGCTTCGCCCCGGCGCTGGCGGCAAAGAGCCTCGGCCTGCCGCTGCTGCTGCATGAGCAGGCGACGCGGCTGAGCAAGGCCAATGCCCGGCTGCTGCGCTTCGCCGATGGCCTGGCGACGTCGTTCCCGGCGGTGGCCGGCGCGGACGGCTTCGATCCGGCGAAGATCGTCGAGACCGGCAACCCGGTGCGGCGCGCGATCCTCGACGCGCGCGGCGACTATCCGCCCTTCGACGACCACGGCCCGCTGCGCCTGCTGGTGGTCGGCGGCAGCCAGAGCGCGGCGGTGTTCGGGCGCGTGGTGCCGCCGGCGCTGGCCCTGCTGCCCGAGGCGCTGCGCCACCGCCTGCAGCTGTCGCTGCAGTACAAGGGCGACGATGTCGACGCGCTGGTCGCGCGCCTGCGCGAGGCCGGCATCGACACCACGGTGCGCCCGTTTTTCGACGACATGGGCGAGCGCCTGCGCCAGGCCCACCTGGTCATCACCCGCGCCGGCGCGACCACCGCCGCCGACCTGCTGACCATCGGCCGCCCGGCGATCTTCGTGCCGCTGCCGCACGGCGGCTCGCGCGAAGAGCAGCGGCGCAACGCGCAGACCCTGGCGGAGGCGGGCGTGGGCTGGCACCCGGACCAAGCCGGGCTCACGCCCGAATCGCTGGCCAGCGTGTTGCGCGAGGCGTTCGAATCGCCAACGCGGCTGCCGGAGGCCGCGCGCGCCGCAGCGGCGCTCGGGCGACCCGATGCCGCGGCCAGACTGGCGGACGCGGTGGAGCGACTGCTGCGGTAGGAGCGGGCCATGCCCGCGACCGCTTTCGCAGCAAGGGCGGTCGCGCCCATGGGGCGCTCCTACAATGGGCCGGACGAGTGACGCGAGGAGAATCTGTGCACCACGAACCTGACGTGCTGATCATCGGCGGCGGCCACAACGGCCTGGTCTGCGCGGCCTATCTCGCCGGCGCGGGGCTGCAGGTGACGGTGCTCGAACGCCGCGGCATCGTCGGCGGCGCGGCGGTGACCGAGGAGTTCCACCCGGGCTTCCGCAACTCCACCGCCAGCTACACCGTCAGCCTGCTCAATCCGAAGGTGATCCGCGACCTGCGCCTGGCCGAGCACGGCCTGCGCGTGGTCGAACGCCCCTACGCCAATTTCCTGCCGCTGCCCGACGGCCGCGCCTTCCGCCTCGGCGGCGAGCACACCGCGGCCTCGCTGCAGCAGTGGTCGCCGCGCGACCTCGGGCGTCTCGCCGACTACAACGCGATGCTCGATCGCGTCGTGCTCGTGCTGCGCGAGCTGATGCAGCGCACGCCGCCGAACGTCGGCGAACGGCTGTCGCTGGCCGACTGGCTGGCCTCGTATGACGTCGCGAAGCGGCTCAAACAACTCGACCTGCGCGGCCGCCGCGACCTGCTCGACCTGTTCACCAAGTCCGCCGGCGAACTGCTCGACCACTGGTTCGAATCCGAACCGCTGAAGGCCGCGCTCGGCTGGGACTCGGTGGTCGGCAACTTCGCCAGTCCGTACACGCCGGGCAGCGCCTACGTGCTGCTGCACCACGTGTTCGGCGAGGTCAACGGCAAGACCGGCGTCTGGGGCCACGCGATCGGCGGCATGGGCGCGATCACCCAGGCGATCGCGGCCGAGTGCGCGGCGCGCGGGGTGCAGGTGCACAGCGGCGCGGCGGTGGAGCGCGTGCTGGTGCAGGACGGTCGCGCGGTCGGCGTGGCGCTGGCCGACGGCCGCGAACTGCGTGCGAAGACCGTGGTCTCCAACCTCAACCCGAAGCTGCTGTATACGAAACTCGTTGCGCGTGAACATCTCGACGACGACACCGCGCAGCGCATCGAGCGCTACCGCTGCGGCTCGGGCACGTTCCGCATGAACGTGGCGCTGTCGGAGCTGCCCGACTTCGTCGCCGCACCCGGTACGCAACTGCAGCCGCACCACCAGAGCGGCATCCTCGTCGGGCCGTCGCTGCAGTACTTCGAGACCGCCTACTTCGACGCGAAGTCGAAGGCGCACAACCCGGGCTGGGCGCGCGCGCCGATCGTCGAACTGGTGATCTCATCCACGCTCGACGACACCCTGGCGCCTCCCCGCCAGCACGTCGCCAGCCTGTTCTGCCAGCACGTGCATCCCGAGGTCGACGGCGGCTGGGATGCGCACCGCGACACCGTCGCGCAGCTGATGATCGACACTGTCGATGCGTATGCGCCGAACTTCAAGCGCAGCGTGCTCGGCTGTCGCGCGCTGTCGCCGCTGGATCTGGAGCGCGAGTTCGGCCTGGTCGGCGGCGACATCTTCCACGGCGCGCTCGGCCTCGACCAGATGTTCAGCGCGCGCCCGCTGCTGGGGCAGGGCGACTATCGCGGCGCGCTGCCGGGGCTGTACCTGTGCGGCTCGGGCACGCATCCCGGCGGCGGCGTCACCGGCCTGCCCGGGCGCAATGCCGCGCGCGAAATCCTGCGCGACCTGCGCCGCAGACCGCGGCCCGACTGAGGCGGTCGCCGTGGCGCCCATGGCTGGAAGCGGTTGCAGCCGCCGACGTCTTAGTAAACCCGCCGGTATCGTTTTGCGCTGCAGCGTGCGCCCGGGGTAACGAATCGTTCACGATGCCCCCGCACCCGACGTGGGGGAGGGAGCAAAGCCCGCTTACAGGCAACTGCAAGCGGGCTTTTTTGTGCCTCTTCTTCCGAACGAGGGAAGCACTGGACCTTGCTGGATGAAGCCACTGCCTGCCTTGGCTTCGGATGGACGCCGCGCCCTGTCGGCCGAAGATCGCTCTTCGCTCGATCAGGGCATCCTGCCCTGACTCGCGCGCAAAACATCCATGTTTTGCTTTCCGCGATCCCCGGCCGACAGGGCGCGGCTCACCGCTGCTCGTCCTGCAATGCTTCGATGCACAGCTGTTCTTGCTCCGAACGAAGCCGTGCTGGTGACTGGCCGATGGGCGTTCCGGGCCGGGGATTGCGGACAGCAGCGCATGGATGCGCTGCGGCGGCGAGTCAGCCATGGGTGAGCGCGGACGGCTTGCGCGGCCCTGCCGCGCGTCCGTGCGAACGCCCGGCGCGCTGCGCCGGGCCGGACCGCGAAGCGGGCTGATCGAGCCGGGGAGCAGTCCCCGGCCCGGGACGACTTCCGGCCGCAAGCCCGGATCCGACCCCTCGCCATCCGGCTAGACGTCACTCGGATGGGAGAAGAACATTTCTTTGTGCCCGCGTCGAACGGCAAGCCCCGTGCACGGTCCGGTCCGGGGCAGGATCACGCCCGCTGCCGGTGCGCACAACCCGAATCGCGCGATGACACAATCGCCACATGGATGCCACCCACCACGACACCGACGCCCTCGCCGAACGTGCGCTCGCGCGCTTCCCCGGGCTTCCCGACGACGCCCCGCTGCGCGAGCGCCTGCGCCGCGTCGCGATCGCCAGCGATTTCGCGATCGACACCCTGGTGCGGCAGCCGGACCTGCTCGCGCAACTGGCCGACGACGATGGCGCGCAGCCGCTGCCGGCGCCGGTGCTCGATGCCGACCGCCGCGATGACTGGCCGCGCCTGCTGCGCCGCTTCCGCAGCGCCGAATCGACCCGCCTGGTCTGGCGCGACGTGCTCGGCCTGGACGACGTCGACGCCACCCTCGCCGGCACCACGCGCCTGGCCGAGCAGTGCCTGCAGCTGGCGCTGGAGGCGCTGGAACGCGACTTCGCGCAGCGCCACGGCGTCGTCCGCGATAGCGACGGCAAGCCCGTGCGCCTGGTCGTGTTCGGCATGGGCAAGCTCGGCGGCGGCGAGCTCAACTTCAGCTCCGACATCGACCTGGTCTATGCCTACGAGCGCGGCGGCGAGAGCGATGGGGCGCGGCCGCTTGCGGCCGAGGATTTCTTCGCGCGCCTCGGCCAGCAGCTGGCGAAGCTGCTCGATGAAGTCACCGTCGATGGCTTCTGCCACCGCGTCGACCTGCGCCTGCGTCCGTTCGGCAATGCCGGCCGCGTCGCGCTGAGCTTCGCGGCGATGGAGGTCTATTTCCAGCGCGAGGGCCGCGACTGGGAGCGCTACGCCTGGCAGAAGGCACGGCCGGTGGCCGGCGACGTCGAGGCCGGGCATCGTTTCCTGCAGGCGCTGCGTCCGTTCGTGTACCGGCGCTACCTCGACTTCGGCGCGCTCGACGGCCTGCGCGGGATGAAGGCGATGATCGCCGCCGAGGTCGCGCGCAAGGAGCTGGCCGACGACATCAAGCGCGGCCCCGGCGGCATCCGCGAGATCGAGTTCCTCGCCCAGGCGCTGCAGCTGATCCGCGGCGGTCGCGAGCCGGCGCTGCGCGAGCCGCGGCTGCTGCCGGCGCTGGCGGCGCTGCGCGAGGCAGGGCAGATCGGCGCGGACACCGAGCGCGCGCTGGCCGAGGACTACCGCTTCCTGCGCCAGCTGGAGAACCGGCTGCAGATGCTGCGCGACGCGCAGACCCACCTGCTGCCGGAGTCGGCGCTCGACCGCGCGCGGATCGCGCACGGACTCGGCTACGACGACTGGGAGTCACTGCACCAGGTCATCGCGCGCCATCGCGAGCGTGTCGCGCACGAGTTCGACGCCCTGCTGTCGCAGCGCGAGCAGCAGCCGGCGGTCGCCGACGATATCGCCGCCTACTGGCGCGCCCTGCCCGAGGGCAGCGACGCCTCCGCGCTGGCGCAGGCCGGCTTCGCCGATGCCGGCAACGTCGATGCCGCGCTGCGCGACTTTGCCCGCTCGCCCAGCGTGCGCGAACTGTCCGACGCCGCGCGCGCACGCCTGGACCGGGTGATGCCGGTGCTGCTGCAGGCAACCGCGCCGGCGCCGCAGCCGCTGCAGGCGCTGCGGCGGCTGCTGGCGCTGCTGCACAACATCCTGCGCCGGGTGAGCTACCTCGCCCTGCTCGACGAGCATCCGCCGGCGCTGGCGCGGCTGGTCGACGTGGTCACGCGCAGTGCCCTGCTGGCCGAGCGCCTGGCCGCGCATCCGCTGCTGCTCGATGAACTGCTCGATGCGCGCGCCGGCGGCGCGCTGCTGCAGCGCGAGCAGCTCGCCGAAGCCTGCGCCGTCGCGCGCGGACTCGACACCGAGGCGGCCCTGTTCTCGCTCAACGAGATCCGCCAGCAGCTCAGTTTCCGCATCGCCCTGGCCACGCTCGACCGCCGCCAGCGCGCGCAGGACAGCACGCGCCAGCTGGCCTGGCTGGCCGACGCGGTGGTCGAGGTGGTGCTGGCGCTGGCGCGGCGCGAGTTGGAAGCGGCGCATGGCGTGATCCCCGGTGCCGGCTTCGCCGTGCTCGGCTACGGCAGCCTCGGCGGCGAGGAGCTGGGTTTCGGCTCCGACCTCGACCTGGTCTTTCTCTACGACGCGCCCGTCGATGCGCACTCCGATGGTGCGCGACCGCTGGACGCGCCGCGCTGGTTCGCGCGCCTGGCGCAGAAGATCGTTGCCCTGCTCGGCGCGGTCACCGGCGGCGGCCGCCTGTACGACGTCGACGTGCGCCTGCGCCCGGACGGCGGCCAGGGCCTGCTGGTGTCGACCGTTGCCAGCTACGACGAGTACCAGCGCGAGCGCGCCTGGACCTGGGAGCACCAGGCGCTGGTGCGCGCCCGCTTCATCGCTGGTGACGCGGGCGTGCGCGAAGCCTTCGAGCGCATCCGCGGCGACACGCTCGGGCGCACACGCGATGCCGAAGCGTTGCGCACCGACGTCGCCGCGATGCGTGCGCGCATGCGCGCCGAACTCGACCGCAGCGACGACGCCCGCTTCGACCTCAAGCAGGGCGACGGCGGCCTGGTCGACCTGGAGTTCCTGCTGCAGTACCTGGTGCTGGGCGAATCCGCGACGCACCCGGCGCTGCTTGTGCCGCGCGCCACCCCGCTGCTGCTCGACGCGCTGGCCGACGCCGGCGTGCTGGAGGCCGGCACCGCCGCCGCGCTGCGCGATGCGCATGCCCGGCTGGTGGCCGCGGGGCTGGACTGCACCCTCGACCGGCGGCCGCGGATCGTGCCGAGCGATGACGTGCTGGAAGCGGCGCGCGGCGGTGTGCGTGCGGCTTGGCGGCAGCATGGGTTGCGCGGGGACTGACGGGTAGGACATGGCCGCGCTCAGGCGTCCGGTCGCGGGCATGGCCCGCTCCTGCCGGTGCTGTCGTAGGAGCGGGCCATGCCCGCGACCAACATCCGCACCGCGCTATAGTGCGCGCCTTCGAAACACGAGGCGGTTCACACATGGCTGAAGGCGCAACCACCCTGCTGGAAACGATCGAGCGCGAAACCGGCGCCGATCCGCAATGGAGCGTGGTCTGGCTGCACGGCCTCGGCGCCGACGGCAGCGACTTCGTGCCGATCCTGCCGGAGCTGGTGCGTGGCGACTGGCCGGCGATGCGCTTCGTGTTCCCGCATGCACCGGTGCGCGCGGTGACGATCAACAACGGCATGCGCATGCGTGCCTGGTACGACATCCGCGACGTCGACCTGGCCCACCGCGCCGACGAGCAGGGCGTGGCCGAGTCGGTCGCGCAGGTGACCGCGCTGATCGATCGCGAGGTCGCGCGCGGCATCCCGGCGTCGCGCATCTTCCTCGCCGGCTTCTCCCAGGGCGGTGCGATCACGCTCGCGGCGGGCCTGCGCCGCAGCGAGCCGCTGGCGGGGCTGATCGGCCTGTCGACCTATCTGCCGGGCGCGCAGTCGGCGGCCGCGGCGCTGGTGGATGCGGCGAAGACGCAGCCGCTGTTCATGGGCCACGGCAGCCAGGACCCGGTGGTGCCCTTCGTCGCTGGCCAGCGCAGCGCGGAGTGGATGCGCGGCCACGGCTTCGAGGTCGAGTTCCACGCCTATCCGATGCCGCATTCGGTGTGCATCGAGGAGATCCGCGACATCGGCGACTGGCTTTCGCGTCGCCTGATCGCGGGCTGAGTCACATTCCGGCGCCGGAGCATCCGGCGCGGGTTGGTATCCGGCCATCGCCGCCGCTACCATGCGGCTGAACCGGTCCACCGGAAGGGATGGCCCCGTGAAGATCGTCATCGCCGACGACGAACCGCTTGCCCGCGAACGCCTGCGCCTGCTGCTGACCGAGCAGCCGGGGGTGGAAGTCGTGGCCGAGGCGGGCGACGGCCATGAGGCCCTGCACGCCTGCGCCGAGCACGACCCGGACCTGGTGCTGCTCGACATCGCCATGCCCGGGATCGACGGGCTCGAGGTCGCGCACCACCTGCGCGCGTTCGAGCCGCGGCCGGTGGTCGTGTTCTGCACCGCCTACGACGCGCATGCGCTGTCGGCGTTCGACGCCGAGGCGGTCGACTACCTGGTCAAGCCGGTGCGGCCCGAGCGCCTGGCCTCGGCGCTGCAGCGCGCACGCGCGTTGACCGCCGGACGCCACGAGGCGGCCGCCGGTGACGGCGGCAGCAGGCGCCGCACCCACCTGTGCGCGCGCCTGCGCGGCAGCCTGCGCCTGATCCCGGTCGAGGACGTGCGCTACCTGCAGGCCGAGGAAAAATACGTCGTCGTCCACCACGCCCGCGGCGAGGACCTGATCGAGGAGTCGCTGAAGTCGCTGGAGGACGAGTTCGGCGAGCGCTTCGTGCGCATCCACCGCAACTGCCTGGTCGCGCGCCACGAGCTGGTCGAACTCAAGCGCGGGATCGACGGCCACGTGCACGCCATCCTGCGCCATGGCGACAAGCCCCTGGAAGTGAGCCGGCGCTGCGTCGCCCACCTGCGCGACACCATTCGCCATTTGTAGGAGCGCCCCGCGCCGCGGGCATCCTGCCGCTGCCGGGATGATGAACGCGCCGCCGCGCGCGAGGAAGGCGAACAGCGAGGTCACTCCTGCTTTGCGTCACAACCCGGTCGCGGGCATGGCCCGCTCCTACAGCGCGCGATGCGCGCGACCGGGCACACGGGGGATAATGCGCGCATGACCCTGCTCCGCATCGCCACCCGCAAGAGCCCGCTCGCCCTGTGGCAGACCGAACACGTGGCCGCGCGCCTGCGCTCCGTCCATCCCGGGCTCGAGGTCGCGCTGGTGCCGCTGAGCACCCGCGGCGACGAGGTGCTCGACCGCTCGCTGGCCGCGATCGGCGGCAAGGGCCTGTTCCTGAAGGAGCTGGAGGTGGCGATGCAGCGCGGCGAGGCCGACTGCGCCGTGCATTCGCTCAAGGACGTGCCGATGACGCTGGAGCCGGGCTTCGCCCTGCCGGCGATCCTCGAGCGCGCCGACCCGGCCGACGCCTTCGTCAGCGCCCGTTTCGACGGCATCGACGCGTTGCCTGAAGGCGCGCGCGTGGGCACTTCCTCGCTGCGGCGCCAGGCGCAGCTGCGTGCGCGCCGGCCCGACCTGCAGCTGCTGGACCTGCGCGGCAACGTCAATACCCGGCTGGCCAGGCTCGACGGCGGCGACTACGACGCGATCGTGCTCGCCTGCGCCGGCCTGCAGCGGCTCGGCTTCGACGACCGCATCCGCGCGCGGCTGGTGGCGCCGGACTGGCTGCCGGCGCCGGCGCAGGGCGCGATCGCGATCGAATCCCGCGACGATGACGACGCCATGCTGCGCCTGCTGTCGGCGCTCGACCACGCCCCGACGCGCCGCTGCGTCGAGACCGAGCGTGCGATGAACCGCGCCCTGCACGGCAGCTGCCACGTGCCGGTGGCGGGCTTCGCGCAGGAGGACGGTGGACGGCTGCGGCTGCAGGGTCTGGTCGGCAGCGCCGGAGACGGCCGCCTGGTGCGGGCAGAGGCGTCGGGCGACGATCCCGACATCCTCGGCCGCGAGGTCGCGCGCCTGCTGCTTGACGCCGGCGCTGGCGAACTGCTCGCTTCGATCGCCTGAAAAGCGTAGGAGCGGGCCATGCCCGCGACGCTTTTCCCGTTGGCCGGATGCGCGGGTCGCGGGCATGGCCCGCTCCTACAATCCGGAATCAGAACGCGTAGCGCAGGCGCAGGGACCCTTCGCGGTCGGTGCGGCCTTCGCCGCCGTTGCCGGCGGTGTCGTGGCGCAGTTCGAAATCGCCCAGCAGCGACCAGTCCGGCGCCAGCGCCAGGTCGATGCCGATGGTCTGGCGGATGTAGGCGTTCTCGCGCCCACGCTCCACCTGCACCCGTTGGTTCAGCGCGCCGAAGTCGCCGAGCTGCTGCGACAGGCGCAGCTGCCCCGTCGCCACCGGCCCCTGCGCGTTGCTGCCGTAGTTGGCGTAGGGCTGGAGACGATAGCCGGTGCCCAGCTCCACCTGCACCGTGGTCTGCGGGCTGCGCACGGCCTCCATGCCGTACTTCGCGTCCACCAGCGCTGCGCTGCCGCGCGAATCGAACCAGTCGCGGCGCGAGGCCGGCGAATGCAGCCCGATGAAGCGGCGCGTGGCCAGCCGCGGCGGGCGCTGCGCCCGGATCGGCTGGATCGCGCCCGGCGCGGCACCCGGATCCAGCGCCCGTGGCGCGACTGCAGCGGTCGTCCACTCGGCATCGACGCAGGCCAGGCGGAAGCAGGGCTGGCGCAGCGACACCTGTCCCGAGGCGAGCGCCGTCGCCGCCGGCAGGTCCGGCGCTTCGGGCAGGGGCTGGAGGAAGACGGGCAGGCCGATCACGGCCAGCCACCAGCTGGCGAACATCGGGTTCGGGACTCCGGACTGGAAACGCTTACCGGGCCATTATGCCGCGCCGCATCATCACGCAGCTGAACAGAAGCGGCCGAATGGCCCGGCGCAGCGGCCGGTTCAGCCCTGGCAGAACTGCTGGTGGCGCCGGATTTCCTCCTGCAGCAGCTCGTTGTCGGCGCCGGCGGTGCGCAGGTTGCCGAGGTTGCGGCGGATCTGCGGGCAGGGGTCGGTGCTGTAGCCGGGGCCGCCGAACAGCTGCCCGATCCCGGCCACGACCTGGGCCGCCGTCAACGCCTCGCGCATGCGGATGCGCTCCGGTGGTGGCGCAGCGATCAGCACCGGGCGATCGGTCAGCGGATTGCGCCGGAAGTCGTGGCCGGCTTCGGCGCGCGCCAGCGCCGATGCCTGTTCGAGGAACACGGCCGACAGCGGTCGCGGCTCGTCCGACGATGGCGCGGCCAGAGATTCACGCTGCGCAAGCGCAGGTCGCGGCGCGGCGGGTGGAACGGGTCGTTGCTTCGCCACCCCGGGCGCGGTCGGGTTCGGCTCCGGGACGTGAGGCACGGACGCGGGCGGCGACGGGGCCGGTCGTTCGATCCAGACCACCTGCAGCGCCTCATCCGCAACGGCGGCATCGCGCAGCTCCGGCGCCGTCCACCACCATGCCGCCACCAGCACATGCACCGAGATGGTCGCGGTGAGCGCCCAGCGATGCTGACCATCGAACTTCCTGTCCAATCGCTTCGCTTCCCTCGTCGACGGCGGCGGGAGTATCCGCATGGCCGGGTTAAACAGGGGTTATACCGATTCTCGATCAAAGCGATGAACGTAGGAGCGGGCCATGCCCGCGACCCGCGCAACCCGGACACCGTTGCTCGCCGGTCGCGCCCATGGGGCGCTCCTACGCGATCCCGTACGTTTGATCGCGAACTGGTATCAGACAGACGGTCGCGGCGACACCGGCGTTCAGAACGGGAAGAACCGCGGGATCAGCAGGATCGCCGCGGTGGCGAAGATCACGTTGAGCGGCAGGCCCACGCGCACGAAGTCGGAGAAGCGGTAGCCGCCGGCGGTGAAGACCATGGTGTTGGTCTGGTAGCTGATCGGCGTGGCGAAACTGGTCGAGGCGGCGAAGGCCACGGCGATCAGCAGCGGCTTGGGGTCGACGCCCATCGCTGCGGCCGCGGCCAGCGCGATCGGCACCACCAGCACCGCCGAGGCGTTGTTGCTCATGAACTCGGTCAGCAGCGAAGTCATGATGTACACCGCCGCCAGCGTGGCCACCGGCCCGTACGGACCCAGCGAGCCCATCAGGAACTGCGCGACCAGCGCCGCGCCGCCGCTCTTCTGCAGCGCGATGCCGAGCGGAATGATCCCGGCCAGCAGCAGGATCACCCGCCAGTCGATGGCGCGGTAGGCGTCGTCGGGATCGATCACGCGCAGCACCACCAGCGCGCCGCAGCCCAGCAGCGCCGAGGTCACGATCGGCAGCCAGCCGACCGCGGCCACGACGATGACGGTGGCCATGACCAGCACCGACAGCGCCGCGCGCGCCACGTCCACCTTCTGCTCCTTGCGCGTGCCCAGCACGATCAGGCCGGGGTCGCTGCGGATGTCGTCGATGGCCTTCTCCGGCGCATTGATCAGCAGCACGTCGCCGACGGCCAGCGTCACCTGGTCCAGCGGCTGGCGGATGTCGAGCAGGCGACGGTGGATGCCGTGCACCCGCGCGCGGTACATGTGGCCGAAACGCATCCCTGCCAGGGTGTTCCCGATCAGGTGCGAGCCGGGCGAGACCATCGCCTCGACCTGCAGCCGCTCGGCGTTGACGTCGCCGTCGAGGTCGCGCGAGACGTGGTCGAACTTGAGCTTCAGCGCCTTGCGCGCCGCCGCGATCTGCTTCCACTCGCCGCGCAGCAGGATGCGGTCGCCGGCCTCGACCACCGCGTTGCCGCCGTACATCGGTTGGCCTCGGCGCAGCACCTCCAGCGCGGTGACGTCGTCGATGCCCTCGGGCACCAGCTGGTTGCGATGCACGCCGATCGCCGGTGAGCCCTCGGGCACCAGCAGCTCGGCCACGTAGCGGCCGACGTGCTCGGACTCCTCGCTGCCGGGGATGCCGCGGTCGGGCAGCAGCACGCGGCCGATGGTCATCAGGTACACCATCATGATGCCGACGAAAACGATGCCCAGCGGCGCGAACTCGAACAGGGTGAAGCCGACGCCGACCGCGTCGCGCGCCATCGAGTCCACCAGCAGGTTGGTCGAGGTGCCGATCAGGGTGCACACGCCGGCGGCCTGCGACATGTACGACAGCGGGATCAGGAACTTCGACGGCGCCCAGTGGTTGGCGGTGCAGGCGGCCAGGATCAGCGGCAGGAACACCGCCACCGTCGCGGTGTTGTTGACGAAGGCCGCCACGCCGGCGACCAGGGTCAGCATGACCAGCAGGAACAGCCACTGCCAGCGGATTTTCGCCAGCACCTCGCCCAGGGCGTGCATCGCACCGCTGCGCTGCAGCGCGCCGCTGAGCACGAACATCGCCGCGACCATCACCGTGGCCTGGTTGCTGAAGCCCGACAGCGCCTCGGGCATGGTCACCACGCCGGTGACCAGCAGCGCGGTCATCACCAGCAGCGCCACCACGTCCACGCGCACCTTCTCGGTGACGAAGAGGTAGATCGCGCCGGCCATGATCGCCAG
>DAOMPM010000037.1:0-29892 GCA_035444805.1 Luteimonas sp. | reverse complement strand
GCGCAGATGGACGGCGCGATCCTGGTGTGCTCGGCCGCGGACGGCCCGATGCCGCAGACGCGCGAGCACATCCTGCTGGCGCGTCAGGTGGGCGTGCCGTACATCGTGGTCTACCTGAACAAGGCGGACATGGTGGACGACGCCGAGCTGCTGGAGCTGGTGGAGATGGAAGTCCGCGAGCTGCTGAGCAAGTACGAGTTCCCGGGCGACGACACCCCGATCATCCACGGTTCGGCGCTGAAGGCGCTGGAAGGCGACCAGTCGGACATCGGCGTGCCGTCGATCGTGAAGCTGGTGGAAGCGCTGGACAGCTGGATCCCGGAGCCGGAGCGTGACATCGACAAGCCGTTCCTGATGCCGGTCGAGGACGTGTTCTCGATCTCGGGCCGCGGCACGGTGGTGACCGGCCGCATCGAGCGCGGGATCATCAAGGTGGGCGAGGAAATCGAGATCGTCGGTATCCGCCCGACCCAGAAGACCACCGTCACAGGCGTGGAGATGTTCCGCAAGCTGCTCGACCAGGGCCAGGCGGGCGACAACGCGGGCCTGCTGCTGCGCGGCACCAAGCGTGACGACGTGGAGCGCGGCCAGGTGCTGGCCAAGCCGGGTTCGATCACCCCGCACACGGAGTTCGAGGCCGAGGTGTACGTGCTGTCGAAGGACGAGGGCGGCCGCCACACCCCGTTCTTCAAGGGCTACCGTCCGCAGTTCTACTTCCGCACCACCGACATCACCGGCGCGGTGACGCTGCCGGAGGGCACGGAGATGGTGATGCCGGGCGACAACGTGAAGATGCAGGTGGCGCTGATCAACCCGATCGCGATGGACGAAGGCCTGCGTTTCGCGATCCGCGAAGGCGGCCGCACGGTCGGCGCCGGCGTGGTGGCGAAGATCGTCAAGTGATGTGACGGCCCACGCGCCACAGGCGCGTGGCTGCCGGAACATCATCCCCGCGTAGGCGGGGATCCAGCTTTCCCTCCGGTCCCAGGCCGGGGGAGGGCACAGCCAAAGACACTGGGTCCCCGCCTCCGCGGGGAAGACAGCGAAGGTGCGCAGTCGCCCAGGCTGGGCCGACGGGATGCTGCAAAGCAAAAAAGATGCAAGCCTCCCCTTGCATCCTCCCGGAAATGGTTTCATAATGTTTGACTCTTCACGGGCAACCGGTCTTCGGAACCCGCGAAACCGCGAAATGAGGGGCAGGATGCACCTCGTCTTCGCCAGACAGGGACCATGTCGCGCGGCATGAGCTTCGCCCGTTCCGGAGGTCTCCGGGACACATAGGCGGGGCATTTTGTTGCGCTTGCAGTTCTCCGTCTGGGCGGATCGGGCAACCGGTCTGCCTTGATTTTTGCAGTCACCCCAGGCGTTCCGGGAAGCAGTCGGCCCCGGAGGCCGAAGGTCCAAACGGGGTCTTGCGCACCCAGCCGCAGGGCCTGTCGCTCTTTCAACGAAGGAATTCCGTCATGGCGGACCAGAAAATCCGGATCCGGCTCAAGGCGTTCGATCACAGGCTGATCGACCGTTCCGCGAGCGAGATCGTCGAAACGGCCAAGCGGACCGGCGCGCAAGTGCGCGGCCCGATCCCGCTGCCGACCAAGATCGAGCGCTACACCATCCTGACGTCGCCGCACGTCGACAAGGATGCGCGCGACCAGTACGAAACCCGCACGCACAAGCGCGTGCTCGACATCGTCGACCCCAACGACAAGACCGTGGACGCGCTGATGAAGCTCGAGCTCGCGGCTGGCGTCGACGTCCAGATCAAGCTGACCTGAGGACGCCACCATGACCGCGAAGATTCATTCGTTGGGCATTGTCGGCCGCAAGGCCGGCATGAGCAGGGTGTTCACCGAAGACGGCAAGTCCGTGCCGGTGACCCTGATCGAAGCCACCCCGAACCGCATCACCCAGGTGAAGACGGTCGAGATCGACGGCTACAGCGCGGTGCAGGTCACCGCCGGCGTCAAGCGCGCCTCGCTGCTGACCAAGCCCGAGGCCGGCCACCTGGCCAAGGCCAAGGTCGAGGCCGGTCGCGGCCTGTGGGAGCTGCGCGTGGCCGACGACAAGATCGCCGACTTCCAGGTCGGCGGCGAGATCAAGGCCGACATCTTCGAGGTCGGCCAGCTGGTCGACGTCCAGGGCGTCACCAAGGGCAAGGGCTTCCAGGGCACGATCAAGCGCTGGAACTTCGCCATGGGCGACGCGACGCACGGCAACTCGCTGTCGCACCGCTCGCCGGGTTCGATCGGCCAGCGGCAGACCCCGGGCCGCGTGTTCCCGGGCAAGAAGATGTCCGGCCACATGGGTTCGGATACGCAGAGCACGCAGCGCCTGCAGGTGGTGAAGGTCGACGCCGAGCGTGGCCTGATCGCCGTCAGGGGCGCGGTGCCCGGCGCCCCGGGTGGCGACGTCATCGTGCGTCCCTCGAGCAAGGCATAAGGAGAGACGACGATGGAAATCGCCATCACCGGTAGCAACAGCAAGCTGTCCGTCTCCGACGCGATCTTCGGCCGCGAGTTCAGCGAGGACCTGGTCCACCAGGTCGTCGTTGCCTACCGCAACGCCGGTCGCGCCGGTACCAAGGCGCAGAAGACGCGTTCGGAAGTCAACGGCACCACCAAGAAGTCGAAGAAGCAGAAGGGCGGCGGCGCGCGTCATGGCGCCCTGACGGCCCCGATCTTCGTCGGCGGCGGCGTGACCTTCGCGGCCAAGCCGCGCAGCTTCGCGCAGAAGGTCAACCGCAAGATGTATCGCGCCGCGATCGCGGTGATCCTGTCCGAGCTGAACCGCCAGGGCCGGATCCAGGTCGTCGAGTCGTTCGACGTCGATGCGCCGAAGACCTCGAGCCTGGTCGAGAAGCTCAAGGGCTTCGAGCTCGGCAAGCGTCCGCTGATCGTGACCGAGGACGCCTCGGAGAACCTGTACCTGTCCGCGCGCAACCTGCCGTACGTCGAAGTGCGTGACGTGCAGGGGCTGGATCCGGTCTCGCTGGTCGGTGCCGACAGCGTGCTGGTCACCACCGACGCGGTGAAGAAGATCGAGGAGTGGCTGGCATGAACAACGCCAAGCTCTATGAAGTGATCCGTGCGCCGCGCGTGTCCGAAAAGACCGCGCGCCTGCAGGAAGTGTCCAACCAGTACGCATTCGAAGTGGCGAAGGACGCGACCAAGGCCGACATCAAGGCCGCGGTCGAGAAGCTCTTCGACGTCAAGGTCTCGGCTGTCAACGTCGTGAACGTGAAGGGCAAGAGCAAGTCCTTCCGCCAGCGCCAGGGCAGCCGCGGCAGTTGGCGCAAGGCGTACGTGACGCTGGCCGACGGCCAGTCGATCGACGTGATCAACGCGACGGCCTGAGGAAGCTCCCATGCCATTGATGAAATTCAAGCCTACCTCCGCCGGCCGCCGCAGCGCGGTCCGCGTGACGACGCCCGACCTGCACAAGGGTGCGCCGCACGCGCCGCTGCTCGAGCCGCAGGGCAAGACCGGCGGCCGCAACCACCATGGCCGCATCACCACCCGCCACATCGGTGGTGGCCACAAGCAGCACTACCGCCTGATCGACTTCAAGCGCGACAAGGAAGGCATCCCGGCGCGCGTGGAGCGGATCGAGTACGACCCGAACCGCACCGCGCACATCGCGCTGCTGTGCTACGTCGACGGCGAGCGCCGCTACATCATCGCGCCCAAGGGCCTGAAGTCCGGCGACCAGGTGATCGCGGGCAACGACGCCCCGATCAAGGCCGGCAACACCCTGCCGCTGCGCAACATCCCGGTCGGCTCGACCGTGCACTGCATCGAGATGAAGCCGGGCAAGGGCGCGCAGATCGCCCGTGCCGCCGGCGCTGGCGTGCAGCTGGTCGCGCGCGAAGGCGTGTATGCGCTGCTCCGCCTGCGTTCGGGCGAGATGCGCCGGGTGCCGTCCGAGTGTCGCGCCACCATCGGTGAAGTCGGCAACGTCGAGCACAACCTCGAGAAGCTGGGCAAGGCCGGTGCCAAGCGCTGGCGCGGCATCAAGCCGACCGTTCGCGGCGCGGCCATGAACCCGGTCGACCACCCGCACGGTGGTGGCGAGGCGAAGGCCGGCCAGGGCAACCCGCACCCGGTCACCCCGTGGGGCGTGCCGACCAAGGGCTACAAGACCCGCAAGAACAAGCGGACGCAGCAGTTCATCGTGCGCGACCGCAGGAGCTGATAGACCATGGCACGTTCACTGAAGAAGGGCCCGTTTGTCGACCACCACCTGATCAAGAAGGTGGAAGCGGCGGGCAACACCAAGAAGCCGATCAAGACCTGGTCGCGTCGCTCGATGATCCTGCCGGAAATGGTGGGCTTCACGATCGCCGTCCACAACGGCAGGAACCACATCCCGGTGCTGGTCAACGAGAACATGGTTGGCCACAAGCTCGGCGAATTCGCGCTGACGCGGACCTTCAAGGGTCACGGCGGCGACAAGAAGTCGGGCAGGTAAGGAGCCCACGATGGACAAGGCAAAACGAGCCAAGCACGAAGAAGCCAAGCGCACGCGCACCGAGGCCAACAAGCGGACCGCGGTGCTGCGCACGGCCCGCATCTCGCCGCAGAAGGCACGCCTGGTCGCCGACCAGGTCCGCGGCCTGCCGGCCGAGCGGGCGGTGAACCTGCTGAAGTTCTCCGACAAGAAGGCGGCCGCGCTGATCAAGAAGCTGGTCGAGTCCGCGATCGCCAACGCCGAGAACAACGCCGGCGCCGACATCGACGAACTCAAGATCGCCACGATCACGGTTGACGAAGGTCCGCTGCTGAAGCGCTTCATGGCGCGGGCCAAGGGCCGCGGCACGCGCATCCTCAAGCGCACCAGCCACATCACCGTCGTCGTGGGAGAGGGCAAGTAAATGGGTCATAAAGTTCATCCCACCGGCATCCGCCTCGGCATCGCCAAGGACTGGAACTCCAAGTGGTACGCCGGCAAGAAGGAATACGCCGGTTACCTCGCCGCCGACCTCAAGGTCCGCGAGATGCTGCGCAAGCGACTCGCCGCCGCCGGCATCAGCAAGATCCTGATCGAGCGTCCGTCCAAGTCGGCGCGCGTGACGATCCACACCGCCCGCCCGGGCGTGGTGATCGGCAAGCGCGGCGAGGACATCGAGAAGCTGCGCAAGGACGTCAGCAACCTGATGGGCGTCCCGGCGCACATCAACGTGACCGAGGTGCGCAAGCCGGAGCTGGACGCGCAGCTGGTCGCCGAGTCGATCGCGCAGCAGCTCGAGCGCCGCATCATGTTCCGTCGCGCGATGAAGCGCGCGGTGGGCAACGCGATGCGCCTGGGCGCGCTGGGCATCAAGGTCAACGTCGCCGGCCGCCTGAACGGCGCCGAGATCGCGCGTTCGGAGTGGTACCGCGAAGGCCGCGTGCCGCTGCACACCCTGCGCGCGGACGTCGACTACGGCTTCGCCGAGGCCAAGACGACCTACGGCATCATCGGCATCAAGACCTGGATCTACAAGGGCGAGATCTTCGATTTCAGCCAGGTGGGCCAGGAGAAGCAGGACGATTCGCCGCGCGGCAACGATCGCGGCGACCGTGGTGACCGCGAGCGCCCGCGTGGCCCGCGTCGTGACCGCGGCGATCGCGAGGCGAGGGACTAAACCATGCTGCAACCCAAGCGAACCAAATACCGCAAGATGCACAAGGGCCGCAACGACGGCCTGGCCTGGAGCGGCAACGCCGTCAGCTTCGGCGAGTTCGGCCTGAAGTCGACCGCGACCGGCCAGCTCACCGCGCGCCAGATCGAGGCCGGCCGTCGTTCCATCAGCCGCCACGTCAAGCGCGGCGGCAAGATGTGGATCCGCGTGTTCCCCGACAAGCCGATCACCAAGAAGCCGATCGAAGTCCGCATGGGCTCGGGCAAGGGCAACGTGGAGTACTGGGTTGCCCAGATCCAGCCCGGCCGCATGATCTACGAGATCGAGGGCGTGAGCGAGGACGTGGCGCGCGAAGCGTTCCGCCTGGCGGCGGCCAAGCTCTCGGTGACCACCACTTTCGTGACCCGGACGGTGCGCTGATGGCGACGACCAAGGAACTGCGCGGCAAGTCCGCGGACGAGCTGCAGAGCCACCTGCTGGAGCTGCAGAAGGAGCGGTTCGCCCTGCGCATGCAGAAGGCGACCGGCCAGCTGACCAAGACGCACGAAGCGCGTCGCGTACGCCGCGAGATCGCGCGCGTGAACACGCTGCTGTCGGCGAAGAAGTAAGGCACATGACCATGAACAACAGCGAAAAGAAGCAGAACACGGTCCAGGGCCGCGTGGTCAGCGACAAGATGGACAAGACGGTCACCGTCCTCGTCGAGCGCAACGTGAAGCACGCGCTTTACGGCAAGTACATCCGCCGTTCGACCAAGCTGCACGCCCATGACGCCGGCAACACCGCGAAGGAAGGCGACATCGTGCGCCTGGTCGAGGTCGCCCCGGTTTCCAAGACCAAGAACTGGCGCGTCGTCGAGATCGTCGCGCGCGCGGCCGAGTAACGGAGGAGCCATCTCATGATCCAGATGCAGAGCCACCTCGACGTGGCGGACAACTCCGGTGCCAAGGAAGTGATGTGCATCAAGGTGCTCGGCGGCTCCAAGCGCCGTTACGCCGCGATCGGCGACATCATCAAGGTTTCGGTGAAGGACGCGATCCCGCGTGGCAAGGTCAAGAAGGGCGAGGTCTACGACGCGGTCGTGGTGCGCACCCGCAAGGGCGTGCGTCGTGCCGACGGTTCGCTGATCCGCTTCGACGGCAACGCTGCCGTGCTGCTCAACAACAAGCACGAGCCGATCGGCACGCGCATCTTCGGGCCCGTGACCCGCGAGCTGCGCTCCGAGAAGTTCATGAAGATCGTCTCGCTCGCTCCCGAAGTGCTGTGAGCGAAAGGACCTAGACATGGCTAATCGAATCAAGAAGGGCGACCAGGTGGTCGTGATCGCCGGCCGCGACAAGGGCAAGACCGGCGACGTGGTGCGCGTGCTCGGCGACAAGGTCGTCGTGTCGAACATCAACATCGTCAAGCGCCACACCAAGCCCAACCCGCAGGCCGGCCAGCCCGGCGGCGTGATCGAGCGCGAGTCGCCGATCCACGTTTCGAACGTGATGCTGTTCAACCCGGCCTCCGGCAAGGGTGAGCGCGTCGGTATCAAGGTGCTCGAGGATGGACGGCGGCTGCGCGTGTTCCGCTCGAGTGGCGAGGCGGTCTGAACCACCGCCTGATCCCTTAGGAAACAAGAAAATGACGACCCGTCTGGAAAAGTTCTACAAGGATGAAGTGGTGCCGAAGCTGATGCAGCAGTTCGGCTACGACAACATCATGCAGGTCCCGCGCCTGACCAAGATCACGCTCAACATGGGCGTGGGCGAGGCTGCGGCCAACAAGAAGATCCTCGAGAACGCGACCGCCGACATGGCGAAGATCAGCGGCCAGAAGCCGCTGGTGACCAAGTCGCGCGTCTCGGTGGCCTCGTTCAAGATCCGCGACGGCTGGCCGATCGGCTGCAAGGTCACGCTGCGCCGCGCGAAGATGTACGAGTTCCTGGACCGCCTGGTCAACGTCTCGCTGCCGCGCGTGCGCGACTTCCGCGGCGTGTCCGGTCGTTCGTTCGACGGACGCGGCAACTTCAACATGGGCGTGAAGGAGCAGATCATCTTCCCGGAGATCGACTTCGACGCCGTCGACGCGATCCGCGGCATGGACATCGCCATCACCACCACCGCCAAGACCAACGCGGAAGCCAAGGCGCTGCTCGAAGCCTTCCGTTTCCCGTTCCGCAATTAAGGGCTAGAACCATGGCAAAGACTTCGATGGTGAACCGCGAGGCCAAGCGCGCCAAGCTGGTCAAGCAGCACGCCGGCAAGCGCGAGGCGCTGAAGAAGATCATCTCCAGCCAGAGCGCGAGCTACGAGGAGAAGATCGAGGCGGCGACCAAGCTGCAGAAGCTGCCGCGCGACTCGTCGCCGGCCCGCCAGACCACCCGCTGCGCCCTGACCGGGCGGCCGCGTGCGGTCTACAGCAAGTTCGGCCTGGGCCGCAACAAGCTGCGCGAGGCGACCATGCGCGGCGACGTGCCGGGCCTGCGCAAGGCCAGCTGGTAAGCCTGCTCCAAGGCAATTCGCCGCCTGTTATACTGGGCGGCTCCCGCCCGGAAGGGTGGGTTTCCGAAGGGCCTGCAGCGATGCGGGCCTTCGGCCGCGACAGGCGCCGGTGACGGCGTCCCACAACCAGACAGATTTTCGCGAAAGCGGATATCGGTGCGACTCATCAGGAACTTTCCATGAGCATGACTGATCCCATCGCCGACATGCTGGTCCGCATCAGGAATGCGGCTGCGGTTGGCAAGCAGACGGTGAAGATGCCGTCCTCCAAGACCAAGGTGGCCATTGCCAACGTCCTCAAGGACGAGGGCTACATCGGCAACCTGCGCGTGACCGAGAACGGCGCCAAGGCCGAGCTCGAGATCGAGCTGAAGTATTTCGAAGGCCGTCCGGTGATCGAGCAGCTCAAGCGCGTGTCGCGCTCGGGCCTGCGCCACTACCGCGGCAAGGACGCGCTGCCCAAGGTCCTCAACGGCCTTGGCGTCGCCATCATTTCCACCTCGAAGGGCATCATGACCGATGCGCAGGCGCGCCAGCAGGGCGTCGGCGGAGAGGTCCTGTGCTTCGTGGCCTAAGGGAGTAACCGCAATGTCCCGCATCGCCAAGAAGCCGATCGCCCTCCCGAAGGGCGTCGAATTGAACGCCCAGGCCGAGTCGATCAGCGTCAAGGGCCCGAAGGGCACCCTGTCGATCGCCAAGCCGGCCGACATCGAAGTGAAGCTCGAGGACGGCAACGCGCTGTTCTCGGCGAACGACCCGGCGCAGGTCGCGCTCACCGGCACGCTGCGTTCGATCGTCGCCAACATGGTGCAGGGCGTCTCCCAGGGCTTCGAGCGCAAGCTCGAGCTGGTCGGCGTCGGCTACCGCGCCGCGGTCCAGGGCAAGGACCTGAACCTGTCGCTGGGCTTCTCGCACCCGGTCGTGTTCACCGCGCCCGAAGGCATCACCATCACCACGCCGACGCAGACCGAGATCGTGGTCGCCGGCGCGGACAAGCAGGTGGTCGGCGAGGTCGCCGCCAAGATCCGCGGATTCCGTCCGCCGGAGCCCTACAAGGGCAAGGGCGTGAAGTATTCCGACGAAACCGTCATCCGCAAGGAAGCCAAGAAGGCCTAAGGCATAACGCGGATCCCTCCGCAAGAGCCCGGCCATCCATGGCCGGACTTTCCAATGCAGCAACCGGCTTCGTTGCAGTTTTACGAGAGTTGAAACTATGGACAAGAAAATTGCCCGCCTGCGTCGCGCCAAGTCGACCCGTGCCCACATCCGCGAACTCGGCGTACCGCGCCTGTCGGTGCTGCGCACCGGCCAGCACGTCTACGCCCAGGTGTTCAGCGCCGATGGCTCGAAGGTCCTGGCCTCGGCCAGCACCACCCAGGCCGACGTGCGCGATGGCCTGAAGAACAGCAAGAACGCAGAAGCCGCCGCCAAGGTCGGCCGCGTGATCGCCGAGAAGGCCACGGCTGCCGGCATCGAGAAGGTCGCTTTCGACCGCTCGGGCTACCGCTACCACGGCCGCATCAAGGCGCTGGCCGACGCCGCCCGCGAGGGTGGCCTGCAGTTCTGATGCTTGAAAGCGGCGTGGCGGTCGCCATGTCGCTTTCGTTGCCCGACCCGCCGGCACGGGATGTGCCGGACGCCCCGCGGCTTCTGCCCGCGGACGCGGTCCACCGCTCCAGACCACAACCATAAGCGGCCAAGCCGCAAATCCCCTCAAAACGAGAGACACGGCAATGGCAGAACAACGTGAACCCCGCGGGCGCGATCGCAATCGCGACCGGGAAGAAATCGACGACGGCATGATCGAGAAGCTGATCGCGGTCAACCGCGTCAGCAAGACCGTCAAGGGCGGCCGCCAGTTCACCTTCACCGCGCTGACGGTGGTGGGCGACGGCAACGGCAAGGTCGGCTTCGGCTACGGCAAGGCGCGCGAAGTGCCGGTCGCGATCCAGAAGTCGATGGAGTACGCCCGCAAGAACATGACCAGCGTCGACCTCAACGGCGCCACCCTGTTCCACTCGGTCAAGGCCGGCCACGGCGCTGCCCGCGTGTACATGCAGCCGGCTTCCGAAGGTACCGGCGTGATCGCCGGCGGCGCGATGCGCGCCGTGCTCGAGGCGGTGGGCGTGAAGGACGTGCTGGCCAAGGCCACCGGTTCGCGCAACCCGATCAACCTCGTCCGCGCGACGGTCAAGGGCCTCGCCGACATGCAGTCGCCGGCCCGCATCGCGGCCAAGCGCGGCAAGAAGGTGGAGGACATCCTCAATGGCTAAGAACGAAGCCGCCGGCGGCACCGTCAAGGTGCGCCTGGTCAGGGGCCTGCGCGGCTCGCAGGCGAAGCATCGCCTGTCCGTCAAGGCCTTGGGCCTGGGCAAGCTCAACAGCGTCAGCGAACTGAAGGACAGCCCGCAGGTCCGTGGCCTGATCAACAAGGTCCACTACCTGGTCCGGGTCGAGGAGTAATCACATGAAGCTCAACACGCTCAAGCCCGCAGACGGCGCCCGCAAGGAGCGCACCCGCGTCGGTCGCGGCATCGGTTCCGGCCTCGGCAAGACCGCCGGTCGCGGCCACAAGGGTTCGTTCGCGCGCTCCGGCAAGGGCAAGATCAAGGCCGGCTTCGAAGGCGGCCAGATGCCGATGCACATGCGCCTGCCGAAGGTCGGTTTCCGCTCGAAGCTGAAGGCGGACACCGCGCAGGTGTTCCTGTACCAGCTCGACAAGCTCGATGGCGAGATCGATTTCGCCGCCCTGCGCGCCGCCAAGCTGGTGCCGAGCACCGCGAAGAAGGCCAAGGTCGTCAAGAAGGGCGAGATCTCGAAGAAGCTCGTGCTCAAGGGCCTGCTGGCGACGGCCGGCGCGCGCGCCGCCATCGAGGCGGCCGGCGGCAGCATCGAGAGTGAGCCGGCGTAAGCCGGGCGCGGCACTGCCGCGCCGGGCGGGCGATTCGGAGCCCGCAGGGTCGCGCCAGGGATGGCGGCCACAACAGTTGCGAAGAGAGATTGACCAGCGTGCAAATCGATCGACACATTGGAGCGCCTGATGTCACGCAGCGGTAGCGCAATCGGCGGCCTGGCGGCGGGCGCGGGCAAGTTCACCGAGCTGCGCCAGCGCCTGCTGTTCGTGCTCGGCGCGCTGCTGGTCTACCGCATCGGCTGCTACATCCCGGTGCCGGGCGTGAACCCGGACGCGATGCTGCAGCTGATGGAGCAGCAGGAAGGCACCATCGTGGACATGTTCAACATGTTCTCCGGCGGTGCGCTGGAGCGCTTCAGCCTGTTCGCGCTGAACGTGATCCCGTACATCTCGGCCTCGATCGTCATGCAGCTCATGGTGCAGATCGTGCCGAGCCTGAAGGCGATCCAGAAGGAAGGCGAGTCCGGTCGCCGCCGGATCACCCAGTGGTCGCGCATCGGCGCGATCCCGCTGGCGATCTTCCAGTCGGCCGGCATCGCGATCGCGCTGCAGAGCCAGGGCGCGGGCAGCGGCATCCCGGTGGTCTACGCGCCGGGCCCGGGCTTCGTGATGACCGCGATCATCGCCCTGACCGCCGGCACCATGTTCCTGGTGTGGCTGGGCGAGCAGGTCACCGAGCGCGGCATCGGCAACGGCGTGTCGCTGATCATCTTCGCCGGCATCGTCTCGGGCCTGCCGTCGGCGGTCATCGGCACGATCGAAGCGGCGCGCAATGGCGACATGAGCCCGATCGCGGTGATCATGATCGCGGTGATCGTGATGGCGTTCACCTACTTCGTGGTGTTCGTCGAGCGCGGCCAGCGCCGGATCACGGTGAACTACGCGCGTCGCCAGGGTGGCCGCAACGCGTACATGAACCAGACCTCGTTCCTGCCGCTGAAGCTGAACATGGCGGGCGTGATCCCGGCGATCTTTGCCTCGTCGATCATCATGTTCCCGGCCACCGCGACCACCTGGTTCGGCCAGGCCGGTTCCGTCCCGTGGCTGCAGCGGGTGGCGCAGGCGCTGTCGCCGGGCGAGCCGCTGTACATCCTGCTGTATGCGAGCCTGATCGCCGGCTTCGCCTTCTTCTACACGGCGCTGGTGTTCAACTCGCAGGAAACGGCCGACAACCTGAAGAAGTCGGGCGCGCTGATCCCGGGCATCCGTCCCGGAAAGGCCACCGCCGAATACATCGACGGCGTGCTGACGCGGCTGACCGCCGCCGGCGCCGCCTATCTGGTGATCGTCTGCCTGCTGCCGGAGTTCATGCGCTCGGAGCTGAACGCGTCGTTCTACTTCGGCGGCACCTCGCTGTTGATCGTGGTGGTCGTGGTGATGGACTTCATCGCCCAGATCCAGGCCCACCTGATGTCGCACCAGTACGAAAGCCTGCTGAAGAAGGCGAACCTGAAGGGCGGAGCCCGGACGCGCTAGCGCGGCATTGCCGCGCTGTCCGGGCGCAGCGCCCGACCATGGATGGTCGGGCAGGACGATCCGAAGCCGCCATGGCAGCGCCATGGATGGCGGGATGGTCCAGGTCGAAGCGACGCACGGAGCGTCCTCGACGGCCAAGGAGGCCAGACAAGAATTCACGCCGGCGCGGAGCCAAGCCTCCCCCGGCACGATGGGCGACCCCTGCGGCAGTCCCGCGCGGGGGTGGATCCGGGCCAGTTCGCGCACCAGAGTAGTGCGCGGGGCCGGGCGGGGGTGACCCCTCCCAGCCAGCCGGGATCCATCGCCGGAGCATGGGCACACTCCCCATGCCGGGCAGCTGGCGCCTGTGCGCCGGCCGCTTCCAATACAACCCGGGACTTTGATACAATTTCGTGTTCACTCCGCCGGGATTCCCGTTCCGGCCGCCAACCAGTTGGAGATCCGCGCATGGCGCGTATTGCAGGTGTCAACCTGCCTGCCCAGAAGCACGTCTGGGTCGGGCTGCAAAGCATCTACGGCATCGGCCGTACCCGTTCGAAGCAGGTCTGCGAATCCGCAGGCGTGGCGTCGACCACCAAGATCCGCGACCTGTCCGAGCCGGACGTCGAGCGCCTGCGCGCCGAGGTCGGCAAGTTCGTGGTCGAGGGCGACCTCCGCCGCGAGATCGGCATGGCGATCAAGCGCCTGATGGACCTGGGCAGCTACCGCGGCCTGCGCCATCGTCGCGGCCTGCCGCTGCGCGGCCAGCGCACCCGGACCAATGCCCGCACCCGCAAGGGTCCGCGCAAGGCCATCAAGAAGTAATCGAGGACATCCGACATGGCCAAGCCGGCAGCAGCCAAGCAGAAGAAGAAGATCAAGCGCGTCGTCACCGACGGCATCGCCCACGTCCACGCTTCTTTCAACAACACCATCATCACGATCACCGACCGCCAGGGCAATGCGCTGTCGTGGGCGACCTCGGGCGGCGCGGGTTTCCGCGGTTCGCGCAAGTCGACCCCGTTCGCCGCGCAGGTCGCCGCCGAGAAGGCGGGCAAGGATGCGCTCGACTACGGCGTGAAGTCGCTGGAAGTGCGCATCAAGGGCCCGGGTCCGGGTCGTGAGTCGGCCGTGCGTTCGCTGAACAACGTCGGCTACAAGATCACCAACATCATCGACGTGACGCCAATCCCGCACAACGGGTGCCGTCCGCCGAAGAAGCGTCGCGTCTAAAGGGAGCGATAAGAAATGGCTCGTTACATCGGTCCCACCTGCAAGCTCGCGCGCCGCGAAGGCGCCGACCTCTCGCTCAAGTCCCCGACGCGTGCGTTGGATTCCAAGTGCAAGCTGGAGCAGAAGCCCGGCCAGCACGGCGCCGGCACCGGCGCGCGCCGCAGCAAGCTCTCCGACTACGCCCTGCAGCTTCGCGAGAAGCAGAAGGTCAAGCGCATCTACGGTTTGCTGGAGCGCCAGTTCCGCAACTACTACAAGAAGGCCTCGACCAAGAAGGGCAACACGGGTGAAAACCTTCTGCAGCTTCTCGAGACCCGCCTGGACAACGTCGTCTACCGCATGGGCTTCGCGGTCACCCGCCCGGCGGCCCGCCAGCTGGTCTCGCACCGCGGCGTGACGGTCAACGGCAAGCCCGTGAACCTGCCGTCCTACCAGGTCAAGGCCGGCGACGCGATCGCCCTGTCCGAGAAGGCGCAGAAGCAGATGCGCGTGCAGGAAGCGCTGAACGTCTCGTCCAGCATGGACCTGTCGCCTTCGTGGATCGAAGTCGACCAGAAGAAGTTCAGCGGCGTGTTCAAGGCGGTCCCCGACCGCGGCGACCTGCCGGCGGACATCAACGAAGCGCTGATCGTCGAGTTGTACTCGAAGTAAGGACTGGCGGCGGGTCATCCCGCGGCACCAGCAACACCATCCCCGGCCCGTGCCATGCACGGACCACCCCTTGGCAGCAAGGGGCTCCAAACGCGCCAGAGCCGCTGCGTCGACGGACGCGGCGGCGCTGCAGGAGACGCTACGAAATGACAGTTACCGCCCACCAGGTCCTTCGCCCCCGCGGCCCCCAGATCGAGCGCCTCGCCGGCAACCGCGCGAAGGTCGTGATCGAGCCGCTGGAGCGCGGCTATGGCCACACCCTCGGCAACGCGCTGCGCCGCGTGCTGCTGTCCTCGATCCCCGGCTTCGCGATCACCGAGGTCGAGATCGACGGCGTGCTGCACGAGTACAGCACGATCGAGGGCCTGCAGGAGGACGTGCTCGAAGTCCTGCTCAACCTCAAGGACGTTGCGATCCGCATGGGCACCGGCGAAAGCTCCACGCTGACCCTGGGCAAGTCCGGCCCGGGCGTCGTCACCGCCGCCGACATCAAGACCGACCACAACGTCGAGATCCTCAACCCGGACCATGTGATCGCGCACCTGACCAAGGATGCGTCGCTCAGCGTGCGCCTGAAGATCGAGCGCGGCTTCGGCTACCAGCCGGCCGCCGCCCGTCGCCGCCCGGACGAGGAAACCCGCGCGATCGGCCGCCTGATGCTCGACGCCTCGTTCTCGCCGGTCCGCCGCGTGGCCTATGAAGTCGAGGCCGCGCGCGTCGAACAGCGCACCGACCTGGACAAGCTGGTGCTCGACATCGAGACCAACGGCACGATCGACGCCGAGGAAGCCGTGCGCACCGCCGCCGACATCCTCACCGAGCAGCTGTCGGTGTTCGGCGACTTCACCCACCGCGACCGCGGCGGCCCGAAGGTGCAGACCCCGGGCGTCGACCCGATCCTGCTGCGCCCGATCGATGACCTCGAGCTGACCGTGCGTTCGGCCAACTGCCTCAAGGCCGAGAGCATCTACTACATCGGCGACCTGATCCAGAAGACTGAAGTCGAGCTGCTCAAGACCCCGAACCTCGGCAAGAAGTCGCTCACCGAGATCAAGGAAGTCCTGGCGCAGCGCGGCCTGTCGCTGGGCATGAAGCTGGAGAACTGGCCGCCGGCCGGTGTTTCCGCCCACGGCATGCTGGGCTGATGCCTGTCTCCTTCCCCTTCAAGGGGAAGGCCGGGATGGGGAAGGTGTTGTTCGAGGCATTGCCGTTGAACACCATCCCCACCCAACCCGTCCGGCCCGGCGCAGCGCGCCAGGCGTTCGGACGGTCTGCGCGGCAGTCTCGCGCAGGCAGACCGTCCTCACCCCCTTGAAGGGGAGGGCTTTGAGAACCACGCCGACGAACGAAAAGTTCGCGGCATGACCGGCAAGGGACGCCGGCACGGACCATCCGCAGTCCACCCGCCCGCAATGCAGGGCACACGCCAGGATGGCGACAACGACATCCACGGTTTCAATCTTCAACGATAAGGATCCACCGCCATGCGCCACCAGAAAGCCGGCCGCAAGTTCAACCGCACCAGCGCCCACCGCCAGGCGATGTTCAGCAACATGGCCGCGTCGCTGTTCAAGCACGAGCTGATCAAGACCACCCTGCCCAAGGCCAAGGAGTTGCGCCGGGTCGCCGAGCCGCTGATCACGCTCGGCAAGGTCGACAGCGTCGCCAACCGCCGCCTCGCCTTCTCGCGCCTGCGTGACAAGGAAGCCGTGGGCAACCTGTTCACCACGCTTGGCCCGCGCTACGCCACCCGTCCCGGCGGATACCTGCGCATCCTCAAGTGCGGCTTCCGCAACGGCGACAACGCGCCGATGGCCTATGTCCAGCTGGTCGACCGTCCGCAGGCCGACGCTGCCGGGTAAGCCCGGCGCGAGCGCAACACGCATCACCCGAAACCCCGGCCCAGGCCGGGGTTTTCGTTTTGCGGAACCGGTAATCGCGCCCTTGGGCGCGACGCCGGTCGCCGCGACCAGCGCCGTGCGCGCGTGGCGTGCAACGGCGATAATGGAAGTCCGGTCCCTCACCGCAGGTGTGCATGAATCCCTTCCGCTGGTCCTTCCGCACCCAGATGTTCGCCGCAGCAGCGGTCTGCTTTGCGCTGGTCGGCTTCGCGATCTACAGCCAGCTTGCCTGGGGCCTGGATCCATGCCCGCTGTGCATCTTCCAGCGCATCGCGTTCGTGGCGCTGGGCGTGGTGCTGTTCGCGGCAGGCCTGCATGCACCGACGAGTGTCGGCGGGCGCCGTGCCTGGGGCGTGCTCGCGCTGGCCGCGGCGGGCACCGGGATCGGCATCGCCGGGCGCCACGTGTGGCTGCAGCTGTTTCCGCCGGAGATCCCGTCCTGCGGTGCGCCGTTCGCCTTCATGCGCGAGACCATGGATACCCCGGGCCTGGTCAAACAGGTCCTGACCGGCACCGGCGACTGCGGCGCGATCGACTGGACCTTCCTCGGCCTGTCGATGCCGTGGTGGAGCCTGATCTGGTTCGTGCTGCTGGCGGCGTGGGCGCTGTTCGCCGCGTTCCGCCGGCGCTGAGAACGCAGGCTCCGGGGCCGTTTCAGCTGAAATTGACGCGCCGCAACAAGCGGCGCACCATGGCCGTTCCCCCCGAGTACGCACCATGAACAGGCCCGACCGCAGTCTCCAGGCAGTAGCCCTCCCGTCCGAATGGCATCCCGGCAGCTGGCGCTCGCGTCCGGCCCTGCAGATGCCGACCTATCCGGATGCGGACGCGCTTGCCGAGGTGCAGGACGAGCTGCGTTCGCTGCCGCCGCTGGTGACCTCGCGCGAGATCCTCGCGCTCAAGCAGCAGCTGGCCGAGGCGCAGGAAGGCAAGCGCTTCCTGCTGCAGGGTGGCGACTGCGCCGAGACGTTCGCCGAGTGCAGTTCGGACATCATCTCCAACCGCATGAAGGTGCTGCTGCAGATGAGCCTGGTGCTGGTGCACGGCATGAAGCTGCCGGTCGTGCGCGTGGGCCGCTTCGCCGGGCAGTACGCCAAGCCGCGTTCGGCCGACATGGAGACGCGCGGCGATGTCTCGCTGCCCAGCTACCGCGGCGACATCGTCAACCGCCCCGAGTTCAGCGCAGAAGCGCGGCTGCCCGACCCGCGGCGCATGGTCAAGGCGCACGCGCGTTCGGCGATGACCATGAACTTCGTGCGTTCGCTGATCGACGGCGGCTTCGCCGACCTGCACCATCCCGAGTACTGGGGCCTGGGCTGGGTGGAGCAGTCGCCGCTCGCCGCCGAGTACCAGAAGATGGTCGCCGGCATCGGTGATGCGGTGCGCTTCATGGAAACCCTGGCCGGGCGGCAGATCCACAGCCTCAACCGGGTCGATTTCTACACCTCCCATGAAGCGCTGCTGCTGCCCTACGAGGAGTCGCAGACGCGGCAGGTGCCGCGGCAGTGGGGCTGGTTCAACCTCAGCACCCACTTCCCGTGGGTGGGCATGCGCACGGCCGCGCTCGACGGCGCGCACGCCGAGTATTTCCGCGGCATCCGCAACCCGATCGCGGTGAAGGTCGGCCCCTCGGTGACGCCGGACCAGCTGCTCAGGATGATCGACGTGCTGAATCCTGAGGACGAGCCGGGACGCCTCGGCCTGATCCATCGCATGGGTGCGACCCAGGTGGCGGACAAGCTGCCGCCGCTGCTCGAGGCGGTGAAGCGCGAAGGCCGCCGCGTGCTGTGGATCTGCGATGCGATGCACGGCAACACCGAGTCGACCAGCAACGGCTACAAGACCCGGCGCTTCGACAACATCCGCAGCGAGATCGAACAGTCGTTCGACATCCACGCCGCGGCCGGCACGCGCCTGGGCGGTGTGCACCTGGAGCTCACCGGCGAGGACGTCACCGAATGCACCGGCGGCGCGCGTGACCTGACCGAGCGCGACCTCGAGCGCGCCTACCGCTCGACCGTCGATCCGCGCCTGAACTACGAACAGGCGCTGGAAACCGCGATGCTGATCGTGCGCAAGCACGCGCAGCTCAATCCGGTTGTGAGCGCCTGATTCCAGGGCTTTGCGTTGCCGCTCCTTGAGCGTTCAACAGCCTGTCATCCCGAGCGCAGCGAGGGATCTGCTTCGTCATTCCCGCGAAAGCGGGAATCCAGTGACTGCCAGCCTGCAAGTCAACGGCAAAGACACTGGATCCCCGCTTTCGCGGGGATGACGGGAATGCAAGCCTCTGGCTCGAATCTGTCCTATTCGGACACGGCGTGCGCGGGTAGCGGCACGGTCGGCAGGAACCGCGGCGACCTGCGCGCGCGCGTGGCCTGTTCGAAGGCGTAGGCGTAACCGACCAGTTTCGCTTCGCTCCACGCCGGGCCGAGGAAGGCGATGCCGAGCGGCAGGCCGTGTGCCTCGCCCATCGGCACGGTGATCGATGGCGTGCCCGCGACCGCGGCGACGCCATAGCCGGCGCCGGTGAAATGGTCGCCGTTGACCGGGTCGATCGGCCAGGCCGGGCCCGCGGTCGGCACCACCAGTGCGTCCAGGCGCTGCCGTGCCAGGGTGGCATCGATGCCTTCGGTCTTCGCCAGTCGGCGGGCCTCGTCGCGCGCGTCGCGATAGGCCTTGTCGGTCAACGGACCCTTGGCCTGCGCCTGTTCGAACAGTTCCTGCCCGAACAGCGGCATTTCGCGGTCGGTATGCGCCCTGTTGTAGGCGATCAGCTCGTCCAGCGAACGCACCGGCGCCCCGCTGGCGGCGAGATAGGCGTCCAGCCCGTGCCGGAACTCGTACAGCAGGACCTCGAACCCGGCTTTCCGCCACTGGCCGTCGGTCTCGATCCGGGCATCGACCAGTTCGGCACCGAGCGCCTTGAGCGCTTCGAGTGCGTGATCGAATGCGGCTTCGACGTCGGGCTGCGGCGCGACGCCATGCTCGCGCAACACGCCGATGCGCGCGCCGCGCAGCGCATCCGGATCCAGTCCGGCGAGGTAGTCGACGGGCGCGCGCACGGGATTCGCCGTGCTCGCATCGTCGGCGTCGTCGACCGCCGCCATCGCCTGCAGCAGCGCCGCGGCGTCGGCGACGCTGCGCGCCATCGGTCCGGCGGTGTCCTGGCTGTGTGCGATCGGGATGATGCCGTCGCGGCTGACCAGCCCGACCGTGGGCTTGATGCCGACCACGCCGTTGACCGAAGCGGGACAGAGGATGCTGCCATTGGTCTCGGTGCCGACGCCGGCGCTGGCCAGGCTCGCCGCGATCGCCGCGCCGGTCCCCGAGCTCGAGCCGCAGGGGCTGCGGTCGAGCACATGCGGATTGCGCGTCTGCCCGCCGCGCGCGCTCCAGCCGGAGATTGAACGCGAGGAGCGGAAGTTGGCCCACTCGCTGAGGTTGGTCTTGCCGAGGATCACCGCGCCGGCGTCGCGCAGGCGGGCGACGAGGAAGGCATCGTCGGCGGGTCGATGCCCGGCCAGCGCCAGCGAGCCGGCGGAGTTCGCCATCGGCAAGGCGTCGATGTTGTCCTTCAGCAGCACCGGGATGCCATGCAGCGGGCCGCGCAGTTTGCCGTCGCGACGTTCGGCGTCGAGCCCCTCCGCATCGCGCAGCGCGTCCGGATTGAGTTCGATCACGGCGTTGAGCATCGGCCCCGCGTCGTCGATCGCGGCGATGCGGTCGAGGTAAGCGCGGACCAGGGTGAGGCTGTCGAGCTCGCCGCGGGCCATGCGTGCCTGCAGTTCGACGATGCTGGTCTCGGCCAGTCCGGGATCAGGCAGCTTCGGCGTTGCTCGTGCGGCGGCGTCGGTCGATGCGGACGTGCTTTCGCGCCGGTCGTTGCAGCCGGAGGCGACCAGGACGAGGACGGTCACGAGCAGCGCGGTTGCGCCATGGCATCGCTGGTGGGGCTTGCGCATACGGACTCCGGGACGCCAGGTACGTGGATCGTAACCGGCTGCGCGCCGCCCGGAACGCGTCAGCGGCGGCGAAGCAGGTCGCGCGCCAGCACCCAGACCACGACCAGGTTGATCGCCAGCACGGCGAAGCCGATCCAGCCGGGCTCGCGCACCAGGGCGATGACTTCAAACGGGATGTAGAGCGAGGCGGTGATGCAGCCCAGCCACGAGGCCCAGGCGCGCGCGCGCCACAGGCCCCAGGCCTCGACCAGGTGCAGCACGCCGTAGGCGGCGATGGCGGCGGCGGCGAAATGCACCGAGTCGGGATTGATCGCCTGCTGCAGCCGGGCGAGGACGCCGTGGTCCGGGTTGAACTGGAAGCGTGTGATCAGCAGTTCCAGCCAGCGCTGCAGCGAGGCCGGGCCGACGAGCTCGAGTCCGCTGGCGCCGATCAGCGCAAGCACCCCCTTCGCCGCTTCCACCAGTGCGATCGCGTGCAGGCCCGGGTGCGCGTGCGGGTCGGGATTGTAGGGCGTCTGGTCCATGCCAATGCTGTTCAGAGCAGCGAGGCCTGTCGCGGCGCCGCCGGCAGCGATGTGCCGGTCAGCGGCCACGCAGCGAGTGCCTCGTAGCTTCCGCCGGGGTTGAACAGCAGTTCGAAGCCATCCACGCGCAGCGATGCGCCGGCGCAGTCGACGGCCTCCAGCCACGCCTGCCCGTCGAGCCCGCGATCGAGGTAGGCGAGGGTGACGTGCGGCTGGGTAGTGACCTGCTTCGGGCGGATGCCGCAGCGTTTGGCGGCGTCACGGGTGGCGTCGCACAGCGCCTGCAGCGCGTCGCAGGAACGGGGCAGGGCGACGACCGCACCGGACTGGCGCCAGTAGGCCACGCGCTCGAGCGTGAAGGCGTGCGGCGGGATGCGCGCGGCGGCGTCGGCAAAGGCGTCGAGCAGGGTCGGCGTCACCACGTGGCGCAGGTCGTAGCCGAGGAAGCACAGCGTCGCGTGCCACTGGTCCGGCCGCCGACGCTGCGGCTTCGGTGCATCACCGGGCCGCGCCGCGGCGATCGCGTCGGCCACCGTCGCCAGTCGCTCCCGGCCATCGGCATCCGGCCGCCAGCCAGGGAACAGCGCCTGGCTCACGCCGCGCGGCTGGCCCGCTTGCGGTCGCTTTCGGTCAGCTGCTTCTTGCGCAGGCGGATTTCCTTCGGCGTGATCTCGACCAGCTCGTCGTCGTCGATGAAGTCCAGCGCCTGCTCCAGCGAGAACTTGATCGCCGGCGACAGCTGGATCGCGTCATCCTTGCCCGAGGCGCGCATGTTGGTCAGCGGCTTGGGCTTGATCGCGTTGACGGTGAGGTCGTTGTCCTTGGAGTGGATGCCGACCAGCTGGCCCTCGTAGACGTTGTCGCCCTCGGCCGCGAACAGCTTGCCGCGATCCTGCAGCGGCCCCAGCGAATAGGCGGGCGTGGTGCCGGGGGCATTGGCGATCATCACGCCGTTGAGGCGCTTGGCGATCGCGCCCTGCTCCTTCGGGCCGTGATGGTCGAACACGTGGAACAGCAGGCCGCTGCCCGAGGTCAGGGTCTTGAACTCGTTCTGGAAGCCGATCAGGCCGCGCGCCGGGATCATGTAGTCCAGGCGCACGCGCCCCTTGCCGTCGGGCTCCATGTTCCTGAGCTGCGCCTTGCGCGTGCCGAGCTTCTCCATCACGCCGCCCTGGTGGATCTCCTCCACGTCGACGACGAGCTGCTCGATCGGCTCCATCAGCTGGCCGTCGATCTCCTTGATGATCACTTCCGGGCGCGACACCGCCAGCTCGAAGCCCTCGCGGCGCATGTTCTCGATCAGCACCGACAGGTGCAGTTCGCCACGGCCGGAGACCAGGAACTTGTCGGCGTCCTCAAGCTGCTCGACGCGCAGCGCGACGTTGTGCACCGCCTCGCGCTCCAGCCGGTCCTTGATCTGGCGGCTGGTGAGGAACTTGCCGCCGGACAGGTCCTTGTGGCCGGCGAAGGGCGAGTTGTTGACCTGGAAGGTCATCGAGATCATGGGCTCGTCGACGGTCAGCGCCGGCAGTGCCTCGGGCGTATCGAGCGCGCAGAGGGTATCGGAGATGGTCAGGTCGGCGATGCCGGAGATGGCGACGATGTCGCCGGCCTGCGCGTTGTCCTGCTCGATGCGCTCCAGGCCCATGAAGCCCAGCACCTGCAGCACCTTGCCCTGGCGCCTCTTGCCTTCGCGGTCGATCACCACCACCGGCATGTTCTTCTTCACCGTGCCGCGCTGCACGCGGCCGATCCCGATCACGCCGACGAAGTTGTTGTAGTCGAGCTGGCTGATGCGCATCTGGAACGGACCGTCGAGGTCCACCGGCGGCGCCGGCACGTGCTGCATGATCGCCTCGTACAGCGGGGTCATGTCGCCTTCGCGCACGTCCTCGGTCAGCCCGGCGTAGCCGTTGAGGCCGGAGGCATAGATGATCGGGAAATCCATCTGTTCAGCGGTGGCGCCGAGGCGGTCGAACAGGTCCCAGACCTGCTCGACGACCCACTCGGGGCGCGCGCCGGGACGGTCGACCTTGTTGATCACCACGATCGGCTTGAAGCCCATTGCGAACGCCTTCTGGGTGACGAAGCGCGTCTGCGGCATCGGCCCGTCCATCGCGTCGACCAGCAGCAGCACCGAGTCGACCATCGACAGCACGCGCTCGACCTCGCCGCCGAAGTCGGCGTGGCCGGGCGTGTCGACGATGTTGATGCGGTTGTCGCGCCAGGTGATGGCGGTGTTCTTGGCCAGGATGGTGATGCCGCGTTCTTTTTCCTGGTCGTTGCTGTCCATCACCCGCTCGGCGAGGACGGTGCGTTCGTTCAGGGTGCCGGACTGCTTGAGCAGCTGGTCGACGAGGGTGGTCTTGCCGTGGTCGACGTGGGCGACGATGGCGATGTTGCGCAGGCGTTGGATGGACATGGATTCGGGCACCGGGGCAGCCGCACCCCCGTGCCGGAAGGGCAGGGCGCAGGCCGGGACGGGAGGGAAGCCGGCTATTATAGCGGGTCTGCCGCCCCGTCCGGGGCATCCGGAGCTGAATCAAATGAGTCTGTTCGCCGTTTTCGATACCGACCGCGGGACCATCAAGGTCGAGCTGCTGGCCGACAAGGCCCCGCTGACCGTCGCCAACTTCGTCAACCTGGCCCGCCGCGGCTTCTACGACGGGCTGAACTTCCACCGCGTGATCGCCGACTTCATGATCCAGGGCGGCTGCCCCAAGGGCACCGGCACCGGCGGCCCGGGCTACCGCTTCGAGGACGAGACCGACAACGGCGTGAGCCACGAGCGCGGGGTGCTGTCGATGGCCAACGCCGGCCCGGGCACCAACGGCAGCCAGTTCTTCATCACCCACATCAAGACCGACTGGCTGGACGGCAAGCACACCGTGTTCGGCCGGGTGGTCGAGGGCCTGGACGTGGTCGACGCGGTGAAGCAGGGCGACGGCATCAAGTCGCTGAAGATCGAGGGCGACGCCGACGCGGCGCTGGCGGCGAAGGCCGACCGCGTGGCGGAGTGGAACAAGGTCCTCGCGGCCTGATCGTCCCGGCGGCTTAGGGAACCTCTGAATATGGCAGTCATCCCCGCGAAAGCGGGGATCCATGTACGTCAAACCGTTGAAAACAAAGCCCATGGATGACCAGACATTCGTCTGTTGAAGAGCGATTCCCGCTTTCGCGGGAATGACGACTTATTCAGACCTTTCTTCGGGGGACCGGGGGCTGTGGCCCAGCCCCCGTTGCCGGGCAGTCCAGATGCCGGGCCATGCTAGAATTCCGCGCTGCAGCATGGCCGGGCGAAGCGCTCCCGCGCCTCTTTCCCGCCCCCCGTCAGCAGGTCCGCAAATGCCGCAACTCGCCCGTCGCATGGGCCGCGCCAAGCAGAGCGCAATCATGCTCGTCGCCGAGAAGGCACGACAGCTCAAGGCGCAGGGACGCGACATCATCAGCTTCTCGATCGGCGTGCCGAACTTCCTCCCCGGCGCGCACGTATACGACGCCGCGCGCGCCGCGCTCGACGCCGATTCCGGCCAGTACGGCAGCAACCGCGGCGCCGATGCGCTGCTCGACGCCTTCCTCGCGCACATCGCGGACGCCGGCCTGACCGGCTACACCCGCGCCAACTGCGCTACCGGCATCGGCGCCAAGCACATCCTCTACAACCTGTGCGAGGCGCTGCTGGAAGAGGGCGACGGCTTCGCCTTCGCCACCCCGTACTGGACCACCTACCTCGACATCGGCGAGCTGCTCGGCGCCGAGGTCCAGTTGCTGCCGTGCCCGCCTGAGCAGGACTACAAGCTGGTCCCGGCGCAGCTCGACGCGGCGCTGGCGATGAAGCCCAAGCTGTTCCTGTTCAACAACCCGTCGAATCCGACCGGCATGGTCTATACGCGGGCGGAGATCGCCGCGCTGGCCGACGTCATCGCCAGGCATCCGGACACCTGGGTGATCACCGACGACATCTACCACCGCATGGTGTTCGACGGCGTCGGCTACCACAACTTCCTGCACGCGCGCCCGGAACTGCGCGACCGCGTCATCTTCGTCGACTCGCTGTCCAAGACCTACGGCATGCCCGGTTGGCGCGTGGGCTTCATGGCCGGGCCGGAGGAGGTGGCGAAGGCGCTGACCGCGCTCAACTCCACCCACATCACCAACGTGCCGGAAGTGGTGACCGCAGCAGCGATCGCCGCGCTGTCCGGACCGCAGGACGTGCCGACGGAGAAGTGCGCCGAGTTCCAGCGCCGCCGCGACCAGGTGCTTGCGGTGCTTGCAGACATTCCCGGCGTCGCCTGCCCGCGGCCGCAGGGTGCGTTCTACGCCTTCCCGGACGTGAGCATCGCCTTCGGCAGGACGCACGCACCGACCGGGCTGCGGATCGACAACGACGTCGACCTGTGCAACGCCCTGCTCGAGGCCAAGGGCGTGGCCTGCGTGCCTGGCTCGGCCTTCGGCGAGCCGCGCAGCCTGCGCATCTCCTACACCTGCCCCGAGGCGCAGCTGGCGCCGGGCCTGCAGCGTTTCCGGGAATTTTTTGCCGAGTTGAAGTCACCGTAGGGTGGGCCTTGGCCCACCATTTCCCCACGCGGTGGGCCACGGCCCACCCTACGAAACCCCGAGGATCCCCACCATGAAAACCCCCGTCCGTGTTGCCGTCACCGGCGCTGCCGGCCAGATCGGCTATGCCCTGCTGTTCCGCATCGCCTCGGGCGAGATGCTGGGCAAGGACCAGCCGGTGATCCTGCAGCTGCTGGAACTGCCGATCGACAAGGCCCAGGCGGCGCTCAAGGGCGTGATGATGGAGCTGGAGGATTGCGCGTTCCCGCTGCTGGCCGGCATGGTCGGCACCGACGATGCGGAAGTCGCGTTCAAGGACGCCGACTACGCCCTGCTGGTCGGCGCGCGCCCGCGCGGCCCGGGCATGGAGCGCAAGGACCTGCTGCTGGAGAACGCCAAGATCTTCACCGCCCAGGGCGCGGCGCTGAACAAGGTCGCCTCGCGCAACGTCAAGGTGCTGGTGGTCGGCAACCCGGCCAACACCAACGCCTACATCGCGATGAAGTCCGCGCCGGACCTGCCGGCGAAGAATTTCACCGCGATGCTGCGCCTCGACCACAACCGCGCGCTGAGCCAGCTGGCGAACAAGGCCGGCGTGGCCGTGGGTGAGATCGAGAAGCTGGTGGTGTGGGGCAACCACAGCCCGACCATGTATCCGGACTACCGCTTCGCCACCGTCGGCGGCGCATCGCTGAAGGACAGGATCAACGACGCCGACTGGAACGCCAACGAGTTCATCCCGAAAGTCGGCAAGCGCGGCGCCGCGATCATCGAAGCGCGCGGCCTGTCCTCGGCGGCGTCGGCGGCCAATGCGGCGATCGACCATATCCGCGACTGGGCGCTGGGCAGCAACGGCAAGTGGGTGACGATGGGCATTCCGTCGGACGGCAGCTACGGCATTCCCGAGGGCCTGATCTTCGGCTTCGCGGTGACCACCGCGAACGGCGAGTACACGATGGTCCGCGACCTGCCGGTCGACGACTTCAGCCAGCAGGCCATCGACAAGACCCTGGCCGAGCTCGAGGAAGAGCGCGGCGGCGTGGCGCACCTGCTCTGATATCAACTTGCGGTCAGGAAATGGCATGGCGTAGGAGCGCCCCATGGGCGCGACCGCGTCGCGACGATGCAGCGGGTCGCGGGCATGGCCCGCTCCTACATTCATCCTGTTGATCGCGAGAGGGCATGAGGCGTCGACCGCTTGCGTCGACCGGAAGCGCCGGGCCTGGTGCCCGGCGTTTTTCGTTGCCGCGTCGCGCGCGCAGGCACGCGCTGCCCGATGTTGCGCATTCTCAAGGGTTGATCGAGTCGTTCAATGCCGTTGACCGGCACCGTCAACATGTCCGGTTTTGTCTTCAACACATTGATTTGAAGGCGGTTTTCCGCGGCATCGACCAAGGTCTTAACGCATCCACCCGGTCCCGGGTCTAGCCTTCGGCCACCAACCGCGGGAGGCAGGGAACATGCGTTACGACGACTTCCACCGCTGGTCGCTGGACGACCCCGAGGGCTTCTGGGCCGAGCAGGCCAAGGCCATCCATTGGCACGTGCCGCCGCAGCAGATCCTTGACGACTCGAACCCGCCGTTTCGCAAGTGGTTCGTCGGTGGACAGACCAACCTCTGCTACAACGCGGTCGACCGCCACCTCGACGAGCGCGGTGACCAGCTGGCGCTGGTCGGCTATTCGACCGAGACCGGCAGCGTCCGCGAGCTGAGTTTCCGCGAGCTGCATCGCGAGGTGAACACCTTCGCGGCGGTGCTGCAGACGCTCGGCGTCGGTCGCGGCGACCGGGTGGTGATCTACATGCCGCACACGGTCGATGCCGCGATCGCGATGCTCGCCTGTGCGCGCATCGGCGCGATCCACTCGGTGGTGTTCGGCGGCTTCGCCTCGCTCAACCTGGCGCTGCGCATCGATGACGCCAAACCGAAGCTGCTGGTCTGTGCCGACGCCGGCATCCGCGGCGGCAAGGTGATCCCGTTCAAGCCGCTGGTCGACGAGGCGCTGGCGCGCGCGCAGCATCCGCCGGCGCACGTACTGGTCGTCAACCGCGGCCTGGCCGGGGAACTGCCGATGCAGGCCGGCCGCGACCTCGAGTACGGCCCGCTGCGCGAGGCGCACGCGGGCGCGCAGGTGCCGGTGGCGTGGCTGGAGTCGAACGAACCCAGCTACATCCTCTACACCTCCGGCACCACCGGCACGCCCAAGGGCGTGCAGCGCGACGTCGGCGGCTACGCGGTGGCGCTGGCGCTGTCGATGTGGTCGATCTACGACGTGCGCGCGGGCGACGTGTTCTTCTCCACCTCCGACATCGGCTGGGTGGTGGGGCATTCGTACAACGTCTACGGCCCGCTGATCGCTGGCGTGACCTCGATCCTGTACGAGGGCCTGCCGACCGCGCCCGACGCCGGCATCTGGTGGAAGATCTGCGAGCGCTACGGCGTGCGCACCATGTTCTCCTCGCCGACCGCGGTACGCGTGCTCAAGAAGCATGATGTCGCCTTCCTCAGGCAGTACGACCTGTCGAAGCTGCAGTACCTGTTCCTCGCCGGCGAGCCGCTGGACGAACCCACCGCGCAGTGGATCAGCGAAGGCCTGGGCAAGACCGTCATCGACAACTACTGGCAGACCGAGACCGGCTGGCCGGTGCTGGCGCTGATGCCGGGCGTGGAGCTGAAGCCGGTGCGGCTGGGTTCGCCCGGATTCCCCGCGCCCGGCTACCACATCCGCGTGATCAACGAGAACACCGGCGAGGAATGCGGCCCGAACGAAAAGGGCGTGCTGGCGCTGCAGCCGCCGCTGCCGCCGGGCTGCCTGAGCACGGTCTGGGGCAACGACGAGCGCTTCATCGCCAGCTACTTCAGCCACTTCAAGGAGTTGCTGTACAGCTCGCTGGACTGGGCGATCCGCGACGACGACGGCTACACCTTCATCCTCGGCCGCACCGACGACGTGATCAACGTCGCCGGGCATCGCCTGGGCACGCGCGAGATCGAGGAGTCGGTGTCGAGCCATCCCGGCGTCGCCGAAGCCGCGGTGATCGGCGTGCAGGATGCGGTGAAGGGGCAGGTGCCGGTGGTGTTCGCCACGCTCAAGCGCCTGCCTGGCGCCGACGGCGACGGGCATGCGACCGCGCAGGAGATGCTGCAGACGGTGTCCGACCAGCTCGGCGCGGTGGCGCGGCCGGCGCGCGTCTACCTGGTCAATGCCCTGCCCAAGACGCGCTCGGGCAAGCTGCTGCGGCGCTCGCTGCAGGCGCTGGCCGAGCAGCGCGATCCGGGCGACCTGTCGACGCTGGACGATCCCAATGCGCTGGAGGAAGTGAAGCGCGCATTGGAGCGGGGGCCTGAAGCCGGTAGCTGAGCTGCGCACGCACGCACGGGCGCGGGGCTTGCCCGGACCTGCTGCCTCTCCTGTCATGTCGACCGAAGGGAGACATCCCGAGGGGCGAGCAGATCTCTCCCTGCGGTCGAGATGACAGGCGGGAGGCGTTCCGGTTCGGTGCCGCCGCTGCGGCGGCAGGACGTTCAAAGCTGACGCAGCACGGCAGCCGATGCCCGGCCTTCCGGGCTGGATGCCGGCGGTCGCCGGCCCCCGGAGCGGCCCGCGACCGCGACGACCTGCCCACATTCCGGCAGGAAAATCAGTGGCTTCCGTCACTCATCCAGGTTCCGGACGGGATCCGCCGGTGGCGCAGCGTACCGGCTGGTACGGATCATGCGTGCCTTTCTCCCACAGGGGCAGCGGACTGACCGGGAGAGAGCGACATGCATCGACAGGCATTGTTGGCGAAGACGGAGATGGGGCGGGCCGAGATCGAGAGCCGGGCGCGCAAGCTGCAGGGTGCGATGCGTTCGCTCCTGCTGCTGGTGGACGGGCGGCGCACGTTCGCCGAACTGCAGGAACTGGCGCAGCAGCTGCATGCGCCCGAAGACGCCATCGAGCAGCTGCTGTCGCTGCAGCTGGTCTCGGAGGAGCAGGCGGCGGCGACGGTCGGCCTTGGCGAAGCGGCCAACGAGCCGGTTGCGGCCGACACCGGGTCGACGCAGAGCCGCTACCAGGTCCTGTACTCGCAGATGACCGACATCGTGCGCGAGAAGCTCGGCGTGCGTGGCTACTTCCTGCAGCTCAAGCTCGAGCGCGCCAAGGACGACCGCACGCTCGAGGAGTTGATCCCGGACCTGCAGCTCGCGCTGGCCAAAAAGACCAGCCCGCAGGGCGCGGCATCGACCATCCAGCGCATCCGCGCCGCGGCCGACCTCGCGCTGGCTTGATACTCCTCATGCGATCGAGTTTTGCGCAGGAGCGGGCCATGCCCGCGACCCGAGGCACCGGATCACCACCTCAACCTGGTCGCGCCCATGGGGCGCTCCTGCGCCATGCTTCTTGATCGTCAGGCGAGGCCTTCGGCCTCCAAAGCCGCGCGCACGCCGGCGTCGGCGTCCATGCGCTGGCGGAAGGCGGCGAGGTGGTCGAGGCCGGACAGGTCCAGGCCCAGGCCGTCTGCCCAGCGCAGTTCGACGAACAGGTAGGGGTCGGCGATCGAGCGGCTGCCGGTGAGCCAGTCCTGGCCCGCGAGCTGCGCGTCGA
>DAOMPM010000036.1:0-30262 GCA_035444805.1 Luteimonas sp. | reverse complement strand
CGGCCACGAAAGATCATTAATTTGTGTCGAAGCTACAGCTACCTGAGTGTCGGGTACTACTGCTCGCTACTCGCGGAAGCTCGCGGAGATCGGGTGACTCCGAGTGTCGAAACCATCCTGGATCTCGGGCGCCGCAAGCAGCAGGCAAGCATGCTACCGATGCTGAACTCCCTTGTCGGCCCGCTAAAAGAAGTTCCTCGATCAGTACGAAGCCTCACTCTGCACGTATTCTTCGGAGAAATCGAGGACCCACAGCTTGCCAATCTTGCCCGTAAGAGCTTCGAAATGTTTCAGTGCCCGCTGTTAGAGATTGAAGTGGAGCGCGCAGCCAAGTCGGAAGTGTGGGAGGTCGCGGCCTTACAGCCACTTAAGCCTGCGGATATCAGCGCAGAACAGGATGGCGTCTTTTTGCGAGGCCTTGCCAAGTTCACCCGAAGGACCTGGAATCCGGTCCCGCGACCCCGCACTTATCGCATGGCGGTCGCCATACTGCATGACCCGAAAGACCCCCTGCCTCCATCGAACCTGAAAACATTGAGCAAAGTTGTCGATATTGGAGAAGATCTGGATATTTCTGTCGAATTGATCGAAAAGAAAGATTATTCTCGCTTAACGCAATTCGATGCCTTGTTCATCCGGGAAACGACTGCAGTATCGGAACACACGTTTCAGTTTGCCCGCAAGGCAGAAATGGCCAACATGCCTGTGATTGACGATCCAACGTCGATCTTGCGGTGCACCAACAAGGCATATCTTGCAGAGCTTCTGAAAGGCCACGACGTGCCGACACCTCAGACGTTCTTGTTAAGCAAGCACAGCCTTAACACAGCAGCCAGATTGCTGCCTTATCCGGTGGTACTAAAGGTGCCTGATGGCGCCTTTAGTCTCAGCGTTAAAAAGGCTGAGGACGCGACTCAATTGGTGGAAATCGCGCGTGAAATGCTCAAAGAATCCGATGTCATTCTGGCACAGGAGTTCATGTATACGCCCTTCGACTGGCGTATCGGTGTTTTGGATGGCAAGCCACTATTCGCAGCGCGCTACCACATGTGCAAAGACCATTGGCAAATCATCAAGCACGCCGCCAATGGCAAGTTCCAGGAGGGACGTGTCGAATCTGTCCCGTTGTCGGACGTTCCGTTATCGATACTGGACTTGGCAAGTAGATCGGCAAATCTGATCGGCGATGGACTCTACGGTATTGACATCAAATCCACTGGAGAGCAGTCGTTTGTCATTGAGGTCAACGACAATCCAAACATCGATGTCGGAATGGAAGATGCCCACGAGGGCGATGCAGTTTATCGAAAAATCCTGCTCCACCTTCTTTCCCGGTTTGAGCAGCGGCACAGCACTGCCACAACTCTAAAGCCTTCCGATATTGATGCGGGTGCCGCATCCAAGCGTTTTGGCGACGGTGACTCTGCTCCGACAAAGAGCGTCGAATTACGTCCCAATGATGCGGCACTCACTCAAAATAGAGTGGTCAAAAATGGGACGGTCGGCCTCATCTCCCATACCATCTGAAACTTATACCCACCGCCCCTTGAGTAAACATCGATTCAACTCTTCTCTGGCAGTTTGGTTGGCGAGTTTCCTAGGGAAGGTCTGCACAACACGTGCTGCGACGAGTGCTGATGCACGGGATTGGCTCGCCTGTTGTTCGAGCAAGGTCATAAGGCCGGGTTGGCCACTGTGTACCGGGTGCTGACGCAGTTGCAGCACGCCGGATTGCTCAAGCAGGCGCACTTCGAGTCGGGCAAGGCCGTCTACGAACTGGACGACGGGATGCACCACGACCATCTGGTCTGTACCACCTGTGGTCGCGTACAGGAATTCCATGATGACGCGATCGAGCAGCGACAACGGTTGATCGCCGTGGAGCACGGCTTCGAGGTCATTGAGCACTCCCACATTCTTTACGGTCGATGCACTACGACTCCATGCGAGCACCGACGCCGCGTTGTATGAGACATGACGAGGAAAGCACATGAAATCCAACCCTGATACACCTCACACCATAGACGCTCCTCCTCAGGTGGCGTTTCGCCCTAGAACTTCCGTCGAACAGGTCGAAGAAGGCCGTGAACTGGCGCCGGAGTTCGACCGGGACGGCCTGATCGTTTGCGTCACTACCGAGGCTGACAGCGGCGAGGTGCTGATGTTGGGCTACATGGACCGCGAAGCCCTGGAGAAGACCGTTCAAACCGGCGAGGCGCACTACTGGAGTCGGTCACGGATAACGCTATGGCACAGAGGCGCGACCAGCGGCTTGGTGCAGATGGTCGAAGAAATGCGTATCGACGACGACCAGGATGCGGTCTCGCTGCGTGTTCGCGTGCCTGGTTCTGGTGCGAGTTGCCCGTTGGTTACCACTCGTGCTTTTATCGGCGCCTTCCGGTTGCAGCGCAGCGTGAAGCGGGAGACGAACTCATCTTCACCGAATCAAGCAAGACCTTCGATCCAAAGCTTATCTATGGAGACGCACCCAATCCGACAATCCTTTAGTTCGGAGTCGACCCGCAATTTCCGAGACCGCGCCTGAACAATGCTTGCCCTGTGGAACGAAGGAGCAGGATCGCCTGCTCTCTCCAAGCTATCGCCGATGAACACATGGCTCAGAGAGATCTGAGGGATGGAAGAGGAGCACACTCCATGGAATTGCGACATCTTCGCTATTTTGTCGTTCTGGCCGAGGAGTTGCATTTCACGCGGGCTGCTGATCGCCTCCATATCGAGCAACCGCCTCTGTCGCGGGCCATAAAAGAGCTTGAAGAAGAGCTGGGTGTGCTGCTCTTCGATCGTAACCGCCGGGGAACCGTGCTGACGGCAGCAGGTGCGACGTTCCTGCAGGACGTCCGCAGGCTATTCACCATCCTGGAGCAGGCACGGGAGAACGCCAAGGCCATCGGCTCAGGCCTGCGAGGAAGCATCCGCATCGCGGTGTCGGATGGCGCAGTCGATCCCCGGCTGTCGGCGTTTCTCGCCCGTTGCCGCGCAGAGGAACCGGAGATCGAGATCCGACTCTGCGAACTGCCCTTGGCTGAGCAACTGCGCGGCCTGCGCTCTGGCGACTTCACGATCGGGTTCGCACATACGGCCGAAGGCGGTGAGGGCATCGTTGCTGAACCCGTCTGGCAAGATCCGCTGGTGCTGGCACTGCCAGCGCTGCACGAGTTGCTCGCCCACAAGGCAGTCCCACTTCATGAACTCGGGAGCCACCCGCTTATCTTGTGTGATCCACATGTATGCGAAGGCTATTGCCGTGAACTGGCGCGCCTCCTTCGGCCGCTGGAAAACGAACCCAATGTTGTTGAGCATGTGGCCTCACTGGACATGATGCTCACCCTTGTCGGCGCAGGCTTTGGCGTCGGATTCACAACGGAGACCAGGATCGCTGGCTGCCGATGGCCGGATGTCGTGATCCGCCCGTTGGCGGTGGAGTCAGCAGTGATCACGACCTACCTGCTTCGGCCCGATGACGACAGCCCGCCGGCTTCACTGGAGCGATTTATCGTTCGCCTCCGCACCCATTTCGGTGGCCAACAGAATTAGCCGTTGATCATTCGTTGCACGAATCGGGACCAGAGCCGATGTTGCGCTCCGTTGCAACCATCAGTTCAGCAGAGCTTATCCTGAGTGCATTGGCTATTTTTAGTATCAAGGCGAGCGTAGGCATATGCTCCCCCCGTTCGATCTTGCCCATGTGCGAGCGCTCGATCCCGGCCAAGGCAGCCAGCTCTTCCTGAGCAATTCCTTGCTCCACGCGCGCTGCACGCACAGCTTTGCCGAAGGCGAGCGCTGGCTCGGCTTCAAATGTGGTTGTGCCTGCGGGACGGCCTCGTTGAACGGTACGCTTCTGCATTAACAGAAGCGTCAAGCAGTCCAGGTAATTTAACCACGTTAAACTTAACTCTTTTCGCTATCATATTGGCTCACCTTGTTGGCCCGATAGCTTATTGGGGGCTTTCATGCATGACGCCACCACCCAGTTTTCCTGCTTCAAACTTGCCATAGCGCCTGGCGTACCGTCATCGCATTTATCGGCACTGCTCGCGTTGCAACGTGCCGAAGAGCCGGAAGTCATCATCGCGTTCTTTGAGATCACAGGCGACGAGTTGGCGGCAGGACTCCGCGAAGGCCGCTACGACGCAGGGCTATCTCTCCAAGAGTCGAATGATCCGTCCCTGAAGGGGCGGCCTCTGTGGAGCGAGAGCCTGGCCGTCGCGATGCCATTGAAACGCCCTTTCTTGGACAAGGGGAAGGTCACGATTGCCGAACTGCTAAGCCAACCTGTGTTTCGCTGGGAGGCAGAGAACTGCCCCTTACTGGATCAGCGGCTGTCGTCCTTTATGCCTGCGGACGAGCAGCATACTCAGCAGGTGACATCTTTCGAGATGATGGCGCTATGGGTCGCGGCCGGTTATGGCGTCGGGGTATCCGCGCAATCACGCATAGAGCGGGCCCATGGATGGGGAATTTGCATGCGACCACTTGCCGACGGCCCCTACGAGATCGTGACGCACCTGCAGCAGCCCGCCGAACAAGCCAACCCTGTTTCAGAGCGGTTCGAGCGTAGAGCCCTGAAGGTCGCCAAGGATGGTGCAGTCTAACTGCGCCGCTATTGGGCGTGGAGGTGGCAACGTTACCTTCATCTAGACTCTGTTTGAGCAGGTCCTGGCTGTCCGCCGTAGTCCTTCATCATTCGACTGCGCAACCCCATATAACTTCTCCCATGGCACTGTCCCGCCGAGTAGCAGGCATCACTCGCGCTCGATAACCCGGAGCAGTGCAGTTCTACGCTTCGACATGGGACCAAAGGCCTTCGTGACATCTTCAACGCTTTTCCCTGCCTGCAATGCGTCGAGAATGTCGGCCCAGTCCTGCATGATCACCTTGCGCGACTCCACGAACTTCGTGTGGTCGTAGGGGGCACGCGAGGAGTCTTTGTTTTTCTTGGAGTGCGCAAGTTGGAGATCAACCCGCTTTTCGGGATATCCCAGCAACCCTAGGATCGTCGTGGCGGTCGAACGGAACCCGTGGGACGAAAACCGCCCGGCATAGCCCATGCGCTTGAGTGCTTGGTTGAGCGTCGTTGCCGACATCACCTGTCCGGGCTTCCTGTAGCTCGGGAACAAGACCTTTCCACCGCCAGTTAGAGCATGAAGCTCCCTTAGCCCAGCCACTGCCTGCCGCGACAGGGGAACCAGATGGGGGCGCCGCATCTTCATGCGCTCGGCAGGAATCGACCACATGGCATTGTCCAAATCGAACTCTTCCCATGATGCCTTGCGCAGTTCGACCGTGCGCACATAGGTCAAGGCCATCAACATGAGGGCGAGCACCGTCGTTCGATACCCCCCTTCGTTGTCCACTCGATTCAGAAAGTCCGGGATCTCAGCCCACGTCAGCGGAGGGTTGTGGCGGACTTGAGGGCGCTTGACCAGCCCCTTGAGCAAGGCGGCAGGATCAAATTCGCAGAGACCTTGGGCGGCCGCATAGCTGAAGATCTGTCCACTCCACTGGCGGATGAGGATCGCCACAGTCTTCGCATCACGAGCAGCCACATCCTTGATGATGGGACGCAGATGCGGAGCCCTAATGGTGCTGATCGGCAGCTTGCCGATCCGGGGAAAAACGTCCTTCTCAAGGTAGCGGGTGACCTGGTTGGTGTAGTACTCGCTCCAGTGGGCATTGCTGACGATCCACTCCCGAGCAACGGTCTCGAACGTGCGCTCGTATGTGTCGGCCTGGAGCGCGATCGCCGCCTTTTTCTCCACGATCGGATCAAGACCCTTCTTGACCAACGCCTTTGCCCGGTCACGTTCAGCACGAGCCGCCTCCAACGTGATCTTCGGGTACACCCCGATCGAGTACACCTGCTCGGCGCCGCCCAGCCGGTAGCGATACCACCAAAGTTTGGAGCCATTGGGTTGAACGCGCAAAAAGAGGCTGCCTCCGTCCCGGAGTTGGTACACCTTGGGCTTGGGCTGCGCCGTTTCCACTTTGCGTGCGGAGAGAAGATTGAGTGCTGTGAGTGCCATGTGTATAACGCCTCCAAATCGACCCGTTACACACTCCATTACACACAATGGGACTGGATTTGTCCAGATTTTGGAAGCGCTTGGTAGACAGTAAGCCCTTTAAAAACAATGGTTTAGATGTACTCAATGGATGACGATGGAGGTCAGTGGACCTCAATCATAGTTATCGATCATCAGCAGCATGGAAAAGCCTCAATCGACCAGCGTGTAGATGATGTAGACATTCTGGTCGAGCTGGATGCTGCCTTCGCGCAGCACCACGTCGCCGGTGAGGCCCCGCAATCGCGTGCCCGTCACCGCGACCCGATCCAATGTCGTTGAATCGTTGCCGGAGGTGACATAGCGCACGTTGAACCCCTGGTTGGAGATATTGTGCACGGTGCCGATCCGCTTGCCGACGGACTGCGCCATGATCTCCGCCGTCTTGCGCGCATCTTCCACCGCCTGCGACAGCAGCTGGCGGCGAAGTTCCTCCGCCTCCGATGTTGCGAAGCCGCCGGTGTTCAGTCGCAGCTGCTTCACCTGCGGCAGCGACGAGATCATCCTCTGCAGATCCTCCAGGGTGTGGAAGCGCAGCTTGATCTCGCGTTTGTAGGTATTGCCGAGGAAGGTCTCGGTGTCATCCCGGTCGTTGTAGCGGTACTCCGGCGACACGTCGAGATTGGAGACGGTCACGTCGCGATTGGCCATCTGTATCGCCTGCGTCAGGTCAATGACCTGCTTTGCCAAGCCTTCTATGAGCGCTTGCGTCTTCGCCATCTCCTTGCTGGTTTCCGACAGGGTGATCACCAGCGGAAAGACATCCGGCACGACGTCTGCCTTCGCCTTGCCGTGCACGGCGATGAAAGGCTGCCCACTGATCGACTGCGCCTGCGCGCCCAGCACCGCAAGCGACAGTGCGACGGCCACGATGATGCGTTTCATGCCTCGTTCTCCGGTTGGATGCCTACAAGCCTTTTGCCGCTTCCGCCACCGCACGGAACAGCGCACGGCCCTTGTTCATGGTCTCGTCCCATTCCTTATCCGGATCGGAATCGAAGACGATGCCGGCACCGGCCTGCACGTGCAGGCGGCCGCCCTGGATGACGGCGGTGCGGATGGCGATGGCGGTGTCGGCGTCGCCGTGCCAGCCGATGTAGCCGATGGCGCCGGCGTAGACGTTGCGTTTGACCGGCTCCAGCTCGCGGATGATCTCCAGCGCGCGTATCTTCGGTGCGCCGCTGACGGTGCCGGCGGGGAAGGTCGCGCGCAGCACGTCGGCGTAGCTCAGGCCCGGCTTCAGCCGGCCGGTGACTTCGCTGACGATGTGCATGACGTGGCTGTAGCGTTCGATCACGAAGCGTTCGCCGATCTCGACGCTGCCGGCCTCGGAGACGTGGCCGACGTCGTTGCGGCCGAGGTCGATCAGCATCAGGTGCTCGGCGCGCTCCTTGGGATCGGCCAGCAGTTCGACTTCCAGCGCGAGGTCCTCCTCGTGCGTGGCGCCGCGCGGGCGGGTGCCGGCGATCGGGCGCACGGTGACTTCGCTCCCGCCGTCATCGGTATGCTGGAGGCGCACGAGGATCTCGGGTGAGGAGCCGACCACCTGGGTGCCGCCGACGTCGAGGAAATACATGTACGGCGACGGATTCAGCGCCCGCAGCGCGCGATAGACGTCCACCGGGCGCGCGTTGAACGGCACGCTCATGCGCTGCGACAGCACGACCTGGAAGGCGTCGCCGGCGGCGATGTAGTCCTTGGCCTTCGCCACCGCGTCGATGAAGCCCTGGCGGGTGAAGCCGGATTCGAAGTGCGCCTCGTCCAGCGCCTCGGGCCGCAGGGTTTCGGGGTAGCCGGCGCCGGCGTGGCGGAGTCGATGCGCGAGCGCGTCAAGGCGGCGATTGGCGCGCGCCCAGGCCTGCGGTTCGCCCGGATCGGCGTGGACAATGAGGTAGAGCCGGCCCTTGAGGTTGTCGAACACCGCGACTTCCTCGCTGAGCATCAGCAGGATGTCGGGGGTCCCGAGCTCGTCGGGCCTGGCGTTGGCGCGCAGGCGCGGTTCGACCAGCCTCTTCTCGATATACTCGATGCACTCGAAGCCGAACCAGCCCACCAGGCCGCCGGTGAAGCCGGGCAGGCCCGCGATCTTCGGCACCGAGTGTGCCGCGCGCAGGCGCTCGACTTCGGCGAAGGGGTCGGCGATCTCGCGGGTCTCGACGACCTCGCCGTGCTCGCTCACCGTCAGCGCGTGGCCGTGGAAGGTGAACACGCGCGTCGCCGGCAGGCCGATGATGGAATAGCGGCCGAAGCGCTCGCCGCCCTCGACCGATTCGAACAGGTAGGTGTGCGGGCCGTCGGCAAGCTTCAGGTAGACCGACAGCGGCGTGTCGAGGTCGGACAGGACCTCGCGCACCACGGGGATGCGGGTATGGCCTTCAGCGGCCGAGCGTTCGAATTCGTCTTGCGAGGTCACGCGGCATTTCCTCGTGGTGCGGGCGGGCGGTTGCGATAGCGGCGGACGGCCACCATCGCCAGCCTTCGCCGGCAGCACGGAAATGCGGGAATGCGGTTGCGCCCATCAGCTTAATGTAGCGGCTTTGCGGCGAGGGCGCGACCGGTGGTTGCGGCCGCAACGGAGCGTTCGAGGATCGAGTCGCCCGGCTCGGGCCAGACGGGCGGGGAGCCGGGTCCGCCAGAGTCCGCGGGGCGTCATCACGGCGTCACGAAGCCCGCGCAGCATCGAAGGCCATGGCAGGGACGATGGGCGGGGGCCGGATTGCCCTCATGTCTTCCGGCGACGGATCCGCCGCGACAAGGCGGGTCCGTCGTCAGGGACGCGGCGGGCCCGCAGGCGCGTCCATCGCCTTCAGCCCAGCGGCGAATCCGCCAGCAGCACGCCATCCTCGTCCGCCGCGAGCCACTGCCCCGGCGCGATCACCAGCCCGCCGAACGCCACCGGCACGTCGCGCAGGCCCTGCCCGCGCTTGTCGGTCTTCATCGGACAGGTCGCCAGCGCCTTGACGCCGAGATCGAGCTTGGCGATCGCGGCGCTGTCGCGGATCGCGCCATGTACCAGCACGCCGCGCCAGCCGTTGGCGGCGGCCTTCTCCGCGAGCATGTCGCCAAGCATCGAGCGCCGCAGCGAGCCGCCGCCGTCGATCACCAGCACGCGGCCGGCGCCGGGCTCGGTCACCGCCTCGCGCACCAGCGAGTTGTCCTCCAGCGCCTTGACCGTGCTGACGAGGCCGGAGAAGGCGACGCGTCCGCCGTAGTCGCGCAGCGGCAGCTCCAGCACGCGCACGCGGTCTTCGAACTGGTCGCAGAGGTCGCAGGTATTCATCGCGTGGCCTTCGCGATTTCGTCGCGCATCTGCGCGATCACCGCCGCATAGTCGGGTTGGCCGAAGATCGCGCTGCCGGCGACGAAGGTGTCGGCGCCGGCGGCGGCGATCGCGCCGATGTTGTCCGGCTTGACGCCGCCGTCGATCTCCAGCCGGATCGGCCGGCCGCTGGCGTCGATGCGCTCGCGCACCTTGCGCAGCTTGTCCAGCGCCGAGGGGATGAAGGCCTGGCCGCCGAAGCCGGGGTTTACCGACATCAGCAGCACCAGGTCCAGGTCTTCGAGCACGTAGTCGAGCACGTCGACGGGCGTGGCGGGATTGAGCACCAGCCCGGCCTGGCAGCCCTCGGCCTTGATCAGCTGGATCGTGCGGTGCACGTGCTTCGACGCTTCCGGGTGGAAGCTGATCAGGCTGGCGCCGGCCTGGGCGAAGTCCGGGACGATGCGGTCGACCGGCTCGACCATCAGGTGCACGTCGATCGGCGCGGTGACGCCGTGCTTGCGCAGCGCCTCGCACACCAGCGGGCCGATGGTCAGGTTGGGCACGTAATGGTTGTCCATCACGTCGAAGTGCACCCAGTCGGCGCCGTCGGCGAGGACGCGGTCGACTTCCTCGCCGAGTTTCGCGAAGTTGGCCGAGAGGATGGAGGGGGCGATGACGGGGGGCTGCATGGGTGTGGTTCCGAACGAAATGGGGAGTACCTCGCGCAGCGGCGCGATGCGCGCCGCGCCGGCTGCCGCTAGCGGCGCCGCTGCTTCCGGATCCGGTCGTAGGCGGCGTTGATCTCGCGCGCCTTCTTCTCGGCCTGTTCGACCAGTTCAGGCGCGGCGCCGGCGAGCTTGTCGGGGTGGTACTGCGACATCAGCCGGCGGTAGGCCTGGTCGATCTCGGTGTCGCTGGCGTCGCTGTCCAGCCCGAGCTCGCGGTAGGGCGCCGAGCGGCCGGAGGTGATCCAGCCGGCGTCGAAGGCGTGGCCGATCAGCAGGCCGATCAGGCCGCCGGCGGGGTGGCGCATCAGCAGCCAGCCGGCGATGAAGCCCAGCAGTTTTCCGTACCAGCGGTCCATGGCGACAGTGTAGGGCCTGTCCGCGCCGCGCGCCCGGCCGTTCATTGCCGCGGGGAATCGCACTACACTTGCCGACCCGCCCGAAGGCTGACCCTCCTTGGCGACGACCCTGCTGTCCTCCGACCTGCCCGGCCTCACCCTGCGCCACCGCGGCAAGGTCCGCGACGTGTTCGACCTCGGCAACGACCGCCTGCTGATGGTGGCGAGCGACCGCCTCAGCGCGTTCGACGTGGTGCTGCCCGACCCGATCCCCGGCAAGGGCGAGATGCTGTGCCAGATCAGCAATTTCTGGTTCGCGCAGACCGCGGCGCTGGTCCCCAACCATCTCACCGACGTCGACGTGGCCAGCGTGCTGCCCGCCGGCGTCGACCCGGCGCTGTACGAAAAGCGCGCGGTGGTGACCAAGAAGCTGCGCCCGGTGCCGGTCGAGGCCATTGCCCGCGGCTACATCATCGGCAGCGGCTGGAAGGACTACCAGCGCACCGGGCGCGTGAGCGGCATCGCCCTGCCCGACGGCCTGCGCCAGGCCGAGCAGCTGCCCGAGCCGATCTTCACGCCCTCGACCAAGGCCGCCGTCGGCGACCACGACGAGAACATCGACTTCGACACCGCGGTCAAGCTCGCCGGCGCCGACCTCGCCGAACAGGTGCGCGACGCCACCCTGCGCCTGTACAGGCACGCCGCGGCGTATGCGGCCGAACGCGGCATCCTGCTGGCCGACACCAAGTTCGAGTTCGGCACCGACGCCGACGGCCGCCTGTACGTGATGGACGAGATGCTCACGCCCGACTCCTCGCGCTACTGGCCGGCCGACGCATACGAAGTCGGCACCAGCCCGCCGAGCTACGACAAGCAGATCGTGCGCGACTACCTGGAAACGCTGGACTGGGACAAGACCGCGCCCGGGCCGAGGCTGCCGCCTGAGGTGATCGAGCGCACCCGCGCACGCTACGCCGAGGCGCTGCAGCGGCTGGCGGGGATCAGCATCGACTGATCAAGTGGGAGCGCGCTCGCGCGCGATCGGGCTGTCGTGCGTTCGGACGGAGATCTCTCCCTGCGGTCGAGATGACAGGTTTGCGGCTTGCGCGCGGCATGCGCGGGTTTGTCATCTCGACCGCAGGGAGAGATCTCCCGCACGATGCCAGTGGCTGCCGACGACGCAGGCACACCGCTTGTCCGGACGTCCCCGCGTCTTGCCCGTGGCCGCCTGCGCTATCCTGCACGCCTGTGCCGGCATCCCCGGGAGGGTACTCATGAGCGCGATCAACGAGGCACCCGAACGCCCGATCGACCGCTGGTTCGCCAGCTATTCCAGCGACCACCGCAACGACACCAACCAGTGGATCCACGTCTTCGCCGTTCCGCTGATCCTGTGGAGCGTCATCGCCCTGCTGTGGTGCATCCCGGTGCCGGCGGAGAGCGGCTTCAGCGCCGGGCTGTGGGCGGCGCTGGCCTGTTTCGCGGCGTGGATGTTCTATTTCCGCAATTCGCGGCGGATCGGCTTCGGCATGCTCGCGGTGTTCGTGGCGATGCTGTGGCTGACCTTCTGGATCGAGCGCAGCACCAGCACGCGCTTCCTGCTGTGGCTGGCCGTGGGCGTGTTCGTGGTGGCGTGGATCGCGCAGTTCGTCGGCCACAGCAAGCTGTTCGAGGGCAAGAAGCCGAGCTTCTTCACCGACCTGCGCTACCTGCTGATCGGCCCGGCCTGGGTGCTGTCCAAGCTCTACCGCAGGCTCGGCTGGCGCTGGTGATCCCGTGACCGCCGCGCCCGGGCTGCACGGGCGCGACCTCGCGCTCGCGCTGCTGATCTGCCTGGTCTGGGCGGTCAACTTCCTCACTTCCGCGCACGCGCTGCAGGAATTGCCGCCGTTCCTGTTCACCGCAATGCGCATGGCGATCCTGGTGGTGATGCTGGCGCCGTTCATGCGCCTGCCGCCGCGTTCACAGTGGCCACGATTGGCGGCGATTGCACTGTTCACCGGCGCCCTGCACTTCGGCACCAGCTTCCTGGCGATCCAGCTCGCCGGCAACCTGTCCTCGCCGGCGATCGTCGCCCAGACCTACGTGCCGATGGCGGTGCTGCTGGCGTGGTGGTGGCTGGGCGAACGCTTCGCCTGGCGCACCGCGCTGGCGATCACGCTCAGCTTCGCCGGGGTGCTGGTGCTGGGCTTCGACCCGATGGTGCTGGACGCGCCGCTGGCGCTGCTGGCGATGCTCGTCGCCTCGCTGATGCTGGCGATCGGCACCGTGCTGATGCGCGGCCTGCGCGGCGTCGGCCTGGTCGACCAGCAGGGCTGGACGGCGGTGCTGAGCCTGCCGCCACTGCTGGCGATCAGCCTGGTGTTCGAGCCGGACGGATTCACCGCGCTGCGCGAGGCGACGTGGATCGGCTGGGGCGGCGCGCTGTACGCGGCGGTGTTCGCCTCGCTGCCCGGGCATGGTGCGTTCTACTGGCTGGTGCAGCGCCATCCGGTGGCGCAGGTCACGCCCTACCTGCTGCTGACGCCGGTGTTTGCGGTGCTGCTGGGCATCGTGTTCTGGGGCGACCGTCCGGGCCCGGCGCTGTGGATCGGCGGCGCGATGGTGATCGGCGGGGTGCTGGTGATCGCGATCCGCACCCTGCAGAAGGCGCGGCCGCCGGTGGTCGAGGTCACGCCGGAGCTGTGAGCATCGCCGCGTCCGGCGCGAAGGCGCACGGGGCGTAGCCGAAGTCGCGACGCGCGGGCGCGTCGTCGAACACGAGGTCGTCGCGCATGCGCGCGAGCGCGGCGTCGCTGAAGCCCGCCGCCAGGCCCGCGGCGCGCGCCGGCAGCAGCAGCGCACGGAACAGGGCCGGCGGCAGCACGAACAGGCGCGGCCGCTGCGGCAACGCCGCCAGCACGCGCGCGACCATCTCCCGGTACGGCAGCGTCTCGCCACCCGGCAGGGCATAGGCCTTGCCCTGCGCCGCCGGGGCATCGAGGCAGGCCAGCGCCGCGTCGGCGAGGTCGTCGACGTGCACCGGCTGGCGCAGTCCGGTGGCGTCGGCCGGCAGGGCGAAGCCGTGCAGTCGCCGGGCGAGCGTCGCGATGCGGGTAAGCGTGGCGTCGCGGCCGGCGCCGTAGACCAGGGTCGGGCGCAGCACGGTCGCGCCGATGCCGCGCCGCGCCGCGGTCTCGAACAGCGTCGCCTCGGCCTCGCGCAGGCGGCGGGCGAGGTCGCGTTCGCCGGGGTCGGCGGAATCCTGCTTGACCGCGACACTGGTCGAGCCGAACGCGACCACGCGGCCGCAGTCGACCGTCGCGCGCGCGAACCAGGCCGCGAACGCATCCAGCGGGCCGCAGCTGACGAGGGCATCGACCCGTCCCGGCAGCGCTCCCGGCTCCGCCAGTGCCCCCTGCCGCCAGCTCACCCCCGCCAGCGCGGGCTGCGCCGTGCGTGAGACCGCCAGCGTGGCATGGCCCGCCGCGGCCAGCCGCGCCAGCACGGGGCGGCCGATCTGGCCGCTGCCGCCGAAGACCAGCACGCTGCGTCCCGACATCGGGGCCTGCGGCGCTTGCGGTCGGATTCCGGTCATCGCGACAGGATACTTCGCGCCCCTCCGGCCCCGGCGCCGGATCGGTCGTCGGTTAAACTCGGGCGCCGGCCCGCCGCACCCGCGCCGCGCCGACCCGTCCACACCGGATTCCAGATGCTCGTCCTGCTCCTGGCCCTGCCCTTCGCGGCGGCGCTGCTCATCGCACTGTCCCGCGGCGCCTCGCGACGGACCATCGCCTGGCTGGCGGCGGCCGCGCCGCTGCTCGGGCTGGTGGTGCTGGCGCAGCTGACGCCGGCGGTGATGGACGGCACGGTCCTGCAGTCCAGCCAGGCCTGGATCGAGGCCGCGGGCCTGCGCTTCACCCTGCGCCTGGACGGCCTGGCCTGGATGTTCGCGCTGATGGTGCTGGGCATCGGTGCGCTGGTGGTGCTGTACGCGCACTACTACCTTGGTCCGCAGGAGAAGACCCGGCGCTTCTTCAGCTTCCTGCTGCTGTTCATGGGCGCGATGCTGGGCATGGTGCTGTCGGGCAACCTGCTGCTGACGGTGGTGTTCTGGGAACTCACCTCGATCAGCTCGTTCCTGCTGATCGGCTTCTGGTTCCACCGCGAAGACGCCCGCGAGGGCGCGCGCATGGCCCTGACCATCACCGCCGCCGGTGGCCTGGCCCTGCTCGGCGGCGTGGTGATGATCGGCCGCGTGGTCGGCAGCTACGAGCTCGACGCGGTGCTGGCCGCGGGCGACGTGATCCGCGCCCATGAATGGTATCCGTGGATCCTCGGCCTGGTGCTGGCCGGCGTGTTCACCAAGAGCGCGCAGTTCCCGATGCACTTCTGGCTGCCGCACGCGATGGCCGCGCCGACCCCGGTCTCGGCCTACCTGCACTCGGCGACGATGGTGAAGGCCGGCATCTTCCTGCTCGCGCGCCTGCACCCGGTGCTGGCCGGCACCGACCTGTTCTTCTACGTGGTCTCGATCGTGGGCGCGCTGACCCTGCTGATCGGTGCCTGGAATGCGATCTTCCAGCACGACCTCAAGGGCGTGCTGGCGTATTCGACCATCTCGCACCTGGGGCTGATCACCCTGCTGTTGGGCATGTCGACGCCGATGGCGGTGGTGGCGGCGCTGTTCCACACGCTCAACCACGCCACCTTCAAGGCCTCGCTGTTCATGGCCGCCGGCATCATCGACCACGAGACCGGCACCCGCGACATGCGTCGGCTGGGCGGGCTGCGGCGATTGCTGCCCTACACCAGCACGCTGGCGATCATCGCCTCGATGGCGATGGCCGGCATCCCGCTGCTCAACGGCTTCCTGTCCAAGGAGATGTTCTTCGCCCAGGCGCTGGAGATCGAAGGCCACGAAGGGATGCGGATCTTCATCACCACCGCCGCCTTCCTGTTCGCGACCTTCGGCGTGGCCTACAGCCTGCGCTTCGTCTACGACACCTTCCTCGGCGAGGGCCCGCGCGCGGTCGACCGCGAGGTCCACGAGCCGCCGCGCTTCATGCGCGTGCCGGTGGCGATCCTGGTGGTGGCCTGCATGGCGGTCGGCATCGCGCCGCAGTGGACCATCGGTCCGGCGCTGGACGCGGCCGCGCGCGGCGTGCTCGGCGACGCGATGCCCGAATACAGCCTGGCGATCTGGCACGGCATCAACACCCCGCTGCTGATGAGCCTGGGCGGCGTGGTCTGCGGCGTGCTGCTGTACCTGGGCCTCAACAAGGTGCTCGACCTGCACGCGATCGTGCGCCATTCGCAGGGGCGCAAGCTGTTCCACCTCAACATCGAGGCCCTGTTCCGCCTCGGCCGCCGCTTCACCCACACCATCGCCAACGGCAGCATGCAGCGCAGCCTGCTGTGGCTGGTGCTGGTGGCGATCGCCGCCGGCGCCGCGCCCTTCATCGCCACTTGGGGCGAGCCGGGGCAGGCGGTGGTGTTCGCCGGGCAGCCGATGGTGCGCCTGGCCTGGGTGCTGTGGCTGATCCTGGTCAGCTGCGCGATCGCAACACTGGCGCTGTACCGCTATCGCCTGCTGGCGGTGCTGGTGATGGGCGGCTGCGGCCTGGCGGTCAGCATGACCTTCGTCGCGCTGTCGGCACCGGACCTGGCGCTGACCCAGCTGCTGGTCGAGCTGGTGACGGTGGCGCTGATGCTGCTGGGCCTGCACTACCTGCCCAAGGATTCGCCGCCGGTCCGCGCCACGTGGCGGCGCCTGCGCGACGGCGCGGTGGCGCTCGTCGCCGGCCTCGGCGCCGGCGGCCTGGCCTGGGCGATGATGACCCGGCCACCGGTCAACGGCGTCGCCGCCGAGATCACCGCGCGCTCCCTGCCCGAGGCCTGGGGCAGCAACGTGGTCAACGTGATCCTGGTCGACTTCCGCGGCTTCGACACCTTCGGCGAGATCACCGTGTTCGCGATCGCCGGCCTGGTGGTGCACGCCATGCTGCGCCGCGCGCGCATGGCGCCGGAGAAGATCATGCCCGGTCCGCCGATCAAGCTGCCGGTGCCGGCGGACCTGGCGCAGATGATGTTCCCGCTGACGATGGTGGTCTCGATCTTCCTGTTCCTGCGCGGCCACAACGCGCCCGGCGGCGGCTTCATCGCCGGCCTGACCCTGGCCGCGCCGCTGCTGATCCAGTACGTGATCCAGGGCGCGGCCTCGGTCGAATCGCGCTTCGGCTTCGACTACATCCGCGCGATCGCGATCGGCCTGCTGGTGGCGCTGTTCTCGGGCGCAGCGTCGATGCTGCTCGACCTGCCGTTCCTGACCAGCGGCCACTACGACCTCGAGCTGCCGCTGCTCGGCACCATCCCGCTGGCCAGCGCCTCGGTCTTCGACCTGGGCGTCTACCTGGTCGTGTTCGGAAGCACCATGCTGATCCTGTCGATGATGGGCACGCTCAAGCCCTCGAAGAAGATGGTCGCGCACCGCGGCGTGATCGATCCGGCCACGCGCTCGTGCTTCACCGGGGAGGCCGCATGATCTCGCTGGACGTGATTTCCCTGGAGCTGGCCATCGCCAGCAGCATCGGCGTACTGGTGTTCGCCGGCGTCTACCTGACCCTGCGCGCGCGCAGCTTCGACGTGATCCTGGGCATGACCCTGCTGTCCTACGCCACCAACCTGCTGATCTTCTCCAGTGGCCGCCTGGTCGTGGGCAAGCCGCCGGTGATCCAGCCGGGCGTGGAGGCCACGCTCGCCAACCACACCGATCCGATCCCGCAGGCGCTGGTGCTGACCGCGATCGTGATCTCGTTCGCGATGACCGCGGTGACCATCGTGCTGGCGATGCGCAGCCGCGCCGACAACGACAGCGACCACGTCGACGCCGGCGACGTGCGCGACCCCCGGGACGACAGCCGATGACCCAGCTGCCGATCCTGCCGATCCTGCTGCCGCTGCTCGGCGCCGCGGTCTCGCTGTTCGTCGAGCACCGGCGCATCGGCACCGTGGTCCAGCGCTCGGTGGCGTGGACGTTCATGGCCGCCATCGTGCTGGTCGCGATTTTGCTGGTGCTGCGCGCCAACGAGGGCCCGGTGCTGGTCTACCTCCTCGGCGACTGGCCGGCGCGCATCGGCATCGCGCTGATGGTCGACAGGCTGTCGGCGCTGATGGTGCTGACCACCTCGCTGCTCGGCGTCGCCTGCCTGCTGCACGCCTGTTCCGGCTGGGACCGCCGCGCGCCGCATTTCCACGCCCTGTTCATGCTGCAGCTGATGGGCCTCAACGGCGCCTTCCTCACCGGCGACATCTTCAACCTGTTCGTGTTCTTCGAGGTGATGCTGATCGCCTCCTACGGCCTGCTGCTGTCGGGTGGCCGCGGCGTGCGCATGAGCGCGGGCCTGCACTACGTGGTCTTCAACATCACCGCCTCGACCCTGTTCCTGATCGCGCTGGGCCTCATCTACGGCGTGTTCGGCACGCTCAACATGGCCGAACTCGCCGAGCGCGTGGCCAACGTGCCGCCGGCCAGCCTGCCGCTGGCCAAGGCCACCATCGGCCTGCTGCTGGTGGTGTTCTGCGCCAAGGCCGCGCTGCTGCCGCTGTACCTGTGGCTGCCCGAGACCTACACCCGCGCGCCTGCCGCGGTCGCGGCGCTGTTCGCGATCATGACCAAGGTCGGCATCTACGCGGTGCTGCGCGTGAGCTCGCTGATGCTCGGCAACGACGCCGGCGCGATGGCCGGCTACGGCTGGGACTGGATGCTCCCGGCGGCGGTCGGTGGGCTGGCCCTGGCCACGCTGGGCGTGCTCGCGGCCTCGCGGCTGCGGGTGCTGGTGGCCTACGTGGTGCTGGTCTCGGCGACCACGCTGTTCATCGCCTTCGGCCTGCGCACCGCCGGCACGATCGCGGCAGGACTCTACTACCTGGTGCACAGCAGCTTCGTGGCCGCGGCGCTGTTCCTGGTCGCCGACCTGGTGCGCCGCGGACGCGGCGACGCCGGCGATGCGCTGCGCGCGTTCGCACCGGCGGCGGGGGTGCGGGTGATGGCCGGCGTGATGTTCATGATCGGCGCGATCTCGGTCGCCGGCCTGCCGCCGCTGTCGGGCTTCGTCGGCAAGACCCTGCTGCTGCAGGCGGTGCCGGAGGCCGAGATCCGCTGGGTCTGGCCGGCACTGCTGGGCAGCAGCATGCTGGTGATCGTGGGCCTGACCCGCGCCGGCACCCGCATCTTCTGGAAGCCGGCGCCGGTGCAGCCCTCGCCGCCCGGCGACGGTCCGCGCAATGCCCGTGGCCGCCTGCGCCTGCCCGAGACCATCGCCACCATGCTGCTGCTGTCCTACGGCGTGGCGATGTCGGTCACGCCCGGACCGCTGACCGCCTACACCCGCGCCACCGCCGAACAGCTGCTGGCGCCGGCGACCTACATCGACCAGGTCCGCGGCGCCCTGCAGCAGGAGAGGCAGCCATGAACCGTCGCACCCTCCTGCCCTCGCTGCCGCTCACCCTGACCGTCATCGTGTTCTGGCTGCTGCTGGTATCCGAGGTCAACCTCGCCCAGTTCAGCCTCGCCCTGGTACTGGGCCTGGTGATCCCGATCTACGCGGCGCGGATCGACCGCGAGTTCGCGCGCATCGGCAGCCTGCGACCGCTGCCGAAGCTGGCGGTGGTGCTGCTGATCGACATCGTGATGAGCAACCTGCGCGTCGCGCGCCAGGTGCTCGGGCGTGAGTCGAAGCTCCACTCCGCCTTCATCTGGTACCCGCTGGACATCGGCAACATCCACGGCATCTCGGCCCTGGCCTGCTGCATCACCCTCACCCCGGGCACCGTGACCGCGGCGCTGTCCGACGACCGCCGCTATCTGCTCGTACACGTGCTCGATCTTGATGACGAGGCCACGCTGGTGGCGGACATCAAGCGTCGTTACGAGCGCCCGCTGATGGAGATCTTCCCGTGACCACTCCCGAACTCGCCGGCATCGAGCTGTTCGGCATGGGCCTGGTCGACATCGCCATCGGCGTGTCGATGCACGTGGTCGGTGCGGCCATGCTGCTGGCGCTGTGGCGGCTGCTGCGCGGCCCGACCGTGCCCGACCGCATCCTCGCCCTGGACACGCTCAACGTCACCGCCATCGCCGAGCTGATGCTGCTGGGCATGTATCTCAAGACCGCCATCTACTTCGAGGCGGCGCTGATCATCGCCATGCTCGGTTTCGTCAGCACCGTGGTGCTGAGCAAGTACGTGATCCGGAGGGACATCGTCGAATGAACGTGTTCTGGGAACTGCTGCTGGTCGCCCTGCTGCTCGCCGGCAGCTTCTTCGTCCTGATGGGCGGCATCGGCCTGGTGAAGCTGTCGGAGTTCTTCCGCCGCCTGCACGCGCCGACCAAGGCCAGTACGCTCGGCGTGGGCTGCATACTCGTGGCCTCGGTGGGCTACCACCTGTTCGTGGACAGCGACCCGCAGCCGCGCGAGCTGCTGATCACCGCCTTCCTGTTCATCACCGCGCCGATCAGCGCGCACCTGATGTCCAAGGCCGCGCTGTCGCTGCACATGGACGAATGGCCGCAGCAGCCGGGCAAGTCCGACGAGGACACCCACGTGCCGCCGCGGCCCGACGGCGGCGACCCGAGCTGCTGAGCTGAGGCGTGGTGCCGGCTCAGGCCAGCAGCAGCTCGAACCCGACCCAGGCCAGGAACGCCAGCAGCAGCACCCCGCCCTCGGCGCGGCTGATGCGCAGGTCTCCGCGCAGCATCGGCAGCAGCAGCGCGGCGAACACCAGCGCCGCCGGCAGTTCGAACCTCACGAACGAGGCCGGCATCGTCACGCCGCGCACCGCCGCCATGCCGCCGACGATCACCAGCAGGTTGAACAGGCTCGATCCGATCACGTGGCCGGCGACGACGTCGCCCTGCCCGCGCCGCGCCGCCGCGATCGCCGCCGCCATCTCCGGCAGCGCGGTGCCGATCGCCACCAGCAGCAGGCCACCGAGCAGCGACTCCATGCCCAGCGCGTGGGCGAGCCCCGACGACGCTCCCGGCACGCCGACGACACCCTGCACCGCCCACTTGGCGCCGAAGAACAGCAGCGCGGCGGCGATCGCGAAGCGCACCAGGTTCAGCGCCGTATCGGAACTGGTGTTGGCGAACCCGGAGAACGTGTTGCGCAGCTCCGGCTGGCGGCGGCCGAAAGCCCAGGCGAAGCCGAGCACGACGACGAATGCCGCCAGCAAAATGCAGCCCTCGAAGCGCGTCAGCTGGCCGTCCTGCCCGAGCAGGATCGTCGCCAGCGTCGCCACCACCAGGCACACCAGCAGCGGCGGCAGCGCCTTCCAGCGGATCAGCAGCGGCGCGGCCAGCGCGGCGGCGCCGAGGGTCAGGCCGAAGTTGGCGATGTTGCTGCCGACCGCGTTGCCCAGCGCCAGCGCGTGGTCGCCGATCCACATCGCGCGCAGGTTGACCGCCAGCTCCGGCACCGAGGTCGCGAACGCGACCAGCACCAGCCCGGTGGCGAACGGCGACAGGCCGGCCCGCCGCGCGAGCCCGGAAGCCGCCTTCACCAGTGAATCGCCCCCGAGCGCCAGCAGCACGATGCCCGCCGCGAACCAGAACAGCGAAGCCACCATCGCCATGCCCTCCGTCCAATGGATAGCCCGGGATTCTATGCCGCCCGGTCGGAGGCGTCATCGACCTCAGGAGCAGCCTTCGACGTAGTCGACCTGCGGCGGCACGCCGACGCGCCACGTGTCGACGCGACCGTCCGCATCGAGCTCCAGCACCAGCGCACCACTGCCGCCACCGGGATCGGCCACGCGCAGCACCTTGCCGGCGGGATCGTACTTGTGCGGCTGCTCCTCGACCTTGGGGTACAGCGCGCGCACCTCGTTGCCGGTCATGCCGAGCTTCGCGCCACCGGGCGCTGTGACCGACGCATCGCGCACGTCGATGCGCACGAAGCGGTCGCCCTCGATCATGAACGCGGTGCGGTAGCCCTCGCTGCCGAGCGGCTGCGGGATCAGGTAGCGGCAGCCACCGGGCTCGGACGGCTGTTCGTCGCCGAGGTCGCCGCCCCAGGCCTGGCGCACGGCTTCGGCGGTGGAACCGAAGGCTGCAGGGCCGAAGCCCTCGAAGGTGATCGTGCCCGCCGCGGGCGCGCCGACGCGCAGCGAGCCAAGCGCCTCGTCGCCGGCGGTGGCCGGCGGCACGTCGTGCGGCGGCTGGTCGAGCGGTGGTTCAGCCAGCGGAGCGGCTTCCTGGATGGCCTGCGACGGGGTGTCGACTTCGTCGCGCTGCGCGCTGCAGGCGCACAGTGCGGTGACGGCGGCGGCAAGGACGGCGGCGGACAGGCGCATGGTCGACTCCGATCGATGGTTTGGGCGGAGCATGTCACGTTGGACGTTAGCGTGGCGGCAGGCCCCTGACGTGGCGTGTCATCGGCGCCGTTGTACTTCAGGCCAAGGGCTTCCGACCGCCTTCGGCGGCCGACAAACCGATGCCCGGAAGGCCTTCAACCCGGCGGCGAGAAATGCTTCTGCAGCCCCGCCCAGCACGCCTGGTAGTCGCGCTGGCGGTGCGCGGCCTCGACCGCCTGCCGCGTCGGCTTGAGCACGCCGCGCGTCTCGAACATGAAGGCCATGGTGTCGCTGATGACATCCGGCTTCGACAGGTCCGCGCTGGAGGCCTTGTCGAAGGTCGCCGCATCCGGCCCGTGCCCGGTCATGCAGTTGTGCAGCGAGCAGCCGCCCGGCGCGAAACCCTCGGCCTTGGCGTCGTACACGCCGTGGATCAGGCCCATGAACTCGCTGGCGATATTGCGGTGGAACCACGGCGGGCGGAAGGTGTCCTGCTGCACCAGCCAGCGCGGCGGGAAGATCGCGAAGTCCATGTTGCCCACGCCGGGCGTGTCGGTCGGCGAGGTCAGCACCAGGAAGATGCTCGGGTCGGGATGGTCGAAGCTGATCGAGCCGATGGCGTTGAAGCGGCGCAGGTCGTACTTGTACGGCGCGTGGTTGCCGTGCCAGGCGACCACGTCCAGCGGCGAATGGCCGATCGGCGCGTGCCACAGGTGGCCGTTGAACTTGGCGAGCAGCTCGAAGCTGCCCTCGAGCTCCTCGTACGCGGCGACCGGCGTGAGGAAGTCGCGCGGGTTGGCCAGGCCGTTGGAGCCGATCGGACCGAGGTCGGGCAGGCGCAGCGGCGCGCCGAAGTTCTCGCAGACGTAGCCGCGCGAGGCGCCGTCGGGCAATTCGACGCGGAAGCGCACGCCGCGCGGGATCACCGCGATTTCCTGCGGCTCGACGTCGAGCACGCCCAGCTCGGTGGCGATATGCAGGCGCCCCTGCTGCGGCACGAGCAGCAGCTCGCCGTCGGCGCTGTAGAAGTAGCGCCCGCGCATCGCGGTGTTGGCCGCGTACAGGTGGATGCCGACGCCGGCGTGGGCCTCGCTGCCGCCGTTGCCGGCGACGGTGTACAGGCCCTCGACGAAGTCGATCGGCGCGCTCGGCACCGGCAGCGGATTCCAGCGCATCTGGTCGGGCGAGACCGGCGCCTCGCCGAAGCGGTCGTGGAAGCGCGACTGCGCGAACGGCTCGAACTTCCCGTGCATCGCCGCCGGGCGGATGCGGTACAGCCAGCTGCGCCGGTTGTGTGCGCGCGGCGCGGTGAAGGCGCTGCCGCTCAGCTGCTCGGCGTACAGCCCGAACGCCACCTGCTGCGGCGAGTTGCGCCCCACCGGCAGCGCACCGGGGATCGCCTCGGTCGCGAACTCGTTGCCGAAGCCGGACATGTAGCCGTTCGTGGTCATGACGCGTCTCGCTGTTAGGGCAACGCTGGACAAGTCGCCTTTGCTCGTCATTCCCGCGAAAGCGGGAATCCATTTCTCGGCTCAACGACCATGGATTCCCGCTTTCGCGGGAATGACGACGTTGTATATGTTTGACACGAATTTGCTCTGTCAGCGCAGATTAAAGCACCCCGCGGCGCATCTGGTCGCGTTCGATGCTCTCGAACAGGGCCTGGAAGTTGCCTTCGCCGAAGCCTTCGTTGCCCTTGCGCTGGATGATCTCGAAGAAGATCGGGCCGAGCGCGTTGGTGGTGAAGATCTGCAGCAGCTTGCGCTGTTTGGTCTCCGGGTCGGCGTCGATCAGGATCTTGTTCTTCGCCAGCCGCGCGACATCCTCGCCGTGGTCCGGGATGCGCTGGTCGATCACGTCGAAGTAGGTGTCCGGCGTGTCGAGGAACTCGACGCCCTGCGCGCGCATCGCTTCGACCGTGGTGTAGATGTCATCGGTGAAGCAGGCGATGTGCTGGATGCCCTCGCCGTGGTAGCTGTCGAGGTACTCGTTGATCTGGCTCTTCGGATCGCTCGACTCGTTGAGCGGGATGCGCACCATGCCGTCGGGTGCGGTCATCGCCTTCGACAGCAGGCCGGTCTTGGCGCCCTTGATGTCGAAGTAGCGGATCTCGCGGAAGTTGAACAGGCGCTCGTAGTAGTTCGACCACTTCGCCATGTTCCCCTGGTAGAGGTTGTGGGTGAGGTGGTCGATGAAGGTCAGGCCGAAGCCCTTGGGCAGCAGGTCGGCGCCGGGCAGGTACTCGTAGTCCGGGTCGTGGATCGTGCCCTTGTCGTCGTAGCGGTCGACCAGGTACAGCATGCAGCCGCCGATGCCCTTGATCACCGGCGCGGCGACGGCCTTGCTCAGCTCGTCCTGCGCGTCGAAGGCCTCGGCACCGTTCTTCAGCGCCTGCACCCGCACCCACTCGGCGAGCTTGCTGAAGCGGATCGCGAAACCGCAGGCACTCGGGCCGTGCTGCGCGGCGAAGCGCGCGGCGAACGAGTCCGGATCCTCGTTGATCAGGAAGGTGCAGTCGCCCTGGCGGTAGGTGCTGATCGGACGCGTGCGATGGCGCGCGACCTGGACGAAGCCCAGGCGCTTGAAATAGTCGTGCAGCTGGCCAGCCTGGCCCTCGGGCGCGGCATACTCGACGAACTCGAAGCCGTCGATGCCCATCGGGTTCTCGAAGGTGGCCACCTGCATGCCGGCTTGGCCGGCAGCGGCCTGGGTCTGCGCTGTCATGGGATACTCCTCGGGGGAAGGCGACGCGACCGCGTCCACCCGACTATTGTACAGTTTCAGGTGCAACCAACAGCAAGGTGCAGCGCATCATGTCCGAGCCAACCGCCGCCAGGGCACCGGTCGAATTCGACCTCGAACGTCTTCTCTCATACCGGTTGAGCGTGCTGTCCAACCGGGTGAGCAACGCCATTTCCAGCGAGTACCACCGCCGCTTCGGACTGGCGATCACCGAATGGCGGGTGATGGCGGTGCTGGGCCGCTACCCGGGGCTGTCGGCGCGCGAGGTGACCGAGCGCACCGCGATGGACAAGGTCGCCGTCAGCCGCGCGGTGGCGCGCCTGCTGGAGCGCGAACTGATCCAGCGCGAGATCCACGGCGACGACCGCCGGCGCTCGGTACTGACGCTGTCGCAGGCCGGCATCTCGGTCCACGACGAGGTCGCGCCGATGGTGATGGCCTGCCAGGAGCACCTCGTCTCGCCGCTGAGCGAGGACGAGCGGGAGATGTTCGACCGGCTGATCGACAAGCTCTCCGGCGAGGGCATGGACGCAATGCTGCGGCACATCTGAGCCGGCATCACGCCGGCAGCGGGCATCACGCGCTGGCCGGCGCCTTCGCCTCCAGCCGCCACAGCTTCCACGCGAAGATCACGCCGACCGCGACCAGCGCAGTGTAGAACCACATCCCGCCGGCATAGCCGGCGGGATTGTCCGGCCCCGCCGCCGCGCGGTCGTTGAGCAGGCCGACCACCAGCGGCACCAGCGCCCAGCCGGCCTGCTGGCAGAAGGTCATCAGCGCATAGGCCGAGCCCAGCCGCCGCGGTTCGACGATGTAGGCCACCGCCGGCCACATCACCGCCGGAATCAGCGAGAACACCGCGCCCAGCAGCACCGCCACCAGCAGCAGCGTCGCCGGCACCGCGTGGCTGGTGAACGGGATCGCCAGCGCCGGCCCCGGCGGCAGGTAGGTCACCATCAGGAACAGCGGCAGCATCACCGCGGTGCCGACCAGCATGAACTTCGCGCGCCCACCGGATTTGTCCGCCCACAGCCCGAACAGCGGCGTGAGCACGATCGCCGACATCGGCAGCAGGCTGCTGAGCGCGCCCGCCGCCTCGCGCCCGAGGCCGTGCGCCTGCTGGAAATAGTCGATGGCGAAGGTGCGGAACGGGAAGATCGTCGCGTAGAACACCACGCACAGCGCGACGATGTACCAGTAGGCGCGGCCGAAGGCGTACAGCCGGCGCAGGTCGAGCCGGTCGACTTCGCCGGCATCGCCGAGGTCGACGCGCCCCTGCGCGCGCCGCTCGTGCATCCAGTACAGCGCCGCCGCCGCGAAGCCGACGCCGGCGACGCCGGTCGCCAGCCACAGCGGATCCTGCCAGTTGGCGTACAGCGGGCTGGCGAACGAGGTCGACCAGTCGGCCGAGGCCGAGCCCAGCCGCGACACCGACAGGTTCAGGCCGAAGGCGAGGCCCAGCTCCTTGCCGCTGAACCACTTCGCCAGCACCGTGGTCACGGCCACGATCAGCGGCTCGGCGCCGATGCCGAGCAGGAAGCGGCCGGCGAGGATCGTCTCGTACTGCGAGCCGGCCGCGGTGATCGCCGCCGCGGCGACGCAGATCGCGGAAAACACCAGGATCGCGCTGCGCGTGCCGAAGCGATCGACGATGTAGCCGCCGACGAGCAGCACCAGCAGCGCGGCGACGTTGTAGGCGGTCGACAGCGTGCCGATCTGGCCGTAGCTGAGCCCGACCTGCGAGCGCAGCAGGTCGATGACCGGGTTCAGCGCGTCGTAGGCGTAGTAGTTGCCGAACATCGCCAGGCTGACCAGCAGCAGGGCGAGCCAGCGCTGGGGGGCTGTCGGGCGCGGCAGTGTGGTGGTGGTGGTCATCGATCACTCGCTGTCATGTCGGGCCCGCGCAGCGGGGGAGAAATCTCCGGTATCCAGCAACACAGTCGTGCCAGCCAGGAGATCCCTCGCCTTCGGCTCGGGATGACAGCGAGGGTGGCGAGCGACGTCACCAACACCCGCTGTCATTTCGAGTCCGCGCAGCGGGGGAGAGATCTCCTGCGTTCGACAAGACAATCGCGACCGGGCAGGAGATCCCTCGCCTGCGGCTCGGGATGACGCAATGGCAGCTGCGCGCTGCGCGCGCAGGCCATTGCGTCACTTCACCCCATGCATCAGTTTCTGGATCAACGGAGCGATCAGGAACAGCAGCACGCCGGCGCCGAGCAGGGCCCAGAAGCCGAAGGTGTAGCCGGCGTGCGCGGACTCGACCGTCATGCCGCCCTCGCCGCTGACGCTGCTGGCGAAGATGCCCGAGAGGTTGTTGCCGATCGCGATCGACAGGAACCAGCCGCCCATCGCAAGACCCGTCAGCTTGGCCGGGGCCAGCTTGGTGGTCATCGACAGGCCGATCGGCGACAGGCACAGCTCGCCGATCGACTGGATCACGTAGACCATGAACAGCGTCCAGAACGGGATCTTCAGCGTCTGCGGATCGACCAGGCTCGACAGCGCGAACATCAGCAGCAGGAAGGCCAGGCCGTTGAAGATGAGCCCCAGGCCGAACTTGCGCGGGATCGACGGATTAGCGCGGCCCATCGCGACCCACAGCCAGGCCAGCACCGGCGCCAGGGTGATGATCGCGATCGAGTTGACCGACTGGAACCAGCCGACCGGGAAGATCCAGCCGCCGAGGTCGCGTTCGACGATGTTCTGGGCGAGGAAGTTGAACGAGCTGCCGGCCTGTTCGAAGAACATCCAGAACAGCACGTTGAAGCCGAAGATGATCAGCATCGCGATCACCATGTCGCGCTGCACCTTGCCCTCGCGGATGCCCTCGACCAGCAGCATGATCGCCGGCACCACGAACAGCGCGATCAGGATCCAGTTGAGCACGCCGGCGTCGATGGTCAGCAGGAAGTAGTAGACCGGGATCGCGACCAGCGCGCCCACGGCGACCATCAGCACGCGGCCGATGCCCTCGGTGCCGGGGGCAGGCGCACCGATGCCCCGGAGCTGGTGGCGGCCGAACCAGAACCACAGCAGGCTGATCAGCATGCCGATGCCGGCGGCGATGAACACCACCTTGTAGGCCGGCAGTTCCGGCGTGCCGCCGAACATGCGCTCTGCGAGCCAGCCGGTCAGGATCGGCGCGATGAACGCGCCCATGTTGATGCCCATGTAGAAGATGGTGAAGCCCGAATCGCGGCGCTCGTCACCGGTGGCGTAGAGCTTGCCGACCATGGTCGAGATGATCGGCTTGAACAGGCCGTTGCCGACGATCACCGTGGCCAGGCCGAGCTTCAGCCACTGCTCGCTCGGCACCATGATCAGGAACAGGCCCGCGGCCATGATCACCGCGCCAAGCAGGATCGCGCGCTGGTAGCCGATGATCTTGTCGGCGACGTAGCCGCCGAAGATCGCCGCCGCGTAGACCAGCGCCAGGTAGGCGCCGTACAGCTCGCTCGCCGGCGACTGCCCGGCCGCGTCGCCGCCGTGGAACTGGGCCACGATGTACAGCACCAGCGCCCAGCGCATGCCGTAGAACGCGAAGCGCTCCCAGAACTCGGTCATGAACAGCATCCACAGCGGACGCGGATGGCCCATGACCTGGGCGAACTCGGGAATGGCGTTGCCGGAACCCGGCTGCTCCATGCCCGGACCTGCGGGCTCGACGCGGTTGGAACTCATGCGGTAGGACTCCCCCGGAAGGATGCTGGATCGGATCGCCGCCCACCCCGGACCGGCGGGCTTCGGCGGCGCCACGGCCGCGCTCGACGGTCGTTTCGGGCGCAACGTTAGCCCGGGAGCGCCCTGTTTGGGAACCCGCCGGCCGCTCTCGGCCGGGCCGGGAACCGGTGCCGGCCAGACCTGTGGAAGCAACCTTGGTCGCGATGCTTTCCGCTGGAAGTCCCCGGAAACACTGGAAAACTTCGCGACCGAGGCCGCTCCCAAGGCTCCCGCTGTCTTCTCTCCGGCGCCGCCTATCCGGCCGGATAGGCGTAGCTGGCGCCGATCCCCAGCGGCACGCCCAGGCCCCAGAACGCCAGCAGCAGGGCCGTCCATAACAGCGACAGCGCCAGCGAGTACGGCAGCATCATCGAGGCCAGGGTGCCGATCCCGGCCGAGGTCACGTAGCGCTGGCAGAACACCACGATCAGCGGGAAGTACGGCATCAGCGGGGTGATGATCGTGGTCATCGAATCGCCGACGCGGTAGGCGGCCTGGGTCAGGTCGGGCGAGACGCCCAGCTGCATCATCAGCGGCACCATGATCGGCGCCAGCAGCGCCCACTTGGCCGAGGCCGAGCCGATGAACAGGTTGACGATGCCGGTCATCACGATCAGGCCGATGATGGTCATCCACATCGGCAGGCCGAGCGATTCCAGCAGCTCCGCGCCTTCCACCGCCATCAGCGTGCCCAGGCCCGAGCCGTTGAAGCCGGCGAGGAACTGGGCGATGAAGAACGCGATGACGATGTAGTAGGCCATGCCGCCCATCGCCTTGGTCATCGCCGCGATGATGTCGCGATGGCTCTTCACCGTGCCGGCGACGTAGCCGTAGACGACGCCGGGAATGAGGAACAGGACAAAGATCAGCGCCACGATCGACTGCATCACCGGCGCCTGCGCCACCAGCAGCGAGTTGCCGCCGGCCAGCACCGCCGGGGTGTCGGCCGGCGCACGCCAGGGCGAGGTCTCCGGCAGCAGGCTCAGTGCGAACAGCGCCAGCGCCACAATCATCGCCAGCGTCGCCCACAGCAGGCCGCGGCTCTCGGCCGCGGTCAGTGGTTCCATCTTCGGCAGGTCGCTGGTGTCGCCGTCGACCGCGACGCGCGACAGGCGCGGCTCGACGATGCGCTCGGTGACGAACCAGCCGATGGCGATGATCAGCGCGCTCGACACCGTGGTGAAGATCCAGTTGTTGAGCGGGTTGACCACCAGCTCGGGGTCGAGGATGCGCCCGGCCTCCTGGGTGAAGCTGGCCAGCAGCGGATCCAGCGACGAGGGCACGATCAGGGTCGCCGAGAAACCGCCGGACACGCCGCAGAACGCCGCCGCGATGCCCGCCAGCGGATGCCGGCCGGCGGCGTAGAAGATCACCCCGCCCAGCGGGATCACCAGCACGTAGCCGGCGTCGACCGCGACGTGGCTGAGCACCGCCACCGCGACCAGCGCCGGCGTCAGCAACGCCTTCGGCGTGATCGACAGCATCCGTCGCAGCGCGGCGTTGATGAAGCCGGTGTGCTCGGCCACGCCCAGGCCGAGCATCGCCGTGAGCACCACGCCCAGCGGCGCGAAGGCCATGAACACGCGGTACATGTTGGCCATGAACGCGGTCAGCGATTCGCCCGACAGCAGGTTGACGATGCGGATCGGCTCGCCGGTGGCCGGGTTGACCGCCGCGAACTCGACGCCCGACAGCAGCCACGACAGCCCCCACACCAGCAGCATCAGGATCAGGAACAGCGCCGCCGGGTCGGGCAGCTTGTTGCCGATGCGCTCGACGGCGTCCAGGAAGCGTGCGGACGGGCCGCGTGGTGGCTGGGCGGGGTCGAGGCGCTGGTCGGTCATGCGGCGGATCCGGCTGTGCTTGGAAGACTGGATGCTAGAGCATTTTTTTGGCTCTTCTCCCTTTTGAGTGGGGCTGGCCGGATTGCGAGGGGCCAGATCCGGGCTTGCGGCCGGAAGTCGTTCCGGGCCGGGGACTGCTCCCCGGCTCGATCAGCCATCCATGGCTGACTCGCCGCCGCAGCGCATCCATGCGCTGCTGTCCGCAATCCCC
>DAOMPM010000035.1:0-30377 GCA_035444805.1 Luteimonas sp. | reverse complement strand
TTCCCGATTCCCGATTCCCGATTCCCGATTCCCGATTCCCGATTCCCGATTCCCGCATGACCGACAAGATCCCTCTGCTGATCGACACCGACCCCGGCGTCGACGATGCGCTGGCGTTGCTGATGGCCTTCGCCGATCCGGCGCACGAAGTCGTCGGCCTCACCGTCGCCGCCGGCAACGTCGGCCTGCGCCACACCGTTGCCAATGCGCTGAAGCTGTGCGAGGTGACTGGGCGCGATCACGTCCCCGTGTTCGCCGGCTGCGCCGAGCCGCTGCTGCATGCGGCGCCGGATGCGGCCTACGTGCATGGGCAGGATGGTTTCGGTGACACCGGCTATGCACCGTCGTCGCGGATGGCGGAGGCCGAGCATGCGGCCTTGGCGATCCTCCGCCTGTCGCACGAACATGCCGGCCGGCTGCTGCTGGTCGCGCTCGGTCCGCTGACCAATCTCGCGCTGGCGCTCAAGCTCGACCCGACGCTGCCCGATCGCGTCGCCCGCCTGGTGGTGATGGGTGGCGCGGTTACCGCCCACGGCAACATCACGCCGGCGGCCGAGTTCAACGTCTATTTCGATCCGGAGGCGGCGCAAATCGTGTTCGCGGCCTTCCCGCGCTTCGACCTCGCGGACTGGGAAGCCACGCTCGCGCACGGCCTGCCGCACGTCGAGGTCGAGGCCTGGCTGCGGGTCGGCGGCGCGTGCGCCGACTTCTACGAGGGCATTTCGCGGCAGACGCGGCAATGGTCGGCCGACCGCCGCGGCGACCGCTGGTTCGCGGCCGACGCCCTGGCGATGGCCTGGGCGCTGGCTCCGGCCGCCGTGGTCGAAGCCGTCGAGCGGCCGGTCGAGGTCTGCCTGGGGCACGGCCCGGCGCGTGGCGCGACCGTGGTCGACTGGAACCGCCAGACCAGCCGCCCCGACAACGCCCGCATCCTGCTGCGCTACGGCCAGGCCGCCTTCGAGGCCCGGGTCCGGGGGGCGCTGGCGGCCGGGTGAGCCGGACTTGCGCCAAGCGGCTGGCGCGGGCTAAAATGCCGCTCTTTCCCCGCGCAAACGTCATCAGGTGCCGCCATGAAGGCCGACATCCATCCCAACTATCGCGAAGTCGTCTTCCAGGACGTGACTTCCGATTTCAAGTTCCTGACCCGCTCCACGCTGGCCGCCTCCACCAAGGAGACGATCAAGTGGGAGGACGGCAACGAATACCCGCTGGTGAAGATCGAAGTGTCCTCGGCGACGCATCCGTTCTATACCGGCCAGAACAAGATCATCGACACCAGCGGTCGCATCGACAAGTTCAAGCGCCGCTACGCGAAGTAAGCGCGTCGGATCGCAGTGTTCCAGCGGCGGCCGCCCCCGGGTGGCCGCCGTTTTTTCGTGCGCGGACGGCGCCCGCGGGACGCCCGCGCCGGACCAAAGTCCGAGTCGCCGCTCAAACCGGCTGTGCGATAATTGTTGCGTTGCGGCAGGCCTGCCTGTCGCCGTCGCCGGGCCACGTGGCCCGGCCGCACGTCCGAAACCCAGGAGCGCATCGTGTCCGATAAAGTCGTGTTGAACGCCGGCGGCAAGTCCGTCGACCTGCCCGTCCTGAAGCCCACGCTCGGCAACGATTGCGTCGACATCTCCAGGCTGACGAAGGAGACCGGGCTCTTCACCTACGACTCCGGCTTCACCGCCACCGCCAGCTGCAAGTCCGCGATCACCTACATCGACGGCGACAAGGGCGTGCTGCTGTACCGCGGCTACCCGATCGAACAGCTCGCCGAGCACTCCAGCTTCCTGGAAGTGGCCTACCTGCTGATGAATGGAGAGTTGCCGAACAAGGCGGAATTCGCCAGCTTCGAGCACGAAGTCACGCACCACACGATGATGCACGAGTCGCTGAAGAACTTCCTCGGCGGCTTCCACTACGACGCGCACCCGATGGCGATGCTCGCCGGCACGGTGGCCTCGCTGTCGGCCTTCTACCACGACACCCTCGACCTCGAAGACCCCGAGCAGCGCCGACTGGCCGCGATCCGCCTGCTGGCGAAGATGCCGACCCTGGCCGCCGCCGCGTACCGCTACTCGATCGGCTGGCCGATCCGCTACCCGCGCAACAACCTCGAGTACGTCGACCGCTTCCTGCACATGATGTTCGAGGTGCCGAGCGAGCCGCTGGAGATGAATCCGGTGGTCGCCAAGGCGCTGGACCTGCTGTTCATCCTGCACGCCGACCATGAGCAGAATGCCTCGACCTCGACCGTGCGCCTGGTCGGTTCCACCGGCGCCAACCCCTACGCTTCGGTCGCCGCCGGCATCACCGCGCTGTGGGGTCCCGCGCACGGCGGCGCCAACGAGGCGGTGCTGAAGATGCTCGAGGAGATCGGCGACGCGAAGAACGTCGAATCCGCCGTGGCCAAGGCCAAGGACAAGGAATCGGGCTTCCGCCTGATGGGCTTCGGCCACCGCGTCTACAAGAACTTCGACCCGCGCGCCAAGATCATCCGCGAGATGACCCACAAGGTCCTCGGCGAGCTGGGCGTGGACGATCCGCTGCTGGAAGTGGCGCTGAAGCTGGAGGAGGCGGCGCTGAAGGACGACTATTTCGTCGAGCGCAAGCTGTACCCGAACGTCGACTTCTACAGCGGCATCATCTACAAGGCGCTGAAGATCCCGACCGAGATGTTCACCGTGATGTTCGCCATTGGCCGCACCGCCGGCTGGGTCGCGCACTGGCTGGAGCAGCAGGTCGACCCGGAGGCCAAGATCGGCCGCCCGCGCCAGATCTACACCGGCTACGCCGAGCGCGACTACGTGCCGGCCGGGAAGCGCTGAGCCACGTTCGCGCAGCGACTGGGCCAATAGGTTGGGGTGAGCTTGCGAACCCCAACACGCGGGTCGGTTTGCTGCGTGCACGTTGGGGTTCACTACGTTCACCCCAACCTATAAGGCATCTACCCGCACGAGGGACCAGACGACGGCTGCCCGCAAGGTGGCCGACCGTAGCGAGCCTCTCCGGGGTACTCCGCCTCAGCCCATGCCGTCGTAGTCGGCGATGTCCTCGTCCACCAGCATCTGCCGCAGTTGCGCGGCCGAGGCGCGCTTCATCGGCTTCTCGTCCACGTTCGACAGCGGTGCCTGGCGAAGCGCGTTCGCCGGCAGCACGGTCAGGTCGAACGTCAGGTCCTCGGCGCTGAACATCCACACCGGAAATTCGCCCTCGCGCATCCGGTCCAGGCGCAGCCGGCGACTGCGGGACTCGGCGGGGATGCCGCCTTCTTCGAGGAAGCGCACCACAGCGTCGGCATCGTCGCTGTAGAGCTGCAGGGCGACGGGTGAGCGCGCATCCGCGGTGCCGTCGAGCACCGGGCCGACCAGTCGCGCGTCGAAGCGGGCGAAGAACTCCAGCGCGCGCAGCGCCGCCTCGCGGCGCGTGCGCAGGCCGTGGGCGTGGCCGTCGCCGAGGAACAGGCGCTGGTACTCGCGCAGCGCATCCTCGATCTCGCGGTTGCGCGGCAGCGAGGCGTCGTCGTGGAAGCCGAGGCGGTCGGCGGCCTTGAGCTTGGCCTGGTGGAAATCGCGGACTCCGCCTTCGGCCATCAGCCTCGCGGCTTCGTGGGCGAGGCGGTGCCGGCGTTCGCGGGTACGCGTCTCGGCGTGCTGGTGGGCGCGGTGCATCACGATCCCCCGGTCCTGCGTTGCGCCGACTGTATCCCATGGGCCGGAAACGTCAACGTGGGACGAAGCAGCCGTTCACGCCTGCCGCTTCCCCGGCATGGAGGGTGGGCGCGATGCCCTGGACGCAGGTGCGGCCATGCGACCGACGCAGCCCGGAGCCCGTCGCGGCCCGGTCGCGGGCATGGCCCGCTCCTACGTGTATCCGTTTGATCGCGAGTTGGGATCAGAAAATGTCGAACGCTTCCTCGGCCGGCATGTCGTCGAACGCGAACTCGTTCGCCGCCTCCATGCGGTCCAGATCCTCGACCTTGACGTACTCGACAATGCCGCCGCCGGAGGTGGTGGGCAGCAGCTGTCCGCCGGCGGTCACCGCGACCTTGATCATGCCCTCGGGCGGGTCGTTGCGCGCGATCGGCACGTCCTTCAGGGCGACGCGCATGTAGTCGATCCAGATCGGCAGCGCAGCCTTGCCGCCGTACTCGCGGTAGCCGAGCGAACGGTTGTCGTCGCGGCCGACCCAGACCGAGGTCACCAGGTTGCCGCCGAAGCCGGAGAACCAGGCGTCGCGGTGGTCGTTGGTCGAGCCGGTCTTGCCGCCGACGTCTTCGCGGTCCAGCACCTTGGCCTGGACGCCGGTGCCGCGCTGCACGACGTCGCGCATCATCGACACCAGCTGGTAGGCCACGCGCTCGTCGATCGCGCGCGGGGCGATGATCGCGTCCTCGGGCAGTGCGGCGGGCGCTTGCGCGGCTTCCTCGCCTGCTTCGCCCGAGGGCGTCGCCGGCGTCGTCACCGGCCGCGCCGGACCGAGGTCGAAGCCGTCGACCACGTTCGTGCGCGCGACCTGGATCGCGCCGCTGCCCGGCGAGCAGCTGCGGCAGGCGATCGCCGGGTTCGCCTTGAACACCACTTCGCCATTGCGGTCGCGTACCTCGTCGATGAACCACGGATCGATGCGGAAGCCACCGTTGGAGAACACCGCATAGCCGCGCGCGACCGACAGCGGGGTCAGCGACGGCGTGCCCAGCGAGATCGACAGGTTCGGCGGCAGCTCCGATTCCTCGAAGCCGAAGTGGCTGATGTAGCGGCGCGCGTAGTCGACACCGATCGCGTCGAGCAGGCGCACCGACACCAGGTTGCGCGAGCGCACCAGGGCCTCGCGCAGCCGCATCGGGCCGACGAAGCGACCGTCGTCGTTCTGCGGCCGCCATTCCTGGCCGCGGCGCATGCGGAACACGACCGGCGCATCGAGCACGATCGAGGCCGGATTGAAGCCGCGCTCGAAGGCGGCGGCATAGATGAAGGGCTTGAAGCTCGACCCCGGCTGGCGCCGCGCCTGGGTGGCGCGGTTGAACTTGTTGCCGGCGAAGCTGAAGCCGCCGATCAGTGCGCGCAGGGCGCCATTGTCCGGCTCCAGCGAGACCAGGGTGGCCTGTCCGCGCGGCAGCTGGTCGAGCTGCCAGGTGACGGTCGGCGGTGGCGGAGGATCGCTGGCGGCGGCGCCGGAGCGGGCCTTGGCCGGGGTCTCGATGCGCTTCACCCGGACCAGGTCGCCGCGCTTGACCAGGGCCGCCGGATTCTTGCCGGTCCAGCGGCTGCTGGCCGCGTCCAGGGTCACGGTGCTGCCGTCTGCCAGCACCACGTCGGCGGTGCCGTTGCCGGCGCGCAGCGCGATCGCCGGCAGCAGCCCGCTCTGCGCCGGGATCCCGCGCAGGCGCGCGGCGGCGGTGGCCGCGTCCTCGTCCGGCGCCAGCTCAAAGGCCTGCTCCGGCGTGGAGGTCCAGCCGTGGCGGTGGTCGTAGACCGACAGGCCGCTGCGCACCGCCTGGTCGGCGGCGGCCTGCAGCACCGGATCGATGGTGGTGGTGACGTGGTAGCCCTTGGTCAGCACGTCGCCGCCGAAGCGCTCGATCATCTCCTGCCGCACCATTTCCGCCACGTAGGGCGCGTAGACCTCGACCGGGCGCTCGTGCGGTTTGGCGTGCATGGGTACCGCGCGCGCCTGCGCGTATTCGGCGTCGCTGATGAAGCCCAGCTCGCGCATCCGCGCCAGCACGTAGTCGTCGCGGCGCTCGCGCGCGCGCTCGGGATTGCTGAGCGGATTGCCGCTGGAGGGGAACTTCGGGATCGCCGCCAGCGAGGCCATTTCGTCGAGGTCGAGTTCGGCCAGCGGCTTGCCGTAATAGAACTCGGCCGCGGCAGTGACGCCGTAGGAGCGGTTGCCGAAGAAGCTCTTGTTGAGATAGAGCTCGAAGATCTCGTCCTTGCTCAGCTCCTGCTCCATCTTCCGCGCCAGCAGCATCTCGGCGAACTTGCGCGTGTAGCTGACTTCGGGGCTCAGGTAGAACTGGCGGGCGACCTGCTGGGTGATGGTCGAGCCGCCGGGCACGCCTTCCTTCGAGCCGGTCTTGGCGATCAGCCACACGGCGCGGGCCACGCCCTTGTAGTCGACCCCGCCGTGCTCGTAGAAGCGGGCGTCCTCGGTGGCGAGGAAGGCCTGCTTGAGCCGCTCGGGGACGTCCCCGATGCGCACCGGGTAGCGTCGCATCTCGCCGAACAGCGCGATCAGCTTGCCGTCGCGCGAGTACACGTACATCGGCTCCTGCATCTCGACGTCGCGCAGGCTCTGCACGTCGGGCAGCTTCGCCGACACCGAGGTATAGAGCACGGCGCCGACGACAGCGGCGGCCAGGCCCAGCACCAGGCAGGCCAGGAGTCCCCAGCGCAGGACGCGGAGGAGGCGGGATTTCTTCCGGGGCGCGGGCCGGGCGTGGTCGGGCGTGGGCATAGGCGCGCAAGTATAGGGGGACGGGTCGCCCGGCCTGTCGTCGCCGCGCTGCGCGCGTACGGGTTCTGTTTGGCCTGGCAGCGGGGCAGGGCGGCCCCGGATCGGCACGGGTCTTGCGCTTACTGACGCACAGCGGCAGGGTTGGCCCCAAGCCGGGCAGTAGGACACGCTCTGGAAAAGCGGTGGTTGCCAGCGGATGAAAGATCCGTTATTTAATGAGCTGGGGCACGTTGCGCACGTAAGCGCCCGTGACAAAGGGGAAAAACGTGGGGCTGATCACAAAAAGCCAAGCACCGCTGGTCGGTGTGGATATCAGTTCGACTGCGGTCAAGCTGCTGCAGCTGTCGCGTTCCGGCGACCGCTACCGGGTCGAGCACTATGCGGTCGAGCCGCTGCCGCCCAATGCCGTGGTCGAGAAGAACATCGTCGAGGTCGAGGCGGTGGGCGAGGCGATCCGGCGCGCGGTGTCGCGATCGGGCAGCCGGGCGAAGTTCGCCGCGGCCGCCGTCTCCGGCTCGGCCGTCATCACCAAGATCATTCCGATGCCCGCCGACCTGGACGACGACGACATGGAGTCGCAGGTCGAGCTGGAGGCGGTCAACTACATCCCGTACCCGATCGAGGAAGTGAACCTCGACTTCGAGGTGCTCGGTCCCATGCCCGGCAACACCGAGATGGTGCAGGTGCTGCTGGCGGCATCGCGCTCGGAGAACGTCGAGATGCGCGCCTCGGCGCTGGAGCTCGGCGGGCTGGCGGCGAAGGTGGTCGACGTCGAGGCCTTCGCGATCGAAAACGCCTTCGGCCTGCTGGCCGGCACGCTCAATATCCCGCGCGACGGCATCGTCGCCATGGTCGACGTCGGTGCGACCATGACCACGCTCAACATCCTGCGCAACGGCCGCAGCCTGTACGCGCGCGAGCAGGTGTTCGGCGGCAAGCAGCTCACCGACGAGGTGATGCGCCGCTACGGCCTGAGCTACGAGGAGGCGGGCCTGGCCAAGCGCCAGGGCGGCCTGCCGGAGAGTTACGAAATCGAGGTGCTCGAGCCCTTCAAGGAGGCGCTGGTCCAGCAGATCAGCCGCCTGCTGCAGTTCTTCTACGCCGGCAGCGAGTTCAACCGCGTCGACCAGATCGTGCTGGCCGGTGGCTGCGCCTCGATTCCCGGCGTCGCCGACATGGTCGAGGAACAGCTCGGCGTGCAGACCATCATCGCCAACCCACTGGCGCAGATGACCCTCGGCTCGCGAGTGCAGGCCCATGCCCTCGCGCAGGATGCCCCGGCGCTGATGATCGCCTGCGGCCTGGCCCTGAGGAGCTTCGACTGATGGCCCGGATCAACCTACTCCCGTGGCGCGCGGAGCGCCGCAAGCAGCGCCAGAAGGAGTTCGGCGCGATGGTCGGGCTCGCGGCGCTGGCGGCGCTGGCGCTGTGGTTCCTGTTCAACATGTACTACAACGCGCAGATCTCGGGGCAGAAGGCGCGCAACACCTTCCTCGAGCAGCAGATCGCCGAGGTCGACAAGAAGATCGTCGAGATCGAGGAACTGGACCGGCAGAAGGGCCGGCTGCTGGCGCGCAAGGAAGTGATCGAGCAGCTGCAGGCCAACCGCTCGCAGATGGTCCACCTGTTCGACTCGCTGGTGCGCACCATTCCCGACGGCGTGATCCTGACCACGATCAAGCAGGAAGGCGAAAAGCTGACCCTCGAAGGCCGCTCGCAGTCCAACTCGCGGGTCAGCACCTACATGCGCAACCTCGAAGGTTCGGGCTGGATGACCAAGCCCGACCTGTCGGTGATCCAGGCGCGTGACGGCGTCGCCGGCCTGCCCTTCATGTTCAACCTGTCCGTGCAGCTGGCCAATCCCAACGCGCCCAAGGACGAAGACGGCGACGGCATTCCGGATCCGGTGCCGCCGGTCAACGCCGCGCCGGCCGCCGCGCCTGCGGCGCAGCCCGATGCCGCCGAAGTCGTGGCGCCGGAGCCCGCGGTCGAGTCCGCCGAACCCGCCACCCCGGAACCGGCCGCGGAACCAGCCGCGCAGCCGGCGGCATCTGCTGAAGGAGAGGCCTCGTGAGCAAGAGAAAGGTCTCGCTGCGCGAGCTGGACATCAACAACGCCGGCGCCTGGCCGAACGAGTACAAGATCGGCGCCTGCGTGCTGCTGGCGGCCCTGATCTTCGGCCTGTTGTGGTACGTGGTCACGCGCCCCAAGGGCACCGAGCTCGAAGGCCTGGAGCGGAGGGAAGCGGAGCTGCGCAGCGACTTCGAGAACAAGCAGGGTCGCGCCGCGAACCTCGATCCGCTCAAGCAGCAGCTCGCGCAGATGGAACAGCAGCTGCAGCAGATGCTGCGCCAGCTGCCCAGCCGCACCGAGATGCCGGCGCTGATCAACGACATCTCGCAGACCGCGCTTGCCACCGGCATCGGCAACGAGCTGTTCAAGCCGGGTCCGGAGGCGCCGAAGGAGTTCTACGCCGAGAAGCCGATCGAGCTGAAGATGGTGGGCAGCTACCACCAGTTCGGCGCCTTCGTCAGCGGCGTGGCCTCGCTGCCGCGGGTGGTGATCATGACCATGCACGACATCTCGCTGAGCCCGCGTGGCGCTGACAAGAACCCGCTGGCGGCGATCGGGCCGAACTCGAGCCTGGAACTCGCCGGTACGGTGAAAACCTACCGCTACCTCGACGAGGAAGAGGCGGCCGTCCAGGAACAGGCGGCCAAGCAGGCAGCCGGGGGGGCGAAGTGAGCATGCGAACGATGTCGATGAAAGCCTGCAGGTTCGCGCTGCTGCCGCTGGCGATCGTGGCGCTCGCCGGCTGCGTGCGCGGCGTCACCAGCACGCCCGGCGACGCGCCGAACCTCGAGGAATGGGTGGCCAACGTCAAGGCGCGGCCGGCGCCGCCACTGGACCCGCTGCCGGTGATGCAGCAGTTCGAGACCTTCGAGTACGCCGCGCAGGACATGCGCGACCCGTTCAGCGCCAAGTTCAGCGACGACGGCAGCGGCAGTGGGCCGCGTCCGGATTCGAATCGCCGCAAGCAGGCGCTCGAACAGTACCCGCTCGACAGCCTGGACATGGTCGGCACGCTGCACACCGGCCCGGGCATGGTCGCGCTGGTGATGGCGCCGGACAAGGTGACCTACCGCATTTCGCCCGGGTCCTATCTGGGCCAGAACGACGGCCGGGTGACCAGCGTGCGCGAAGATAGAATCGAACTCGTCGAACTCGTGCCGGATGGCGCCGGCGGCTGGCTGGAACGGCCGGCTTCGGTTGCGCTCGAAGACAATTGATCAGGGGAAGTCAAAGATGACCACCGTCAACACAGTGCGTAACCTGCAGCCGAATCGTTCGGCCTTCCCGGTCAAGGCCCTCGCGCTCGGCCTGTTCGCCGGCCTCCTGTCCGCCACGGCGGCGGCCGGGGCGCCTTCCGCAAGCGCGGGCGCACCGGGCCTGTTCGCCATCGCCCAGGCCGCCTCGGTCGATCCGGCCAAGCAGGTCCCCGGCGTGGTGTCGGTGTCCGCGGTCGACTTCAAGCGCGGCGAGGGCGGCGCAGGCAAGCTGATCCTGCGTTTCGACGGCGACGGTGCGAACCCCGACCTGCGGACCCAGGGCTCGAGCGTGGTCGTGAACGTTGGCAATGCGACCCTGCCGGCGGCGCTGCAGCGCCCGCTCAACGTCACCGACTTCGCCACGCCGGTGCAGCGCATCGACGCCCGCCAGGGCGGCGAGGGCGCACAGCTGGTGCTCAGCACCCAGGGCAACTTCGAGTCGATGGCCTACCAGAGCGGACGCGACTACGTGGTCGAGATCGTGCCGCGCGCGGCGCCGGCCCCGGGCCGTGCGGTTGGCGCGGCTTCCCCGGCGGCGGTGGCGGCCACCGCGCAGGAATCCGCGTCCCGCGCCTACAGCGGCCGACCGGTGACCTTCAACTTCCAGGACGTGCCGGTGCGCACGGTGCTGCAGCTGATCGCCGAGGAGTCCAACCTCAACATCGTCGCCAGCGACACGGTCACCGGCAACGTCACCCTGCGCCTGATCAACGTGCCCTGGGACCAGGCGCTGGACATCGTCCTGCAGGCGCGCCAGCTCGACAAGCGCCGCAGCGGCAACGTGGTGTGGGTGGCGCCACAGGCCGAGATCGCCAGCTTCGAGAAGGCCAAGGAAGACGCGCGCCTGGAGATCGAAGCGCGCGCGGTAATGGTCACCGAGTACATCCCGATCAGCTACGGCAACGCCGAGGACATCGCCAAGCTGCTGACCGAGGAGAGCATGACCAGTGTCGGTGGCGGTCGCGGTGGCGGCAGCGGCAGCGGCAGTGGCGGCGGCCAGGAGGAGCGCGGTTTCCTGTCGCGGCGCGGCAGCCTGAGCTTCGACCGCCGCACCAACACCCTGCTGATGATCGACATCCCGCAGCGCGTGGCCGAGGTCAAGCGCCTGGTGACCATGCTCGACAAGCCGGTCGACCAGGTGATCATCGAGGCGCGCATCGTGATCGCCAACGAGTCGTTCTCGCGCGACATCGGCGCCAAGTTCGGCATCAGCGGCAGCAAGAACGGGTACGAGTTCGGAAATGAACTCACTGCCCCCGGGACTGTCACCCAAGGCTTGAACTTCCTCGGCCCGGCGGGCACCGGCGCCGGCTCGCTGGCCTTCACCATCCTTGGCAACACCATCGACTGGGGCGTCGAGCTCTCGGCGCTGCAGGAAGAGGGCCGCGGCGAGGTGATCTCCAACCCGCGCATCGTGACCAGCAACCAGAAGGAGGCGATCATCCGCCAGGGCCAGGAAGTCGGCTACCTGACCGTCACCGGCGGCCAGAGCAACAGCATCCCGACCGTGGAGTTCAAGGACGTGCTGCTCGAGCTCAAGGTCACCCCGACCATCACCAACGACGGCCGCGTGTTCCTGGCGATGGAGCTGAAGAAGGACGAGATCGACGGCTTCATCAGCGTCGGCACCAACCTGGGCTCGGTGCCGCAGATCAACAAGCGCGAGATCACCACCGCGGTGCTGGTGGAGGACGGCCAGACCGTTTCGATTGGCGGCGTGTACGAGTTCCGCGACCGCAGCGAGCTGTCCAAGGTGCCTTTCTTCGGCGACCTGCCGATCCTGGGCAACCTGTTCAAGAAGCGCGGCCGCGAGCGGGACAAGGCCGAGCTGCTGATCTTCGTCACCCCGAAGGTGATGCGCGTCGCGCAGCGCTGAGCCGCCATCGCGACGCTGTGCAGGGAACGGGGCCTTCGGGCCCCGTTTTCGTTCAGGCGCGGCGTTCCCGCCACCGCGGGTGTCGTCCGGCACTGAACCTCGCCCTGCGACATTGGTCCAATGCGTGCTGATGCCCCGTACCCTAGGCCCGATGGACACCTCCCGCGACGACATTCCCCGCCTGCACGCCGCCTTTTCCGCGCTCCGCGACGACCTGGCGACCGAGATCGTCGGCCAGGCGGCGCTGGTCGAGCGCCTGCTGATCGCGCTGCTGGCCGACGGCCACCTGCTGGTCGAGGGCGCGCCCGGGCTGGCCAAGACCACCGCGATCCGCGCGCTCGCGGCCCGGATCGAGGCCGATTTCGCCCGCGTCCAGTTCACCCCGGACCTGCTGCCGGCCGACCTCACCGGCACCGAGATCTGGCGGCCGCAGGAGGCGCGCTTCGAGTTCGTGCCCGGGCCGATCTTCCACTCGCTGCTGCTGGCCGACGAGATCAACCGCGCACCGGCCAAGGTGCAGTCGGCCCTGCTCGAGGCGATGGGCGAGCGTCAGGTCACCGTCGGCCGCCAGACCTACGCGCTGCCGCCGCTGTTCCTGGTGATGGCGACCCAGAACCCGATCGAGCAGGAGGGCACCTTCCCGCTGCCCGAGGCGCAGCTCGACCGCTTCCTGATGCACGTGCGCATCGGCTATCCCGAGGTCGATACCGAGACCGAGATCCTGCGCCTGGCGCGCGAACGCGCGCGCGAGGGCCTGCAGCCGGGGGCGCGCTCGACGGCGCCGATGCCGCAGTCGGATGTCTTCGCCGCGCGCCGTGCCGTGCTCGACCTGCACATGGCGCCTGCCGTCGAACGCTACCTGGTGGAGCTGGTGCTGGCCTCGCGCGATCCGGCCCGCTACGACGACGCGCTGGCGCGGCGCATCGCCTGGGGCGCGAGCCCGCGCGGATCGATCGCGCTGGAGCGCTGCGCCCGCGCCCGTGCCTGGCTGGCCGGACGCGACTTCGTCACCCCCGACGACGTGCGCGCGGTGGCGGCGGACGTGCTGCGTCACCGCGTGCTGCCCAGCTACGAGGCCACGGCGGAAGGCTGGGACGGCGAGCGACTGGTCGCGGAACTGGTCGCCAAAGTGCCGTTGCCGTAGGAGCGGCCCATGGCCGCGACCACGACAAGTCTTCATGTCGATGAGGCGCTCCCGCAAGGGAAGGACGTGACCGACGGGATCACTCCCACGCTGGCGGAGCTCATCGCCCTGCGCGCCGCCGCCCAGGGCCGGCGTCCGCCGCGGCGCGGCCGGCATGGTGCCCATGGGCCGGCGCCGTCTCCGATGCGCGGGCGCGGGATGGAGTACGCCGAATCGCGCGAGTACGCGCGCGGCGATGACGCGCGCCACATCGACTGGCGGCTCACCGCGCGCAGCGGGCGCATGCACACCAAGCTGTTCCAGGCCGAGCGCGAGCGGTTGACCCTGATCGTGGCCGACACCTCGCCCGAGCTGTACTTCGGCACCCGCGTGCGCTTCAAGTCGGTGCAGGCCGCGCGCGCCGGGGCGGTGGCGGCCTGGGCCGCGATCCGCGATGGCGACCGCGTCGCGGCCCTGCGCGGCAGTGACTCCGAGCCGCTGGTGCCGCCGGCGGGTGGACCGCGCGGCGCGTTGCGCGTGCTCGACGCGCTGGTGCGCTGGTACGCGAAGCCGCCCGGCGATGATGCGGGACTGCCGCTGGCGCTGGATCGCGCGCGCCGCCTGCTGCGCCCGGGCTCGCGCCTGCTGGTGCTGGCCGATGCCGCCAGTATTGCCCAGGTGCCGGCGCAGACCTGGCCGGCGCTGTCGATCCACCACGAGGTCACCGTGCTGCTGATCGATGATCCGCTCGAGCGCGATCCGCCCGCGCTGCGATTGCCGTTCGTCAGCGGCGGCCGGCGCATCGAGCCGGACCTGGGCGCGGGGGCGCAGCGCAGACGCTGGCAGGAGGCGTTCTCCGGCGCGGCGCAGGGTGCGGCGGCGATGCTGCGCGCGCGCGGCGTGCGTGCGGTGATCCTGTCGACCGATGCGCCGAGCCAGTCGTGGCTGTTGCCGACCGCCGGAGTCGCGGGCGTGGTGGCGTGATGCAGGTCGAACTGCCGCTGCGCGACGTGCACGAGCCGCTCGCGCCGCCGTGGTGGCCGCCGGCGCCTGGCTGGTGGATGCTGTTCGCCGCCTTGCTGCTGCTCGTTGCGGCGCTGGCGTGGTGGCGCTGGCGCATCGCGCGCCGGCGCCGGCTGGCCGCGCGCCTGTTCGACGAGACCGTTGCCGCCACCGCCAGTCCGGCGCGCCGGATCGAGGCCATCTCCGGCCTGCTGCGCCGCGCCGCACGCCGCGTCGACCCGGGCGCGGACACGCTCGATGGCGACGACTGGCTGCGCCTGCTCGACCGTGGCCTGCCGCAGCCGGTCTTCGCCGAGGGTCCGGGCGCGCTGCTGCGCGACGGCGCGTTCCGGCGCGATGTCGACGAAGGCGCGGTGGAAGCCCTGCGCGAACACGCGCGCGCGCGTTTCCTCGACTGGATGGGAGCGCGCCGATGATCGCGGTCGCGTCCGACTGGATCTCGTCGCTGTTCGCCGGCTTCGCCTGGCCGTGGATGCTGCTGGCCCTGCCGGCGCCGTGGCTGGCGCGCTGGCTGCTGCCGCCCGTGCGCCAGGAGCTGCCGGCGCTGCGCGTGCCCTGGGGACGACGGCTGGAGCACATCACCCTGCGCGGCGATGCGCGCGGCGTGCGCCGCATGCCGCTGCTGGCGTGGCTGGCCTGGACCCTGCTGTGCGTTGCTGCGGCGCGCCCGCAGCAGCTGGGCGAGCCGGTGCAGCCGCCGGCATCGGGTCGCGACCTGATGCTGGCGGTCGACCTGTCCGGCAGCATGGGCGAGGAGGATATGCGCCTGGGCGGCCGCGTGGTCGACCGGCTGACCGCGGCCAAGGCGGTGATCGCCGATTTCCTCGACCGCCGCGTCGGCGATCGCGTCGGCCTGATCGTGTTCGGCCAGCGTGCCTATGCGCTGGCGCCGCTGACCCTCGACCGCGACAGCGTGCGCGCGCAGCTGTTCGACAGCGTGGTCGGACTGGCCGGGCGCGAGACCGCGATCGGCGACGCCATCGGGCTTGCGGTCAAGCGCCTGCGCGGACAGGAGGGCGGGCAACGGGTGCTCGTCCTGCTGACCGACGGCGTCAACACCGCCGGCCGGATCGACCCGATGAAGGCCGCCGAGCTGGCGCGCGACAACGACGTGCGCATCCATACCATCGCCTTCGGCGGCGACGGCGAGCGGGTGAGCATGTTCGGCATCCAGCTGCCGGGGAGGGAGGCGGAAATCGACGAGGCCGCGCTGCAGCGCATCGCCGACACCACCGGTGGCCGCGCATTCCGCGCCCGCGATGCCGATGAACTGGCCGGCATCTATGCGCAGATCGACCGGATCGAGCCGGTGGCGCGCCCGGAGCAGGCAGTGCGCCCCCGGATCGAGCGCTATCCGTGGCCGCTCGCGGCGGCGCTGCTGGTCGGCCTGCTGGCGATGCTGCCGCTGCCGCGCCTGGTGCTGCGGCGCGCGCGTACAGGCGATGAGGTGCAGGCATGAGCGAGGCGCTCGCGCAGCTGCATTTCCTGCGTCCACACTGGCTGTGGGCGCTGCTCGTGCTGCCGCTGCTGGCGCTGTGGTGGCAGGCGCAGCGTCGGCGCGCCAGCGTGTGGCGGCGGCACGTCGATCCGCACCTGCTGCCGCACCTGGTCGAAGCCGGCGCGTCGCGCCGTGGCCTCGGCGGCCTGCTGATACGGCTGCTGGCGTGGACGCTGGCCGTGCTCGCGCTTGCCGGACCCAGCTGGCGCCAGGGCGAACTGCCGCTGCAGTCCGGCGGCGGCGCGCTGGTGGTCGCGCTCGACCTGTCCGATGCGATGCTCACCGCCGACCTGCCGCCCTCGCGCCTGCTGCAGGCGCGGGCGAAGCTTGCCACGCTGCTGCGCGAGCGCGTCGATGGCGACGTCGCCCTGGTCGCCTTCTCCGAGGATGCCTATACCGTCGCGCCGCTCACTGCGGACGGCGCCAACGTCGCGATCTTCCTCGATGCGCTGGCGCCGGACGTGATGCCGGTCGACGGCCACCGGCCGGCGCGTGCGATCGAGGCGGCGGTGGCCCTGCTGGAGCAGGCCGGGTACGCGAGTGGCGACATCCTGCTGCTGTCGCACGGCGCCGACGCGGCCGCGGTGGCTGCGGCAGCGAAGGCCCAAGCGGCGGGATTCCGGGTGTCGGCGCTCGGCGTCGGCCGGCCGGGGGGCGGCAGCTATCGCGCGCGTGACGGCAGCCTGTCGTCCTCGCGCCTGGACGCTGGCGCGCTGCGCAGCGTCGCGACCGCCGGCGGCGGCGCCTATGCCGGCCTGTCCGCCGGCGACGGCGACCTGGCCGCGCTCGGCGTGCTGGCGACCGACGCTGGATCCGCCGGCGCCGCGCGCACAGGTTCCGCGGCGCTGGCGTGGCGCGACGAGGGCTGGTGGCTGCTGCCGCCGCTGATGCTGCTGGGCCTGCTGGCGTTCCGCCGCGGAGCCGCAGTCGTCGCGCTCGCCGCCTGCCTGCTGCTGCCGCTGCCGACGCTGCAGGCGGCCGAGCCGGCGGCGGGCACGGCCTGGCGCCGCGCCGACCAGGTCGAACACGCGCGCATGCGCGAGGGTGTCGACGCCTATCGCGGCGAGCGCTTCGACGAAGCGGAGCAGGCCTGGCGCGGCCTGCCGGGCGCGGATGCGGCCTACAACCGCGGCAATGCGCTGGCGCGGGCCGGCCGCTACGAGGATGCGCTGCAGGCCTACGACGAGGCGCTGCGCGCGCAGCCCGGGATGGAGGACGCGATCGCCAACCGCGCCGCGGTCGAGGCCGCGATGCGGCGCCAGCCGCCGTCGGGCGGGGGCAAGGACCGGCAGCGCCAGGATGCGCAGGAGCAGCGGCCGGGCGAGGGCCAGTCCAGCGACGATCCTTCGCCGTCGCAGCCGCAGGATGCACAGTCGGGCGATGGGCGTGGCGAGCCGGCGGACGCGCCGCCCGAGGGTCAGCCGAGAGACAAACCGCCCGCCGATTCGGACGAAGGCGCAGCATCGTCGCCACCCCCGTCGTCGTCCAGCGATGGACAGGCCCAACGCGATGCCGACCAGGCCCAGCGCCAGCGCATCCAGCAGGCGCTCGAACGCGCCGCGCAGCCGGGCACGCAACCGGCGGACGACGGCCAGCCTCATGAAGGCGATCCGGACCGCGCCGAAACCGAAGCCGAGCGCGAGCGCCGGCAGGCGGGCGAGGCCTGGCTGCGGCGCGTGCCCGATGATCCGGGTGGCCTGCTACGCGCGCGCTTCCGCCTCGAATACGAACGGCGCAACGGAATGAGGAGTCCACCATGACCGTGCGCATCGCGACCTGGCTGTCCGCCTGCCTGCTGGCGTGCGCGGCCGCCCTCGCGCCGGCGCAGGCGGCGACCCGCGCCTGGCTCGACCGCGACCGCATCGAGGTCGGCGAGACCGCCACCCTCAACATCGAGACCGACCAGTCCGGCGCGCAGATGCCCGACTTCGACGCGCTGGTGCCGGACTTCGTGCTCAGCGGCCACAGCAGCAGCCGCGGCATCGACGTGGTCAACGGCCAGCGTCGCGCGCGCGTGCTGTTCGCGGTGGCGCTCAAGCCGCGGCGCGATGGCCTGATGACGGTGCCCGCGCTGCGCGTGGGCGGCGAATCCACGCAGCCGCTGACGCTGACCGTCGTGCCTGCCTCCACCGCGCCTGCGCGCGCCGGCGAGCCGGCGTTCATCGAGGGCGAGGCCGACAGCCAGGCGCCCTACGTGCAGCAGTCGATCGGCTACACGCTGCGGCTGTACTACGCGACGCCGCTGGTGTCCGGCCAGCTCGACCAGCCCGAGCCGGAGGGCGCGGCGATGCAGCGCATCGGCAGCGACCTGCAGTTCAACCGCGATATCGGCGGCCGCCGCTACACCGTGGTCGAGCGCCGTTTCGTGATCGTGCCCGAGCGCAGCGGCATGCTGACCATTCCCGGCGCGCGCTTCGAGGGCACCGGCGTCGGCGGCTTCTTCGACGACATGTTCGGCAGCGGCCGCCGCGCGCTGCGCGCCAACGGCCCGCCGCGGTTCCTGCAGGTGCGGCCGGTGCCCGATGGCGCGCCGCAGCCGTGGCTGCCGCTGCACGGGCTGGAACTGCGCTACCTCGCCACGCCGCAGTCGCTGCGCGCCGGCGAGGCGGCCACGATCGACGTCGAGCTGGTCGCCGACGGCGCCGCCGCCACCCAGCTGCCGGAGCTGCGCCTGCCGGCGATCGACGGCGCGCAGGTGTTCCCGGAGCCGCCGCAGGTCGACGAGCAGTTCGAGCGCGGACGCCTGCGCACGAAGGTCACGCGGCGCTTCTCCGTGGTGCCGATGCACGAAGGCACGCTGCACGTTGCGGGCGCGCGCCAGGCGTGGTGGGACGTGCGCGCCGGCGTCGAGCGCACCGCCTCGTTGCCCGGACTCGAGCTGGAGGTCGCCGCTGGCGCTGGAGGCGCCGCGACTGCCGGCGACGACGCACACGCGGCTTTCGATGTCGCGCGCGGCGAGCGCACGAATGGCGTCTGGCCGTGGCTGGCGCTCGCGTTCGCGCTGCTGTGGCTGGGCACCCTGGGCTGGGCGCTGCGCGGGCGGGGGAAGATGACGATGCGTCCTCGCCGTGGCGCCGCCGAAGTCATCGCACCGGACGTGCCCGCCGCGCCCACGACGTCGCCGCGTGAACTGCGACACGTGCTGCAGACCGGCGACCTTGGCGACGTCGAACACGCCCTGCTCGCGCTGGCGTCACCACCGGCGCTGGATCTCGACGCGCTCGCGCGCCGGCTCGACGACGAGGCCCAGCGCGCCGCCCTCGATCTCCTGCAGCAGGCGCGCTGGGCGGATGGCGAAGCGACGCAGGCGCGTGCGGCACTGCTCGCGGCGTTCGCGCAGGGCCCGCGCTGGCGCGTCGCGTCGGCGCCCGCGGATGCGGCGGACCGGCTGCTGCCGCCGCTGTATCCGGAGCGGCGGGAGCACTAAGGCGATGCTGAAGAAGTCGTCATCCCCGCTTTGCGGGGATGACGAGCAAAAGCGACTTGATCAGCGTTGCCTGAAGGCAGGACGGCGCGAAAGCGGTCGCGCCGTCGGTGCAGGACGTCTAGCGTTCGTCCTCGACCGCGGCGTTCCGCGACACCAGCCCATCGAACCATCCGCGCAGGCGATGCCAGAGCACGACGATCGACGGCGTGATGCGGATGTCGGATTGCGTCGCGCGCGCCGTGGCGGGTGTCGACACGGCGGCAGCGGACGCGCTGCGCGCCGGTGCCGACGCCATGCCAGGCGGCACCGCCGCTGCACTGGCGCCGGTACTGGCAGGCGCATGCGGCGGCGCCAGCGGCGCCGAGCCGTTGCGGCGGACGGGCGGGTTGCCGGACTGGGCGAGCAGCCACGTGAATTCCGGATTGCGGTGCTGCCAGTTGAACGCGCGTGCGGTATGCGAAGCGGCGGCGCACTGCAGGTTGAGGTACTGGCCGAGACGCGCCGCGCGCTGGTCGAGCGCCGCGCGCCGGACCGGGTCGGTCTCGAAGTGGCGCGCCGCGGCGACCGCCATCAGCAGCTCCGGATTGTGCGAGTCGGAGCCATAGCCCTGGTCGTTCTGGATCGCGAGCACGCGCGACTGCGGTGCGATCGCCGAGGAGAAATACCAGCCGATCGTGCCGTTGGCGTTGCAGCTCGAGCGCCAGGTGCTGGCCTGCGCATCCGGCACGAAGCCGTACTGTTCGAGGTAGCGGCCGAAGTCGCGCAGCATCGTCGGGATGCGCGCATCGCCGGTCACCAGCCATGCGCGCCAGAGGCCGCCGATGACGTTCGAGCTCATCCAGGGCGAAGCGCCGCGGACATCGGTCGCCGGATTGTAGGTCAGGCCTTCATGCGCCTGCCATGAATGCGTCCACGCGCCGGTGAACGGGTCGCCGGCCGGCGGCGTCTGCTGGTGGTCGTACAGCCAGCCGAGCATGCTCTGCACATGCTGGCGGGTCTCCGACGAACCGGTCAGCTCGTAGCTCGACACCAGGTGCTCCAGCGCCAGGCCGGCGTGCCGTTCGGTCCACGAGTGGTTGCCGCCGCGGTACGGGCCCGGCGGTCCGCTCCAGCCGCCCTTGATCTGGTTGTCGGCCATGTAGCGGATCGTCTGCGCGTCCAGCCGGGTGTCGTCGCCGGCCAGCGCCACCAGCAGCAGCTGCGGGGTGATGTAGCTGTACTTCGGGTCGCAGGCATTGACCCCGTCGAACACCCATCCGCCGGTGCAGTCCGGCCAGCCGCCGCCGCTGCCGGTGCGCTTGATCTTCGACAGGTAGAAGGTGGCCGAGTTGTAGAACTCGAGGAACATGTCCGGGCGACCGCTGCGCACGTACTGGAATCCGATCACCGAGGCGCGGTCGAACAGGAAGCCGTGCACGCCGCTGTAGGCGGTGTCCTTCGCCCACTGCCACTGGCGGTCGACGTAGCGGTCGTAGTCGCGGTTGGCGGCGTAGGCGAGCTGCGGGCCGGCGATCCGCGAATTCACCAGCCAGGCCGGGTCGAGCGTCGCGACCACGCGTGGCACGGGCATGCCCATCTTGCCGGCGCGGGTGCCGTTGTCATAGGGCACTGCGGCGATCGAGCGGGTGCGCGCCTGGCTGGTGTCGAAGCGATACGTGGCGTTGGGGTTGGCGTTGAACTGCACCCGCACCGCGCGGATGCTGTTGTCTGCCCAGTGCCAGCGCAGCGTCGGCGCGACGAAGGCCGGCACTTCGGCGCCGCTGGCGTCGAGGATGCGGACGCGCGTGGCGTCGCTCAGCGCGCCCTGCGGGAACGGGATGCCGAGGTTGACCAGCTCGCTGCCGCCGACGCTGCCGTTGGGTGTGAGCGTGATGGTCGTGGGCGGGGTTTGCGCGGCGACGGTGGCGCAGGACAGGGCCAGTGCCGCCAGCAGGAACAGCGATCGTGCGATTTTCATGCGAGGTTCTTCGGGGGGAGTCGGGTGCCCTCGCGCAGTCCCGGGGGGCAGGGCCGCGATCTCGAGAGCGCCAGCGGCGCCGGGGGGCGTCGGAGGCGAGGGCATAGTGCGCCGGGTGCCGCGGCGGGACAAATCGCGACAGCAGAGGCGACGGCGATCACGGAACCGCCGTGCCTGGAACCCCGGTCCGGGGGCGCCGGGCCCGCTCCCGCGTTCAGGTACGAGGGGAGGCCGGACGCCAGCGCGGCCCGGCGCAGGGGGCGGCGCGGTTCCCGCCCGCCGCCCGGGCGGCCGCGGCGGGTTTGCTAAGCTCCCGGGTTTGTTGCGGCGGAGACGGAACGGATGAGTGGAACGACCCCGGGCGCGAAGGCGCGGATGCCGCTGCACTGGAAGATCGCGATCGGCTTCTTCGTCGGCCTGCTGCTGGGGCTGTTCGTCCACTACGTCGCCGGCGCCGATGCCGGCTGGGTGCAGGGGCTGACCCGCTACGCCACCACGCCGTTCTCGCAGCTGTTCCTCAGCCTGATCTTCATGATGATCGTGCCGCTGCTGTTCTCGGCGCTGGTGGTCGGCGTGTCGGAAATGGGCGACGTCGGCTCGCTCGGCCGCATCGGCTGGCGCACGCTGGCCTACACGGTGGTGCTGTCGGGCCTGGCGGTGCTGCTGGGCCTGGTGATGGTCAACCTGTTCAAGCCCGGCGCCGGCGTCGACCCGGTGCTCGCGAACCAGCTGCTCGCCGAGGGCGCCGAGCGCGCGCAGGCGATCGTGCGCGACAGCCAGACCAGCGCCACCGGCATGGAGATGCTGCTGTCGATCGTGCCGCAGAACGTGGTCGGCGCGGCCTCGAACAACGCCAACATCATCGCGCTGATGTTCTTCGCGCTGATGTTCGGCGTCGGCCTGGTGCTGACCCGGACGCCGGAAACCAACCTGCTCAAACGCGGCATCGAGGGCCTGTTCCAGATCTCGATGACCCTGATCGGGCTGGTGATCCGCCTCGCGCCCTACGCGGTGTTCTGCTTCATGTTCAACCTCGCCGTGCTGTTCGGCTGGGACCTGATGATCAAGCTCGGCGCCTACGTGCTGGTGGTCGTCGCCGCGCTGGCGCTGCACATGCTGGTGACGTATTCGCTGGCGCTGAAGCTGATCGCGGGCTGGTCGCCGCTGGCGTTCTTCAAGAGCGTGCAGGAAGCGATGCTGATGGCGTTCTCGACCGCATCGAGCAACGCCACCCTGCCGACCGCGCTCAAGGTCGCCGACGTCGATCTGAAGCTGCCGAAGAAGGTGTCGCGCTTCGTGCTGACCATCGGCGCCACCGCCAACCAGAACGGCACCGCGCTGTTCGAGGGCGTGACGGTGATCTTCCTCGCCCAGTTCTTCAACGTCGACCTGACCCTGGGCCAGCAGTTCATGGTGATGCTGGTGTGCATCCTCGGCGGCATCGGCACCGCCGGCGTGCCCTCGGGCTCGCTGCCGGTGGTGGCGCTGATCTGCGCGATGGTCGGCGTGCCGCCGGAGGGCATCGGCCTGGTGCTGGGCGTCAACCACTTCCTCGACATGTGCCGGACCACGGTCAACGTGACCGGCGACCTCGGCATCGCCGTGCTGGTGTCCAAGGGCGAAGCCGACGCGGAACCGGAAGCCGAGGCCGCGACAAGTGCGGCGCCGGGATGGGACAATACGTCGTCCCTGTAGGAGCGCCCCATGGGCGCGACCCGGCGAGCCGACGCACCGCCATGGTCGCGGGCATGGCCCGCTCCTGTGATCCGGGGTCGCTTACATCCGCCTGCCTTTCCCGACGGGAAAGCGCGAAAACCAGCCGCAGAACCCTCGACGACCCATGACGACGCCCAGCCGCAGAGACCTCGCCAACGCCATCCGTTTCCTCGCCATCGACGCCGTCGAGGCCGCCAAGTCCGGCCATCCGGGCATGCCGATGGGCATGGCCGACATCGCCGAGGTGCTGTGGAACGACTACTACCGGCACAGCCCGGACAACCCCAAGTGGCCCAACCGCGACCGCTTCGTGCTGTCCAATGGCCACGGCTCGATGCTGCAGTACGCGCTGCTGCACCTGTCCGGCTACGCGCTGTCGATCGATGAGCTGAAGCGTTTCCGCCAGCTCGAGTCGCAGACGCCGGGCCATCCAGAGAATTTCATGACCCCGGGCGTGGAGACCACCACCGGCCCGCTCGGCCAGGGCTTCGCCAACGCGGTCGGCTTCGCGCTGGCCGAACGCCTGCTGGCGCAGCGCTACAACCGCCCCGGCTTCGATGTGGTCGACCACCGCACCTGGGTGTTCCTCGGCGACGGCTGCCTGATGGAGGGCATCTCGCACGAGGCCGCGTCGCTGGCCGGCACCTGGGGCCTGGGCAAGCTGGTCGCGTTCTGGGACGACAACGGCATTTCGATCGACGGCGAGGTGCAGGGCTGGTTCAGCGATGACACCCCGGCGCGCTTCGAGGCCTATGGCTGGCGCGTGATCCGCGGCGTCGACGGCCATGACCCGGTCGAGATCAGGACCGCGATCGACACTGCGCTCAGACAGGACGACAAGCCGGTGCTGATCTGCTGCCGCACCACGATCGGCTTCGGCTCTCCGGCCAAGGCCGGCAAGGAATCCTCGCACGGCGCGCCGCTGGGCAAGGACGAGGTGGCCGCCACGCGCGCGGCGCTGGGCTGGACGCCTGGCCCGTTCGAAGTGCCGCAGCCGATCGCCGACGCCTGGCGCGCGAACACCGCCGGCGCCGGGCGCGAGGCGCAGTGGAACGCGCTGTTCGACGGCTACGCGCTCGAGCATCCGGAAGCGGCCGCGGAACTGCGCCGCCGCCTGCGCGCCGAGCTGCCCGCCGGCTTCGTCGCCGACGCCGACGCCTACATCGCGAAGCTGCAGGCCGATGGCCCGGTGGTGGCCTCGCGCAAGGCCTCGCAGATGGCGATCGAGGCCTTCGCACCGCTGCTGCCCGAACTGGTCGGCGGCTCGGCCGACCTGGCGCATTCCAACCTCACGCTGTGGAGCGGCAGCGAATCGATCATCGGCGGCGGAGCCGGCGCCAACTACATCCACTACGGCGTGCGCGAATTCGGCATGACCGCGATCGGCAACGGCCTCGCGCTGCACGGCGGCTTCATCCCCTACGACGCGACCTTCCTCGTGTTCAGCGACTACGCGCGCAACGCCGTGCGCATGAGCGCGCTGATGCACGCGCACGCGATCCACGTCTACACCCACGACTCGATCGGTCTGGGCGAGGACGGCCCGACCCACCAGCCGGTCGAGCACCTCGCCAGCCTGCGCCAGATCCCGAACAACGACGTCTGGCGCCCCTGCGACGCGGTGGAGTCGGCGGTGGCCTGGAAGGCGGCGATCGAGCGCAAGGACGGCCCCGGTTGCCTGGTGTTCTCGCGCCAGAACCTGCAGCACCAGCCGCGCTCGGCGCAGCAGGTGGCCGACATCGCGCGCGGCGGCTACGTGCTGAAGGATTCGGTGGGCGTGCCCGAGATCATCCTCATCGCCACCGGCTCGGAGGTCGAGCTGGCGACGGCCGCCGCGGAACAGTTGGGCGACCAGGTGCGCGTGGTGTCGATGCCCTCGACCGACGTGTTCGAACGCCAGGACGCCGGCTACCGTGAATCGGTGCTGCCGAACGCGGTGCGCAGGCGGGTGGCGGTGGAGGCGGGCGTGACCGGCTTCTGGCGCCAGTACGTGGGCCTGGACGGCGCGGTGGTCGGCATCGACACCTTCGGCGCCAGCGCGCCGGCCGGCGACCTGTTCAAGCACTTCGGCATCACCGTCGAGGCGGTGGTCGCGGCGGCGAAGGCGCTGTAACCAGCGTAGGGCGGGTCTTGACCCGCCATTGCTGCGTAATCGTTCTCGATGGCGGGTCAAGACCCGCCCCTACGGCGCCGTGGCCTTGTCGTGCTTGCTGCCGCCGCGACAGGTCGGCGAATTCGGCGCGACGCCGCTCGCCGCCCATTCCTCCGGCGTGTAGACGTGCAGCGCCAGGGCGTGGATCTCCTGCATCAGCGGACCGAGCGTGCGGTACACCAGCTGGTGGCGCTGCACCGCGCGCCTGCCGGCGAAGGCATCGCCGACGATGACGGCCTTGTAGTGCGTCTCCAGCCCGCGGCTGTGCATGTGGCTCTCGTCGAGCACGTCGAGGTGCGCGGGCGACAGTCCGGCCAGGGCGGTCCGGATGCGGTCGGCTTTGGTGTCCATGGCGTGATGATACGTGCGATCCCGGCCCCGAGGGGCTGACGTGGGGGCGGCGGCCCGTGCCTGTTCAGCCGACCGCCGGTACTTGACTATATAGTTAGGATTCCTAACTATATCGTCCATGGCCACGACCCCTTTCCAGCGCCAGCAGGTCGCCAGCGGCATCGAACAGCTCGCGGCACTGGTGCGGACGCAGTCCTGGCGTCAGGACGACGGCACGCCGGCGCTGCCACCGGCGCATTCGGCCGTGCTGCGGATGCTGGACGGCGCGGCGCCGGGGACGCGCGCCAAGGCTATTGCCGCCCGGCTTGGCGTGACTCCGGCCAGCGTCAGCGACACGCTGGCCACGCTGGAGGCGAAGGGCTGGATCGAGCGCCGTCCGGACCCGGACGATGGTCGCGCGGCGCTGGTGCGGCTGACGCGTGCCGGCCGGCGTCTGGCCGGGCGCCTGCGCAGCCCGCTGCACGGCATCGGCGCGCTGATGTCGGCGCTGGACGAGGCGGACCTGGCGGGCCTGCTGCGCGCCACGCAGTTGCTGGTGCACGAGGCGCAAAAGCAGGGGCTGGCGACCGGCGCGCGCACCTGCCTGGGCTGCCGCCACTTCCGCCCGAACGCCACCGGCCGGCGCGACAAGCCGCATTTCTGCGCCTTCATCGAACAGCCTTTCGGCGACGCCGAACTGCGCACCGATTGCGCGGAACAGCAGCCCGCAGACGAACACGAACTCGCCGAAAGCGCCGCGCGCTTCCGGCAGGCGCTTCCGCGCTGAGCGGAAAAGTGGGCGGCGCCCGGCTGTCACCGGACGCCACCCGGTACCTCCCACCCACCCTGTAGAGCAAGCAAGAGGAGTCCTGATCATGAGCCAGAACAAGGCGATCTTCTACCACGCCGGTTGCGCCGTCTGCATCGACGCCGAGCAGCAGCTCGCGCACGCGCTCGATCCGGCGCGCTACGCCGTGGAAATCGTGCACCTGGGCGAGCAGCCAGCGCGCCTTGCGGAAGCCGAGGCCGCGGGTGTGAAGTCGGTGCCGGCGCTGGTCGTGGGCGGCCAGCCGCTGCACATCAACTTCGGCGCATCGCTCGCCGACCTGCGCTGACACCAGAAGCATGGAATGGCGTAGGAGCGCCCCATGGGCGCGACCGGGTCGCGATGCAACGCGGGGGTGACGACGTTGTTCGCCTCCCTCGCGCGTGGCGACGCGTTCAACCGTGTCGCATCGTCCAGGGTGTCGCGGCGCGGTCGCGGGCATGGCCCGCTCCTACGTCGATTCTTCTGATCGTGACCGGGTGTGGAGTCCACGGCCCGGCAATCGTCCGTGCGTCCGCACGATGCGCCGCAGGAGGTCCGTCGCTGGCAGCGGGCGTCCGGTTTCCATTGGAAGGAGGAAGCCAATGAGCGAACAACTGGGATCTGCGCCGCCGTGGCAGGTGTCGCAGTGGTTCAACACCGTCAAGCCGCTCGACCTGGCCTCGCTGCGCGGCAAGGTGGTGGTGCTGGAGGCGTTCCAGATGCTGTGCCCCGGCTGCGTCGCGCACGGGCTGCCGCAGGCGGCGCGCGTGCGCGTGACGTTCCCGGCCGAGCGCGTCGCCGTGGTCGGCCTGCACACGGTGTTCGAACACCATGCGGCGATGACGCCGGTCGCGCTGGAAGCCTTCCTGCACGAGTACCGGATCGACTTCCCGGTGGGCGTCGACATGCCGGCGTCCGAGGGCCCGATCCCGCGCACGATGCGCGCGTATGCGATGCAGGGCACGCCGACGCTTGTGCTGATCGACGGCGAAGGCCGCCTGCGCGGACAGCACTTCGGGCAGGTCGCCGACCTGGCGCTGGGTGCGCGTATCGCCAGCCTGCTGGCCGAATCGCCGGTCGACTAGAGCAGTTTTGACTCCGCTATCTACAACTTCGTCATTCCCGCGAAAGCGGGAATCCAGTGGCTTTAAGCTTGTAAATCAACACCAAAAATGGATCCCCGCTTTCGCGGGGATGACGGGACTGTAAGCTTCTGACACGAACTTGCTCTAGGCTGGGGTTCCTCCGGATCAAGTCGGGCGTTACACCAACCTATGGCCGTGTCGCGGATGTCGGATCGGCCACCTCAATCCAGCACGTGCACCGTGTCGGCGATCCGGCGCACGTCGTCCTCGGTGTGGCTGACGTAGACCATCGGCAGTCGCACCTCGTCGCGCACGCGCTGCAGCCAGGGGATCAGCTCCTCGCGCCGCGCGCGGTCGAGCGAGGACAGGGGTTCGTCGAACAGCAGGATCGCCGGCTGCGACAGCAGCGCACGCCCGATCGCCACGCGCTGGGTCTCGCCGCCGGAGAGGTTCGCCGGACGCCGCTGCAGCAGCTGGCCGATGCCGAGCAGTTCCACCACCGCATCAAGTCCGAACGCAGCGCCGCCACCGTGCGCGCCGTGGCGACCGTAGAGCAGGTTGGCGCGGACGTCGCGGTGCGGGAACAGGCGTGCGTCCTGGAACACGTAGCCGATGCGCCGCCGGTGCGTGGGCACGTCGATCCGCAGCTGGCTGTCGAACAGGGTGCGGTCGTCGATCGCGATGCGGCCGGACGCGGGACGCACCAGCCCGGCGATCGCATTGAGCACCGAGGTCTTGCCGGCGCCCGAGGGCCCGGTCAGCGCCAGCACGCGCGCGTCCTCGGCGATGCGCACGTGGCGCTCGAAGCCGCCAAGGCGCAGCTGGATGTCGATGTCCAGCATCAGTCGCGTTCCTCACCGCGCTGCCGCCGCACCAGCCACTCCGAGGCCAGCAGCGCCGCCAGCGAGATCGCCACCGCGACCAGCGCCAGCCGCCAGATCCCGGCCTCGCCGCCGGGCACCTGCATCAGGCCGTAGATCGCCGAGGACAGCGTGCGCGTTTCGCCGGGGATGCTGGAGACGAAGGTGATGGTCGCGCCGAATTCGCCCAGCGCCTTGGCGAACGCCAGCACCGTGCCGGCGACGATGCCCGGCCACGCCAGCGGCAGGGTCACGGTGAGGAACACGCGCAGCGGATTCGCGCCCAGGGTCGAGGCGGCCTGCTCCAGGCGGCGGTCGACTGACTCGATCGACAGCCGGATCGTGCGCACCATCAGCGGGAAGCCCATGATCGCGCTGGCGAGCGCAGCGCCGGTCCAGCGGAACGCGAACGTGATCCCGAAATGCTCGGACAGGAAGCGTCCGGCCGCGCCGTTGTGCCCGAAGGTCACCAGCAGTACGTAGCCGACCACGACCGGCGGCAGCACCAGCGGCAGGTGCACCAGCGCATCGAGCAGCGACTTGCCGAAGAAGCGCCGGCGCGCCAGCAGCCAGGCGACGGCGATGCCGAAGGGCAGGCTGGCCAGCGACGCCGCGACCGCGACCTTCACGCTGAGCGCGATCGCGGTGGTCTCTTCGGGCGTGAACACGCGCGCGTGGCCTCAGCGCAGGATGAAGCCGCGCTGGCGGAAGATGTCGTCCGCCTGCGGCGACTGCAGCCACTGCACGAAGGCCTGTGCCTGCGGATGCGTGCTGGCGCGCAGCGTCGCCACCGGATAGACGATGTCCGGATGCGAATCGGCGGGGAAGGTCGCCAGCACCTTCACCCGCGGCTCGGCCTGCGCGTCGCTGCCGTAGACCACGCCCAGCGGCGCCTCGCCGCGCGCCACCAGCAGCAGCGCCGCGCGCACGTTCTCCGATTCGGCCAGGCGCAGCTGCAGCGATTCCCAGACGCCGAGCGACTCGAACGCGGCTTTCGCGTACTTGCCGGCCGGCACGCTGTCGGTGAGCGCCAGCGCAAGGCGGCCGTTGTCGCCGAGCAGCGGCAGCAGGTCGACGCCCGGCGCGAGCACGGGCGACGGTGCCGCGCTGTCGGCGGGCGCGATCAGCACCAGGGTGTTGCCGAGCAGGTCCGAACGCGTGGCCGGGTCGATCAGGTCGCGCTCCTGCAGCCAGTCCATCCACTCACTGTCGGCGGACACGAAGACGTCGGCCGGCGCCTGCTGTTCGATCTGTCGCGCCAGCGCGGAACTGGCGGCATACGACACCTGCACCGGGTGGCCGGTCTGGTGGCCGAAGGCATCCGCGGCCGCGTCCATCGACTCCTTGAGGCTGGCTGCGGCGAACACCGACAGTGGCCGGGCGGCAGCGGTGTCGGCCGTCTCCGCCGGTGCGTCCTGCCGCGCGCAGGCCGCCAGCAGCAGGGCGAGCGCCATCGCCGGCAACAGTTGCCGCAGCAGCGAGGGCATGTTCAGGGCGCCACGACCACGGTCACTGCATCGAGTTGGCGCACGCTGCGCGCCGCGCGGACGTCGTTCGGCACCAGCAGCCGCAGCGGGCCGGTGTCGGCGTCGAGCGGCTTGCCGTCGCAGCGGTCGACCACGAACACCGCGCGATTGCCGGTGCCCGGGTCGAGTTCGGCCAGCGAGAACAGCACGCGGTAGCCGTCGCGCGCGTCGACCAGGACGTAGCGCGCCAGATGCGGCCCGCCGAGGCGCCCGTCGGGGATGGCGCCGCTGGTGCGCAGCAGGTCGAGCAGCGGCACGCCTTCGCAGTGCAGCGTGGCCTCGTGCACGCGCGCGCTGACCGCCTGCCGCGGCAGCGCGTCGAGCGTGGCGCCGTCGAGCGGTACCGACACCGGCGACGGGATCGCGGGCGCCTCGGGCGGCGAGGCGCGCAGCGCCGGATCCTGCGCGTGATCGTGGGCAAAACCGGGCAAGGCCGCCGCCAGCAGGGCGGCCAGAGGCAGGACGTGGGACATGCGGGCGCGTCGCGCCATGGGGGATCCTCGCGGGTTGGATGGGTGAACTATAGCCGTCGCGACGTCGGGCTCCGGACTGCCGCGTGCGCCGGATGCTGGCGCGGCCGGGATCCGGGAAGCGTAAAGTGGCGGGAAATCCCGTGGAGAGCCGCCATGCTGCCGTCGATCCCGAGTCGCGCTGGACTGCTCGCCTGCCTGTTCGCGGCAGCGCTGGCCAGCAGCTGCACCACGACCCGTGCACCCGTCGCCGACACGCCTGCGGCCACGCCCGCGGTCGGCTCGATCCAGGGCCTGCGCGCACCGCGAGCGGGCCTGCTCACCTCGGCCCAACCAGACGCCGACGCGTGGCGCGCGCTGGCCGACGATGGCGTGGTCGCCGTGGTCAACCTGCGTCCCGATGCCGAGCAGCCGGGTCGTGACGAAGGTGCCGAGGTCGCTGCGGCCGGCATGGCCTACCACCAGATCCCCGTCGCCGGTGCGGACGACCTGTCCGACGCCAACGCTGCGGAGCTGTGGCGGATCCTCCAGGACAACGAAGGCCGCGTGTTGGTGCACTGCGCCTCCGGCAACCGCGCCGGCGCGCTGCTGGCGATCGGCGCGGAGCGGTCAGGGACGATGAGCGCGCTCGATGCACTGGCCTTCGGCCGCGCCGCGGGGCTGACGAGTCCGGCGCTGGAAGCGAAGGTGCGCGAGCGGCTGGGACTGCCGGTGGAACCGGTGTCTGAGTAGGACTCTTGCCCGGCCTAG
>DAOMPM010000034.1:0-30604 GCA_035444805.1 Luteimonas sp. | reverse complement strand
CGTCGTCCTCGGCCTCGGGCGGGTTGGGCCGGACCACGTCGTTGGCGTGCAGGAACGCCGTGCGCTCCAGGCCGATGTCGACGAACGCCGCCTGCATGCCCGGCATCACCCGCTGCACCCGGCCCTTGTGGATGTTGCCGACCACGCCGCGGCGCCAGCCGCGCTCGATGTGCAGCTCCTGCAGCATGCCGTTTTCGACCACCGCGACGCGGGTCTCGCGCGGGGTGACATTGACCAGGATCTCTTCGCTCATGGCGACACCGGGAAACCGGTGGCGATGCCGAACTGGCGCAGCAGCCCGGCCGTCTCGTGCAGCGGCAGGCCCATCACCCCGGAGAAGCTGCCGTCGAGCCGGCTCACGAAGCGCTCCGCCCCGCCCTGGATCGCATACGCCCCGGCGCGGCCCATCGGCTCGCCGCTGGCGACATAGGCGGCGATGTCCTCGTCGGACAGCGGCGCGAACGTCACCAGCGACCGCGACACCGCCTGCGCCTCGCGCCCGGCGGACACCAGGCTCACCGACGACAGCACCTCGTGCCTGCGCCCGGACAGCCGCCGCAGCATGCCGGCGGCGTCGGCGGCGTCGCGTGGCTTGCCGAAGACCTCGTCGTCGAGCACCACCTCGGTGTCGGCGCCGAGCACCACCGCGCCCGGTACCGCCACGACCTCGAGCAGGCCGGCGCCGGCCTTCTCGCGGGCGACACGGCGCACGTAGTCCTCCGGCGGTTCGCCGGGTTCGCGCTGTTCGGGGACGTCGACGTCGAGGACACCGAAGGTCACGCCGAGGCGCGCCAGCAGCTCGCGCCGACGCGGCGATTGGGAGGCAAGATGCAGCATCCGGGAAGAATACCCGCGCCCGGCACGTCGCCGGCGGACGACGGTCCCGTAACCCCGTTCAGGCTCACGGGCCGTTCACCGGAACCTGAGACCCTTTCCCCAGCCACGTCCGGAGACCACCATGCTTCGTCCCGCCCCCCTCCTGCTCGCCTGCTTCCTTGCCATGGGTTCGACCGTGATGACCAATGCCAGCGCCCAGACCTCCGCCCCGTCGATCGCCTCGACCGACGGCACCCTGCTCTCGGTCTCGGCCCGCGCCGAGGCCAGCCGCGTGCCCGACGTGGCCAGCCTGTCGACCGGCGTGGTCACCCAGGCCGCCGACGCCAATGCCGCGCTGAAGGCCAACTCCGCGCAGATGGCCAAGGTGGTGGCGACGATCAAGGCTGCCGGCATCGCCGAGCGCGACATCCAGACCAGCGGCATCAGCATCCACCCGCAGTACCGCTACGCCGAGAACCAGCCGCCGACGATCACCGGCTACCAGGCCAGCAACACGGTGAACATCAAGGTGCGCGACATCGGCAAGCTCGGCGAGGTGCTCGACGCGCTGGTCGCCAGCGGCGCCAACCAGGTCAACGGCCCGAACTTCGAGATCGACCAGCCCGAAGCGGTCTACGACGAGGCCCGCCAGGCTGCGCTGAAGCAGGCGCAGGCGCGGGCGCAGATGTATGCGACGTCGCTGGGCCTGCGCGTGCGCCGCATCGTCAGCATCAGCGAGGGTGGTGGCTTCCAGCCGCCGATGCCGATGCTCAAGACGATGGCCATGGACGCGCGCATGGAATCCGCCCCGGTGGCGCCGGGCGAAACCACACTCGGCGCCAGCCTCGATGTGGTGTTCGAACTGGGGAAGTGACGACGCTGCCCCCTCCGGCCACCCTCAAGTAAAAGTACAGGATGGTGTAGGAGCGCCCCATGGGCGCGACCGGCGAGCGTCGGTGCCCGGGTTGCGCGGGTCGCGGGCATGGCCCGCTCCTACGTTCATCGCTTTGATCGAGAATTGGCCTTCGACCTCCGTCGCATTGCACCGGCACGCCTTGACGGCGTAGCGTGGAGCCGCAGTCAGGGTCACGCGCCACCGCGGGACGCGGGCTTCACCCCACTCCCGGCGCTGGCGCGTTCGCAGCCACACGGGCGGCCACGGCGGCCGCCGGCAACCGCGGAGGTGGGCCATGGTGTTGCAGCAGACGCATTCCCTTCATCACGACGCGCAGGCCACGCGCCTCGACGTCAACCGCATCCTCGGGATCAGCAGCACGCTGGCGCTGAACGTGCTGGCGCTGGCCATGCTGCTGGCGCCGATGACCCTGCCGCCGGCACCGGTGAAGGTGGAACCCACGAAGGGCATCGAGGTGGTGCCGATCGTGCCGATCGAGCGCCAGACCCCGCCGCCGGATGTTGTGCCGGTCACGCCTCCACAGGTCCAGCCGCAGCCGCGGCCGGTCCTGCGCGACGCCGTGGCGCCGCCAGCCGCCGACGCCCCGGTGCTGGTCGATCAGGGCATCTTCATCGACACCGCCTCCGACACCGCCGTCGGTGCCGGTGATGTCGCGTCGATCGAGCCACCCGGCCCGGTCGTGGGCATGCAGCTGCAGTACGCGGTCGCACCCGCACCAACCTACCCGCGCGCCGCGATCCAGCGCGAACTGGAAGGCACGGTGCTGCTGCGGATCCTGGTCGACGTCGACGGCCGGCCGCTCGCGGTCTCCATCGAGAAGAGCAGCGGCCACGCCGTGCTCGATCGCGAAGCCCTGCGCCACGTGCAGCGCAGCTGGACGTTCCGACCCGCGCTCAGGGACGGACAGCCGGTGCAGGCGGTGGGCATCGTGCCGATCGACTTCCGGCTCGATCGCGGCTGATCCGGCGCCGGGAAAGCCATCGCGCCCAAGCGCATTCTCGTAGGAGCGGGCCATGCCCGCGACCCGGTGCTTCCGGTGTACCGGTGAAATCGGTCGCGCCCATGGGGCGCTCCTACGCAGCGCATGTGGTTGCAGGAGCGCGCCATGCGCGCGACCCGCGTCAGCCGCGGTGGTAGGGATGGTTGGCCAGCAGCGCCGCCGCGCGATAGAGCTGCTCGGCCAGCACCAGCCGCACCAGCATGTGCGGCAGGGTCAGCGGGCCCAGCGACCAGGCCTCGTCGGCACGCGCCAGCACCTCCGGCGCATGGCCTTCGGGGCCGCCAATCAGGAAGGCGAGGTCGCGCCCCTGCCCGCGCCAGTGCTCCAGCCGCTGCGCGAGCTGCTCGGAGGAATGCGCGCGGCCACGCCCGTCGAGCGCGACCACGTGCGTGTTCTTCGGCACCGCCGCGAGCACGCGCACGCCTTCGTCCTGCATCGCCCGCGCCGCGTCGCGGCCCTTGCCGCGCAGGCCCGGCTCGACCTCGACCAGGTCCAGCGGCAACCAGTGCGACAGCCGCTTGCGGTACTCGCCGAAGCCTTCGGCCACCCACGCGGGCGCGCGTTCGCCGACGGCGATCAGGCGGGCCTTCATGCGTGCATGCCCATTCGCGACCAGGACGATGACCGTAGGAGCGGGCCATGCCCGCGACCCGCAGCGGCCGGAGCATCATCGCGGCCCCGGTCGCGCCCATGGGGCGCTCCTACACGATTTGATTGCACGTCGGCAGCCGCTCGTTCCCGCTCACGGGAACGCACTCACGAGCGCTCGTCGTCCGCGACTTCGAAGTCGTCTCCCGGCGGCTGGTCGCCGACCGTCCACAGGCGTTCGAGCGCGTAGAACTCGCGCACGCGCGGCAGCATGGCGTGGACGACGACGTCGCCGAGGTCGACCAGCACCCATTCCGCCTCGCGTTCGCCTTCGACGCCGAGCGGTTGGCAATCGAGCTGCTTGGCCTTCTTCACCACCTCGTCGGCGATCGACTTGACGTGGCGGGTGGAGGTGCCCGAGACGATCACCATGTAGTCGCAGACGCTGGTCTTGCCGCGGACGTCGATCTCGACGACGTCCTTGGCCTTGATTTCGTCGACCGCGGCGTGGATCGATCTGAGCAGGACGTCCACCGGCGGCGGCGGGTTGGGCAGGCGGGTCTTGATGACGTGCGCGGAGGAACTGGTCAAGGGCGGTGGCTCTGGCGGTTGCGGCCCGGATTATAGCGAAGCGTCGATCCCGGCCCCGTGCAGGCCGTCGGCGGCGCCATACAGGCCATGACGGACGATGTAGCCGGCGACGGCCGCGGGCACCAGGGTGCGCCAGGGTTCGCCGGCGGCGATGCGGCGGCGGACCTCCGTCGCCGAGCCCGGGCGCAGCGGCTGGCGCAGGCGCAGCAGGCGCCCGGCGGGGGCCTCGCGCAGCGCCTCCGGGGTGTCCGCCCAGCGCCCTTCGGTGGCGGCGGCCAGCGCCGGTGGCAGCGGTCCGTCGAGGGCATTGCCCGGGCGCTCGGCGACGACGAAGTGAGCGAGGTCGAACAGCGCCTCCCACTGGTGCCAGCTCGGCAGCCCGAGCAGGCTGTCGGCGCCGATGAGCAGGGCGATCGGGGCGGTCTCGCCGAACTCGGCGCGCAGCCCGCGCAGGGTGTCGACGCTGTAGCTGGGGCCGTCGCGGTGCAGTTCGCGCTGGTCCAGCGCCAGCCCCGGCTCGCCTTCGAGCGCCTGCGCCAGCATCTCGGCGCGCTGCGCCGCGTTTGCGCCGGGCGGCGCGCGGTGCGGCGGATCGGCCGCGGGCATCAGGCGGATCGTGCAGCCCAGCGCGTCGCGCGCGTCGCGGGCGATGGCGAGATGGCCCTGGTGCACGGGATCGAAGGTGCCGCCGTAGAAGACAAGCAGGGAATCGGGAATCGGGAATCGGGAATCGGGAGAAGCGTCGGGCGAACTCGCCTGCGGCTCTTCGCTTACTCGATTCCCCATTCCCGATTCCCCATTCCCGGCCGTCAGGCCACCAGCCTGGCGGCCTTCGGCTCGGCCACGGCCACCAGCAGCCGCTCCAGCGCCAGCCAGGCGTCGACCGGCTCCTCGCCGATGCGCACGCGGCCCTTGGCGATGCGGTCGACGCCGCCGGCCATGGCCACGAAGCGTTCCCAGCGCGAGGCCGGATGCTTCGACAGCGCGCGCCGGTACACCGCCTGCTTCGAATCCCACACGCGCTGCGCCTTGAACTCGGCGGCGAGGTTGCCGCCGCGCGCCTGCACCCGCGCCAGTGCGGCGACGCGGTTGAGCTCCATCACCACCATGCCCATCAGCGCCGGCACCGCCACGCCCTCGGCGCGCAGGCCGGCGAGCATGCGCGTCACCTGCGCAGGCTGGCCGTTGAGCGCGGCGTCGACCAGGCGGAACACGTCGAAGCGCGCGGCGTCGGCGACCAGCGATTCCATGCGCGCGGCGTCGATCGTGCCACCGTCGGCCAGCAGGGCGAGCTTGTCGACCTCCTGCGCCGCGGCCAGCAGGTTGCCCTGCACCCGCTCGGCCAGTCGCTGCACTGCGCCGCGGTCGGCGCGCACGCCGCGCTGGCGCAGGCGCGCCTCCAGCCAGCCTTCGAGCTCGTGCGGCCGCACCTGCGGCGCCTGCACGACGTGGCCGAGCTTCGCGATCGCCTCGCTCCATTTGCCGCCGTGCTGGCGGCTCCAGTCGCCGGCGGTGACCAGCAGCACGATGTCGCCCGGCGGCTGCGCACAGTAGTCGGCAATGACCTGGGCGCCTTCCTTGCCCGGCTTGCCGGTGGCCAGGCGCAGCTCGACCAGGCGCTGCGCGGAGAACAGGCTGGGCGCGCGGAAGGTCGCGTCGAGCGCGTTCCAGTCGAAATCGCGGCCGTCTGCGTCGAACACCTCGCGCTCGCCGAAGCCGGTTTCGCGCGCGCGGGCGCGGATCGCGTCCGCGGCCTCGAGCACCAGCAGGGTTTCCGGACCGGCGACGAGGTAGGCGGGGCGCAGCGGCTCGGCAGCGAGCTGCGCGGCGAGGCGTTCGGGCTTGAGTTCCATCCGCCCGTTGCGCCTATGGCCCGGCGCCGCTGGCGTCCTCGCGCGCCTGGCGCGTGGCCGCGTCGATGCGGCGCAGGATCGAGGCGGTCATCTCGCGCTGCATCTCGCGGCCGAGCAGTTCGGCCTCGGTGTCGGTGCCGGTGGTGTCGTCGGGCACCGAGATGTAATCGCGCGACAGCTCGACCGCCTGCTGCGGCACGATCTCGTCGCCGTTGGCATCGGTCAACGCGAACACCACCGCGTAGCGCAGCGAATACTCTTGCGCGCGCCCGAACTGGTCGATGCCCACGGGCACCGAACTCCAGCGTTCGGAGCGGACCGCCAGCGTCGGCACGCGGCTGCCGGGGCTGGCCTCGACCACGCCGGCGCCGGCCCTGGTCAGCGAGCGTTCCAGCGACTGCCTGAGCGGGCTGTAGGGATCGCTCACGGTCACCTGCACCTGGTCCATGCCCGGCGGCAGCTTCAGCGCCCCGCGCAGGTGGAAGCCGCACGCCGACAGGGCGAGGGCGACGAGGACGGCGAACAGGCTGGTCCGGATCATGGGCGAAGTCTGGCGGAGGCCGCAGGCGCCGGCAAGCGCGCCGGCAGCGGGTGTTCAGCCGGCAACGACATTCACGATCTTGCCCGGCACCACGATCACCTTGCGCACCGCCAGCCCCGCCAGGAAGGCCTGCACGTTGGGCTCGGCCAGCGCCTGCGCCTCGATCGCCTCCTTCGTGGCGTCGACGGCCGCCTCGATGGTGCCGCGCAGCTTGCCGTTGACCTGCACCGCCAGCGTGACCGCCTCGCGCACCAGCGCGGCCGGGTCGGCCTGCGGGAACGGCACGTCCTCCAGCAGGGCCTCGGCGTGGCCCAGCGCCTGCCACAGCGCATGGCTGGCGTGCGGGGTGATGGGATTGAGCAGCAGCACCATCGCCTCCAGGCACTCGTGGCGCAGGGCGCGGCCGTTGCCGGAGCCGTCGCTGAACTTCGCCACCGCGTTGAGCAGCTCCATCACCGCGGCGATGGCGGTGTTGAAGGCGTGGCGGCGGCCGTAGTCGTCACCGACCTTCTGGACGGTCTCGTGCAGCTGGCGGCGCAGGGCCTTCTGCTCGGGCGTGGCGGCGGCGGCATCGAACGCGCCGTGGGCACCACCCTCGGCGTGGCGCTGCACCTGCGTCCACAGCCGGCGCAGGAAACGCGACATGCCCTCGACGCCGGCCTCGTTCCACTCCAGCGACAGCTCCGGCGGCGAGGCGAACATCGAGAACAGGCGCACGGTGTCGGCGCCGTAGCGCGCGATCATCGCCTCCGGGTCGACGCCGTTGTTCTTCGACTTCGACATCTTCTCGACGCCGCCGATCATCACCGGATGGCCGTCGCTCTTCAGCGTCGCGCCGGTGATCCGCCCCCTGTCGTCGCGCTCGACCTCGACATCGGCCGGATTGAACCATTCCTTGGCGCCGTTGACGTGCTCGCGCCAGTAGGTCTCGGCGATCACCATGCCCTGGGTGAGCAGGCGCGTGGCCGGCTCGTCGCTCTCGACCAGGCCCTGGTCGCGCAGCAGCTTGTGGTAGAAGCGGAAGTACAGCAGGTGCAGGATCGCGTGCTCGATGCCGCCGATGTACTGGTCGACCGGCGTCCAGTACTTCGCACGCCCGTCGACCATGTCGGCGGCGCCGGGCGAGGTGTAGCGCGCGTAGTACCAGCTCGACTCCATGAAGGTGTCGAATGTGTCGGTCTCGCGCTCGGCCGGCTTGCCGCATCGTGGGCAGGCGGTCTTGCGCCACTCCGGATCGGCCTTGATCGGCGACTGCACCACGCCCGAGGCAAAGGCGTCTGCGACGTCTTCGGGCAGCACCACCGGCAGCTGGTCCTCGGGCACCGGCACCGCGCCGCAGCTGTTGCAGTAGACCACCGGGATCGGGCAGCCCCAGTAGCGCTGGCGGCTCACGCCCCAGTCTCGCAGGCGGAAGTTGACCTTGCGCCGGCCCGTGCCAGCCGCTTCGAAACGCTGCGCCAGGGCATCGAACACGGCGTCGAAGTCCATGCCGCTGTATTCGGCCGAGTTGATCAGGAAGCCGCGATCGGTGTTGGCACCGTGCTGCTCGATGCCGTCCAGGTACTCGCGCACCACCGCCACCGCGACGTCGATCTCGATCACGTCGATCGGCCCGTGCGCGCCCAGCGCGACCGCCATCGGATCGTCGTGGTCGGCCACGTGCGAGGAAATCTCGGCCAGCGCGTCGCGCACCGGCGGCGGCACGATCACCGGCTTCACCGGCAGGCCGTAGGCCTTGGCGAACTCCCAGTCGCGCTGGTCGTGCGCCGGCACCGCCATCACCGCGCCGGTGCCATAGCCGACCAGCACGAAGTTGGCGACGTAGATCGGCACGTCCTCGCCGGTGACCGGGTGGATCGCCCACTGCCCGGTGGCCATGCCGCGCTTGTCCTGCGCCTCGATCTCGGCCTCGGACACGCCGCCCTGGCGCAGCTCGTCGAGGAAGCTGGCGAGCTTCAGGTTCTGCTTGGCCGCCTTCAGCGCCAGCGGGTGCTCGGCGGCGATGCTGATGAAGGTCACGCCCATCAGCGTGTCCGGGCGCGTGGTGTAGACGCTCAGCGGCGCGTCCTCGCCGTCGACCCGGAACTGGATCTCCAGTCCCTCGCTGCGGCCGATCCAGTTGCGCTGCATGGTCTTGACCGGGTCCGGCCAGCCGTCGAGCGTGTCGAGGCCGTCGAGCAGCTCCTGCGCGTAGTCGGTGATCTTCAGGAACCACTGCGGGATCTCGCGCTTCTCCACCAGCGCGCCGCTGCGCCAGCCGCGACCGTCGATGACCTGCTCGTTGGCGAGCACGGTCTGGTCGACCGGATCCCAGTTCACCACCGAGTTCTTGCGGTAGGCCAGGCCCTTCTTCATCAGCCGGGTGAACATGCGCTGTTCGTGCACGTAGTAGTCCGGCGAGCAGGTGGCGAACTCGCGCGACCAGTCGATCGCGTAGCCCAGCGACTTCAGCTGCGCGCGCATGTGGTCGATGTTGGCGTACGTCCACTTCGCCGGCGCGGTGGCGTTCTTGATCGCCGCGTTCTCCGCAGGCAGGCCGAACGCGTCCCAGCCCATCGGCTGCAGCACGTTCTTCCCGGTCATCCGCTGGTAGCGGCTGATGACGTCGCCGATGGTGTAGTTGCGCACGTGGCCCATGTGCAGCGCGCCGGAGGGGTACGGCAGCATCGACATGCAGAAGTACTTGGGCTTGTCCGAGCGCTCGTTGACCTCGAAGGCGCGGGTGCGGTCCCAGTAGTGCTGCGCAGCGGCCTCCACCGGGGCGGGCTGGTAGGCGGCGGTCTCGGGACTGGAAGGCTCGGTGGGCACGGCGTCGGCACTGGAAAGGGACCTGAAAGCCTACCTCAGCGCACCGTCGCCGTCATGCGCGGCCGCGACGGAGACAAAACCGCGACGCCGGTCGGGACATGCTGGCAGGACTCCCCCACAATGCCGCGACCTGGCCCGCCACCGCACCATGCACGACCCGCCATCCCGCTTCCGCCGCTTCCGCGCCCCCGCCTTCTGGCTGTGCCTGGCGCTGGTGGTCGGCATTGGCGTGGCGAGCGTGGCGGGGGTCCGCGACCTGCAGCGCAGCAACCAGGCGGTGGAACACTCCTACCAGACCATCCGCCTGATCGAGACGGTGGAGCGTGAGCTGCGCACGACCGAGGCCAATGCGCGCGCGTACCGACTGACCTCCGACGAGGGCTATCGCGAGCGCTACCTCGACGCCTTCCCGCGCGTGCACGAGTCGGCCCTGGCCCTGGTCAACGGCACCGCCGGCGACCCCAGCCAGCAGCTTCGGGCCGAGCGCCTGCGCGAGTTGGTCGAGACCCGGCTTTCGGACATGCACGCGCTGTTCGAGCTGCAGGAGCGCAGCGACGCGGAAACCGCGCAGGCTGCCACCCGCGCCGCGTCCGTGCTCGGGCACTGGAGCGCGATCGACGCGATCGAGCGCGAGCTGCGCGACCACGAAACCTCGCTGCTGCGCGAGCGCCAGTCCACCAGCGCCCGCCGCACCGGCCGGCTGGTGGCCTTCATCCTCGCGGGAATGCTGTCGTCGGTGGTGCTGATGGTGGCGCTGACCAGGAGCCTGAGCCGCGAGAACCGCCTCGCCCGGCACCTGCAGCGCGAGGCGGCCGCGGCGATCGAGGCGCTGCGCCTGTCCAGCGCGCAGCGCGACCACCTGTCCGAACAACGCCACGAGCTGAGCCGCTACGCCGGGATGCTGCAAAGCTGCGGCAACCGCGACGAGATCATGCAGCTCACCGCCGCCACCCTCCGTCGGCTCGTGCCCCGGGCCAGCGGGCAGTGCTACGTGCTGCGCCCCTCGCACGACTTCTACGAGAGCGTGGCGGCGTTCGGCGACCACGTCGTCAGCAGCGGCGACCTGCTGCAGGCGCAGCAGTGCTGGGCCCTGCGCCGCGGGCAGGCGCACTACCTGCGCGACGGTCGCGACGGCATGCGCTGCGGCCATATCGACCGCGAGGCGCGGCTCGACGGGCTCGCCTGCCTGTGCGTGCCGCTGGTCGCGCAGGGCACGCAGGTGGGGCTGCTGCACGTCAGCGCGCCGGCCAGCGGCGATCCGGAGGACAGCGATGCGGCGATCATCGCCCTGCTCGCCGAGCAGCTCGGCCTGGCGCTGGCCAACACCCAGCTGCGCGAGACGCTGCAGCAGCAGTCGCTGCGCGATCCGCTGACCGGACTGTTCAACCGCCGCTACCTCGAGGAGAACCTCTCGCGTGAGCTGCATCGCTGCGAACGCCGCGGACTGCCGCTGTCGGTGCTGATGCTCGACGTCGACCACTTCAAGCGCTTCAACGACACCCACGGCCACGCCGCCGGCGACGCCCTGCTCGCCCACGTCGGCCGCACCATCGCCGGCAGCATCCGCGCCGAGGACATGGCCTGCCGCTACGGCGGCGAGGAGTTCACCGTGATCCTGCCCGAGACCGACGCCGCGACCGCCCACGCCCGGGCCGAAACCATCCGCCGCGCGCTCGAATCGACCGCCGTGGTCCACCTGCGGCAGACGCTGGGGCCGGTCACTGCCTCGATCGGCCTGTCGACCTGGCCGGACGACGGCACCACGCCCGAACTGCTGCTGCAGGTCGCCGACGCCTGGCTGTACCGGGCCAAGGCCGAGGGCCGCAACCGGGTGCTGCCGGCGCTGGAGTGAGGCGCTGCGGCGTTGTGGTTCAATCCGCAGGCCTTCCACGGGAACCCGCCATGCCCGCCCTCCTGCGCCTGACCGCCCTTGCGCTCGCCGCAATTCTCGCCGCACCTGCTTCCGCCGCCGATCCCGTCGCGCTGCACTGCGAACGCCTGTTCGACGCCCGCGCCGGCAAGGTGCTCGGCGAACACACCATCGTCGTCGAGGACAGCCGCATCCGCTCGGTGCTGCCGGGGCACGCCAAGCTGCCCGACGGCACCGCCTCGATCGTGCTCGCCGGCCGCACCTGCCTGCCCGGCTGGACCGACCTGCACGTGCACCTGGGCAGCCAGTCGAGTCCACAGAGCTATTCGGAAGGCTTCCGCCTCGACCCGGTCGACTACGCCTATCGCTCGGTCGGCTACGCGCGCAAGACCCTGCTCGCCGGCTTCACCAGCGTGCGCGACCTCGGCGGCGAAGTCGCGCCGCACCTGCGCGACGCGATCCAGCAGGGGCTGGTCGAAGGCCCGCGCATCTTCGCCGCCGGCAAGTCGATCGCCACCACCGGCGGCCACGCCGATCCGACCAACGGCTACAACTCGATGCTCTCGCACCTGATGGGTCCGCCGGGGCCGACCGAGGGCGTGATCAACTCGATCGACGACGCCCGCCAGGCGGTGCGCCAGCGCTACAAGGACGGCAGCGACGTGATCAAGATCACCGCCACCGGCGGCGTGCTGTCGTACGCGAAGTCCGGCGACGCGCCGCAGTTCCGCGAGGACGAGATCCGCGCCGTGGTCGAGACCGCGAAGGACTACGGCTACACCGTCGCCGCGCACGCGCACGGCACCGAGGGCATGAAGCGTGCGGTGGTCGCCGGCGTCACCAGCATCGAGCACGGCACGCACATGGACGACGAGGTGATGCGGCTGATGAAGCAGCACGGCACCTGGTACGTGCCGACGATCTACGCCGGGCGCTTCGTCGCCGACAAGGCCAGGGTCGACGGCTACTTCCCCGAGATTGTGCGCCCGAAGGCCGCACGCATCGGCGCGCAGATCCAGGAGACCGCTGCGCGGGCGTACCGAGCCGGGGTGAAGATCGCCTTCGGCACCGACCAGGGCGTCGGTCCGCACGGCGACAACGCGCGCGAGTTCATCTACATGGTCGAGGCCGGCATGCCCGCCGCCTACGCCCTGCAGGCGGCGACGGTGCGCGCCGCCGAAGTGCTCGGGCTCGACGACCAGGGCGTGATCGCCGAGGGCATGCGCGCCGACATCATCGCCCTGCCCGGCGATCCGGTCGCCGACATCAACGCGGTGATGGACGTCGACTTCGTGATGAAGGACGGCAAGGTCTACGCGCAGCCATGAGCCTGGAATGGATCGGCTATGTCGCCGCCACGCTGACCACGCTCGCCTTCGTGCCGCAGGCGGTGAAGACCATCCGCAGCCGCGACACCCGCGGCATCTCGCTGGGGATGTACGTGGTGTTCACCATCGGCATCGTGTGCTGGTTCGGCTACGGCCTCGTCCTCGGCTCGTGGCCGATGATCGTGTCGAACGCGATCACCTTCGTGCTGGCGGCGGTGATTTTGGGGTTGAAGTTGCGGCATGGGTGAAGAAGTGAGGGCTGAGGTCCGGTGAGGAGCAGATGTCTCCCTGCGGTCGAAATGACAGTCTCGAATCTGTCATGTCGACCGCAGGGAGAAATCTCTCGCCGCCTACGCCTCCGCCGGCACCGCCTTCACTGCCTTCACCGCCCCCCACATCCACGCGAACCAGCCCAGGAACGCCAGCCGCTGCGCCACCCCGACCGGCAGGAAAAAGGCGCCGAACAGCGCCACCAGCAGCACTGCCATCGCACCCACGCGCAGCGGCAACCGCGCGCGTTCCGCCACCTGCGCAAACATCGGCGCACCGACGGCGAAGGCGATCAGCCACACCGTCCACGCCGCCGCGTGCAGGCGGCTGGCGGTGGCGTCGAAATCGTCCGCATCCAGCGGCAGCAGACCCTGGCCCATGAACGCCAGCGCCGAGAGCAGCAGCAGGTTGGCGCCGATCCGCGGCCACCAGCCCGCCGCGGACAGCGTCGAGCGCAGCCACAGCGCCACCGCCGCCAGCAGCGCACCGGGCAGCACGAACACCATCGCGTTGAACAGCCACGCGCCCTCCACGCCGGCGGCACCGGGCAGCGCGACCGGATGCGCCAGGTGCGAGTAGCCCGGCCAGCGCGCGCCCAGCGCGACCAGCGCGCAGGCGAAGACGAATCCGGCGACGGCGACCAGGCGCAGGGCGGTGGCCCGGTTCATGCACCCTCCCAGCGGAACACGTCCTCGACCCCCACCCCGAACGCGCGCGCGATGCGGAACGCCAGCTCCAGCGACGGCGCATAGCGCCCCGCTTCCAGCGCGATGATCGTCTGCCGCGTCACCTTGCAGGCATCGGCCAGCGCCTGCTGGGTCATCTCGCCATGCTCGAAGCGCAGGCGGCGGATCTCGTTGACGATCGGCGTGCCGCTCACTGCCGGTCGCGCCAGTACAGCAGGGCCACGCGCGCTTCGCCGACAAGATTGGCCACCAGCACCGGTAGCAGGAGCAGTGCGGCGACCTGCAGCGGCTCGCCGAGCGCCTGGATCATGCGCGGCGCCAGTACCCAGACCACCGCCAGCGCGACCAGCGCGAGTTCGAGCAGCCGCTTGGACAGATAGTCGCCCTGCGCGCGGATCGCGCGGTCGCGCTCGTCCTCGGGCACCTCGCGGTAGCGCCGGTTCTCCTCGATGAAGCGCCTGCGGAACATCGGATAGCCCGCCACGATCAGCGCATAGGCGGTGAACATCAGATACGAGGCGAACGATCCGGCCATCGATCCCAGCGCCATGCCGCCGAGCACCAGGATCGCCGCCAGGGCCATGCCGATCTGGCCCCAGGCCGCCTTCTCCGAAGCGGAGGGCATGCCGTCCTCGCGACCGGGGCGCAGCGCCCGGTCCTGCAGGACCACGCCCGCGGCGATCAGCCACAGCATGGCGCCGCCGAACACCAGGTGCACCCGGCCCTCCATCGCGCCGATCGCCAGCACCGCCGTCCCCAGCAGTGCGACCGCCGCCGCGGCCAGCACCCAGGCCCACGCCCGCCTGTCTCCCTTCATCGCCTGCTCCATCCCATGCCCTCCTGTCGATGTCGGCGATCCCCTCGCCGGGACCGCCCGCGATGTCTGCCCGAGCAGACTTAATGTAAATAATTCTTTACATTGCGGCTCGGCAATGTCAACACTTTTTTACATCGACTTGGAATCCCCGCCCCTCGCCGCCATCCTCCCCGCTCCCCGCACAGGAAGCCCCCATGTCCACCGACGCCGCCAAGCCCCACGTCTTCGACGCCACCACCGCCGGCTTCGAGACCGAGGTCCTGCAGAAGTCGCTGGAGACGCCGGTGCTGGTCGATTTCTGGGCCGAGTGGTGCGGGCCGTGCAAAACGCTGGGGCCGATCCTGGAGAAGGTCGCGGCCGAGTTCCACGGCGCCTTCGTGCTGGCGAAGGTCGATACCGAGGTCGAATCGCAGATCGCCGCGGCGTTCCAGATCCGCTCGATCCCGACCGTGTTCCTGGTCAGGGGCGGGCAGATCGTCGACGGTTTCCAGGGCGCCCTGGCCGAAGGCCAGGTGCGCGAGTTCCTCAAGCACCACGGCATCGAGCCCGCCGCGCCGGCCGAAGAACAAGCGCCAGTCGAGACTGCGCCGCTCGACCCGCAGGCCGAGGTGCAGCGCCTGCGCGCCGCGATCGAGGCCGAACCGGGCAAGGACGAGCTCCGCCTCGATCTCGCCCTCGCCCTGCTCCAGACCGGCGGCGCCGACGAGGCCGAAAAACTGCTCGGCGCCCTGCCCGCCAACCTTTCCACCGACGACCGCGCGGTGAAGGCGCGCGCGCGCCTGGGCTTCGCTGCCCTGCTGCGCGACGCAGCGCCGACGCAGGCGCTGGAAGCGGCGATCGCCGCGGACCCCGCCGACCTGCGCGCCCGCCACCTGCTCGGCGCCCGGCACCTGGTCTCCGGCAACGGCGAGGCCGCGCTGGAGCAGTTCATCGAGATGCTGCGCAGCGACCGCGACTTCGACGACGGCCTGCCGCGCAAGGCCCTGATCGATGCCTTCCGCGTGCTCGACGACGCCGAACTGGTCGGCCGCTACCGCAGGAAGATGTCGGCCCTGCTGTTCTGACCCCCGTAGGAGCGCCCCATGGGCGCGACCAACGTTGTCGATGCGCCGGGAAAACGGTCGCGGGCATGGCCCGCTCCTGCGACGAACGACTCAGCAGGGCGAAGCGCCCCATTCCGTACCAATGCGTATGGTAGGCTGTCCCTCCCCCGGCCCAACCGTTCCGCATGTCCCCCGCCACCCTGCGCTGGATCTTCAACCTGTGGCCGCCGTTCGCCGCATCCGGCATCCACGTCACCCGGATGGCGCCGGGCTGGCGCGGCGCGCGGGTGGAGCTGCGCGCTCGGCCGTGGAACGGCAACTACGTCGGCGTGCACTACGGCGGCAACCTGTTCTCGATGACCGATCCGTTCTGGATGATCCTGGTCAAGCAGCGGCTGGGCGGCGGCTACCTGGTCTGGGACAAGGCCGCCGAGATCGAGTTCGTGAAGCCGGGCCAGGACACGGTGAGCGCGGAGTTCGAACTGGACGACGCCACCGTCGATGCCATCCGCACCGCCACCGCCGGCGGCGACAAGCTGCTGCGCTGGTTCGAGACCGGGATCGTGGACCGCTCCGGCGACGTCGTCGCCCGCGTGCGCAAGCAGCTGTACGTGCGCCGGAAACGCGCCTGATCCAGCCCGGACGCGTCGCCCCGCCCGTGCCCGCACCGCAGGCGAATGCGGGCCTTCATCCCGCCTGTGTATCCTCTCGGCATGCAGGGGATGGCATGAACGCACAGGCGGACAGGCAGGCAGGCGCATCGAAGCCGGACATCCCCGGCTATCGCCTCTCGCGCGTGATCGGCGAAGGCGGCATGTCGACCGTGTGGCTCGGCACCCAGCTGTCGCTCGGGCGCGAGGTGGCGATCAAGGTGATGCGGCCCGAGGCGCTGGCCGACGAGGTCAGCCGTCGTCGTTTCGAGAGCGAGGCGCGCACGATCGCGCGCCTGGAGCATCCGCACATCGTCGGCATCTACGAGGTCGGCCGCACCGACGACGGCCTGCCGTGGTACGCGATGCCCTACCTGCCGCGCGGACACGTCGGCCAGCGCGACCTGCGCGGCGATCCGCAGCGCGTGCGCGAGATCCTGCGCGCGCTGCTGTCCGCGCTCGCCTTCGCCCACGCCCGCGGCGTGGTCCACCGCGACGTCAAGGCCGAGAACGTGCTGTTCGACGAGGCCGACCGGCCGCTGCTGGCCGATTTCGGCATCGCCCTGCGCCGCGGACACGGCACGCGCGTGACGATGACCGGCCTGGCCGTCGGCAGCACTGCGTACATGGCGCCGGAGCAGGCGCGCGGCCACCAGGTCGACCATCGCGCCGACCTCTACAGCGTCGGCGTGCTGGCCTGGGAAATGCTCGCAGGCGAACTGCCGTACAAGGCCGACGACGCCTTGGCGATGGCGATCCAGCACGCGCAGAACCCGATCCCGAAACTGCCACCGGAGCTGCGCCAGTGGCGCCGCTTCATGGATCGGGCACTGGCCAAGTCGCCACGCAAGCGCTACGACGATGCGCAGCAGATGCAGCAGGCGCTCGACGACGTGCCGCTATCCGGCGCCACGCGCGGCCTCCGGTTCGGCCAACTCGCCATGCGCGCGGCCGATGGCCTGCGCCGGCTGCCGGTGGCTGGCTGGGCGGCCGTCGCGCTGCTGGCTGCCGCGGCGCTGGGGATGGCGCTCCACGACCGGGCGCCGCAGGATATCGCGCAAGCAGGACACAACGCGCCGCAAGCGCCCGCCACCGCGACCCCGCAGGCGCCGCTTCCGGCCGACGCCCAGGCGATGCACGGCGCGGCACCGCTGTCCGCTGCAGACCAGCTGCTCGAACGCATGCGCGCACAGCTTGCCGCCGGCCGGCTTGCGGCGCCGGAGGGCAACAACGCCACCGACAGCCTGGTCAACGCGTGGCGGAGCGAACCGCAGCATCCGCAGCTGGCAGGCGCCGCGACCAGTCTGCTGGCCGCCTTGACCGACGCCGCGGTGCGATCGATCGGCAGCAATCGCGACGCCGACACCGCCTCCCTGTTGCGCGCCGGCGCGCGCCTGCAGGCCAACACCGATATCGTTCCGGCCGCCGCACGGGCCACCTGGCGCGACCGCATCGGCAAGGCGCTGCAGGCCGACGCGGAGCGCGCCGCCAAGGCACTCGACCACGAGGCCGCGGCGCACGTCGTCGAACACGCGCAGCTGGCCGGCTTGCCCAATACAACGATCGCGCGCCTGCGCACCCGGCTGACGCAGATCCCGGACCTGCGCGGCAGCGACCCTGGCAACCTCGAGGGCATGATCCTGCTCGAAACCGGCAGCCGCACCCTGGCCGCGTTCGCCACGCCCGTCAGTCGCGCCGACTATGCGCGCTTCGCCGAAGTCAACGGCCGCGCGCCGGCGCTGTGCCGCGAACGCATCTCGCTGCTGCGCGTGCTGGCGCCGCGTGACTGGAACGCTCCCGGCTTCGAACAGGCCGGCGGCGATCCGGTGGTGTGCGTGTCCTGGCAGGACGCCGACGCCTACGCGCAGTGGCTGGGCCACCGCGACGGCGAGCGTTACCGGCTCGCCACCGCCGAAGAGGCCGCACGCCTGCCGGCCGCCACCGGCGACCAGGTCGTCTCGGAATGGCGCCGGGACTGCGCTTCGGGGTGCACTAGGCGCCAGGCGACCGGCCGCAGCTGGCGCACCGACAACACCTCGCGCGCGCTCGACCCGGAGCGCGGCTACGACGACGTCGGCTTCCGCCTCGTCCGCGAGTTGTAGGAGCGGCCCGCGGCCGCGAAGCGCTGGATGATGCGACACGGATGAACGCGTCGCCACGCGCGAGGAGGGTGAACAACCTGGTCATCCCTGCCTTGCAACACAACCCGGTCGCGGGCATGGCCCGCTCCTACGATCGCAGGTGGAACCGGGCCTCTGTAAGATCGCGCCATGCCCAATACCGTTTCGCTGGCGCAGCGCCTGCAGCGCCTGTTCCTCACCGGACTACTGACCCTGCTGCCGATCTGGCTGACCTGGGTCGTGGTCAAGTTCGTGTTCGTGTTGCTGTCGGGCATCAGCCAGCCCTGGGTCGGTGCGCTGGCCGAACGCATCGCCGCGGGTTTCCCCGACACCCTGGGCTGGATCAACGCCGGCTCGGTGCAGGCGACGATCGCGATGGTGGCCACCTTGCTGCTGATCCTCTGCGTCGGCTGGCTGGCGCGGCGCGTGATCGGCCAGCGCCTGCTGTCATGGCTGGAGGCGCTGGTGCAGCGCATCCCGCTGGCGAACATCATCTATTCCAGCGCGCGCAAGCTGCTCGACATCCTGCAGACCAAGCCCGACGGCACCCAGCGCGTGGTGCTGATCGACTTTCCGCACGACCAGATGAAATCGATCGGCTTCGTCACCCGCGTCATCCGCGAACACGGCACCGGCCGCGAACTGGCCGCCGTCTACGTCCCGACCACGCCCAACCCGACCTCGGGCTACCTCGAGATCGTGCCGGTGGAGAAGATCACCCCCACCGACTGGACCGTCGACCAGGCGATGAGCTTCATCATCAGCGGCGGCGCCGTCGCACCGGACACGATCCCGTTCGAACCGCCGGGCAAAAGTCCCCCATCGTAGGAGCGGGCCATGCCCGCGACCGCTCTTTGTTGCAGCGCAGGGGGATGACGCTGTTCGCCCTCCTCGCGCGTGGCGACGCGTTCATTCGTGTCGCATCGTCCAGGGTTTCGCGGCGCGGTCGCGCCCATGGGGCGCTCCTGCACCATGCTCTCGCTACACTCCGCCGATGGACAGCCCCGTCCCGTCCCCACCCACCCGCCTGCTCGACGACCGCGCCACCCGGCTGTTCATCGCGCTCGCCGCCTTCTTCTGCGTCAACGCGGTGCTGGCCGAGTTCATCGGCGTCAAGATCTTCGCGCTCGAGGACACCCTCGGCATCGCGCCGCTGGAATGGAACCTGTTCGGCCAGACCGGCTCGCTGAGCTTCACCGCCGGCACCCTGCTGTGGCCGGTGGTGTTCATCTTCACCGACGTGATCAACGAATACTTCGGCCGCCGCGGCGTCACCCTGATCTCGTGGATCGCCGTGCTGCTGATCGCCTACGGCTTCGTGTTCGCCTTCATCGCGATTGCTTTGGCCCCGGCTGCCTGGTGGACCACCGCCGCGCAGGCGCAGGGCGTGCCCGACTACCAGGCCGCCTTCGCCGCGATCTTCGGCCAGGGCATGTGGACCATCGCCGGCTCCATCATCGCCTTCCTCATCGGCCAGCTGATCGACGTCCACGTCTTCCACCGCATCCGCCGCGCCACCGGCGAGCGCATGGTCTGGCTGCGCGCCACCGGCTCCACCGCGGTTTCGCAGCTGGTCGACAGCTTCGTGGTGATCTGGATCGCCTTCGTGCTCGGCCCGCAGAAGTGGCCGACCTCGCTGTTCCTCGCGGTGAGCAGCGTCAACTACGCCTGGAAGATGCTCGCCGCGATCGCCCTGATTCCCCTGCTCTACCTCATGCGCCGCGCCATCGCCAGCTACCTCGGCCCCGCGCGCGCCAGGCAGCTGCGCGAAGAGGCGGCGCACGCGTGACCTGTAGGAGCGCCCCATGGGCGCGACCGCTCGTGCGGGATGCGGTGTAGCACCGGTCGCGGGCATGGCCCGCTCCTACACGGCAGCGTGAGCAGCCGCCCACCCTGCTTTCGGACTTTCCCTACGCCCGCAGTCGCCGCGCCCTGATCGCGTCGCCATCACGCCCGCCGCACTCTGCAGCCACCCAACGCCACGGAGAGGCGATATGCGCTGCAGGGATGCCGGATTCACGCTGCTGGAACTCCTGATCGCGGTCGCGATCCTGGTCGTCATCGTGGGCGTCGCCATACCTTCGAGCGCACGCATGCTCGGACACCTGCGCACCACCGCCGCACTGGAGTCCCTGACCACCCACATGTCGCTCGCACGCATGGCCGCCGTCACCCGCCGGCGCCCGACCATCCTCTGCCCCTCGACCACAGGCACCAGCTGCGGCAGTGGCACTGACTGGAGTGGCGGCTGGATGCTGCTCGTCGACAGCAACGGCAACCGCCGCCCCGACCCCGACGACGAAGTCCTGCGCGTCGACCTGACCCCCACCAGCCGCGCCCTCGGCGTGACCGGCACCCGCGGCCGCCCCTTCCTGCGCTACCTGCCCGACGGCCGCAGCGCCGGGAGCAACCTCACCCTGTCGGTCTGCAGCCGCGACGGCCACCTGCTCGGCAACGTCATCGTCAACAACGCCGGCCGCCCCCGCAGCTCACGCCCGACGACGCCTACGCCCTGCGCCAACTGACGGCCTCCGGGAACACACCCCAACGTGCACGCCACGTGCCGACCCGCGTGTTGGGGTTCGCAAGCTCACCCCAACCTATCGTCCGGACAAGCCACCAGAGCGACAGGAATGCGGACCAGACTGAACGCGGCACAGGCCGCCTGTCGGCAGGCCTGGCGCAAAGACAAAAAGATGTGCCATTTTGGCACCACTCTGCGAGAATGGTCTGGCCAACGACCCGAGGAAGTCCGTCATGACATCACCGGCCATCCCCCTTTCCTGCCTGACGCGGGCCTGCACCGCGGGCCCGGGGCAGGTCAGGCACATCCAGACCCAGCCCGGGGAGTGACCCATGCCAGCGACCAGTAATGAACGGGGACGCATCACCGCGCGGGTCACGGCTTACGCGCAGCAAGCTATCGAACAGGCCGCCGAGATGACCGCAACAACGACCAACCAGTTCATCGCCCAGGCCGCACTGCGGGAAGCCGAGCGGATCATCGAGGAGCACGCGATCATCCGCCTGGGCAGGACGGACGCCGAGCGATTTCTCGATGCGCTCGACAACCCCAAGCCTCTCCCCGACCGCCTCGCTGCCGCCCTGAAACAGCACATGGAAACTCGCCATGACACTGGAAGTCGCGATAGTTCCGTTCGATGGACGCCCAGGTCGCGCTGAGTTCGACTGCGGCATCGATGCCCTGAACGACTGGCTGCGCACCAAGGCACGCCAGCACCAGGACCGCGGCATCAGCCGGACGTTCCTGGCGATCCCGAAGGAAGGCGCCCTCGCCGACTGGCAGGGTGCGGGCATCGAAGGCATCAACGACGACACCATGCTGGGCTTTTTCACGCTGTCCTCGGCGCAGGTGTTCAACGAAGGCCTGCCCGCCGGAACCCGCCTGCCCCGCACCGTCCCCGTGGTCCGCCTGGGGCGCCTCGCCGTCCATCGCCGCCTGCAGCGGCGGGGGCTCGGACGGATGCTGCTCATGGAAGCGATCGTGCGCGCAGCGCAGGTCAGCGAAACCATCGGCGTCACCGGCCTCTTCGTCGATGCCAAGGACGAAAGCTCCGCGGCGTTCTACCGCAAGTACGGATTCGAATCCACGGAACACGACCCGCTCAAACTCTGGCTGCCCCTGGCCAGCGTCATCGCACTGCTCGGTGGATAAGCTGGCGCGCCCCATGGCGCGACCAGGCAAATCGCCTTTGCTCGTCATTCCCCGCCTTCGCGGGGAATGACAGCAGTTCTTTCGCGGGGATGACGGCGGTTCTTCATGCAACAGGCCCGGGACATGCCCGGGCCTGTTTGCGTGCTGTGCGGGAAAGACGCGAGTCGGCTACCAGCAGCCCGCCGTGGTCGGCGACTGCGTGCCCGCCTGGTTGACGGTGAGGCTGCCGCAGGAATCCCCCGACTGCGCGCCGATGGGCGCCGCCGTCACCGTGTAGGTCTTCGCGCCCAGGCTGCCCACGGTCACGTTGTAGAAGTCCGTGGCGCTGTCGCGGCAGGTGGCGGTGTTGGCCGCGGCGCCGACGTAGGTCAGGTTGGCCGTGTAGAAGCGCTCCATCTGCTGCGCCACCACCAGCGCGCACGCGGTGCCGGCTGCGCGCCGGGTCTTGCGCACGTGCTCGTTGTAGCTGGGCAGGGCGATCGAGGCGATGATGCCGATGATCGCCACCACCACCATCACCTCGATCAGGCTGAAGCCGGCGGCACGCCGCGTGCTGGAGTATCGGGTTCTATTCATCGGTCAGTCTGCCCTGATTTCGCGCCAGGAGGCTCGGTCCCAACGCGGCGCCAGTGTCCGCGTGCCGCCGACACCGGCGCCAGCGGAACCGCCCACCGCGAAGCGGCCTCGTAGCAGGTTCGGCAAGGTCGGCATGCCGCCGCCCACGTTCACGGAACCGACAGGCCTCGGAGTGGTCCCCACAACATCATCGCTAGTCTGGCCATCGCCATCCAGGTCAAAATACGATCCGCCCGCGCTGGTGCCGGTGAACGCATCCAATGCGTTGATGAAGCCCCGGCCACCCGATTCGCACGCGTCGCCGCTGGGGATGATGCTGGCGGTGATCAGGAAGGTCGAAACCACCTGCGCATCCTGGATGATCCGCTCGCCGCTCTCGGGCAGATCGATGTACCAGCCCTTGGAAGCCGCCGGCAGCGACGTACTGGCCTGGAAGCCTCGGACCGGATAGCCGCTGACTAGCCCGACCGTGACCTCCACGCTGCGCTGCGTCAGGTTTGCGCCGGCGCCGCTGCGGACGATCGAAGTGCCGTCGTCAACGAAGCCGTACATGCTCTGCACCGCGGTGCTGGCGACATCGCCGTTGGTCAGGTAGCGGCCGGTGCCGAAAAACACCCAGCGCTCGTTGGTCAGCGGGTGGGTCGCGACCGCAACGCCGCCACTGATTGGCTGGGCCGTACCGCCGGCGTCGGTGGCGGTGAACAGCCGTGTGGCGGTCCAGGCCGCCGGCGAAGAACTGGTCAGGTCGAACTTCCAGACGTTGCCGAGCATGTCGCCGGCATACATGTAGGCCAAGGTCCTACCGTCCGGCCCGAGTACGCCGGCAGGTGCCGACAGGCCGTTACCGACCGCGCCGACGGGAATCTCGCGAATCACGTTGCCGGTCTCCAAGTCCAGCACGATCAGCGCGGCGCGGTCGCTAGCACTGTTGACGCCGTTGCCGAGTACCACTGCGTTCACCGGCGACGCGCCATTGTTGACCCGGACCAAGATCGGCCGCGCCTGCACCAGACCCATGTTGCCGTTCGGCGTGTCGGCGATTTCCCACTTGACGTTGTTCCCCGCCCCGAACGTCGCCGGGCTGCTCACATCCAGCGCGAACAGGCCCTTGCCGCCCTTGCCCAGGGCGCCGACGAGGATGTTCCTGCCCGGCGTCTGCTGCCGGCTGGTGACCACGAGCGGACCATCGACGAAGTAGCGGTGTGCATAGTCGGGCCGGCTCAGGCTGCCTAGGTTGCCCCAGTGGAGGATGCCGGGGATGTAGGCGAACAGCTCGTTGCCGTTGGCGGCGTTGATGGCGTGGACCATGCCGTCGTTGGCGCCGATGTAAAGGGTGTTCGTGTCGCCGACGAACGCCGGTGACGAACCGATGATGTCGCCGAGCAGGTGGTTGCGGTTGCGCAGGGTCCCGCCCGGCTGGCTGAGCTCCAGGCTGCGATCCCCGGCGATGTAGGCGGCATTCTGCTCACCGGTCACCGGGGCGTTGTACACCGGCGCCAGACGCTCCAGGCTGTCCAGCTGCTCTGTGGTGGCTTCCGCGGGGAAACGGAGCGGTGCCTGCCCGGGGGTCGTCGGCGTCCGCGTGGCGCCGTCGTAGTGTCCGTTCGAGGTGTAGACATTGCGGTTCGCGGTCGGAATGCCCTTTGACGCGCACCAGCCGTTGCCGGGTTGGTTAGCGCCAGTGCAGTCGACCGGCTCCACGCCACTTTCGAGGTCCACCGGCTGCGCACGCAGCTCGCCGGTCCAGACGCCGGAGACGAAGTTTGCTTGGAACACGCGCGCGCCCGCATCTAGCGCAGTGGAATTGGCGGCCACGTTCGAGAACGAGCCGGTCCGCTCGACGATCGCCGACAGCGCCGCTTTGAGGCCGTTGGTGAACTCATCCGGGTCGGACGCAGCAACGAACGCGCCGCGCGAGTTGACGGCAGCGTGAAGCAGGTCGTCGATACGAGATGCATTCTCGGTCGGCATAGGGTTGGGCCAGGCCGCGAACGTGCCTGGAACCTCGGCGACGCTCCTGAATCCGGTGCTGCCGCTCAGGCCGATGCTCAGGCCGAAGGTGACCATGTGTTGCCAGAACGCCGGGTTCGCGCTCGTGGTCGGCACGATGTTGCGCATCGTTGGGCGCAGGTCATTCTTCCAGAAATGCATCGCGACGTCGGCCAAAGTGCCGTCGTTGCCGCCGTGATCGTCAGCATAGGGCGCTACCGCCGCGTAGGTGTACGAAGCACCCGTACTGGCCTCGGTGATCGTGGGACCGGCCTCGTCGTCGACGTTGCCTACCCGAACACCGCTGTCATAGTTGCTCCAGTCGTTCCAATACCCGTCCGTGGTCAGGATGGTGAAGTTCTGGCGGCAGGCGAGTTGGTTAGCTACTGCCTGCGGTCCGTAGGGCCCAGTCACGGCGTCACTGCTGAAATAGACGCCCGCCTGGTACAGGGCACCATGCAGCGGCGTGCCGTTTTGGCCGATCGATCCGTGCAGCCGGCTGTACCACTTAGTCCGGTTGTCGTGTGTCACCCCGGCGATGGTCACGTCATCGAACAGACCGTCGTTGTACTGGACGGGGATCGGCACGGCCTGCCGCGGCCAGTTGGTGGTGGTCGCGCCGTTCCGCTGCCAGATGGTGCGGAAGCCGACGCGGATATTCGTGCCCAGCTCGCTGAAAGCGGCACTCGCGCCCGCTTTTGCGGCCTTCATGCGCGTCCGGTGGTAGGAGAACCAGGTCGCGAAGTTGATCTTCTCGGCAGCCACTGTGCGCCCGGTCGGCGTGGTGGCCGGCGTGCAGTTCACCCAGCCGTTGCCGCTCGTGGCGCCGTCGCAGCTGTTGGTGTCGTAGCTTTCGGCCGACAGGCTGTATGCGGTATCCCTGTTATTGTCTCGGCTGACCTCGATCCGGTACTGGCCCGCTTCCGTAGAATTGACGGTGCAGGTTACGTTTTGTCCCTTGGCGCGGTTGCCGTTGCAGATGCTGGTGCCCGATGGGGACCTGACCCGGTAGTTCAGCGTGCGCGTATTGTTTCCCGTTTCCGTGTTATGGATCACCACGTCGAGCGCCTTGCCTGCCGGCACATTGGCCAACCAATGCGTGACCATGTCGCCGTTCGTCAGAGTGCCCGTATACGGCGACGACCCATCGATCGACACAGCCTGAAGATTGAGCTTGGAAACCGCCGCGTACTCGGCGCGCACCACGTCCGCGCCACCCGCGGTGATCTGGTAGCGGTAATAGTTCGCCTGGCTGGACAGGTCGCCCGCCAGGTTCCGCGGCACGTAGAAGGTCTGGACGCCACCGCACACCACCGTTCCGCTACCGCTGGTGATGGCCCACTCATCCGTGGTCGCGCTCTGGTTGCGGTTGAACCTGCGGCAACTGTCGGAATCACCAAGGTCGATCGTGTTGCCACCCACCAGGTTGTAGCTCCCGTACGCCGCAGCGTACGAAGTGCCGCCGGACAGCAGCGTGCCGTCCGCGCCGACCCAGGGCAGATAGGTCTTGCCCGGGTTGTAGTAGACGGCGTTGTGCACGTAGGTCCGGTTCGTCCAGCTGCTTCCCATGCTGCTGGCGGGCATCGACTCGAACGCCATCGATCCCGAGTCGTCCAGAATGAACAGCACGTTCGGCGGCACGCGCGCGCCGGTTGTCAGCGGGTCGTCTGGGATGTCGGTGGCGGCACCGACCGGCAGCGCAAGCAGCGTCGCCAGACAGGCGATCGGGCCGGCCCACCAGCGGCGATACGACGCGGGTGCGGCGCCGCGGCGGGAGGTGGTGGAAGGTTTGTTCTTCATGGCTCAGGTCCCCGGGACCGGGATGCGGCTGATGACGTTGGCCTGCAGCAGGACGTCGGCGCGGCCTTGCGACCGGCTGCGGGCGGTGATGCGATACATCGGGCTAAAGCAGTCGATCGAGGGCGGCAGCACGTCACAGCTATTCTTAGTCCCGGGCCCCTGACCAAGGTATTCGATCCAGTACTCCGGCGCGGCGCCCAGTCCGGCGTCCGCGAAATCGAAGTCCGTGTCAGGCACGACGCTCCACACGATGGCGGGATTGCCGGGTGTGCCCGTACCGGTCGGGCAGATACTCGTGCCGGCGACGCAGTTCGCTGCCGTAGGGATGTTGACGTCCCATGCGGCTCCACCCAGGACCTGATCTTGGGCATAGCGCAGCGCGGCCTCGGCGGCCTGGAAGGCGAGGCTGCGGTCGCGCAGGTTGGCACTCATCCGCTCCTGCATGGCGCTGCTGCGCAGGACTGCGATACCCAGGATCGAGGTCGCGACCAGGAGCACCATCACGATGACCAGCGAGATGCCGGATTGGCGTCTCGGCGCGCCCGGCTCGGTGCGTTGCAACCGGAGATTCATAGCGTCCGGCTCCTCATGCTGACCACGTTCGAGGCGGTGCGCGTCAGCGCCTGTCCGTCGACGTTCTGACCCGTCAGAGTCAGGGTGATGCGCACAGCGACCACGTCGTTCCAGCTCGCTGGCGCACTGGTGTAGTTGGTAGCGCCGGCACGTCGATACTCGAAGGCAACATTCTGCACGCCTTCGGCGACTTCTTCGGCAGCGGCGCCGTTGCGGCTCACGAACAGCGAACTGCCGCCGCCAGGCCGCAAGTTGGGCTGGACGAACCAGCGCACGTTGCGAAACCTCGCCAGCATCACCGCCGCCGGCGGCGCGAACTCGTCGTCCGTCGGATCGTAACCATCCGACAGTGCGGTGTGGTTGACGGTGGTGGTGGTGACCGTATTCGCCTCTACAACGAACGTCTTGCGGGCATTGCACAGCAGCAGCAGGTTGCCACCCTCGAACGCCTCTCCCGCATCGGCGATCTGGAGCGGATCGAGCGTGACCGAACTTGATGTCGAACCGATGACCCGGTACGCAGTGTCTTCTCCGGAGACGACCGTCAGCGAACCCGCTGTACCGCGGAGCGGCTCATCGCGAAACGCCCTCGATTCGTCATTGGTTACTTCCACCGTGGACATGTTGGAGCAGGCCGAGCCGCCCGCCGCGCGAATGTCGCGCGACATCAGCTCGAAGGCCACGCGCGCGCTTTCCTGGATGCGGTTGAGGCCTTCGTTGGCATTGAAGGTGTTCTGGTTGGACATGAACACCGCGAAGGCCGCACCCATCACGATCAGGCCGAGGACCATGGCGATCATCAGCTCGATCAGGCCGAAGCCGGCCGTGCGTCGCGCCATCGTTGGTCGACGCGTCGTGCCCCTTGTCATCCGCGCCGCGCTCATATCCGCGTCTCCGTCACCACCTGCCGCGTGGTGCCGCCGCCGGCGCGCTGGTCGTCCCACTGCACGGTGACCACGCAGGCATCCGGGCAGCCGGCGATCTGGCCGCAGGTGGTGACGTCAGCGGCGGTCCCGATCGAAGCCTTGAGCGCCGTGATCCAACTACTGAGGTCGTTCTCTACCAGGGAAACCCCCAACGTAGCCGTACACACCATGCCGGCCGTGTTGTAATCGTCTGCATTTCTGCGATTGGCGCGCATCGCCTCCATGATGGCGTTGGTCTGCATCACCGCCTGACTGGTCTCCAGCGAGCCCTGCGAGCCGCGCAGCGCCACCGACTGCATGGCGGCGATGCCGAGCAGGCCGATGGCGATGATCACCACCGACACCATCACCTCGATCAGGCTGATGCCGCGCATGTGCCGTGCGCGGTGCAGCGAGGCACCGGCCTGGGCGCGCCGTGCGGCGCCCGTCGTCATGGTGCGCTTCATGGGCAGGTTCCTGCGCCGGTACCGGCGCGCGTGGTGACAATGCTGCCGCTGATCATGACGGTGATGACCCTCTGATTCTCGTTGGGGGACGTGGTGGGGACGCAGGCGGTCAGGGTTTCCTGGGCGGCGATCATCCCCGACGGCAGGAACACGATGCCGGTCGCCGGGCCGCTGACCTGGGTGGCCCCGGTCACCGCGGCGTCGCGGATGGTGTCGGTAGTGCCGCTCACGTTGTCCAGGCCGGTCACGATCCAGCGGCTCCAGTCGGCGCTGCAGTTGGCGCCGTCGGTGGTGCCGCAGATCGTCACCCGCGCATTGCGGCGGATGGCCTCGGAGCGCGCCAGCTGCAGCGAGGCGGTCAGGTCTCCGGAGGTGCCGGCCAGCCGGTTGCCGTTGATCAGGGACGTCATCGCGGGGACCGCCACCACGGCCAGGATGCCGGCGACGGCGAGCGTGACCATCAGCTCGATCAGGGTGAAGCCCGGCTGCCGCGATCGCGGCGCTGCGCCTGGGCGGGACCCTGCATCGGCGGTTCTGGACATCGACAAACCACTCCCCACGGTGGACGGCCTACCCTAGTGCGCCGCTGCGGCGGGCTCCAGCGGTTCCGGGATGAACGGCGCTATGGGGGGCGTGGATGGCCGGGGTGGTGGAGTGGGCCGTGCTGCGAAGTCGCAGGAGAGCGCGATCATGACGGCCCAACCCCTCCCCTTGCCCGCAATGCGGGCAGGGGGGTGAAGCGGGCCGCTGGCAAGCCATCGGCTTGCGGCCCGATGAACGCCCGAAGGATGTGCCTGAGGGCCGGACGGTTGGGAGGGGGTGCTTTGGGGTCTTAGCGGAACACGCAAACAGCACCCCTCCCCAGCCCTCCCCTGCGCTACGCGCAAGGGAGGGGCAAACGCAGCGCTTCTTCACCTCCTTGAAGGGGAGGGAGAAGACCGGCGCGGTCGCGCCCACGGGGTGCTCCCGCTGCGGGATTCACTACACTCGGCTGGCCACGAAAACCGATGGAGTCGCCCTGCATGGTCCCGAGCACCGCCCGCCCGCGCCCGCTGGATACGCTGTGGCAGGCCGGCACCCTTGTCTGGGTGGTGCTGGCGGGTGAGGCGCTGGCACTGCTGCTGACGCTGGCGCCGGGGGCCACCGATGAGCCGCTCGCCTATTTCGGGATGGCGTCGTTCGCGATCCAGTGGGTGTTCGTCACCACGCTGGGCCTGCTGTACCTGGCGCGCCGTTGGCTGGCCGATGCGAGCCCGGTGGCGGTGGTGCGGATCGCGCTGGGCGCGCTGCTGCTGAGTACCTGGCTGGTGTGCGCGCTGGCCTGGTGGACGCTGCGCGACCTGGGGCTGATGCCGCCCGGCGGCTGGCCGGGGTTTGCGCTGCGGATGACCGCCATCGCCCTGACCGTCGGCCTGCTCGGCCTAGCCGCCTTCCGCGCCCAGTGGCGCGCGCGCCAGCTCGCGCTGCGCGCCAAGCAGGCCGAGCTGGACGCGCTGCAGGCGCGCATCCGGCCGCACTTCCTGTTCAATGCGCTCAACACCGGCATCGCCCTGGTGCATGCGCGGCCGGAGGCGACCGAGCGGCTGCTGCTCGACCTGTCCGACCTGTTCCGCGCGGCGATCTCGGGGCGCGAGCAGGTGCCGCTGGCGGAGGAGCTGTCGCTGACGCGGCGCTACCTGGAGATCGAAAGCCTGCGCTTCGGCGAGCGGCTGGAGGTGCGCTGGGAGGTGCCGGAGGAGGACGAGGTGCCGGCGGTGGCGATTCCGCCGCTGTCGATCCAACCGCTGGTGGAGAACGCGATCAAGCACGGGATCGAACCCAGTCGCGTCGGCGGCCTAGTGTCGATCGGCTTGCGCCGGCTCGACGGGGCAATCGCGATCGACGTGCGCAACCCATTGCCGGCGGACGGCTCGACGCCATCGACCGGGCACGGCATCGGGCTGAACGCGGTGCGCTCGCGGATCCAGGTGTTCACGCATGGGGAAGGCGGCGTGGAGACGCGGGTGGTGGATGGGGAGCACATCGCGACACTGGTGTTGCCAGTGCGTTTGTAGGAGCCGGCCATGCCCGCGACTCGCTGGTTCCGGCACGTCGAACCATCGGTCGCGCCCATGGGGCGCTCCTACGAAAAGCCGCTGCGGATCAGGCGACGACCTGGTAACAGGGCCGGTATTCGCCGGAGATCTTCATCCGGCGCTGCTGGACGAAGGCGCGCAGGAGGGCGTCGAGGGCCTGCATGATGTCCTGGTCGCCGTGGATCTGGAACGGGCCGAACTGTTCGACGCGGCGCATGCCGTCTTCCTTGACGTTGCCAGCGACGATGCCGGAGAAGGCGCGGCGCAGGTCGGCAGCGAGGTCCTGCGGCTTGCGGCCGTGGCGCAGGTCGAGCGCGGCCATCGCCTCGTGCGTGGGCTGGAACGGCTGCTGCACGTCGAGCGGGATCTCGATGCCCCAGTTGAAGTAGAACGAGTCCTTGTGCGCGATGCGGTACTCGCGCACCTTGCGGATGCCCGTGGCCATGCGCTTGGCGACCTTCTCCGGATCGGCGACGATGATCTCGTAGCGCGACGCCGCGGCTTCGCCCAGGGACAGGCGGATGAACTGGTCGATCTGCTCGAAGTACGGCGCCGAGGCGGTCGGCCCGGTGAGGATGAAGGGGAACGGCAGGTCGGCGTTGTCCTCGCGCAGCAGGATGCCGAGCAGGTAGAGGATCTCCTCGGC
>DAOMPM010000033.1:0-31928 GCA_035444805.1 Luteimonas sp. | reverse complement strand
TGATTCAACCGGGAAAAGACTACTCTGACCCCGGTTTCCCACTGACCCTGTTTTCTCCTACAGGTCGCGCACCACCCAGCCGGCGGGCATGTCGACGTGGCCGGCGTCGATCGCGGCCTGCGCGATCTCCTGCGGCGTGCGCCCGGCCTGCCAGGCCGCGGCGATCGCCGCCAGCCGCTCGCGCGTGGCGCGCGTGTAGGCGCCCTCGAGTTCGTTCTGCGCGTCGGCGGCGAGCTTCTGCGGATACAGCGTGCGCGCGTCCGCGTCGTGATTGAGCAGGTCGATGAGCAGGGCGAGGTGGTGGGCGAAGGCGTCGCTGCCGAGCGAGGTGCGCTGGGTGCGCTGCAGGTGCCAGACCACGAGGTACTCGACCGGACCCAGCAGCCGCCGCGGTGAGGCGCCGAAAAAGCCGGCCGACAGCGCGCCGGCGCTCATGCCGGTGACGTTGTCCGGCAGCTGGGTCGCGCCCCAGGAGCTGAGCGCGCCGCCGGGCAGGTCGGAGCGGCGCAGGGCGGTGGCCACGGTGTCGGCGAGCAGGCGCTTGGCCTCGTCGTCGTCGCTCTCGGCGACCACGCCCAGCAGACGCAGGAACATCGGATAGTGGTCCTCGCCCAGGCGTCGCGACAGGCGCTTGAGCACGGCCAGCCGGTACTCCGGGTCGTCATGCGCGGCCAGCGCCGCGACCAGGCGCCCGGCGGCGTTGCGCAACTGTTCGGGAGAGACGGTAGACGGATCCATCGGCGCATTATCGGCCGAGTCGCAGCCACCGCACCGGGAGCAGGAGAATCAGAGCGCGGCGAGGATGCCGTCGACGCCGGCGCTGGCCGCTTCGGCGTGGTCGAGCTGCGCCAGCTGGCTCGGGAAGGCGTCATCGCGCGGCAGCAGGCGTGGCGCGTCCGCGCCGTCCCAGGCCGACAGGTTCAGCATCGTCTCGCCCGGGTCGACCAGCGCCGCAGGCGCCGCCTCGGGCAGCGCAAGCCCGTCGTCGGCGCGCAGCAGCCCCTGCTGGCGAGCCTCGTCGAGCGAGACCTGGCCGGCGGCCGGATCGAATCCGGTCGCATTCAGGCCTGGGGGCGTGGAGCCGATGGTGCTCATGTCGAGGGCGGAACGGCGCTGCGCAGGGCCGCATTGGCGGCGACAGGCACACTCTAGGACGGTGTCACCGGGCTGTCACCTCGGGCCGACCCTAGTGAAGACCCCAGCCCTTCGTCCGCGTTCACGTTGCAGCGACGTGCCGGACGTTGACGGCCGCCGACGTGGCGCGTGCTAGCCTCCGGCGGGCGTGATCCACAGGCACGGACAACCGCATGGCCGACAAGGACCAGGGCGCCGACAAGACCGAAAAGCCGACCCCGAAGAAGATCCGCGACGCGCGCAAGGAAGGCAACGTCGCCAAGAGCAAGGAGCTCACCGGCACCGTGCTGCTGCTGGGCTGGGTCGCGCTGGGCGGCATGCTCGGGAGCTTCATCTTCGGCCGGATCCAGGCGCTGTTCGACCAGAGCCTGCAGGCGGTGTCCGAACCGTTCCACGAGGCGCTGCCGCGGCTGGGCCAGCTCGCGTTCGAGACCCTGCTGTGGATCTGCCTGCCGCTGATGGCGATGGCGCTGGTGCTGGGCGTGGTGATCGAGTTCCTGCAGGTCGGGCCGGTCGCCTCGATCAAGAAGGTCACGCCGAAGATGGACAAGATGAACCCGGTCGAGGGCATCAAGAAGATGTTCTCGATGGACAACCTCATCGAGCTGGTCAAGTCGATGCTCAAGTGCGTGGCGATGCTGGGCATCGGCTACATCGTGCTGCGCGGGATGATGGAATGGCTGCTCAAGCTGCCGTACGCGCCGCCGCAGGCGATGGCCGCGGCGTTCTGGCACGGGGTCAAGTGGATCGCGGTGTGGACGATCGCGGTGTTCTTCTTCGTCTCCGCGCTGGACGTGTGGTACCAGAAGTTCTCCTACACCAGGAAGCTGAAGATGAGCCGCCGCGATATCCGCCAGGAGCTCAAGGAGAACGAGGGCGACCCCTACGTCAAGCAGCGGCGCCGGCAGTTGCACCAGGAGTGGGCGCAGCAGAACATGCTCAACTCCGTGCGCAAGTCGAACGTCGTCGTGACCAACCCCACCCACATCGCCATCGCCCTGCAGTACGAGCCGGGCGAGACCGACCTGCCGGTGGTCGTGGCCAAGGGCGAGGGCGCGTTCGCCGAGCTGATCAAGAAGACCGCGGAGGAGGAGGGCATCCCGATCCTGCAGAACGTGCCGCTGGCGCGCGGGCTCAACGAACACGTCGCGCTGGACGACTACATCGGCAACGAGTTCTTCGACGCGGTGGCCGAGGTGCTGCACTGGGCCGAGCACGTGCGCCGCGACCGCGGCGAGGAGATCGACACGGTCTATCGCGAGCCGGAGCAGGAGTAGGAGCGCGCCATGCGCGCGACCGCCTGCTAGGATTCACGGATGCCCGCATTACCAGCCAGGCGCCAGTGAACGCGACCCCGATCGAACTCGTCGCCACCGTGCTGTTTGCACTGGCGGTCATCCACACGTTCAGCACTTCGTATTTCCAGCGCCTGGCGCATCGGCAGCCCACGCATTCGGGCATCTGGCACCTGCTGGGCGAAGTCGAAGTGGTGTTTGGCGTCTGGGCCATCGTCTTCGTCATGGTGATGATGGCGATGCTGGGCATGTCCGAAGCCACCGCTTACGTGGAATCGCGCAATTTCACCGAGCCCACCTTCGTGTTCGCGATCATGGTGATCGCCGGCACCCGGCCCATCCTGTGGCTGGCCACCCGGCTGGTGGACGGGCTGGCCAAGCTGTTGCCGTGGCGCAACGGACTGGAGTTCTGCTTCAGCGTGCTGGCGCTGGTGCCGTTGCTGGGCTCGTTCATCACCGAGCCGGCGGCGATGACCCTGGCGGCGATGATGCTGGCGCGGCGCGTGTATGCGGTGAACGTGTCCACCAGGGTCAAGTACGCGCTGCTCGGCACCCTGTTCGTGAACGTGTCGATCGGCGGCGTGCTGACGCCGTTCGCCGCGCCGCCGGTGCTGATGGTGGCCGGCAAATGGAACTGGGACCTGGTCTTCATGATGACCAACTTCGGCTGGAAGGCGGCGTTGGCGGTGGTGGTGAACGCGACGCTGGTGGTGTTCGTGTTCCGCAAGGAGCTGGGCAAGCTGCCGTCGCCGGAATCCGGTACCCCGACCACGCCGATGCCGCCGATCATCGTGGCCCTGCACGTGCTGTTCCTGGTCGGCGTGGTGGTGTTCGCGCACCATCCGCCGATGTTCATGGGCATCTTCCTGCTGTTCATGGGCGTGGCCACTGCCTACGGCCAATACCAGGACCGGCTGATCCTGCGCGAAGGCCTGCTGGTGGCCTTCTTCCTCGCCGGCCTGGTCATCCTCGGCGGCCAGCAGCGGTGGTGGCTGGAGCCGCTGTTGATGGACATGAGCAGCGACGCGGTGTTCTTCGGCGCCACCGCGCTGACCGCGATCACCGACAACGCCGCATTGACCTACCTCGGTTCGCTGGTCGAGGGCCTGAGCGACGAGTTCAAGTACATGCTGGTGGCCGGTGCCGTGGCCGGCGGTGGCCTGACGGTGATCGCGAATGCACCGAACCCGGCGGGCATGTCGATCCTGCGGCGCTATTTCAAGGACCAGACGGTGCATCCGCTCGGGCTGCTGCTAGCGGCGCTGCCGCCGACCCTGGTGGCCATGGCGGCATTCCGGCTGCTGTAGCGGCTATCGCCCGCCGCCGCGCGCCGATTGCAGGGCAAGCCAGCACAGGCCGACGGTGACGGCGTCGCCGAGCGCGCTGTGGCGGCCCAGCACCGGGACGCCAAGGCTGGCGGTGATGTGCTCGAAGTCGAGGTTGGGCGCAACCCCGGGCCGGGCGCGTCGCTCGCGGGCGGCAAAGGCAACGCCCAGTTCGACCCGCGGGTTGGGCAGGGCGAAGCCGGTCAGCGCACGCACGTGCGGCGACAGCATCGCCAGGTCGAACCCCAGGTGGTAGCCAAGCAGGGTTCGCCCGCCCAGCCATGGCAGGAACGCACGCACCGCGGTCGTGACCGAAACCCCTCCGGCGGCCTCGTCCGGGGTGATGTAGTGGTGGCGGATGGACTCGATGCCGAACTCGCGGTCGGCGCGGATGCGGCGCTCGAACCGTTCCGAGGTCACGACCCGGCCCTCGCGCACCGGCACCGCGGCGAGGCTGAGGATGTGGTCCTGCTTCGGATCCAGTCCGGTGGTTTCCAGGTCGAGGCTGACCCATTCGCCCGCGGGCGCGCGCTGCAGCAGGCCGGCCCATTCGCCGTCGCCGAATTTCCGCCGCAGCCACCAGCGCCTGAGCATGGCCACGTCCGGTCAGTCGTGGAGATGGAAGCTGTGGCGGATGTGTCCGCGGAACTCCTTGACCACGTGCAGTGCGTCGCGCAGGAGTTCGCGGTCGAGCCGGCGCAGGCGTGCCGGATCGATGTGGTTGCCGGCGACGCGTCCTTCGGCCAGCGTCGCGAACTGCGCGTCCAGGCGCATGTGCTGGAACACGTTGAGCGCTTGCGGCAGGTCGCGGCCCAGTTCCGTGGACAGCTCGCCGCATTCGACCAGGGCCGCGCAGCGCTCGCGGCTGTCGGTGTCGGTGATGCCGTGGCGCAGGGCCAGGCAGCGCAGGCCATGGACCACGGGGAAAATGCCGCCCTTCTTGATGTCGATGCCGGCGTCGTCGCTCCTGACCCGGCCGAAGAAGGTCAGCGGGGTGTCGAACTCGAGCGTGGCCGCGGCCAGGTGATGCAGCAGGATCTCGTCGCGTCCCAGCGCCATCAGCTGCTGCTTGACCGGCGCGAACAGCGCCGCGTTGCCGGCGATCGGGCGCCCGTCCACCGCGATCGACAGATCCAGCGCGCCCTGGCCGCCGTAGTCGCGGCTCCAGTGGTTGATGCGCGCCTGCCATTGCGTCCCGGTCATCCGCCAGTGCGGGTTGTTGACCATGACCTTGCCGGGACAGGGCGGATAGCCGACCTTCTCCAGCGCGGCGCTGAATTGGTCCATCGCCGCGGCCAGTCCCGGCCAGTCCAGGCGGTCGTCGACCACCAGGGCGTTGTCCTGGTCGGTCTTGAGCAACTGCTCGCGACGCCCCTCGCTGCCCATCACCAGCAGGCAGATGCGGCTGCGGTATTCGGCCGGGACGACCAGGTCGAAGATCTGGCCCATGATGCGGCTGTTGAGCGCGCTGACCAGCTGCATCATGTAGGGGATGCGTGCGCCGTGCGCGTTGAGGCTGCGCACCAGCTGGGTCATGCCGTCGGCGGCTTGCGCGATGTCGTCGATGCTGCGGGCGCGCGCCAGCCGCAGGCTGATCAGGTGCGAATGGCTGGCGAAATGGGACAGGACCTCGGCCATGCCGAGGGTGCCGATGATCCGGCCCTGGTCGGTCACGGCGACGCGCTCGATATGGCGCTCGGTCATCGAGATCAGCGCCTGGAACAGCACTTCTTCGGTGCCGATGGTGATCAGTGGCCGCTTGGCCAGCGGCCCCACGCGCGCGTCCAGCGGCAGTCGCCTGAGCGCGAGCGCGTCGAGCAGGTCGGTCCGGGTGACGATGCCGGGCTCCGTGTGCGCCGGATCGTCGATCAGCAGGCAATCCACGTTGCGCTCACGCAGTTGCCCGGCCGCCTCGGCGATCGACGTGTCGGACGCGACCCGTGCCAGCGGCGCCAGTTCGGCCTCGTCGACCCGCGTCATCATCAACTCGGCGGCCTCGCGACGCCCGCCGCCGTTGCTGGACAACTGGCCCTTGGTGGCCAGGCCTTCGTAGAAATAGGCACCGAAGCGCGGGTTGTCGGCCAGCAGCTGTCGAAACACCTCGGCCGGGATCAGATGGGACAGGCAGTCGCCTTCGGTCCGGTAGCTCAGGCGTGCGCGCCCGCCGATCACGGCCCAGACGCCGAACACGTCGCCCGGGCCATAGTCCGCGAATCGTTCCTCGCGACCGCGATCGTCGACCTGGTAGGCGTGGACCAGGCCCTTGAGGATCACGAAGACGTGTGTCGACGCCTTGCCGGCCTCGACCAGGGTCGTGCCGCCGGGATGGAAACCGACGTCGACGCTGGCCTGCAGTCGCTGGCGCCCGGCCTGGTCGAGCAGGTCGAATGGCGGGGCGTCGAGGTTGAGACCGGGGATCGGGTCGATGGACTGGCCTGAAGAGGTGCCGTTCATCGGCCGCAGGCCACGCGCAGCAGGGCGTCGTCGGGTTCCAACCGGACCCAGCGCGCATTGCGCAGTGCGCCGGCATCGTCGAACACAACCTCGTCGAGCAGGTCGGCACGGCGCCCGCGGTCGCAGTCGAACACCGCGCCGAACTGGCGCGTCGGCTCCCAGCGCCCGGCGAGGATGATGTGGCTGAGCACGTGGCCCGGCATGTCGTCGTGGCGGCGGTCGAAACGACGGTCCACCGCGATCAGCCGGGTGGTCAGCGGCACGACGTAGGTCCACGGTCGGTACCAGGAGCGGATTTCATTGGTGGACGCGACTTCCACGCCCTCCGGGAAGGTGCCGGTGGTGCGGTCCAGCCATGAATATTCCAGCCAGATCGCCATCAGCAGCATGCCCGCGCCGGCCGAGGCGGGGAAGATCCATTTCGGCAGGCGCTTGCCGACGGCGAGGTTGATCGAGAGTGCGATGCCGGCCATGCCGAAGCCGGCGGCGATGATGGCGATCAGTTCCAGCAGCATGGACGCTCCCGATGCGATGGCAATGGCGATGAGTTCGCCCGATGGAGATTGTAATCGTGCCTGCGGATGCCGATTCGCGGGCCCCGGAAATGGAACGGCCCGCCCCGGTTTGCCGGGAGCGGGCCGTTCGCTTCAGCCTGTGGCCGGGATCAGTGGTGACCCGTGGCCACCCCTGCACCGCGCGGGACACGGATGTCCTCGACCAGGTGCTGGATGTGCTCCGGCGTCGGCTTGGTCAGCTTCATCGTGACGTAGGCCGCGATGAAGTTCAGGGCCGCGCCGATCGAACCGAAGGCCAGCGGCGAGATGCCGAACAGCCAGTTCTCCGGGGTGTCGGCGAGCATGTTGGTTCCGGCGATGAAGAACCAGCCCTTGTAGGTGAACAGATACACGCTGGTGGAGATCAGGCCGACCAGCATGCCCACGATCGCGCCGGTGGAGTTCATCTTCTTCGAGAAGATGCCCATCATGATCGCCGGGAACAGCGAGGAGGCCGCCAATCCGAAGGCGAACGCCACGGTTTGTGCCGCGAACCCTGGTGGATTCATCCCCAGCCATGTCGCCACCACGATCGCCACCGCCATCGAGATGCGCGCGGCCAATAGCTCGCCTTTTTCCGAGATGTTCGGTTTGAGCGTGGACTTGATCAGGTCATGGCTCACCGCTGCGGAGATGGCCAGCAGCAGGCCCGCCGCCGTGGACAATGCCGCTGCCAGGCCACCGGCCGCGATCAGGCCGATCACCCAGCCGGGCAGGCCGGCGATCTCCGGGTTGGCCAGCACCAGGATGTCCTGGTTGAAGGTCACCATCTCGTTGCCCTGCCAGCCGCGCTCGGTGGCCACCGCGGCGAACTCCTCGTTGCCGGCGTTGTAGGACTGGATGCGGCCGTCGCCGTTCTTGTCCTCGAAGGCCAGCAGTCCGGTGTGCTCCCAGGTGTGCATCCACTCCGGGCGCTCGTCATAGGCCAGCGACGGCGCTTCGGTGCCCTGCGGATAGATCGTGGTCAGGATGTTGAGGCGCGCCATCGCACCCACGGCCGGGGCCACGGAGTAGAGCAGGGCGATGAACACCAGCGCCCAGCCGGCCGAGCGGCGAGCGTCGGACACCTTGGGCACGGTGAAGAAGCGGATGATCACGTGCGGCAGGCCCGCCGTGCCGACCATCAGCGACAGGGTGAACAGCACCATGTTGAGCTTCGAGTCGTGCATCCCGGTGTAGTCGTTGAAGCCCAGTTCCATCAGGATCTGGTCGAGCTTGGCCAGCAGCGGCATGCCCGACTCGGTATGGGTGGAGAACAGGCCCAGCTGCGGGATCGGGTTGCCGGTGAGCTGCAGCGAGATGAACACCGCCGGGATGGTGTAGGCGATGATCAGCACGATGTACTGCGCCACCTGGGTGTAGGTGATGCCCTTCATGCCGCCGAGCACCGCGTACACGAACACCACTGCCGAGGCGATCATCAGGCCGGTGTTGGTGTCCACCTCCAGGAAGCGCGAGAACGCCACGCCGGCGCCGGTCATCTGCCCGATCACGTAGGTGATCGACATCAGCAACAGCGCCGCCACCGCGACCAGGCGTGCGGTCTTGCTGTAGAAGCGCTCACCGATGAAGTCGGGCACCGTGAATCGCCCGAATTTCCGCAGGTAGGGCGCCAGCAGCAGGGCCAGCAGCACGTAGCCGCCGGTCCAGCCCATCAGGTAGGCGGAGTTGGCGTAGCCGACGAAGGCGATCAGGCCGGCCATCGAGATGAACGAGGCCGCCGACATCCAGTCGGCCGCTGTCGCCATGCCGTTCATGACCGGATGGACGCTGCGGCCGGCGGCGTAGAACTCGGACGTCGAGTTGGCCTTGGCCCAGATCGCGATCCCGATGTAGACCAGGAACGAGCCACCGACGAAGAGCAGGTTGATATAGAACTGACTCATGTGCCGGGCCCCTTATTGCTCGTCCACGCCGTACTCGCGATCGAGCCGGTTCATGTACCAGGTGTAGTAGAAGATCAGCGCGATGAAGGTCAGGATCGAACCCTGCTGGGCGAACCAGAAACCAAGATCGGTGCCGCCGATGCGGATGCCCGTGAGCAGTGGACGCAGGATCATTCCGAACCCGTATGACACCAGGGCCCAGATCGCCATGCAGACGAAGATGACTCTCAGGTTTGCTTTCCAGTAGTTGGCTGCGCTCTTTTCCATCGTTTCCCGCCCCCGGTGGTTGCCAGAAGGTTGATTGGTGGCGCCGGCAGGGCCTGCCGGCGCCGGTTGCGTCGCGTCAGAAGCTGTAGCGGGCCATCGTGTGCAGGCGGATCAGTTCGCCATCGCGGCCGGATTCGAGCGTGCGTTCGCCCCAGATCGCCTCGACGCCGAAGTCGAGCTTGGGCACCGGCGACCAGATCAGGTTGGCGTGCCAGGACTGCACCGACTCGGTCACGCCCAGGCCGGTGAACGCGGTGTCGTTGTCCCAGCGCGAGGTGGCGTAGAACAGGTTGCCGCGCAGCTTCGGGCTGAACGCCTGGCGCACGCCGACGTAGGCTGCCCAGCCGCCGAGCGCGTCGATGTTGCCGCTGGCGTCGGCGATCGCGTCCTGCTGGATCGTGGCCAGGCCGATGTAGCGGCCGAAGCCCTCGCCGGCGGTGGCCTGGTAGCGGATGTCGGTGCGCTCGCCGATCTTGACCAGGCCGCTGACGCTGGCGGCGAAGCCGGTGTCGGTGCTGCTGTCGCCCAGCACCGGCTCGTACTTGAGCTGGCGCGCCATGCCGGCCACGCTGAAGTGGCCCCAGCCGCCCTTGTGGGTGTAGCGCGCGATCACGTCCGGGATCGCGCTGCTGTCGCCGGTGATCACGCGTCCGCCGCCGCCGAACGGCTGCACCGTGGATTCCGGGCTCTCCAGGCTGATCGTCCACGGCCCGCTGGTGTAGCGCACCTGCGGCTGGCGCACGAACACCACCGCATCGGTCGGGCCGACGAAGTCGACCGCGTCGATCAGCGCGGTGGTGTCCATGAAGTTCGACCAGGTCTGGCCGACCAGCCACTTGTTCCAGGTCAGGTAGGCGTGGCGCAGGGTGGTGCCGTAGGTGTTGGTCGCCGCGGTGTTGCCCAGCGAGCCGCCGAAGAAGTCCATCTCGAAGCGCGCGCCGATCTTGTCGCCCGAATCGAGCGTGCTGCTGGCGTCGAACCAGATGCGCGAGAACTTGACGTGGGCATCGGCGTAGATGTCGGGCGACTCGCCGGTGCCGGGGACGTTGGCCACCGGGATCGCGCCGGGCACGTAGAAGTCGCGGCCGGCGGTGCCCTTGGCGATGTCGCCGTCGCTGGTCTTGGTGGCCATGCCGTCGACGCGAACCATGCCGCCGATGGTGAACTTCGTCCCGGCCGGCGCGCCGGGAATGATCGTGGTCGACTGGATCGGCTGGCTGCCGGCGGGCACGGGCGCGGCCTGCGCCACCTTCACCTCGTCGAGCTGGGTCCTGGTCTCGGCGACCGTCGCCTGCGTCTGCTGCTGCGACTGCAGCAGCGCCTGCACCTGGGCCTCCAGCTGCGCGATGCGCGCCTCGAGCTCGCGTTCCTTGGCGGTCTGCCCGAACGCGACGCCGGGTGCGATCAGGGCGATCATCATCGCGGCGGCCAGTGGGCGCAGCGGCCTGTGTCTAGTCATCGAGTGCCCCTCCCAGAGTGCATGAGTGTGTGCAGCAACATCGCGAGGCTGCGCGCCACGAGCGATGGTGCCTATTCGTCTTTGGTAGGAAGCCGCCGTGTCTGCGACCAAAGTCCTAGCAAGTTGCTGCGTCGCAACATGCGTGAATGGGGCACACTTGCAGGCCGGATCACTGTCCTGTCATCGCAATGAGCAAGCCTCGGAGGGCGACATGAGCGACATCTATCCCGTCAAGCCTGAATTCGCCGCGCACACGCGCATCGACAAGGCCACCTACGAGCGCGACTACGCCGCTTCGGTGCAGGATCCCGATGCTTTCTGGGGCAAGGCCGCCGAGCGCCTGGACTGGTACCGCAAGCCGACGCAGATCCGCGACGTCAGCTACGACCTGGCCGACTTCCGCATCCGCTGGTTCGGCGACGGCGAGCTCAACGCCAGCGTCAACTGCCTCGATCGCCACCTCGCCGCGCGCGGCGACAAGACCGCGCTGATCTTCGAGCCCGACGGTCCGGACTCGCCGGCCAGGCGCGTCAGCTACCGCGAGCTTCACGAGCGCGTGTGCAAGCTCGCCAACGCCCTGCGCAGCCTCGGCGTGCAGAAGGGAGACCGGGTCACCATCTACCTGCCGATGATCGTCGAGGCCGCGGTGGCGATGCTCGCCTGCGCCCGCATCGGCGCGGTGCACATGGTGGTGTTCGGCGGCTTCGCGCCCAACTCGATCGCCGACCGCGTCGGCGACTCCGGCGCCAAGCTGATCATCACCGCCGACGAGGGCCTGCGCGGCGGCAAGAAGGTGCCGCTCAAGGCCAACGTCGACGCCGCGCTGAAGCTGCCCGGCACCAATACCGTCGAGACCGTGCTGGTGGTGCGCCACACCGGCGGTGCGGTCGACATGCAGATGCCGCGCGACCGCTGGTACGACGCCGTGGTCGATCCGCAGCCGGCGCAGTGCGAGCCCGAGCGCATGAACGCCGAGGACCCGCTGTTCATCCTCTACACCTCCGGCAGCACCGGCAAGCCCAAGGGCGTGCTGCACACCACCGCCGGCTACCTGCTGTTCGCCGCCTACACCCACGAGGCGGTGTTCGACCTGCGCGAGGACGACGTCTACTGGTGCACCGCCGACGTCGGCTGGGTCACCGGCCACAGCTACATCGTCTACGGCCCGCTGGCCAACGGCGCCACCTCGCTGATCTTCGAGGGCGTGCCGAGCCATCCGGACTTCTCCCGCTTCTGGAACGTCATCGACAAGCACCAGGTGACGATCTTCTACACCGCGCCGACCGCGATCCGCGCGCTGATGCGAGAGGGCGAGGCGCCGGTGAAGCAGGCCTCGCGCGCCAGCCTGCGCCTGCTCGGCAGCGTCGGCGAGCCGATCAACCCCGAGGCCTGGCGCTGGTACTACGACGTGGTCGGCGACGGCCGCTGCCCGATCGTCGACACCTGGTGGCAGACCGAGACCGGCGGCATCCTGATCTCGCCCCTGCCCGGCGCGATCGACCTCAAGCCCGGTTCGGCGACGCTGCCGTTCTTCGGCGTGCAGCCGGCGCTGGTCGACGCCGAGGGCAAGCGGCTTGAAGGCGCGGCCGAGGGCAACCTGGTGCTGCTCGATTCCTGGCCGGGGCAGATGCGCAGCGTCTATGGCGACCACCAGCGCTTCATCGACACCTATTTCAAGACCTACCCGGGCACCTACTTCACCGGCGACGGCTGCCGCCGCGACGCCGACGGCTACTACTGGATCACCGGCCGCGTCGACGACGTGATCAACGTCTCCGGCCACCGCATCGGCACCGCCGAGGTCGAGAGCGCGCTGGTGCTGCACCCCAAGGTCGCCGAGGCTGCGGTGGTCGGCTTCCCGCACGACATCAAGGGCCAGGGGATCTATGCCTACGTCACCCTGGTGGCGGGCGAGGTCGAAAGCGACGAGCTGCTCAAGGAACTGGTCGCGCACGTGCGCAAGGAGATCGGACCGATCGCCTCGCCGGACTTCCTGCAGTGGGCGCCGGGCCTGCCGAAGACGCGTTCGGGCAAGATCATGCGCCGCATCCTGCGCAAGATCGCCGAGAATGCGCCCGAGCAGCTCGGCGACACCAGCACGCTCGCCGATCCATCGGTGGTCGATTCACTCGTGAAGAACCGGCACGGGGCGTGATCCACGCAAGCGCATGACCACGATCCTCGTCGCCGACGACCACCCGCTGTTCCGCGAGGCCCTGCGCGGCGTCGTCGGCCGCATCATTGCCGACGCGGAACTCCACGAGGCCGAGAACGCCGAGGCGCTGTACGCCATGGCGGACGCGCATCCGGACGCCGACCTGCTGCTGCTCGACCTCAACATGCCCGGCACCCACGGCTTCAGCGCGCTGGTGCACCTGCGCGGCATGCACCCGCAGCTGCCGGTGGTGATGGTGTCGGCGCGCGAGGAGCCGGCGGTGGTCCGCCGCGCGCTCGACCACGGTGCGATGGGTTTCATCCCCAAGTCCTCCAACGCCGAAGCGCTGGGCATCGCGCTGCGCCACGTGCTCGACGGCGACCGCTGGGTGCCGGACATCGCGGGCTCCGCACCGGAAACCGCGCCGGACGAGCACGACATCGCCGCGCGCGTGCGCGAGCTCACGCCGCAACAGTTCCGCGTGCTGCAGATGCTCGGCTCGGGCCTGCTCAACAAGCAGATCGGCTACGAACTGGGCGTGTCCGAGGCCACGATCAAGGCGCACATGAGCGCGATCCTGCGCAAGCTCGGCGCCTCCAACCGCACCCAGGCGGTGCTGATGGCCGGCAGGCTGTCGGTTGATCCGGACAAGGTCGTGCCGCTGGAGAACGAGGCGGACTGATCGCTTTCGCTCAGGACAGGCTCCGCGAGCAACCGTCTTGTGCGCGTCGGGCACAACACCGCATAGGTTGGGGTGAACAAAGAGAACCCCAACGGACGCACCGCATACCGATCCGCATGTTGGGATTCGCAAGCTCTCCCCAACCCATGGGTGTTGTCGCAAGCGGATTGTCATCCCATACGAATCTCATGCGCTGGCGTCGATCCGCCGCTGCGCAGTGAGGAAGGCGCGCAGCGATGCCGGCCGCACCGGCTTGGTCAGCACCCGGTAGCCGCGTTCGCGCGCGGACTGCTTGAGCGCATCGCTGCCGTCGGCGGTGAGCAGGGCGCCGGGAATCGGCTGGCCGGCCGCGGCGCGCAGGGCGTCGAGGGTGTCGAGGCCGTCGAGGCGGTCGTGCAGGTGGTAGTCGACCAGCAGCACGTCCGGTTCCTCGACCAGCCTGGCCAGGGCCTCGTCGACCGTGGTCGCCAGCACCGTGCGCACGCCCCAGCGCGTGAGCAGCGCCTCCATGCCGGCGAGGATGTCGCGGTCGTTGTCCACGCACAGCACGGTCAGGCCGTGCAGCGCCTGGTCGATGTCGATCCGCGGCGCGTCGCTGCGCCGTTCCTCGATCGCCTGGCCACGCGGCACCGTGATCGAGAACATGCTGCCGCGGCCGACCGTCGAGCGCGCGTCGAGCGCGTGGTCGAGCAGGCGCGAGATGCGCTGGCAGATCGACAGGCCGAGGCCGAGGCCGCGGCCGTCCCAGTCGAACGGCTGCTCGTAGCGATGGAACTCGTCGTAGATCTGCCGCATGTGGTGTTCGGGGATGCCCGGGCCGGTGTCCCAGACCTGCAGCACGACGTCATCGCCGCGCGGCCGCGCGGCCAGCACCACGCGTCCGCGCGGGGTGTAGCGCAGCGCGTTGGCGATGAAGTTCTGCAGCACGCGGCGCAGCAGGCGGCGGTCGCTGCGCACCGGCAGCAATGGCGCGTGCACGCGCATGCTGATCGTGCGCGCGGCCGCCATCGGCGCGTACTGCGCGGCCAGCTCGCGCAGCAGCGCGCCCGCATCGAAGTCGGTGATCTCCGGCTTCAGATTGCCTGCGTCGAGCCGCGAGACATCGAGCAGGCCGTCGAGCAGTTCCTCGGCCGCGCGCAGCGCGGTATCGACGCGCTCGGCCAGGTGCGCCTGCTCGCGCGGCTGCGTGCTCTCGCGCAGTGCCGATGTGAACAGGCGCGCGGCGTTGAGCGGCTGCAGCACGTCGTGGCTGATCGCGGTCAGGAAGCGCGAGCGCGTCTCCTGCGCGATTTCCGCCTCGCGCGTGCGTTCGGCGACGCGCTGCTCGAGGTGCTCGTTGATCTCGCGCAGCTCGCGCTCGGCGCGCTTGTAGTCGGTGACGTCGCTGTAGCTGGTGGCGTAGCCGCCGCCCGGCAGCGGCTGGCCACGCAGCTCCAGCACCTGGCCGTTGCCGCGCACGCGCTCGCTCACGTGCGGCGATCCGGCGCGCATGTAGGCGATGCGCTTCTCGACCTCGGCCTCGATCTCGTCCGGCCCGAGCGCGCCCAGCTCGCCGCGCTCGGCGTTGTGGCGGATCAGGTCGGCGACCGGGCGGCCGACGTAGAGCATGCCGTCCGGATAGTCGAACAGCCGCTGGTAGCGGCGGTTCCAGGCCACCAGGCACATGTCGCTGTCGACCACGCTCACGCCCTGGTCGATGTTCTCCAGGGTGTTGGACAGGATCTCGCGATTGAAGCGCAGCTCCTGGCCGGCCTCGTCGAGCACCGCGACCACCTCGCCGACCTCCATGCCCGAGCCCTTGAGCACGCTGGTGACCACCAGCCGCGCCGAGGCCGCGCCCACCGCGGCGGCCAGCAGGCGTTCGCTGAACTGCACCCAGCTCCGATCGGCGCGCGCCTGCGGCTGCTGCTCGCGCCCCAGCTCGCGCGCGTGTTGTTCGAACGCGCGCTGCGCAGTGCGCTCGCCGACGATGCGGCTGGCCAGCACCAGCAGGTCGCCGATGGTGACGTTGCCCTTCCACTCCCCGGCCGCCAGCGCGCTGCGCTCGGCGTAGGGATCGAGGAAGGGGGCGGCGCGCAGGCGCTCGTCGAGGTTCGGGCGCCAGCGTGCCGACACCAGCAGGAACGCGCCGATGTTCACCAGCAGCGACCAGAACGTGCCGTGGGTGAGCGGATCCCAGCCGCCGAGCCCGAACAGCTGGCGCGGGCGCAGCCAGTGGATGCCGAACGGCCCGGACTGCAGCCAGGCCGGATCGAGCCAGCCCGAGTCGGTGAGGGTCGGCAGCAGCAGCGTGTACACCCACACGGTGAAGCCGAGCAGCAGGCCCACTTCCGCGCCGCGCCGGCTGCCACCGTGCCAGTACAGTCCGCCGATCAGCGCCGGTGCGAACTGCGCGACCGCGGCGAACGACATCAGGCCGAACGAGGCCAGGGTCGCGTCGCTGCCGCTGGCGCGGTAATAGCCCCAGGCCAGGCCGGCGATGCAGACGATCGCGATGCGGCGGATCCACAGCACGGTCGAGGCCACGTCGCCGCCGTGGCGGTCGGCCCAGCCGCGGCGCAGCAGCAGCGGCATCACCAGGTCGTTGCTGACCATGGTCGCCAGCGCGACGCTGGCCACGATCACCATGCCGGTGGCCGCCGAGAATCCGCCGACGTAGGCCAGCAGCGCCAGTGTGTCGCGCTGCTCGAACAGCGGCAGCGCGAGCACGAAGCTGTCCGCCGCCACCGGGCCGGAGGTGCCGAACAGGACGATGCCCGCGCTGGCGATCGGCACCACCATCAGGGTGATGATGACGAGGTAGGCGCCGAACATCCATCGTGCGCGGCGGATGTCGTCGACATTGCCGCATTCGACGATGGCGACGTGGAACTGCCGCGGCAGGCAGAAGATCGCCGTGAACGCGAGCAGGGTCTGGGTGAGGAAGCCGACCGGCGGCGCCACGTCGACCAACGCACGCGTGGCGGCGACGTAGTCGACATCGCGCGCACCCAGCCAGCGTGACGCGAACAGGCCGACCGCGACCAGCGCGACCAGCTTCACCAGTGATTCCAGCGCGATCGCGAGCATCATGCCCGGGCGGTGCTCGGTGGCGTCGACCTGGCGGGTGCCAAACAGGATCGCGAACAGCGCCATCAGCGCGGCGACGTACAGCGCCGGGTCGCCGAGCGCGGGCACGTCGGGATCCTGCCCGCCGAGCACCACCAGGCTGATCGTCACCGCCTTGTACTGCAGCGCCAGGTAGGGGATGGCGGCGATCAGCGCGATCGACGCCACCAGCGCCGCCAGCGGCTGCGAGCGGCCGTAGCGGGCAGCGATGAAGTCGGCGATCGAGACCGTGTTCTGGCTCTGCGCCACCCGCGCCATGCGCTCGAGGATGCGCCAGCCGAACAGCAACAGCAGCAGCGGGCCGAGGTATATCGGCAGGTAGCCGATGCCCGAACGCACCGCCGTGCCGACCGCGCCATAGAAGGTCCACGACGAGCAGTACACCGCCAGCGCCAGGCTGTAGACCATCGGCCGCAGCCACGGCCGCTGCGGATACAGCGGATAGCGGTCGCCGATCCAGGCCACCGAGAACAGCAGCGCGGCGTAGCCGACCGACACCAGCAGCAGGACCCAACCTGGCAGCATCCACCCTCCCAGACGATGCGCCGAGGAGTGTAGCGCGGGGGGGAAACTGGGGTCAGAGTGCACTTTTCCCTGAGGTGCGTCCGTATCGGCAGGCAAACGGGGGAAAAGTGCACTCTGACCCCAGTTTCTCCCCCCGCTCTCTACAGCAGCGGATCGGCCAGCCTTGCGATGCCCTCGCGGCTGCGCCGCCACGCCGGCCGGCGCGCCCAGTCGTCCGCCGACAGCTGCTCGGCGTCCGCCAGACAGTCGTCCTCGATCCGCCGCATCCGCGCCACCACGTCGGGGTCGTAGCACAGCATCCCGATCTCGGCGTTGAGCGCGAAGGAGCGGATGTCGAGGTTGATCGAGCCGACCAGCGCCATGTCGCCGTCGACGCTCAGGTGCTTGGCGTGCAGGAAACGCGGCCGGTGCAGCGCGATCTTCACCCCGGCCGCGAGCAGTTCGGCGTAGTACGACTCCTGCGCCCACGCGGTCAGGCGCTGGTTGTTGCTCTTCGACAGGATCAGCTGCGTGTCCACGCCCGACAGCGCGGCGATGCGCAGTGCGCTCAGGGTGGCGTCATCGGGCACGAAGTAGGGGGTGACCAGCACCAGCCGGCGGCGGGCAAGATGGATCAGGGCGTTGACCGCGTCGCGCGCGTTCTCGAACGGATACGCCGGGCCGCTGGGCAGCAACTGGGTGGCGATGTCGGCGTCGTGCAGCGGCAGGGTCGGCGTCACCGCGAGCCGCTCGCCGGTCTCGATGAACCAGTCGCTGGCGAACACGCCCTCGACGTGCGCGACCACCGGCCCCTGCACCCGCGCGACAAGTTCCCGGTTCGGGAAGCCGGGGATGAACCCAGCGTCGGCGAGGTTCTGCGATCCCACCCAGGCCGCGCGGTTGTCGATCACCGCCAGCTTGCGGTGGTTGCGCAGGTCCATGCGCCCGCTGCGGCGCCAGCGCAGGCCGCCGGGCAGCATGTCGTGCACCTCGACCCCGGCCGCGCGCAGCGGCTGGCGGAAGCGACGCAGCCCGCGCTTGCCGCCGACCGCGTCGAGCAGCAGCCGGCACTGCACGCCGCGCGCGGCGGCACGCCGCAGCGCGTCCGCGACCATGGTGCCGGCCGCATCGTCGAACATCAGGTAGTACAGCAGGTGCACGCGCTCACGCGCGCCGTCGATGTCGGCGACCAGGCGGCGCAGCGCCTCGTCATAGTCGTCCAGCAGCTCGACGCCGTTGCCGTGGGTCGGCATGAAGTCGCCGAGGCGCTCGACCAGCGGCACCATCTCCGCCGCGGGCGTGTCCGGCGGCGCTTCCCAGCGCTGGTCGGCGAGCGGCGCCTGCTCGGCGCGGATCACCTGCGAGGCCGCCCGCTGTCGCTCCACGCGCTGGCGCGACAGCCAGGGATGCCCGAACAGCAGGTACAGGGGCAGCCCCGCCAGCGGCACGAAGGCGACCAGCAGCATCCAGCTGCGCGCCGCCCCGGGCGTGGTCCGCGTCGGGATCCAGACCAGTGCCGCGATCCGGATCAGCCAGTCGACGACCAGCAGCCACAGGCTGTAGTTGAAGTCGGTCGGGGGCATGCGGGGATTGTGCCCGGTGGGGCGGGGATTGCCAGAGGGCAGGTCGGTCTGGGCGGTTGTCTGTCGGCGAGATGCTTCCGGTGTCGCCGCACTGGCGACCCCCGATGTAGTCATCCCAGCGAACGCTGGGATGACGATTTCGATCCTTGCGACGGTCGGGTGATCGGCAGGTGTCTCGCTTCTGCAGGACACAGGAACACGAAACCCGCCTTCTGGCGGGCTTCGTCCGACGCAGCAAAAGCAGAACCCGCCTTGCGGCGGGCCTCTGGATGACCGGACATGCGTCCGTTGAAAAGCACTTCCCGCTTTCGCGGGGATGACTTCCGGCAGCCACGCGCTACGCGCGTGGGCCTAAACGAAAGAACCCGCCTTGCGGCGGGCTCTTCTGGATCCCCGCTTTCGCGGGGATGACTTCCGGCAGCCACGCGCTATGCGCGTGGGCCGTCAGTCACTTGATCTTGCCTTCCTTGTAGATCACGTGCTTGCGGACGACGGGATCGTACTTCTTGATCTCCATCTTGCCGGGGGTGTTCTTCTTGTTCTTGTCCGTGGTGTAGAAGTGGCCGGTGTTGGCCGACGAAATCAGACGGATCTTGTCGCGCTTGCTTGCCATGGTGTCCTACTCCTCAGACCTTCTCGCCACGCTTGCGCAGATCGGCGAGCACGGCGTCGATGCCGTTCTTGTCGATGGTGCGCAGCGCAGCGGCGGAAACGCGCAGCTTCACCCAGCGGTTCTCGCTGGCGACCCAGAACCGGCGCTCATGCAGGTTGGGCTGGAAACGGCGGCGGGTTTTGTTCATCGCGTGCGACACGTTGTTGCCGGTCGTCGTACGCTTGCCGGTGACTTGGCAGACTCGGGACATTGCACACCTCGAAAGTGTCATGGTGCTTCCCTTGGCCAGGGAGGCGGCGGCCCCGGCGGGCGCGGGCCTTGCGGCCGACGCCTGCCACGCAATGCGGGTCAGGATCGCTGGGCGGGTGGCGGGCGGAATCGCGTGTCCGGCCGGCCCGTGCCCGGATCACCTAGGGTCCGGGCGCAGCGAGCCGGGCATTATGCCCGGCGGCGGGCCTGTGGACAAGTCGAGGCGCGGGCGGGCCTCAGGGCGCCGTCTCAGTGTTTGTAGAGACAGGGAGCTTCACGATCATCAGCCCCGGCTCGTCCGGGTCGGGCGAGATCTGGAAGCCCAGCTGCTCGCACATCGCCAGCATGCTCCGGTTCTGGCGCAACACCTGGCCCTCGACCTCGCGCAGGCCGAGCCAGCCGGCGACCTCGATCATGATCGTCATCAGCTGCCAGCCCAGGCCCTGGCCCTTGAGGTCGGAGCGCACCAGGATCCCGTACTCGCCGCTGCGGTAGTTGGCGTCGGCGTGCAGGCGCACCGCGCCGAGCATCGCGCCGTCCGCGTCCAGCGCCACCAGGGCCATCGAGCGCGCGTAGTCCATCTGCGTCAGCCGCGCGATGAACTCGTGGCTGAAGTGCTTGACCGACTGGAAGAAGCGCAGCCGCAGGTCCTCGTCGGTGACATGGGTGAAGAACTCGCGGAACAGGTCCTCGTCCTCCGGCCGCACCGGCCGCACCGACGCCGGCGCGCCGCTGGCAAGGGTGATGTCGCGCTCCCACTCGCTGGGATAGGGCAGGATCGCGAAGCGCGGATGGCCGCGGCCCTTGTGCAGCGGCGCGACCGGGCCGACGAGGATGCGCGCGTCGACCGCGACCACGCCGTCGGCGTCGGCCAGCAGCGGGTTGAGGCTCATCTGTTGGATCTGCGGCACGTCGGCGGCCAGCTGCGCCAGCTTCACCAGCGCCAGCGCGACCTCGCGCTCGTTCGCGGCCGGCTCGTTGCGGTGCGCCTTGAGCCGGCGCGAGACGCGGGTGCGGCCGATCAACTCGTGCGCCAGGCGCAGGTCGAGCGGCGGCAGGGCGTGGGCCAAGTCCTCGACCACGCGCACCGCGGTGCCGCCGCGGCCGAACACCACCACCGGGCCGAACACCGGGTCGTCGGCGATTGCGGCGATCAGCTCGCGTGCGTCGGGGCGGCGCGCCATCGGCTGCACGATCACGCCGCGGATGCGCGCGTCCGGGCGCCGTTCGCGCGCCAGCCGCAGCACGTCGGTGGCGGCGTCGCGCACCGCCTGCGCGCTGGCGAGGTTGAGGCGCACGCCGTCGACCTCGGTCTTGTGCGCGATGTCGCCCGAGTCGATCTTCACCGCCACGGTGCGCCCGGCGGCGAGCAGCGGTTCGGCGATGCGCACGGCGGTCTCGGCGTCGGCGGCGGCCAGCGGCGGTTCGTAGTCCAGGCCGTAGGCGGCGAGGATGCGCGCAGTGGTCTGCGGGTCGAGCTGCACCTCGCCGCGCGCGACCGCCTCGCCCACCAGCGCGCGCGCGGTCGCGGCGTCGACCGTGAAGTCGCGCGGCAGGCTCGGCGGGGTCTCCATCAGCGCCTGCTGCGCCTCGCGGTAGCGCACCAGGTGCATGAAGCCGTGCACCGCCTCGGTCTCGGTGTCGTAGCTGGGCACCCGCGCCGCGTGCAGGGCGGCGTGTGCCTGGTCGTCGTCGGTCAGCCACACCGCGAACACCGGCTTGCGCGCGGCGGCGCCCTTGCGCCGCGCCAGTGCGCCGGTCAGCGCGCCGGCGGTTTCCATCGGCGCGGAGAACGCGGTCGGCACGTTGATCACCATCAGCGCGTCATTGCCCGGGTCGGCCAGCAGCGCCTCGACCGCGGTGGCATAGCGCGCGCCGTCGGCATCGACCACGATGTCGACCGGGTTCTCGTGCGACCAGCCGCAGTCGAGCAGGCCGTCGAGCGCAGCTACCGTGTCCGCCGACAGCGTCGCCAGCGTGCCGCCGAGCTGCTGCAGCTGCTGCGCCGCTAGCAGGCCCACGCCGCCGCCGTTGCCGAGGATCGCCAGACGGCGGCCGGGGAAGGTGTGCAGGGTGGACAGGGTTTCGGCGGCGGCGAACAGTTCGTCGAGCGCGTCCACCTGGAGCAGGCCGGCGCGGCGGAACGCGGCCGCGTGCACCGCCTCGGTCGGCGCCAGCGCGCGCATGCCGATCTCGGAAAAACTCTGCGCCGGCCGCGGTCGCGCCGCCCTCACCACCACCACCGGCTTCGCACGTGCGGCCGCGCGCGCGGCCGACATGAACTTGCGTGCGTTGCCGACGTTCTCGACGTAGAGCAGGATCGAGCGCGTGTGCGGATCGGTGGCGAGGTAGTCGAGCAGGTCGGCGAAGTCGACATCGAGCCCGTCGCCCAGCGCGACCACCCGGGAGAAGCCGATCGCGCGGGTGACGCCCCACTCGACCAGGGCGGCGGCAATCGCGCTGGATTCGGACACCAGGGCGACGTCGCCGGCCTGCGGCGTGCGCGCGGCGATGCTGGCGTTGAGCTTCGCCGGCGAGGACAGGATGCCGAGGCAGTGCGGGCCGAGGATGCGCATGCCGCGCGGGCGCGCCGCCTGCTCGATCGCGGCGTGGAAGGCGGCGCGGCCTTCGCCGGTGTCCGCGGTCAGCAGCACCGAGGCGCCGACGCCGAGGACTGCCGCTTCCTCCACCAGCTGCGGCACGATCGCCGGCGGTGCGGTGAGGATGGCGAGATCGGGCACCCAGGGCAGGTCGCGCAGCCGCGGCACCGTGGCGATGCCGTCGATCTCGCCCTGGCCGGGGCTGACCCAGCCGATCTTCCCGGCATAGCCGGATTCGCGCAGGTTGCGCATCACCGCGCGCCCGGCCGAACGCGCGCGCGCGCTGCCGCCGACCACCGCGAGCGAGGCGGGCTGGAAGATCGATTCGAGCCGGTAGGTGCTCATCGCCGCACAGTATCGCGTGCGCGGGTCACAGGTGCATGACGGCGGGCTCTGCGTGGAGCGCACCATGGGCGCGATCCGAGCGATGGGGCTTCCCGTGTCGCGGGCATGGCCCGCTCCTACAGTAGGAGCGCCCCATGGGCGCGACCCGCCTACCGCCGCCGCAGCCGCTCCAGCACGCCGTCAAGCGCGTCGAGGTTGGCGTAGTGGATCACCAGCTTGCCCTTGTTGTTGCGGCCGTTCTGGATGTTGACCTTCGCACCCAGCGTCTCCGACAGCTCGTTCTCGAGCGTGGCGATGTCCGGCGCGGTGGCGGCCTTGCCGCCGGACTTCTTCTTCGGCGCGGTCGGCAGTTTGCCGGCGGCGAACTGCGCGGCGCGGTGTTCGACCTCGCGCACCGACCAGCCGTTCTCGGCCGCTTCGGAGGCGAGCTTGCTGGCCAGCTCCGGCGACAGCGTCAGCAGCGCGCGGGCGTGGCCCATCTCCAGCCGTCGCGCTTCGAGCAGGGCGCGGATCGCCGGCGGCAGCTCCAGCAGGCGCAGCAGGTTGGACACCGCGGCGCGCGAGCGGCCCACGGTTTCCGCCGCGGCGGCGTGGGTCAGGTCGAACTCGTCGATCAGGCGCTGCAGCGCCTGCGCTTCCTCCAGCGGGTTGAGGTCCTCGCGCTGGATGTTCTCGATCAGCGCCATCGCCACCACGGTGCGGTCGTCGACCTCGCGCACCACCACCGGGATCTCGGCCAGCCCGGCTTCCCGGGAGGCGCGCCAGCGGCGTTCGCCGGCGATGATCTCGTAGGTGCGGTCGGGCAGCATGCGCACCACGATCGGCTGGATCACGCCCTGGGCCTTGATCGACTCCGACAGCTCGGTGAGTTTCTCGGCGTCCATGCCGCGGCGCGGCTGGTACTTGCCCGGCTGCAGCGCGTCCACCGGCAGGTGGCGCAGGGTGTCGCCGGGGGCGGCCTCCAGCTTCGGTGCCTCGGCGGCGGCCTTGGGGCCGAGCAGGGCTTCGAGGCCGCGGCCGAGGCCACGCTTCTTGGCGGGCGCGCTCTTGGCGGCGCTCATGCCGGGGTCTCCGTCACGTCCGGTTCCTTCTTCTGTGTATTGCGTGCCGCCTGTTCGCGCTCGCGCTGGCGCCGCAGCAGCTCACCGGCGAGGCCGAGGTAGGCGATGCCGCCGCGCGAGGCCTTGTCGTAGCCGATGATGCTCTGGCCGTGGCTGGGCGCCTCGGCCAGACGCACGTTGCGCGGCACGATGGTGCGGAACACCTTGTCGCCGAAGTGTTCGACCAGTTCGGCCGAGACCGCGTTGGCGAGGTTGTTGCGCACGTCGAACATGGTCCGCAGCACGCCCTCGATCTCGAGCTCCGGGTTGAGCCGCTGCTTGAGCGCGTCGATGGTCTGCAGCAGCGCGGTCAGGCCTTCGAGCGCGTAGTACTCGCACTGCATCGGCACCAGCACCGAGTCGGCCGCGGTCAGCGCGTTGAGGGTGAGCAGCGACAGCGCCGGCGGGCAGTCGATGATGATGAAGTCGTAGCGTGTGCGCAGCGGTTCGAGCGCGCGCTTGAGGCGCTGCTCGCGGCCGTCCTCGTCCATCAGCTCGATCTCGGCCGCGGTCAGGTCGGAATTGCCCGGCAGCAGGTCGTAGCCTTCCGCCGTCTCCATGATCGCGTCCTCGGCGTGCAGCTCTTCCAGCAGCACGTCGCAGGTCGAGGCGTGCAGGTCGCGCTTGTCGACGCCGCTGCCCATGGTGGCGTTGCCCTGGGCATCGAGGTCGATCAGCAGCACCCGCTTGGGCGTGGCCGCCAGCGCCGCGGCGAGATTGACCGCGGTGGTCGTCTTGCCGACGCCGCCTTTCTGGTTGGCAATGGCGATGATGCGGGCCATGGGGTCCGGCTGCCTCGGTTGCGGCGGGAGGTGGCCGCGATCGGCGGCCCGGACCGGGGATTATGCCGCGCCGCGCCGGCCTGCGGGGCGACGCGTGTCGCCGCAAGCGTCCGCTGCCGGCTCAGGCCTCGCGCGCGACCACCACCAGGTGGCGCTCGGCGTCGAGCCCGGGCACGGCCAGCGGCTGGCTGGATTCGAGCCGCCAGCCGGCCGGCAGGGCGGCGATTTCCGCGTCCGGATGCGCGCCCTTCATCGCCAGCAGGCGGCCGCCGGGCGCCAGCAGGTGGCCGCCGACGGCGAGGATCCCGGGCAGGGTCGCCAGCGCGCGCGCGGTGATCGCGGCATAGGCGCCCGGTTCGTCCAGCGCCTCGGCGCGCGCCTCGGCCACGCGCGCATTGGCCAGCCCCAGCGAGCGCACCGCCTCGCGCAGGAAGCGCGCCTTCTTGCCGTTGGATTCGACCAGGGTCACCTGCAGCCCCGGATGCGCGATCGCCAGCGGGATGCCGGGCAGGCCCGGGCCAGTGCCGAGGTCGGCGAGGTTGGCCAGGCCGGCGACATGCGGCGCCATCGCCAGCGAATCGAGCAGGTGCAGGGTGACCATCGCCTGCGGCTCGCGGATCGCGGTGAGGTTGTAGGTCGCGTTCCAGCGCTGCAGCAGGGCCAGGTAGGCCAGCAGCGGCTCGGCCAGCGCGGGGTCGAGGCCGAGTTCGGCGAGGCCGGCGTCGAGCGGCACGCGCAGTGGATCGGGGTCAGAGGGGTTCATTTGGCCATTGTAGGAGCGCGCCATGCGCGCGACCGATTTCTCCACACAACAGGTCGCGCGCATCGCAGCGCTGGCACGAAGGGCGGCAGAAGTGGCATGCTCGGAGGTGAATGGATCGCATGACGTGCAGGGAGCGCACATGGTCAGGAAGATCATCGTGGTCGGGGACACGACCACCGGCGGCGGGCGTGTGGAAACCGGCACGCCGTTCACCGACATCGACGGCATGCCGGTGGCGCGGCTTGGGGACAGGGTGTCCTGCCCGAAGCACAAAGGCGTCTTCCCCATTGCAAGCGGCGATATCACCCTGGTGGTCGACGGCCAGCCGGTGGCGCGGGAGCGCGACGCGGTCGCGTGCGGCTGCACGCTGGTGTCGGCGAGGCAGTCCCATGCCTTCCTCGACGACGGTGCGCTGGCGGGCGCATCGAAGACCGTCCTCGACCGGCCTGCGGAGGCGGGCGCGGCACAGCCGTCGCCGGCGGGCCTGCGTCCGGCGCCCTTCGCCGGCCCGGACGGCGCCGGGCAGCAGGACGTACCTGTTGCCGTCACGCTGCGCATCGGCGTGTTCTTCGACGGTACCAACAACAACGTGGCGAACGTGGCGCTGGGCGCGCAATGCCGCGCATCCACCGGCGACGCGCTGGGTCAGGACGCAGACGACCAAGCGACGATCGCGGCGCATTGCCGGCCTTACATGCAGAAGGAAGGGAGCAGCTACGACAACGGCGTTACCAATGTGGCGCGGTTGTATGAACTCTATCGGGATAGCGTCGCTCAACCTCCTGCCGAAGACGCCTCTGAATATGCGCTGCGCGTCTATGTGGACGGTATCGGCACCACCGCGGGCGAGCCAGACAGTCCGCTGTCGCAGGGGCTGGGCAGTGGCGGTAGCGGCGTGGTTGCGCGGGTGGAGGAGGCGTTCAAGACACTCATTCCCGCCGAACTGGAAACCTTCTCCGCGCAGTACCCCGACAAGCTGGTCAAAGCCGTCGAGTTCGACGTTTTCGGCTTCTCCCGCGGCGCGGCAGCAGCCCGCCATTTCGTGCATCTGGTCAACCGCAAGGGCCACGGTCGGCTCGGTCAGGCGCTGTTGAACCGCGGCGTGCGCTTTGCGCCCGGCTTCGAGTTCGTGCAGGGCGTGCAGGTTGGCTTCGTCGGCTTGTTCGACAGCGTCGCCGCGCTCGGCAGCCTGGCCGACGGCCTGAACGTGCGCGACCAACGCAACGGCCCGCTGCAGCAAGCCCTGCCCGCGGGCTGCGCCCGTCAGGTGGTGCACCTGGTGGCGCGCGACGAGCGCCGCGCCAACTTCATGCTGACCAGCGCCGCGCCGCCGCACCGGGAGATCACGCTGCCGGGCGTGCACTCGGATCTGGGCGGCGGCTACCACCGCGACCGTGAGGGGCCGCTGCTGCTGTCAAAGCCTGCGGGGTTTGAGGAGTCGTCTACGGGACTGGTGCCCGGCCAGGCGCCGGGTCGGAGCAGGATCGAGCGCAGCCGCGCTTACGTGCAGGCGGCGGCGGAAGCCGACCTCTGGCGACGGCACCTGGGGCTGGGCGAAACAGAGGTGCGGGTGGAGGTCTGGCACCTGTGGCAGGCTCGGCGGCGGGCGGGCAGTGCCAGCGTGCTGCCGGAACAGGTGCTGCGCATCTACGCGGCGGTGGTGTTGGACCGTGCGCTGGATTGGCGCTACCAGTTGATTCCGCTGCGGGTGATGCACAAGCTGGCGACGGAGGTGGGAGTAACGTGGGGTCAGGCGCCCGACGATGTTCCGAGTTTGTCGTTACCTGCCGAGTTGCAACCGATCGCCGACAAGCTGATTGCCGGACAAGCACTGGACGAAACGGAGGAGGCCATGCTGCGCAGGAACTATCTGCATCAATCGTCGCACTGGAATTTCGCGCAGGTGCGCAACCCGGTGTCGCTGGACCTGCTGTACGTCAACCGTCCGGACCCGAGCGGCCAGCGCGGCGTGTTCCCCAATCAATGAGGTATCCGATGAAGCGCTGGCTGCTCTGGCTGTGCCTCTGTCTGCTGGCTGGCTGCGCATCCGCGCCGACAAGTGCGCGATTGCCGTATGACGGCTGGTCGCTGGGATTCACGGGCCGGCCTTACATGGAAGTCTGGGTCGAGACCGCAGATGTGGAAGATGTGAAGGGAAGGCTCTTTCCTCGCGCAGGCGCGGGCGTCGCGTCACAGGGGTATGCGGGTGATCCGGCTGGATGGCCCGACAACGCGGCAGCGAGTACTCGTCGCGTAACGGGCGCGGATTTGCCCGGACGCATCCATGTGCGCTGGCAATCACTGGTGGAGCCGCAGACGTACCGGGTGACGCTGGAAGTCCCGGAAGAAGCCCGCAGGCTGATGTTGAGCAAGGCGGAGTCGCGGGTCGTGCCGGGGCGGATGGACTACCGGTACATGGTGGTCATCGGCCTTGCACCGGGCGGTTGGGTCAAGATGTGGGTGAGAAGCCCGGGGAGCCAACCCATCGAGGTGCTGTGCCAGCAGGCTGAGGTGGAGCCAAAGGGTCCAGACCAAGGCCAATACGGTGGTCGTTACGTGACTTTGCCTGCGAAGGCCAAGGCCTACATCGACAAGAACCCCATCCCCTACGACTCATGGAAATGCGGAGCCTCGCCCTGAACCGCGGAGGTCGCCGCTCGCATTCGACGCGCTCGGCATCTCTCGGGTGCGGGCAGACCTGTATCAACGTATCGACCGCCACGCCAGCGTGGCCAGATAGCCCGACTCCGGCTCGAACACGTGCAGGCGCCAGTCGGCGGGCGCGCCGAGGGCGGGGTCGCAGGCGGTCAGCGTCCAGTCCTCGCCGCGCGCGGTGAACTCCAGGCGTTCCAGGCCGAAGGCGATGCCGCGGCCGTTTGCCTTGAGCACCGCTTCCTTGGCGCACCATAGCCGCACGAAGCGGGTTTCGGCCTCGTCGTGCGGCAACGCGGCCAGCTGTTCCGCCTCGAACGGGGTGAAGAAGCGCCGCGCCAGGGTCATCGCGTTCGGACGCGGGCGCAGGAACTCGATGTCGGCGCCGACCCGCGCGCCGCGCGCCAGCGCGACCAGCAGCAGCTCGCCGCTGTGGCTCCAGTTGGCGTCGAGGCCGGCATGCGCGGGGTCGAGGTGCGGTCGCCCGTGCACGTCGCGCCACAGGCCCAGCGCGGCCTCGGGCAGCGCCAGCTGCGCGGCCAGCCAGGGGCGCGCCAGCGGCTCGGCGGCCTCGCCGCGCCGGTAGGGCATCCAGGCGCAGTGCACCGGGCCGATGGTGGTCGATGGAGCGTCGTCGCGATGCGACATGTGGTCGGGCTGGACGGCCGACGGTCCGCCGGCCTGCAGCGGGCACGGTACCGGAACGCGGGCGATACGTGCAGGCCGTGTGACCCCGGCGACCGCTGCGTTCCGGGATTCCCGGCGTGTCGCACGGCCACGTAAGCTAGTGGGCGATTCCGCGCCGCGAGCGCCCACAGGTCCGGACATGCCAGCTGTCGACCGCGAAGATCCGCCATCGGGGTGGCCGCTGCCGGCGGGCGCGGCCGACGGCGTGATCGCGTTCGACGCCAGCGGTGCGGTGAGCCGCAGCCGCTTCGCCGCGCAGGTGCGCGCGCTTGCCGCGCGGCTGCCGACGGCCGGTTTCGCGGTGAACCTGTGCGAGGACCGCTACCGATTCCTGGTCGCGTTCTGCGCGGTCGCGTCGCGCGGGCAGGCCAACCTGCTGCCGCCCACGCGCACGCGCGCGGCGATCGACGAGGTCCGTACGCGGCATCCGCACAGCTACTGCATCGGCGACGGCGAGGCCTGTGGCTGCGAGGCGCCGCCGGGCGCCGACGCGCCGCACTTCCTGTGCCTGCCCGCGGACCTGCCCGAACTCGATGGCGCGCCACTACGCATCGACGACGCGGCGACGGTGGCGATCGGCTTCACTTCCGGCAGCACCGGGGCGCCGGTGCCGAACGCGAAGACACTGGCTTCGTTCCGCACCAGCACCGCGCAGAACCACGCCGCGCTCGCCAGCCTGTGGCCGGCAGGCGCGGCGCCGCAGGTGGTCGCGACGGTGCCACCGCAGCACATGTACGGCCTCGAGCTGTCGGTGCTGCTGCCGCTGCTGACCGATGCGGCGGTACACCGCGGCCGGCCGTTCTTCCCCGACGACATCGCCCGCGCGCTGCGCGAGGCCGCCGGCGCGCGCCTGCTGGTGACCACGCCGGTGCACCTGCGCGCGCTGCTGCGCTCGGGCGTCGAGCTGCCGCCGCTGGCCGGCATCGTCACCGCGACCGCGCCGCTGCCGCAGCCGCTGGCGGCCGAGGCCGAGGCGCGCTACGGCTGCGAATTGTGCGAGACCTTCGGCTCCACCGAGACCTGCGTCATCGCTTCCCGCCGCACCGCGCGCGACGAGGCGTGGACGCCGTATCCGCGCGTGCGGCTGCAGCCGCGCCCGGACGGCACCCTGGTCGCCGCCGCGCACCTCACGCAGCCGGTGCTGCTGGCGGACATCGTCGAACTGCACGACGACGGCCGCTTCGTGCTGCGCGGACGCCAGGCCGACCTGCTGGAGATCGCCGGCAAGCGCGCCTCGCTGGCCGATCTGACGCGGCGCCTGCAGGACATCCCGGGCGTGCGCGACGGCGTGGTGTTCCAGCTCGACGACGAACGCGCCGGCGTGCGCCGGATCGCCGCCGCCTACGTCAGCGATCGGCTCGACGAGGCCGCGGTGCGCGAGGCGCTGCGCCGCAGCGTCGACCCGGTGTTCCTGCCGCGCCCGCTGCGGCGGGTGCCGGCGCTGCCGCGCAACGAGACCGGCAAGCTCCCGCGCGAGGCGCTGCTGCGCCTGATGCAGCGCGACGAAGGCTGAACGCCGCACCGATCCGCGGTGATGACGTGACCGTCACGAATGCGCTGCCAGCATGGGCGCACCCCACGGGGACTATTGTCAACGCCATCTTCACCTGAAGGAGGGAATGCATGGGCATCATCATCTGGCTGATCGTCGGCGGCATCGTCGGCTGGCTGGCAAGCATCATCATGAAGCGCGATGCGCAGCAGGGCATCCTGCTCAACATCGTCGTCGGCATCGTCGGTGCCTTCATCGGCGGCTGGCTGATCGGGCCGCTGCTGGGCGCGGGCTCGATCAACGACGGCATCTCGGTCATGAGCTTCGTCGTGTCGCTGATCGGCGCGGTGATCCTGCTGGCGATCGTCAACCTGTTCCGGCGCGGCAGCGTGCGCTGAGGCGGATGACGTTCGAGTAACGAAAAGCCCGGCGCGAGCCGGGCTTTTTCGTTCCTGATTGGCGTCGCAACGCAGCGACGGGCCGCAGCAGCCGGGAAGGGCCTGTCGCTAGACGTGGCTGATGCGCGGATCGCAGGGGAAGGTGCAGCTGGCCCGGGTATCGTTGACCACGACGGTGTAGTAGCCGCTGCCCGTGCTGGTATCGCTGTCGGTAATGACGGCACTGGTCGGCGGATTGTTCACGGTTGATCCGAGCTGGTTCTCGATGTCGCCGGAGATGTCGACGTGGTTGACCGTGTAGCGCGGATCCGCATTGATCGTCACGGTGATGATGCCCGCCCCGGCGTTGGCGGTTTCGGTGACGTTGCCGTTGCCGTCGGTGCCGCCGGAGTAGCGATAGCTGTAGGTGGCATTGTTGCTGGCGGTGACATCACGGTATCCGTCATTCCCGTCGGACGGAAAATTGCGGCAATCCAGACTGACTGCATAGTTCGACATGGTGGTGTTTCCGGTTGGGTGATGGCCACTCCGGGCCGGCGGACAGGCAGTGCCTGTGGGTCCAGTGCGGGTGTCAGTGCGTGGAAGGGTGGGTGCGGGCGACGACGTTCGCCTGGGGCGTCGGCCATGGCCACGAAGGAACGTGGCCGGCGGCATCGAGGCGTTGCCTGTGCACGGTGGCCTGCTCGACGCGGCCCAGGTGGTGCAGGACCCGCACCAGTGGTTCGAGGCGGTCGAAAGGAAGGTCCGGGACTCCGTCGTCCTGCAGCAGGGCTTCGGCCTTGAGCCAGTCATCGCGGGCGCCATCGAAGTCGCCGGTGGCGTGTCGTTGCTCGCCGGAGAGCACCAGGTTCTCCGCAAGCAGTTGGCGCAGCGGTTCACCGGGACGCGATGCCCACTCGGGATCGATCAGCGCCGCCGATGCGCTGATGTGCGCGTGCGCGTCGGTGGCATCCCCGGCCACCAACGCCAGCCTGGCCCGGAACTGGTGTGCCCTGACCAGTTGGTTGCGGTTGCGCTGGTTCTCCGGTGCCTTTTCGTGCGCGTTGGCGAGGATCACGACGGCCTCCGCGGCGAGCGATCCGGCAAGCGCGGGATCCGTCGTTGTTGCGACGTGGGCCTGGAGCAGCCGCGTCTTCCCCAGTGCCGCCAGCCATTGGAGGTTGCTCGGGTCCTGCGCGGAGAGCGCCTGGACATGGGGTGCGATGGCGGCGATGGTGGTGCCGGCCTGCGAGGGCCGGCCGCGCCTGAGCTGCGCTTCGACGAGGAACAGGGTGGATCTGCTGAGTTCGGTCCGCCACCACGCGTTCAGCGGATCCTGGGCCAGGTTGCGCGAGATCGCGGCGACTTCCTCCGCGAACAAGGCTTCGGCCTCGGCAAGCCTCCCCTGCCTTGTCGCCAGTCCCCCCAGCCACGACATCGTGTCCGCACTTTCGCCGCGCAGTTCGAGGTCATCGGGTCGTTCAGCTGACCACGCGCGCAGCATCTCCAGGACCTTGTGCATGGCGGCCTCGGCCTGCGCATAGCGGCCACGGCCTTCGTCGAGCACGGCGAGGTTGTGGTGGCCGTAGGAGACCTCGCGCTGCCAGTCGAAGTTGCCAGGATCCATCGCCGCCAGTGCGGTGGCGCTGTCGCGGTACTTCACCAGCCAGACCTCGGCATCGTCCAGCCGGCCCTGCTGCCACGCCACGAAGCCGATCCAGTATTCGGCCTGCGCCAGGTCGAACAGGCGCTGGCCGTCGCCGGGCGCGCGCTGGTACAGCGCGGTGCTGCGTTCGTGCGCTTCGGTGAACGCCGCCATCGCGGCGTCGTGGTCGCCTCCGCCGAGGCGCACCTCGCCGATG
>DAOMPM010000032.1:0-31942 GCA_035444805.1 Luteimonas sp. | reverse complement strand
GGTCGGCGTTGTCCTCGCGCAGCAGGATGCCGAGCAGGTAGAGGATCTCCTCGGCGGTGCCGACGCCGCCGGGGAAGACGATGATGCCGTGGCCGAGCCGGACGAAGGCTTCGAGGCGCTTCTCGATGTCCGGCATGATCACCAGGTGGTTGACGATCGGATTGGGCGACTCGGCGGCGATGATGCCCGGCTCGGTGATGCCGATGTAGCGCGGGCGGCGCTGGCGCTGCTTGGCGTGGGCGATGGTGGCGCCCTTCATCGGCCCCTTCATCGCGCCCGGGCCGCAGCCGGTGCAGATGTCGAGGCCGCGCAGGCCCAGTTCGTAGCCGACGTTCTTGGTGTACTGGTACTCCTCGCGGCCGATCGAGTGGCCGCCCCAGCACACGACCAGGTTCGGGTCGGCCGGCTGCAGGATGCGCGCGTTGCGCAGCAGGCCGAACACGGCGTCGGTCAGGCCGGGCGATGTATCGAGGTTGTGCGCATATTCGGGGCCGAGCTCGATCGCGGTGTAGGCGAGGTCGCGCACCACCGCGAACAGCAACTCAGCCACGCCGCGGATGATCCCGCCATCGACGAAGGCCATCGCCGGCGCGTTGATCAGGTCGATGCGCACACCGCGGTCCTGCTGCAGCACCTGGATGTCGAACGAGGGATACAGCTCCTGCGCCGCGCGCGGATCATCCGATGCGCTGCCGCTGGTCAGCACCGCCAGCGCGCAGCGGCGCAGCAGGTCGTGCATGCCGCCGGCGGAGGCGTCCTTGAGCCGCGCGACCTCGTCGCGCGAGAGCACGTCGAGCGCGCCCTTGGGGTAGATGCGGGCATTTGCCACCGGCAGCGCCGTCGCCGCCGTCTCGATCTTGTGATGTTCCATTCTTCGCCTCTCGTCAGGAGGGGGACTTTAGGGCAATGCCGATCAACTGTCATTCCGAGCGTAGCGAGGAATCTTGAGAATCAACGACATAGATTGACCAGCTTCGCTGTTGAAGAGCGCCTCTCGCTACGCTCGAAATGACAGCAACGATTGGAAAGGCGTTGCCTTGGCGCAGCCGGCCCCGCAAACGGAAACGGCCGGGTTGCCCCGGCCGTTTCTCGCCAAGCGTGGATCCGTGGATCAGAACTCGTAGCGCAAGGTCAGCATGGCCGACCAGCGCGACACCAGTCGCGACGGGAAGGCGTTGCTGGCGTCGTACACCCGGAGGGTCTCCCAGGTCGGCTGCGTCGGCGAGCCGAGGTTGTAGGTGTAGCTGCCGTCGGCATTGACCGAGGCCAGCGTCACCAGGTCGCGGGCGTTGTCGGAGAAGGTTTCGCCGTAGGTGTGGCCCCAGTCGCTGTTGATCAGGTTGCCGACGTTGTAGATGTCCAGGCGCAGCACCGACTTGTGGCCGGACATGAAGCCGGGCAGTTCCTGCTGGAAGCTGACGTCGAAGGTGTTGATCCACGGGTACCTGTCGCCGTTGCGCTCGGCCACCGAGCCGCGCCTGCTGTCCAGGTAGGGATTGTTGGCGATGAACTCGTGGAACGCGGCGATCTGTGCCGGCGTGGCGCTGCCGTAGCTCACGTTCGGGTCGTTGAGCAGCGGGATGTAGGCCGGATCCTGGAAGATGCGGTCGCCGTTGGCGTCGCCGTTGAAGTTCCAGGTGTACGGCAGGCCGGAACGACCGTTGTAGAACATCGTGGCGCTGGTCCGGTAATCGCCGAACAGGGCCTTGTCCCAGCCCAGCGAGAGCTTGATCGAGTCGCGGACCTGGCGACCTGCGGTGGTCAGGATCTCCTGGTTCGGGTTGAGGCGCGACACGAACTGGTAGCTGGAGAAGGCCTGCGAGCTGCCGTCCGACGCCACTTCCTTCGCATCGGTATAGGTGTAGCTGAGGCTGCCGAACCAGTTCTCGGTCAGCGGCTTGGTCAAGGCGAAGGTCACCGCCGTCGACCGGCCCTGGTCGGTGTTGCTCAGCTTCGTGGAGTTGTAGTTGAAGCCCGGCTCAAGGCCGCAGTTCTTGTTGGCGTTGCCGGTGCCGCCACCCAGGGTGCACCAGAAGCTCTGGCGTCCGTCGAACAGGGTGGTCTGCGGCGTGCCGATGTTGAGCGCCTGGTAGAAGATCGCGTCCTTGGCCCGCAGGTGCTGGACTTCGGCGGTGGCGATCAGGCCCCACCACGGCAGCTCCTTGTCGAAGCCCAGGCTGAACTTCCACATGGTCGGCAGCTTGAAGTCCGGATCGATCACGTCAACCTGCGACAGGCCGGACACGCTCAGGTCCGCCGGCACCGGCTGGTTGTACGGATCCGGGCTGAACGGGTACAGGGCCGGGTTGTTCGAGCTGAACGCCGCCGCGGACACGCCGTTGTTCTGGTACGGGTTGGCCAGCCACACGAACGGCGGGATGCTCTGGAACAGGCCCGCGCCGCCGCGCAGCTGCGCGTAACGCTCGCCGTCAAACTGGTAGTTGAACGAGAAACGCGGCATCACGACCTTGTTGTCCGAGCCCAGCTTGTAGTCGTTCGGGAAGCCGAACGTCGACTCGAAGGTCGGATGGCGCGCCGGCGCCTGGTTCACCTTCGGGATGTTGACGCGGACGCCGAAGGTCAGGGTCAGGTTGTCGGTGGCGTACCAGGTGTCCTGGAGGAACGGACTGAACTGCTCGTACACCATGGCGGCGGCGGTGTCGGTCTCGCTGAAGCCGGGGGCCGGGCGACGCACGGAGTAGTTGGAGTAGGTGCCTGCGGCGAAATCGGCGATGGAGCGGAACACGTAAACGCCGTGCAGGTCGCGACCATACAGGTTGAACACGTCGTGTTCCTGGTAGTCGATACCACCCTTGATGACGTGGTCGCCCCAGTAGTAGGTGCCCGACAGCGAGGCCGAGAGCCTTTCGGTGTTGATCTGGTTCTCGTGGCGGTTGCGGTCCTCGCCGATGGCGATACCCGTGTTGTCGTTGGTGGCGACGATGTTGGCGGTGCCGATGTTGATCTGCGGACCGTCGCTGATGGCGTTGCCGTTGACCTGGTCGAACTTCTGCTGGCTGACCTTGAACTCGGTGCTGAAGTTGTCGGTCCAGTCGCTGAACAGCTGGAACGAGGTGTTCTTGGTGATGTTGTCGATGTTGTACCAGCGGGTGCTCAGGGCGACCGAGTTGGTGGTGATGTTGTACGGCGAGGGGCGGAATTCCTCGGTCTGCTGGTAGGTCAGGCTGGCGCGATGGTTGTCGTTGATGTTCCAGTCGATCTTGGCCAGGTAGCGCTTGTTCTCGAGGTTGACGCCGAGGTTGCCGTAGGTGCCGGCGTCGATGCCCCAGTTGTCGCGGGCGATGCGGATGACGTCGTCGATCTCGGCCTGGGTGATGGCGCCGCGGGCGAAGGCGTCGGTCGAGGACGCGCCACCGAAGTCCTTGATTTCCTGTTCTTCGTAGGAGGCGAAGAAGAACAGGCGATCCTTGATGATCGGGCCGCCGACGGTGACGCCCATGGTCACGTCGGTGTCGAACAGCGCATAGTCCTGGCCGCCGCGGCTGCCGACCATGTTGTCGGCGTCCTTGTAGACGTAGTACACCGAGCCGTGGAACTCGTTGGTGCCGGACTTGGTCACGGCATTGACGGTGGCGCCGATGGTGTCGCTGCTGACGTCGTAGTCGGAGATCTTGATGTCGAAGGCTTCGATGGTGTCCATCGAGATCGGGCTGCCGGTGTAGGGCATGCCGTTGCTGTTCAGGCCGAAGGGGTCGCCCTGCGACAGGCCATCGACGGAGATGGTGTTGAAGCGGTTGTTGACGCCGGCCACGGAGATCGCGCCGGAGGCCTGGTCGATCACGGAGACGCGCGGGTCAAGACGCGCCACGTCGTCGATCGAGCGGCTGCCGGTCGGCATCAGCTCCAGCTGGCGTCCGCCGACGGAGGTGCCCACGCCCGTGTTGTCGCTGCTGAACACGACGGCGCCGCCGGCGACGCCGACCGCGGTGACCGTGCCCAGCGTGGTCACGTCGCCGGTGAGCGTGGTGTTGACCGTGCTGACCTGGTTCAGCGCCAGGTAGATGTTGTCCTCGGTCCTGGTGCCCTCGCCCGACTTGGTGATCGTGATCTCGTAGGGACCGCCGACGCGCAGGCCGCGGGCGTTGTAGCGGCCGCTGGCATCGGTGGTGGCGCGGCTGACCGTGCCCGACTCGACGTGGGTGATGACGACTTCGGCGCCGGTGACCGGCTGGCCGCTGCTGTCGGTGACGAGGCCGCCCACGCCCGCGGACGTGCTCTGGGCGAAGACGGGGGCGGCGGCGAGCGCTGCGATCAGGCCGATCGACAGCTTCGACAGCCGGACACGGTTGCGGTGGGTCATGAGGTTGCCTCGGTAGCAGGTGGTCTGGATTTGTGGTGCAGGTGTGCCGGGCCACCGACGCGGCGCGCGCGCCGGCGGGAGTCAGCAGAGTGAAGGGGGGTTAACTTCAGATTAACACGGTAACCGTTGCAGATGACAATAAAAAGTCAGCCGTCAAATCCACGGAAGTCATTGACCCCGCTGGAATTGATGGCGGATCTAGATAGTGTCGCCAAGTGATTGATGCGGCGGTGCAGCAGACTTCAGCCGGGCAGTTGGGCGAGGTAGCCGGCGAGGCCGTCGAGCAGCATCTGCACCGAGATGGCGACCAGCAGCATGCCCATCAGGCGCTCGATCGCGGTCAGGGCGCGCGCGCCCAGCAGCCGGTACAGCCAGGGCGCGCAGAACAGGATCGCCGCCGTCGCCGCCCAGGCCAGGAACAGGGCCAGGCTCCAGTCGAGCAGGCGGTCGGGCTCGCGGCTGCCCATCAGCATCACCGCGGCCATGCCCGAGGGGCCGGCGACCAGCGGGATCGCCAGCGGCACGATGAAGGGCTCGCCGTCGGGGATCTCGCCCATCAGCCCTTCCGGCGGCGGGAAGATCATGCGCAGGCCGATCAGGAACAGGACGATGCCGCCGGCGATCGACACCGATTCCTGGCGCAGGTGCATCACCTCCAGCGCGTACTTGCCGGCCCACAGGAACGCCATCAGCACGACCAGCGCGATCAGCAGCTCGCGGGCGAGCACGATGCGCTGGCGCTTGGGCTCCAGCCGCCGCAGCAGGCTCAGGAACACCGGGATGTTGCCCAGCGGGTCGAGGATCAGGAACAGCAGCAGGGCGGCCGAGAGGATGGTCACGGCGCGTCGCCCCCGGCGAGCAGGTCGACGCAGGCGGCGGCGAACGTGGACGGGTCGCGCGCGACGCGATCGCCGTCGGCGGCATAGGCGCGGGCGCGCAGGGGGGTGCGCATCGGGCCGGGGCGCAGGGCGCGCACGCGCAGCGGGGTCGAGGCGGTTTCCGCGTCGAGCATCGCCACCAGCGCCTCCAGTCCGTGCTGGGCGAGGCCGTAGCCGCCCCAATAGGCGGGGGTCGCGAGCGGCGCGGGATCGATCACGAACACCACGGTGCCGGCAGCGGACGCGCGCAGCAGCGGCAGGCAGGCCTGGGTCAGCCACCAGCGCGCGGTGAGGTCGACGTGGAGCGCGCGCGCGAACGCGGCCGGGTCGGTGTGCTCGAGCGGGGTCAGTCCGGCGAAGTCGGCGGCGCAGTGCACCAGGCCGTCGAGGCGGCCGAAGCGCTCGCCGATGCGCTGCGCCATGTCGGCATGGTCGTCGGGCGAAGCGCCTTCCAGGTCAAGCGGGTACAGCACCGGTTCGACACCGTCCTTCTCCAGCGCATCGGCGAGCCGTTCGAGCTTGCGCGGCTTGCGTCCGAGCAGGACAGGGGTCGCGCCGGCACGCGCGCAGGCGGTCGCGACCGCGGCGCCGTAGCCGCCGTGCGCTCCGGTCACGAGCACCACGCGGCCGGCCAGCGGCTGGCCTTCGCTCCCCGCGGCCATCGGACTCACGCCTTCTGCACTTCCGCGATCATGCGCGCCAGCTCGCCGCTCTCGTGCAGCTCCAGGGTGATGTCACAGCCGCCGATCAGCTCGCCGTGGATGAACAGCTGCGGGAAGGTCGGCCAGTTCGAGAAGCGCGGCAGGTTGGCGCGGATCTCGGGATCCTCGAGCACGTTGATGGTGTGGAAGCCGACCGCGCCGGCTTCCTTGAGCACCTGCACCGTGCGGCTGGAAAAGCCGCACATCGGGAACTGCGGCGTGCCCTTCATGAACAGCACGATGGGATGGTTCTCGAGTTCGACCTTGATGCGATCCAGTACCGCCATGGCGACGCTCCTGCACTGCGGCGGCGGCGCATCAGGCGCCGGCGGCCACGAAAACGGGGGTTTGCGTGTCTGATCAGCCCCGGGTTTCAGCTGGCAAGTCTTGCTCCTCCCCTTGCTCGCGCAGCGAGCAGGGGGAGGCCGGGAGGGGGTGCCTTGCGCACGATAGCGATCATGCGTCGCGCGAAAAGCACCCCTCCCCAACCCTCCCCTCCGCCTTCGGCGGAAGGGAGGGAGTTGAAGCTGAAACCCGGGGCCGATCTGGTTTGCGTATTGTATGCCGCAGCGCCGCACTTCCACCGACACCCGGACCCCGAAGCATGCCGATCGAACCCCGCCCCCTGCCCTGCGACCCGGTCGCCTTCGCGCCGCAGCTGTCGGTCGAGGCGGTCGCGCAGCACCGGCGACACCAGCAGGAGCGGCTCGATGCGCTGGACGCGATGCTCGGCGAGCGCGGGCAGGACGGCGAAGGCGAGGCCGACGGCGAAACCGCGGCGCCCCGCCTCGATGACCTGGCCCGCACCGCACGCGGCGCGCTGGCCGCGCACGCGGCGCAGGCCTGGAGCGACGATTTCTACTGGGCCGGGCTGCGCGCGCCCCAGCCCGGCGGCGAGAACGAGCCGGGCGGGGCGCTGGCCGAGGCCATCGCCGGCGCGTTCGGCGACGCGAAGCGGTTGCGCGAACGCTTCGACGAAGCCGCGCTGCGGCTCGCCGGACCAGGGGGGTGGGTGTGGCTGGTGCGGCGTCGCGACGGCCGCCTGGCGATCCTGGCCACCCCCGGGTCGGTCACCCCTCTGACCGGCGACGACAAACCCCTGCTCGCCTGCTGCCTGTGGCCGCACGCCTTCGCGCAGGACTACGGCGACTCGCGCGAACGCTACCTCGCCGCGTTCTGGCAGCTGGTGGACTGGAAGGTGGTGGCGGCGCGCCTGTCGTAGGAGCGCCCCATGCCCGCGACCGGGTTTCGACCGCGCCGGTGCACACCGGTCGCGCCCATGGGGCGCTCCTACGGGGCGGCGGAGAGCGCCGCGATCACCGGTGCCACCTGCGCTTCCCGATCCAGCGCGGCGCCGACTTCTTGCAGCATCCGCGCCAGTTCCGGGGCCTCGTTCGCGCGCAGCGTGGCGTGGCCGACCTTGCGCCCTTCGCGCGACTGCTTGCCGTAGTCGTGCCAGTGGCCGCCGACCGCGCGCAGCACCGGCGCGGCATCGGGCATCGCGCCGATCCAGTTGAGCATGGCGGCGTGGCCGAGCATGCGCGTGTCGCCCAACGGCAGGCCGAGCACGGCGCGCAGGTGGTTCTGGAACTGCGAGGTTTCCGCGCCTTCGATCGTCCAGTGGCCGGAGTTGTGCACGCGCGGGGCGAGTTCGTTGGCCAGCAGCACGCCATCGCGGCAGAACAGCTCCAGCGCGAACACACCGACGTAGTCGAGCCGCTCGGCCAGCGCGCGCGCATGGGCGTGCGCCTGCGCGACCAGGGCCGCGTCGCACACGGCCGGCGCCAGGCTCGCCGAGAGCACGCCGTCGACGTGCCAGTTCTCGGTCAGCGGCCAGGTGCGGAACTCGCCGTCGCGGCCGCGCACCGCGACCACGCTCAGCTCGCGCTCGAAGGCCACGAAGCCCTCGAGGATCAGCCCCACCGTCTCCGCCTGCGCGCCGAGCGCGTCCCAGGCCGCGTCGACGTCGGCCGGCGACTTGATCCGGTACTGGCCCTTGCCGTCGTAGCCGAGCCGTCGCGTCTTGAGGATGCTCGGCGTGCCGATCGCACAGACCGCCGAGGCCAGCGCGGCGCGATCGGGCACGTCCATGAAGTCCGGCACCGGGATGCCGAGTTCGCGGAACAGGCTCTTCTCGACCATCCGGTCCTGCACGCTGGCCAGCGCGCGCGGGTTGGGGAACACCGGCACGCGCTGCGCCAGCCACTCCGCGCTTTCGGCGGGCACGTTCTCGAAGTCGAAGGTGGCGACGTCGACCTTCGAGGCGAACTCGGCCAATGCCGCTTCGTCGCGGTAGTCGCCGACCAGCAGCGGCGCGAACTGGCCGGCACAGGCGTCGGCGACCGTGTCCATCACCAGGAAGCGCAGGCCCAGCGGCGCGCCGGAAAGCGCGATCATGCGCGCGAGCTGGCCTCCTCCGAGGATGCCGACCGTGGTCATCGCGTGGTCACCTGCGCGGATCGTCGTTGCCGGCGACGTCGTCGGTCTGCTGCTGGCGGAACGCGGCCAGCGCCTCGGCAAGCGCGGGATGGTCGGCGGCGAGCATGGCCGCGGCGAACAGCGCGGCATTGGTCGCGCCGGCCTGGCCGATGGCGAAGGTGGCGACCGGGATGCCGCCGGGCATCTGCACGATCGACAGAAGTGAATCGAGCCCGTTCAGTGCCTTGCTCTGCACCGGCACGCCGAGCACCGGCACGGCGGTCTTGGCCGCGAGCATGCCCGGCAGGTGCGCGGCGCCGCCGGCGCCGGCGATGATCGCGCGCAGGCCGCGCGACTGCGCGCTGGCAGCGTAGTCGAACAAGGCGTCGGGCGTGCGGTGCGCCGACACCACCCGCACTTCGTGCGCGATGCCCAGCGCTTCGAGCTTCAGCGCCGCGTGCTGCATCGTGTCCCAGTCCGACCTGGACCCCATCACGACGCCGACCAGCGGCCTTTCAGGATTGGCGGACATGGCTGTTCCCGTGCCTAAAGACGTATTCTACCGGTTCGACCGATTCCCGCATCGCCCATGGACCGCAAGCTGCTCGACATCCTCGTCTGTCCCGCGACCCGCCAGCCGCTCGCGCTGCTGGGCAAACCGGGCCTGGCCGCGCTCAATGGCGCCATCGCCGCCGGCGGGCTGAAGCGCGCCGACGACACGCCGCAGTCCGAGCCGCTGCACGAGGCGCTGGTGACGCGCGACCAACGCATCGTCTACCGCGTCGACGACGGCATCCCGGTGCTGCTGGTCGAGGAAGGCATCGCCACCTCGCAGGTTGCGGACTTCCCGAAAGCATGAGCGCCGTGGGCGTCGCCGCTCCCGATCCCGCCGTCGTCGCCGCGGATGTCGCGCGCGCGCTGGCCGAGGACCTCGGCAGCGGCGACGTCACCGCCGCGCTGCTGCCCGACGGGCCAGACAGCGCCTACCTGCTGTGCAAGGAGGACGCGGTGGTCTGCGGGCGGCCCTGGTTCGACGCGACCCATCGCGCGCTCGACCCGGACGTGCGCATCGACTGGCGCGTGGCCGAGGGCGATCGCGTGGCCAAAGGCACGGTGCTTGCCACGCTGCAGGGCCGCGCCCGCGCCCTGGTCAGCGCCGAGCGTACCTCGCTCAACTTCCTCCAGACGCTCAGCGGCACTGCGACCGCGACCGCAGTCCACGTCGACGCGGTGCGCGGCACCGGCACGACGATCCTCGACACGCGCAAGACGATTCCCGGCCTGCGTGTCGCGCAGAAGTACGCGGTGCGCGTGGGCGGCGGCGTCAACCATCGCATCGGCCTGTTCGACGCGGTAATGCTCAAGGAAAACCACGTCCGCGCCTTCGGTTCGGTGGCCGCCGCGATCCACGCCGCGCGCTCGGCGCAGCCGGGCCTGCCGCTGATCGTCGAGGTGGAGACGATCGAGCAGCTGCGCGAGGCGCTGGCCGCGGGCGGCGACCGCATCCTGATCGACGATTTCGACGCGGCCACGCGGCGCGAGGCGGTGCGTATCGCCCGCGGCGCGCCGTTCGACGGGCGCATTCCGCTGGAAGTGTCCGGCGGCGTCGACCTCGACGGCCTGCGCGCGATCGCCGAGGACGGCGTCGACTGCATTTCGATCGGCGGCCTGACCAAGCACGTGCGCGCGGTGGACCTGTCGCTCAAGCTAGGCCCGCCGCCGCAGGCGTAGGAGCGGGCCATGCCCGCGACCCGGCCTATCCTGCACGACGGGAAAAGCGTCGCGGGTATGGCCCGCTCCTACGAAAGCGCGATACGGGAGACGCCGCCATTGCATTCGGCCGCGCCCGGCGCCACATTCCGCCGATGCCCGACTTCCCCACCCTGATCGTCCTGATGATCGCCGGCGCGGCCGCCTACGCCTGGTGGAACAGCGCCCGCGCCGCGGCCGAACGCGCTGCCATCGTCGGCCGCAGCGCCTGCCAGGCCGCGGGGGTGATCTGGCTCGACCAGAGCGTCCACGCGACCGGCCTGTGCCTGCGCCGGCACGCCAGCGGCCGGCTCGGCTTCGAGCGCAGCTTCCGCTTCGAGTACTCGGAGGACGGTGTGCAGCGGCACATCGGACGGATGGTGCTGCACGGGGACGAGCTGGTGCAGTTCAGCGGGCCGACGCGGGCGGCGCAGGTGGTGGCGCTGCATTGAGGGGCGCCAGAAACTGGGGTCAGGGAAACTGTACTCTGACCCCAGTTTCTAACGCCGCGGCGCCTACTTGATCACCCGCAGGTGCGCCCCCCGCTTCGGCGCCTCGTCCCCCGGTCCGGGCGGCGCATCATCCGGCGGCGTCGGTTCGTCTTCCGGCGGCTGGCCCGACGACCCCACCTCTTCCGGCAGGGCCATGCCCTGCCCGGTCTCGCGCGCATAGATTGCGAGTACCGCCGCCACCGGCACCACCACCGGGTGGCTCACGCCGCCGAAGCGGGCGGTGAAGCGCACCGCCTCGTTGTCGAGTTCGAGCTTGGCCACGGCGCGGTCGGCGATGTTCAGCACCACCCGGCCGTCTTTCACCGTGTGCGTCGGCACGCGCACGCCCTGTTGCTGAGCGTCGACCAGGATGTGCGGTGTCATCCCGTTGTCCGAGATCCACTCGTACAGCGCCCGCAGCAGGTACGGACGATGGCTGGTCATGGCGGGGGTGTCGGGCATTACCGATGCAGTATGCCGAAAGCGGCACACGTTGGGCAGGTGGGCAGGGGTGGCAGGCCGGGGTCAGAGTACAGTTTCCGCAAACGGAAACTGTACTCTGACCCCGGTTTCCCTGACCCTGGTTTCCGACGTCAGTCCGGCAGTACGCGCAGGTTCTTTTCCTGCGGCGTCAGGCTGCGCAGGAACCCGGGGTTGCGGAAGATGCGGTTGCCGTATTCCTCGATCACCTTGCCGTCCTTGGGCAGCGGGACGTCCAGCGCCGGCAGGCGCCAGATGATCGGGGCCATCGCGCAGTCGGCGAGGCTCATCTCGTTGTTGAGGTAGAACTTCGCGACCTTGAACACCGGGATCGCGGCCGTCAGCAGTTCCTTCAACCGCTTGCGCCCCGCGTCGGCCTGCTGCTTGCCGCCGAACTGGATCGCCTGCACGTGCGGCACCCACTCATGCTCGATGCGCAGCATCGCCAGGCGCAGCCGCGCGCGCGACAGCGGGTCGACCGGCATCAGCGGCGGATGCGGATAGCGTTCGTCGAGGTATTCGCTGACCACGCTGGCGGCGTAGAGCACGAGGTCGCGCTCGACCAGGGTCGGGACGGAATGGAAGGGGTTGAGGTCGATCAGGTCCGGTGGCGGGTTCTGCGGGTCGACCGGGATCAGGTCGTAGCTCACGCCCTTGGCGGCCAGTACCAGCCGTACCCGGTGGCACAGCACGTCGTCGACGGACGAAAACAGCGTCATTGCATTGCGCATACGCGGACTCGCAGCCATCAAAGGCTTCTCCCGCGACCGGAATCCGCCGATCGCACGACGCCGGCTGCCCATCGCAGCCGGTCGCCACGGTGTCGCACTGGTCGGTGCCGGACGCGCGACGGATCCCTCCGATCCGCGCGTCGCAGCTGCCGGGGATCCCGGACTAGTGCACGTCCCTCCAGTATTCGTTCTTCAGCAGCCAGGCCAGCAGCGTCAGGAACGACAGGAACAGGATCACCCACACGCCGAGGCCCTGCCGCTTGAGCGCGGCCGGCTCGCCGGCGTACTCGAGGAAGGCGGTGAGGTCACGCACGGTCTGGTCGTACTGCGCGGCGCTCTGCGTGCCTGGGCTGGAGACCTCGAGCTTCTCGACCGGCGCTTCGCCCAGCGCCGGATCCATCTCGCCGTACACCGCGTACTGCAGGCCCTGCTGCTGCCACAGCGGGTTGGGCATCGAGGCGTTGGGGAACAGGGTGTTGTTCCAGCCCAACGGACGCGCCTCGTCCAGGTAGAACGACTTCATGTAGGTGAAGACCCAGTCGCTGCCGCGCACGCGGGTGACCAGGCTCAGGTCGGGTGGGGCCTGTCCGAACCACTTCGTCGCCTGGTCGACCGGCATCGACGAGACGATGTGCTCGCCGAACTTGGCGCCGGTGAGGTTGAGGTTGGTCATCACCTCGTCCTCGGTCAGGCCGAGGTCGTCGGCCATCCGCGAGTAGCGCAGGTACTTCAGCGAGTGGCAGCCGGCGCAGTAGTTCATGAACAGCTGCGCGCCGCGCTGCAGCGACGCGCGGTCGCTGAGGTCGGTGCCCGACTGCTGCAGGTTGCCACCACCGGCCGCGAGCGCCGAGAACGACAGCAGCAGTCCGCCGGCGAACGCGGCGATGCGGGTCACGAGGGTCTTAGTCATGCGTCGTCACCCGATCCGGTACCGGCTTGGTCTTGTCCCAGGCCGTCCACAGCGGCATGGTCAGGAAGAACAGGAAGTAGAAGGCGGTCAGGAAGCGGCCGATGATCGTCTCCACCGGATCCGTGCCCGGGCCGGCGCCGATCTTGCCCAGCCAGACGAAGCAGATCGCGAACAGGGCCAGCAGCACCTTCGACAGCAGTCCGCGATAGCGGTATGACTTGACCTTGGCGCGGTCCAGCCACGGCACCAGGAACAGGATCGCGATCGCGCCGAACATCACCAGCACGCCGCTGAGTTTGTGCGGCACCACGCGCAGCATCGCGTAGTACGGGGTGTAGTACCACACCGGCTTGATGTGCTCGGGCGTCACCAGGCGGTTGGCCTCGGTGAAGTTGTCGTGCTCGAGGAACCAGCCGCCCAGCGCAGGCGTGAAGAAGATGATGAAGGCCGCGATGATCATGAAGAAACAGACGTAGAAGCCGTCCTTCACCGTGTAGTACGGATGGAACGGGATGCCGTCGGCCGGCGCGGTCTTCGACCAGCGATTGCCCTTCGGGCCCTTCTTGATCTCGACGCCGTCAGGGTTGTTCGACCCGACCTCGTGCAGCGCGCCCAGGTGCAGCACCACCAGCAGCAGCAGCACCAGCGGCAGCGCGATCACGTGCAGGGCGAAGAAGCGGTTGAGGGTGGCATCGCTGGGCAGGTAGTCGCCCATGATCCACTCGACCAGGCCGTTGCCGACCACCGGGATCGCGCCGAACAGCGAGATGATCACCTTCGCGCCCCAGAACGACATCTGGCCCCACGGCAGCACGTAGCCCAGGAAGGCCTCGGCCATCAGCACCAGGTAGATCAGCATGCCGAGGATCCACACCAGCTCGCGCGGCTTCTGGTACGAGCCGTACATCAGGCCGCGGAACATGTGGATGTAGACGACGATGAAGAACAGCGAGGCGCCGGTGCTGTGCATGTAGCGGATCAGCCAGCCCCACTCCACGTCGCGCATGATGTACTCGACCGAGGCGAAGGCTTCCTCCGCGCTCGGCTTGAAGTGCATCGTCAGGAAGATGCCGGTGACGATCTGGTTGACCAGCACCACGATCGACAGCACGCCGAAGATGTACCAGATGTTGAAGTTCTTCGGCGCGTAGTACTCGGTCATGTGCTTGCGGTAGATCGGCATCAGCGCCGGTGCCCGCTCGTTGACCCAGTCCATCACCCCGTTGGCGGTACGCACGATCACGTTGGACATGTCATGCCGCTCCCGGGTCGACGCCGAGGACGATGGTGTTGTCGTCGGCAAAATGGTGCGGCGGAACCGAAAGGTTCGTCGGCGCGGGCACGCCCTGGAAGACGCGGCCGGCCATGTCGAACTTCGACTTGTGGCAGGGGCAGAAGTAGCCGCCCTTCCAGTTCGGGTCGAACGGCTCGGGCCGGATCTCGGCGACCATTTCCGGCGAGCAGCCCAAGTGCGTGCACAGGCCCACCAGCACCGAGATCTCGGGCTTGAACGAGCGCAGCTCCGGGTTGGCCTCGCGGATGTAGGCCGGTTGCTGGTCGGCGTTCTCGGACATCGGGTCGCGCAGCTCGCCGTCGAGCGTCGGCAGCGCCGCGAGGATCGCCGCGGAGCGCTTGACGATCCAGATCGGCTGGCCGCGCCATTCGACGATCAGGCGCTGGCCTTCGGCGAGGGCGCTGATGTCCACGGTCACCGGGGCACCGGCCAGCTTGGCGCGCGCGCTCGGGTTCCAGGACTTGATGAACGGCACGGCCGCAAAGCCAACCCCCACCACGCCGACGGCGACCGTGGTGGCGGTCAGGAACCGGCGCCGGCCCAGGTGGTCGGGATCCCCTTCAACAGGGTCGAGTACGGCTTCGTTGGCCATCCGGCTCTCCGCGAAACTTTCGGTAGCTGATTGATGTGGCTGCCGCGTACCGCCCCGTCCCCGGTGGCGACCGCAAACAACGCCGAAGTGTAACGGAACGCTGAATCGGACGACAACGCCTGCCGCCACGGCCGGCGCATTTCCGATGCCGGATCAGCCACTTGGGGAGGCCTGGAGCAAGCCGCTCCGGTTCATCCTTGCCGCGGAGGCGGGAACCTCGGGGCTTCGCCAGCAAAGACTGAAGGCCACCTTGGAACGGCCCGTCATTCCCGCGAAGCGCTTTTCAACGGACGAATGTCTGGTCAGGAAGGCGCTGAATTCCAAGGTGCCGGATCCCGGGTTTCGCGCGGATAACGCCACTTTCCGCGGGTTTCCCCGGGCGGATCTCAGTTCGCGGCGACGTGGCCGCGGTAACGCTCGGCCAGCTGGCCGACGCGGACCACGTAGCGCTGCGTCTCGTTGTACGGGGGGACGCCCTTGTGGCGGTCGACCGCGCCTTCGCCGGCGTTGTAGCCGGCCGCGGCCAGGGTCAGGTCGCCGTTGAAGCGCCTGAGCAGCCAGGCCAGGTACTCGACCCCGCCGCGGATGTTCTGGCCCGGATCGAAGGCGTTGGTCACGCCGAAACGCGCGGCGGTGGCCGGCATCAACTGCATCAGGCCCTGCGCACCGGCGCGCGAGAGCGCATTGGGGTTGTAGGCCGATTCGGCGTGCATGATCGCGCGCACGATCGCCTCCTCGACCCCGAACTCGGCCGCGGCGGCCCGGATCTCGGCGGCGAAGGAGGAGGTGTTCAGGCGCACGTTGCCGAAGTTGACCCCCGGCAGCGGGGCGCAGGCGTAGCAGGTCTCGAAGAAGCTGTAGTTGATCGTCCGCACCGCGGTGGCGCCGGCGCCCTTCGGCCGCTGGCTGGTGTAGTGGCGGACGCCGTCCTTGACGTAGGAGTAGACCTGCCCCTGCTGCAGGCGTCGCTGCGACGTGGCCGGGGCGACCGAGGCGACGGCAACCGGCCTGGCGGCGGCCGGGGGCGCGGTCGAGCCGGCGCCGCCCATGAAGGTCGCCGGCGGGTTGTTGTGGATCGCGGCCGGCGAGCCCGACACGGCGTTGACCGGCGAGGCGCTGCCTGCTCCCGAGGGCGCCGGGCGCGTGGTCGAACGGGAAGGACTGCTGCGGTAGTTGCTCACCGCGACGCACTTGGCGCCCTTGGCCGGCTTGCTGACGTAGCTGCGCGCGCCGTCGGCGGCATCGCAGCGGTAGATGGTGCCCGCCCACGCCGGTGCGGCCGACGCCAGAAGCGCCAGCCCGAGGATCGCGACGAGCCCCCAGCCCCCTTTCATGCGCGCAGTGTCCACCCTTCCCGCCTGTCTGCCAAGTCCTTGATTGTCAAACGGGGGACGATTCCGGAACCGGACGCGTGACGGCTTACACTATTCCGCACATCCACCGCCATCCGGCCCGGAATCACCGCCGCGCCCCCGGAGACGCCATGATCGAGTTGACCGTCCTCGCGGACACACCGTCCGCCCCCGCTTCCACTGACGCGCCTCCGCGCGGGAAGCTGTTCATCCAGACCCACGGCTGCCAGATGAACGAGTACGACTCGGCGCGGATGGCCGACGTGCTCGCCGCCAGCAATGGCCTCGAGCTGACCGACAAGGTCGAGGAAGCCGACGTGGTCCTGGTCAACACCTGCTCGATCCGCGAGAAGGCGCAGGAGAAGGTGTTCAGCCAGCTCGGCCGCTGGAAGGCGCTCAAGAATGGCGGCCGTGACGTCATCATCGGCGTCGGCGGCTGCGTCGCTTCGCAGGAGGGCGAGGCGATCATCAAGCGCGCGCCCTACGTCGACCTGGTGTTCGGCCCACAGACCCTGCATCGCCTGCCGGAGCTGATCCGCGCCCGCCGCGAACTCAAGCGCCCACAGGTGGACATCAGTTTTCCCGAGATCGAGAAGTTCGACCGCCTGCCCGAGCCGCGCGCCGAGGGGCCGAGCGCGTTCGTCTCGATCATGGAGGGCTGTTCGAAATACTGCTCGTTCTGCGTCGTGCCCTACACCCGCGGCACCGAGATCAGCCGGCCGTTCGAGGACGTGCTGGTGGAAGTGGTGCAGCTGGCCGGCCAGGGCGTGCGCGAGGTCAACCTACTCGGGCAGAACGTCAACGCTTACCGCGGCGTGATGGAAAATAGTGACGAGCTTGCCGACCTCGGCCTGCTGATCCGCACGATCGCGCAGATCGACGGCATCGACCGCATCCGCTTCACCACCTCGCACCCGCTGGAGTTCAGCGACTCGCTGGTCGACGCCTACCGCGACGTGCCGCAGCTGGCCAACTACCTGCACCTGCCGGTGCAGTCGGGCAGCGACCGCATCCTGTCGGCGATGAAGCGCGGCTACACCGCGATCGAGTTCAAGCAGAAGATCCGCAAGCTGCGCGAGGTGCGCCCGGACATCTCGATCTCATCGGACTTCATCGTCGGCTTCCCCGGCGAGACCGACGCCGATTTCGACAGGACCATGAAGCTGATCGAGGACGTCGGCTTCGACCAGTCGTTCTCCTTCATCTACTCGCGCCGTCCCGGCACGCCGGCGGCCGATCTGCCGGACGACGTGTCGGACGAGGTCAAGCACGCGCGCCTCTCGCACCTGCAGGCCACCATCAACGCCAATGCCGCGAAGATCTCGCAGGCGATGGTCGGCAGTGTGCAGCGGGTGCTGGTGGTGGGGCCGTCGCGCAAGGATCCGGACGAACTGACCGGCAAGACCGAGAACATGCGCTCGGTGAACTTCCCGGCGCCAGCGCGGTTGATCGGCCAGTTCGTCGATGTCGTCATCACCGCGGCGATGAGCAATTCGCTGCGCGGGCGGGTGACGGGCGTCGAGGGCGACGGCGCGGCGTAGTGCGGTGCAGAGGAGCAGATCTCTCACTACGTTCGAGATGACAGGTTGGAAGGCTGCGGACTTTCCCGCTGTCATCTCGAACGCAGTGAGAGATCTGCTCGAAAGACAGCAACACCCCCGACCAAACCCGCCAATTCGCCCTCCCGCCTTCGAACCGGGACAATGGCGCCAAGGCCCGCCGCTCCCATCCGGATCACCCATGCCTCCCCTCCCCCAGCGCGACTTCACCCTCGACCCGCCCGACGCCGAGCGCCTGGCCAATCTCGCCGGGCCGTTCGACGGCCACCTGCGCCAGATCGAGCTGCGCCTGGGGGTCGAGATCTCCAGCCGCGGCAACGTGTTCCGGGTCAGCGGGCGCGACGGCAAGGTGCTGGCCCAGGTCGAGAAGCTGCTGCGCCGGCTCTACGACGAAGCGGCGACCGAGACCTTCGACAGCCACGCCATCAACCTGCGCCTGAGCGAGGCCGGCGTCGGCGACGACGAGCGCGACTTCGCGCCGCAGGACGTGGCGGTGCGGGTCAAGCGCGGCACCATCCGCGGCCGTGGCGCCAACCAGGCGAAGTACCTGCACGCGATCACCAGCCACGACATCAACTTCGGCATCGGCCCGGCCGGCACCGGCAAGACCTTCCTCGCGGTGGCGATGGCGGTCGAGGCGCTGAACGAATCGCGCGTGCAGCGGCTGGTGCTGGTGCGTCCGGCGGTCGAGGCCGGCGAGAAGCTCGGCTTCCTGCCCGGCGACCTCACCCAGAAGGTCGACCCCTACCTGCGCCCGCTGTACGACGCGCTGTACGAGATGCTCGGCGTGGACAAGGTGGTCAAGCTGCTGGAGCGCAACGTCATCGAGATCGCGCCGCTGGCCTACATGCGCGGGCGCACGCTCAACGATGCCTTCGTGATCCTCGACGAGGCGCAGAACACCACCATCGAGCAGATGAAGATGTTCCTGACCCGCCTCGGCTTCGGCAGCACCGCGGTGGTCACCGGCGACCTGACCCAGATCGACCTGCCCAAGCACGTGAAGTCCGGCCTGCGCGACGCGGTCGAGGTGCTGCGCGACGTCGAAGGCGTCAGCTTCACCTTCTTCGAGGCGAAGGACGTGGTCCGCCATCCGCTGGTGGCACGCATCGTCAGTGCCTACGACCGCCGCGACGCGCTCGATGCGCAGACAGGGCCGGCGTAGGCCGGCACTGAAGAAATGCCGTCATTTCCGCGAAGGCGGGAGGCGCTCTTCAACAGACGAATGTCTGGTCATCCAGTGTCTTTGGTTGTTGATCCACAAGCCTGAAGTCGCTGGGTCTCCGCCTTCACGGGGATGACGGCACTCTTTCGGCGTTGCCTTGGGTAGGATGCGCTGGTCCGGGCGCGGGGAGCGCCCGCCGGATCTGGAACGCTGCCATGCGCGGATACCGCACCGCCTGCCTGCTTGTCCTGTTGCTGGCGCTCTCGACCGCGGCTGCCGCCGCGGACAAGACGCCGAAGCAGGCCTTCATCGAGCGCACCCTGGTGATCGCGCCGCTCAAGGTCGGCGACTTCGTGCTGGAGGGCAGCCGCTACGATCCCGCGAACAAGTTCGCCGGCGTCTCGCTGCGCTACTTCCTGCCCGGGCAGGAGGCGACGCGCTTCGACCTGTTCGTGTATCCGCACGGCCAGGGCGACGGCGAAGCGGCACTGGGCCTGGGCATGCGGGATTTCCGCGCGACGCTCGAAGCCGCCGAGCAGGCGGGCTACTACCGCGGCCTGACCGTGGCCGACGCGGTCGAGTTCGACATCGCGCTGCCGTCGGCGCTGCCCGACCCACCGGATACGGCGGGTTCCGACGATGCGGAGCAGGCGCAGGCCCCGGCGGTCGCCGACGCCGATCCGGAAGAGGCCAGGCGGATCGCGCTGCTGCTCGAACTGCTGGGCGCGGATCGCCACATCGACGGCCGCATGATCGAGCTGGCCTACGACTATCCGGGCCAGGGCGAGGACGAGTGGCTGCCGATGCATTCGCGCGGCTACCTGCTCTACCGCCACCTGTACTTCTTCAAGGGGCGCATCAGCGCGGCGAGTGCGCGGATCGACGCGGCGGCGTTCGCGGCCCTCGCCGACCGCGCGATGCGCGAGCTGGTGCCCGCGGTACAGGCCTACAACATCGGCAGCTGTGGCGACACCACGATCACGATCGACAGCAACCTGTCGGAAAAGGATGCCGCGGACGCGTTCATGCGCCAGATCGTCGCCGCACAGACGCGCAGCGAGGCGAGCAACTGCCACGCCAGGCCCGACGAGGCCGAACTGGCGGCGCTGGCCGAAGGCGCCGAGGTGGTGGAGATCGAGTACGCGCCGGGGGATTGGCGCGGGGAGTGAAGGCAACGCTGATCAAGTCGCCTTTGCTCGTCATCCCCGCGAAGGCGGGGAGCCAGTGTCTTCAAGCCTTTGAACAACAAAGACGCTGGGTCCCCGCCTTCGCGGGGATGACGGCACTTGTTCAGCGTTGCCTGGATGTCAGCCCATGAATCCGAGGTTGCGCCCGGCGAAGTTGCGCAGGTTGGGGAACACCAGGTCGAGGTCGCCATCGGCGACGCCGAACCAGCGCGCGAGCGTGGCCGCGTACTGGTCGACGGCGGTGGTCGGGATCATGCGTCCACCTTCGGCCGCGTCCGGGCCGTCGTTCTGCAGCACCGGCATGGTGCCGTAGAAGCGGCCGCCGCGGACCGCGCCGCCGACCACGAAATGGTGCGCGCCCCAGCCGTGGTCGGAACCGTCGCCGTTGGACGACAGGGTGCGCCCGAAGTCCGACGCGGTGAAGGTGGTGACGCTGTCGGCGACGCCCAGCTCGACCGTCGCGTCGTGGAAGGCCTTGAGCGCGTGCGAGACCTGCGCCAGCAGCACCGGATGGTCGTCGAGCAGGCCGTCGTGGTGGTCGAAGCCGCCCAGCGAGACGTAGAAGATCTGCCGCTTCAGCCCCAGCACCTGGCGCACCTTGATCATCCGCGCCACCATCGCCAGCTGGCGGCCGAGGTGCTGCGCGGGGAACGCCGTCTGCAGCGGCGAGGACGATTCCAGCGCATCGGTGACCGCCCAGGCGTTCTCGCGCGCGCGCCGGAACGACGCGGCGAAGTGGCGCTCGAACGGATGCGCCTGCGGGTTGTCGGCGTTCAGCGCCAGGTAGGCCCGGCGCACGCCGGCATCCCATTCGAGGTAGCTGAACAATCGCGGCCCGTCGTTGCCGACGACGTAGTGGCTGCCGCGCCCGGACAGCAGCTGGCTGCCGGTGTTGAGCGAGGTGCCGATCGGGATGAAGGCATCGGGATTGGCGTCGTGCAACAGGTCGGCGATGCGCCCGCCCCAGCCGGTATCGACATTGGCCGCCGAGGTCTGCCAGTAGCTCGACTGGTCGTTGTGGGAGTACAGCTGCGGCGGCAGCTCGGCGCGGCCGGCGACGTAGTCGGCCTTGGTCACCGGCCGCACCAGGGTGCCGACGTTGCCGAGGATCGCCATGCGGCCGCTGTCGAACAGCTGGCGCATGCCGCCCGTGCCGATCGCATCGCCATCCCTGGTCGAGGCCTGCAGCGCGTACTGCGCGCCGTCGGAGGCGCCGCCGCCGGCGAGCGCCGTCAGCGGCAGCAGGTTCGCGCGCGGCACCGCCAGCGTCGCCCGCGCCTGGGCGTAGCGCTGGTAGGCGGTGGTGTCGTAGGGGATCACCGAGTTCAGCGCGTCGTTGCCGCCGAACAGGAACACGCACACCAGCGCCTTGTAGTCGTTGAAGGCCTTGGGCCCGTAGGCGCGCGTCGTCGCCTCCATCAGCCGCAGGTTGCCCAGCGCGCTGTGGATGCCGGCTCCGCCGAGCGCGATGCACGCGCCGGCCTGCAGGAAATCGCGACGTTTCATGCCCATGCCCGTGTCCCTACTTCTGCACCACGTATTCGGGCGCGTTGGTGATCAGGTACAGCACGTCCTTCACCCGCTGCCGCCGCCCCGCCAGGGTGTTGCCGGGGATGTCCTGCAGCCGTTCGAGCAGGACCTGGCGCATCCCCGGCGACATCCGCCCCGACAGGAACAGCAGGTCGTAGCGGTCGACCAGCGCGGCAGCGTCGGCGGCCAGCGGCAGGTCGCGGGCGATGTTCACCGAATAGGTGCCCGAGCCCGGCGGCCCCTCGATCGACCACGACACCACCCGCCGGTAGAAATAGCCTTCGTGGCTGGGCAGCATCGCGTCGGTCGCCAGCTGCAGTTCGGGCGCGACCAGGCCGGCCTCGGTCAGCGGCCCCGGCGGCATGTAGTCCGGGCTGAAGAAGTTGAACACCGACGGCGCGTCCAGCGGCATCTGCCCCAGGTACATGCCCAGCGTCCAGAATTCCTCCGAGCGCCCGCTGCCCGAGGCGGCATCCATCGCCCGCAGCAGGTGCATCAGCCGCACCACCGGTTCGCGCACCTTGCCGAAGTGCGGCGGCGGGTTCGACTGCCGCGCTTCGGGATCGAGCAGGATCGCCGTCACCACCGCCATCATGTCGCCGCGCACGCCCTGGCCATTGTTGTCGAAGGCCTGCGCGACGCGCTGGATGTAGGCCGGGCCGGGATTGCTGGTGACCAGGCGCTGGATCAGCAGGCGCGCGATGTGCGGGCCGACGTTGGGATGGCCGAAGATGTTGTCGAGCGCGGCGCGCAGGTCGCTCTGCGGGGTGCCGCCGGCCGGCAACACGCCGCCGGGCAGCGCCACGCCCGGATAGACCAGCAGCTGCTTGGACTGGGCGGAGGCGTGGAACGCCGGGAAGCCCTTCATCGGCCGCGACCATGCCGGATGGTCGTGCGCGAAGGCGTAGCAGTGGAAGCCGTACTCGCACAGGTCGAACGACCAGCCGGTGAACACATGGGCGAAGCCCTTCACCGTGTCCTGGGTGTAGGTCGGGATCGGCCGGCCGCTGCCGTCGAGCATGCGCGTGCCGTCCGGGTTCAGGCGCACGGTGCCGATGCTGAACAGCTGCAGCACCTCGCGCGCGTAGTTCTCGTCGGGGCGGATGTTGTTGACCGGGTCGGGCTTCTCGTTGCCCAGCATCGACAGGAAGATGCCCATCGCCGGGTGCAGGGTGACGTTCTCCAGCAGCTCGCGGTAGTTGCCGAACGCGCCGCGCGCGAGGGTGTCGTAGTAGTCGGTCATGCCCAGCGGCGCGTTGCCGAGCTTGTCCGAAGCGCCGTCGGAGACGACGAGGATCTCGCTCAGCGCGAAGGCGACGCGCTGGCGCAGCTGGTCGCGGTGGATCAGCGCGGGGTCGAACGGATCCGGGCCGCCGAGGGTGTGGGTGAGCCAGGCGTCGAGCCGCCGTTCGCGCCGCGGGTAGCTGCTGGCGGCCTGCATGAAGCGCAGCTGCAGGGAGACCGGATGCGCGACCTGCTCGTCGATCCAGGCGCGGTAACCGAGCTGGCGGACGCGCTCGATGTCGGCCAGCGTCGGACCGAACGTGGCCTGGGTCAGGAAGCGGGCCGCATCCGCCGGCGACGGCTGCGCCAGGCGCCGGTAGCCGGGGCCGCCGGTCGCGCGCGGGACCGGCGTCGGTGCCGCGGACGCGACCGCCCGCGTCGGTGTAGACATCCCCACCGATTCGACCGGCGCCTGCGCCGGGACCGGCGCGGCATCCCTACGCAGCACCGGCGCCAGTACCAGCAGCGCAAGCAGCGTCGGCCACGGCGACCATCTCGACAGCGCAGCGAGCAGCGTTCCCATGGCCTTGCATCCCTGTGGTCGCGGCAGGATCCGCCGCGTGCATCCGGCTGGCAAGCGTCCCCGTTCCCGCCCGCGCCAAGCATCATCCATCGACACCAGGCGTCACACTGTGCGCTGCGTCGGCTTTCGCACCGTCATCGCCCCGCGATGACGCGCCGCCGCCATGGCCGTAGACTGGCCGGCATGACCCGCGGCCCCATCCAGCTCGACGTCGCCGTCGGCTACGCCGTCCCGCGCAAGGGGCTGCCGTCGGCTGTGTCGTTCCGCAAGTGGACCGCGGCCGCGCTGGACGGGCGCATCCGCGAGGCCAACCTCGCCATCCGCCTGGTCGGCGCCAAGGAAGGTCGCGCCCTCAACCGCCACTACCGGGGCAAGGACTACGCCACCAACGTGCTGAGCTTTCCGGCGGACCTGCCCGAAGGCCTGCCGCCGGGCGTGCGCCTGCCGTTGTTGGGCGACCTGGTGCTCTGCGCGCCGGTGGTCGCCCGCGAGGCGCGCGAGCAGAAGAAGCCGCTGGGCGCGCACTACGCCCACCTCACCGTGCACGGCGTGCTGCACCTGCTTGGCTGGGACCACGCGGACGAGCGCGAGGCCGAGGCGATGGAGCAGCTCGAGCGCGGGATCCTCGCCGGCCTCGGCATCGCCGATCCCTATCTCGATCCCGGCGGGGCCTGAAGCCGTCGATCCGCGCATCGTGCGCGCCGGCGCGGTAGACTTTCCCTGCCGCCCCACGCGGCGTCATGAAAATCAAGTACTTACTGCGATGTCCGAGGACGACAGTAGTCCCAGCGCTTCCGAACCACCGGAAAAACGGCGCTCCTGGCTGGAACGGCTCAGTTCCGCCATCTCCGGCGAGCCCAGCACCCGCGACGACCTCGTCGAGCTGCTGCGCGACACCCATTCCGACGGCCTGATCGAGGCCGACACCCTGCGAATGATGGAGGGCGCGCTGGCCGTGTCCGACATGACCGTGGGCGACGTGATGGTCTCGCGCGCGCAGATGGTGGCCCTGCCCGCGGACGCGAAGTTCCTCGACCTGATGAAGCAGGTGGTCGAATCCGGCCATTCGCGCTTCCCGGTGCACGGCGAGGACAAGGACGAGATCCTCGGCATCCTGCTGGCCAAGGACCTGCTGCGCGGCGTGGTCGCCGACAACGGGCCGGACTCGATCCATGCGTTGCTGCGGCCGGCGGTGCTGATCCCCGAATCGAAGAAGCTCAACCTGCTGCTGCGCGAGTTCCGCCAGTCGCGCAACCACATGGCGATCGTGATCGACGAGTACGGCGGCGTCGCCGGGCTGGTGACGATCGAGGACGTGCTTGAGGAGATCGTCGGCGAGATCGACGACGAGCACGACGACGCCGAGGACCCGGACGCGCTGATCGCGGCGCAGTCCGACGGCCAGTTCATCGTCGACGCGCTGACCCCGATCGCCGATTTCAACGAACGCTTCGGCGCCGACTTCGACGACGACGAGTACGACACCATCGGCGGCCTGGTCACCGCTGCCATCGGCCACCTGCCCGAAGCCGGCGAAGAGCTCACGCTCGGCCGCTTCTGCTTCCGCATCACCCGTGCCGACGCGCGCCGGCTGCACGCACTGCACGTGAGCGTGCATGCCGATCATGCGGTCGATTGAGGCAATGCCGATCAAGTCGATTGTTGTCATTCCGAGCGCAGCGAGGAATCTGCTTCCAGCCGGAATGAAGGAGCAGATCCGTCACAACGCTCGGAATGACAAGCTGCTTTTTCCGACGGCTCTCGCACGCATCGTGCTGCTGCTTGCGCTGCTGCTGCCGGCCGCGTTCGCGCAAGCCACGCCGCGCATCGGCGTCGCCACCATGCAGCCGGGCGAGATCTTCTTCGAGCGCTTCGGCCACAACGCGATCATCGTCGACGATCCCGCGGCCGGCGGGCCGGTGTCGTACAACTTCGGCTTCTTCGACATGGACGAGCCGGATTTCGTCGGCCGCTTCGTGCGCGGCGACATGCGCTACCGCCTGGTCGCGCTGCCGCTGGCGCAGGACATGGCCTACTACCGCGAGACCGGGCGCGGCGTGTCGATCCAGTGGCTCGACCTGGACGACGACGAAACCGCGCGACTGGGCGCCGCACTCGCGGAGAACGCGCGCCCGGAGAACGCGGTCTACCGCTACGACTATTTCGTCGACAACTGCTCCACGCGCGTGCGCGATGCGCTCGACGCCGCGCTCGGCGGCCTGCTGCAGCGGCAGATGTCCGTGCGCTCGCGCGGCAACACCTACCGCGGCGACGCGGTGCGGCTGGCCTCGCCGGCACCGTGGATGTGGCTGGGTTTCGACATCGGCCTCGGGCCTGCGTCCGACCGGCCGAACTCGCTGTGGCAAGACGCCTTCGTGCCGATGCGGCTGGCCGACGCGCTCGACAACCTGCGCCGCGACGACGGGCGCCCGCTGGTCGCGCAGCGTGAACAGCTGATCCCGCATCGCCTGGCGCCGGAGCCGCCGGAAGCGCCGCGACCGTGGTGGCCGTGGCTACTCGCCGGTCTCGCGCTCGCGTTCGCGCTGCGCGCCCTGGGCCGCCGTCGCCCCGCCACTCTGGCCGCGATCGCGCTGCCGTTCTGGACGCTGTGTGCCGTGCTCGGCGGGCTGATGCTGTTCCTGTGGGGCTTCACCGAGCACCGCTTCGCGTGGGCGAACCAGAACCTGCTGCTGCTGTCGCCGCTGTGCCTGCTGCTGTGGCCGGGCGGCTGGCGGATCACGCGCGGCCGCGCGCCGGGCAGCGTCTTCCGCGCACTGGCATGGCTGGTCGCGCTGGGCACCGTGCTGGCGCTGTTCCTGCACCTGATGCCGGTGCTGCCGCAGCGCAACGCGCACTGGATCGCGCTGCTGATGCCGATCCATGTCGCACTGGCATGGGCGCTCGGATACGGATCGCGGCTGCCATCGCGCGCGCAGTGAAGGGCCACCAGTACTTCGGCTGCGTCGACGCGAGATTGCTGCGTTCGGGATGACGAGCCCGTGGGGATGAACAGTCGTCCGGAATCCGGAACGCAGAATGCATACGTATGCAGGTTTCCGCCGCGCAAGCTGTGACATCATCGGCCGGATCATCCGCAACGAGGACAACGCAGATGCTGCTTCGCATTCTCCCCGCGCTCGGCATACTGCTGTGCACCAACGCCGTGCCGGCCTGGGCCGCCTCGCCGCCGCCGACTGCGCAAGCGTGCTCTCCCGGCAACGTACTCTGCGTCGAAGTCACCACCGACCACGACGGCCGCCCGAGCTATGCGGTGCTGCGCGACGGCCGACCGGTCATCGCGCCCTCGCGCCTGGGCATGATGTTCGGCGACGTGCCGAAGTTCGAGCGCAGCCTCGAGGTCGCGAAGCAGGCGAACACCAGCTTCGACGACACCTGGGAGCAGCCCTGGGGCGAGCGCCGCGAGATCCGCAACCACTACAACGAACTCACGGTCACGCTGCGCGAGAAGAACAGGCTGAAGCGCGATTTCGAGGTCGTCTTCCGCCTCTACGACGACGGCCTCGGCTTCCGCTACGAGTTCCGCAGCCAGCCCGGACTGGAGCACCTGGACATCACCGAGGAACTGACCGAGTTCACGCTCGCCGAGGACGCCACCGCGTGGTGGATCCCCGCCTTCGAATGGAACCGCGAGGAATACCTCTACCACACCACCCCGCTGCAGGAAGTGGGCGACGCGCAGACGCCGATCACGCTGCGCATGAAGGACGGCCTGCACGTCTCGATCCACGAGGCGGCGCTGGTCGACTATTCGGGCATGAACCTCACCCGCGTCGACGGCCGCAGGCTCAAGGCCGCGCTGACGCCGGGCAGCGGCCACTCGCCGAAGGTCTCGGTGGCGGCGCCGTTCCACACGCCCTGGCGCACGCTGCAGATCGTGCCGCGCGCCGGCGACCTCGTCGAATCGTCGCTGATCCTCAACCTCAACGAGCCGAACAAGCTCGGCGACGTGTCGTGGGTGAAGCCGATGAAGTACGTCGGCGTGTGGTGGGAACTGCACATGGACCTGAAGACCTGGTCGCATGGGCCCAAGCACGGCGCCACCAACGAGAACGTGCGCCGGCACATCGACTTCGCCGCCGAGCACGGCTTCGGCGGCGTGCTGGTGGAAGGCTGGAACGTGGGCTGGAACACGGACTGGTTCGGCACCGGGCACGAGTTCAGCTTCACCCAACCCTATCCCGACTATGACCTTGAAGGACTGGCCGCCTACGCGAAGTCGAAAGGCGTGCAGCTGATCGCCCACAACGAAACCTCCGGCCACGCCGCGCACTACGAATCGCAGATCGAGGACGCGTTCGCGCTGTACCAGCGGCTGGGCATCGGCGCGATCAAGAGCGGTTACGTCGCCGACGCCGGCCAAGCCAAGGTGCTCGACCGCGACGGCAACCTCGTCTATGCCTGGCACGAAGGCCAGGACATGGCCCGCCACCACCAGAAGGTGGTCGAAACGGCGGCCAGGCACCACATCGCGATGAACCCGCACGAGCCGATCAAGGACACTGGCCTGCGCCGCACGTACCCCAACCTGATCACCCGCGAAGGCGCGCGCGGCATGGAGTTCAGCGCCTGGGGGCTGCCGGGCAATCCGCCCGAGCACGAAGCCAACCTTGTGTTCACCCGCCTGCTGGCCGGGCCGATGGACTACACGCCGGGCATCTTCGGCATGCATACGCGCTCGTCCGGCGGCATCGAAACCACCTGGGCCAAGCAGCTGGCACTGTACGTGGTGGTCTACAGCCCACTGCAGATGGCGGCCGACCTGCTCGACAACTACGAAAAGAATCCCGGCCCGTTCCAGTTCATCAAGGACGTGCCTTCGGACTGGGAGACCACGCGCGTGCTCAACGGCGAGATCGGCGACTACGTCACCATCGCGCGCAAGGAGCGCGGTGGCGAGGACTGGTACCTCGGCGCGGTCACCGACGAGCAGGCGCGCACGCTCACCGTGCCGCTGTCGTTCCTCGACGACGGACGGCGCTACACCGCGCAGGTCTACCGCGACGGCGACGACGCCAACTACACCACGCACCGCGAGGACATCGTCATCGAGCAGCGTGAGGTTACCGGCGCCGACACGCTCGATCTGCGCCTGGCGCCAGGGGGCGGGCAAGCCATCCGCTTCGTCGCGCACTGACCGCTCCGACCGCCGCGCCCGCGCCGGGTGCGGCGGCTTGCCCCACCGCACCGGCTGTCGCAGGATGCGCGCCATGGATGACCTCGCCGCCCCGGTCCATTCTCCGAATCCCGCCTGCGTGGTCAATTGCGCGGTCTATGCGCGCGACGGCGCGCGCCGCGACATCGCGCTCGACGCGATCAGCGACGTCCTCGCGCAGGATGACGGCAGCTTCGTCTGGATCGGCCTGTACGAGCCGGACGACATGGTCCTGGAAAAGCTGCAGGAAGAGTTCGGCCTGCATGACCTCGCCATCGAGGACGCGCACAAGGCCCACCAGCGGCCCAAGGTCGAGGCCTACGGCAACTCGCTGTTCCTCGTCGCCAGCACCGCCCAAGTGGTCGAGCAGAAGATCGCCTACGGCGAAACCCACGTGTTCCTCGGCCCGCGCTACCTGGTCACGGTGCGCCACGGTGCCTCGCTCTCGTACGCACCGGCGCGGGCACGCGTGGAGCGCGAACCGGACCTGCTCGCGCTCGGCCCGTCCTACGGCCTGTACGCGGTGCTCGACTCGATCGTCGACAACTACCTGCCGATCGTCGACGAGTTCAAGGCGGCGCTGCTGGCGCTGGAGAAGGGCATCTTCGGCGAATCCTTCGAACGCGGGATCGTCACCCGCCTCTACGACCTCAAGCGCGAGCTGACCTACATGCGCGTCAACGTGGCGCCGATGCAGGACGTGCTGTCGCACCTGGCCCGCAGCAGCAGTCCGCTGGTCCCGGAAGAGGTGCGGCTGTACCTGCGCGACGTGCTCGACCACTGCGTGCGCGTCAACGAGACCGTCGACGTGCTGCGCGACATGCTCGGCACCGCGCTGGGCGTCAACCAGGCCCTGGTCACCCAAGCCCAGGGCGAGGTGGTGAAGCGGCTGGCCGGCTGGGCCGCCCTGCTCGCCGCGCCGACCCTGATCGCCAGCTGGTATGGCATGAACTTCGCGCACATGCCGGAGCTGCACGGCCGCTGGAGCTATCCACTGCTGATCGCGGCGGTGGCGCTGGTGGTGCTTGCCCTGTACCGCTACCTGCGCAAGGTGCGCTGGCTGTGAAGCTTCCCCGCCTCGGGGCCCGTTGACGCATTTGCGTGGGCCCTAGACCAAAGTCGTAGGCGGGGCCGCGCCGCAGCGCAGCATTGGCGATTGACGCGGATCGGCGTACAAAGCGAACCTGAGCGCGTCACATTTCCCGGGAGCATCTCATGAAAGGTGGATTGGGCAAGATCGCTTGGGCTGCACTCGCACTGATCGGTGCGTTCTGCCTCGGTACGGTCGCGCTGCGGCGCGGCGAATCGGTCAACGCGCTGTGGATCGTGGTCGCGGCGGTCTCGATCTACCTCGTCGCCTACCGCTTCTACGCGCGCTTCATCGCCGACAAGGTCTTCAACCTCGATCCCACCCGCGCCACCCCGGCGCACATCCACAACGACGGCCTGGACTACGTGCCCACCAACAAGCACGTGCTGTTCGGCCACCACTTCGCCGCGATCGCCGGTGCCGGCCCCCTGGTCGGCCCGGTGCTGGCCGCGCAGATGGGCTACCTGCCCGGCATGCTGTGGCTGATCGTCGGCGTGGTCCTGGCCGGTGCGGTGCAGGACTTCATGGTGCTGGTGATCTCCAGCCGCCGCGACGCGCGCTCGCTCGGTGACCTGGTGCGAGAGGAGATGGGCCAGGTACCCGGCACCATCGCGCTGTTCGGCGCCTTCATGATCATGATCATCATCCTCGCGGTGCTGGCGATGATCGTGGTCAAGGCCCTGGCCGAAAGCCCCTGGGGCATGTTCACGGTGATGGCGACGATGCCGATCGCGATCTTCATGGGCATCTACATGCGCTACATCCGACCCGGCAAGGTCGGCGAGATCTCGGTCATCGGCATCATCCTGCTGATGGCGGCGATCTGGTTCGGCGGCCACGTCGGCGCGCACCCGACCTGGGGCCCGGCCTTCACCTTTACCGGCACCCAGATCACCTGGATGCTGATCGGCTACGGCTTCGTCGCCGCGGTACTGCCGGTGTGGCTGCTGCTGGCACCGCGCGACTACCTGTCCACCTTCCTCAAGATCGGCGTCATCATCGGCCTGGCGATCGGCATCGTGATCCTGATGCCCGAGATGCGCATGCCGGCGCTGACCCAGTTCACCGACGGCACCGGCCCGGTGTGGAAGGGCTCGATGTTCCCGTTCCTGTTCATCACCATTGCCTGCGGCGCGGTGTCGGGCTTCCACGCGCTGATCGCCTCGGGCACCACGCCCAAGCTGCTGGCCAACGAGCGCCACGCGCCCTACCTCGGCTACGGCGGCATGCTGATGGAATCGTTCGTGGCGATCATGGCCCTGGTCGCGGCCTCGATCATCGACCCGGGCGTGTACTTCGCCATGAACAGCCCGGCGGCGATCATCGGCACCGACCCGGCTGCGGTGGCTGAAATCATCTCGAGCTGGGGCTTCACCGTCACGCCTGACGTGCTGACCCAGACCGCGCAGGATGTCGGCGAAGCCTCGATCATCTCCCGTGCCGGCGGTGCGCCGACGCTGGCGGTGGGCATCGCGCAGATCTTCGACGCGGTGATCCCGGGCGAAGGGATGATGGCGTTCTGGTACCACTTCGCGATCCTGTTCGAAGCGCTGTTCATCCTGACCGCGGTCGACGCCGGCACCCGCTCCGGGCGCTTCATGCTGCAGGACCTGCTCGGCAACTTCATCCCGGTCATGCGCAAGACCGAGTCCTGGGCGCCGAACATGATCGCCACCGCAGGCTGCGTGGCAATGTGGGGCTACTTCCTCTACCAGGGCGTGACCGATCCGCTGGGCGGCATCAACATGCTGTGGCCGCTGTTCGGCATCGCCAACCAGATGCTGGCCGGCATCGCGCTGATGCTGTGCACGGTGGTGCTGTTCAAGATGAAGAAGGACCGCTACGCCTGGGTGTCGATCGTGCCGACCGTGTGGCTGCTGCTGTGCACGCTCACCGCGGGCTGGATCAAGCTCTTCGACGGCAACCCGGCCGTGGGCTTCCTGGCCCAGGCCAACCGCTACCGCGACGCGATCGCCGCGGGCGAGCTGATCGCACCGTCCAAGGACTTCGGCGGCATGCAGCAGATCATGATCAACAACTACGTCAATGCGGGGCTCACCGCGCTGTTCATGCTGGTGGTGCTGGCGATCCTGTTCTACTCCATCGCCGCGGTGCGCAAGGCCCGTGCGAATCCCGCACGCACCGACCGCGAGACGCCCTACGTGCCGCTGACCGAAGAACAGCAGAGGCTGTATCTCTGATGGCCGGCCAGCTCGTCACCCTTGACCACTTCGCCACCCACAAGGTGGTGTGGCGAAGACTGGTCCAGACCGCGCGCCTGTGCTGCGGCATCCCGGACTACGACAACTACGTCCGCCATGTGCTGGAGAAGCACCCGGACCGCGAGCCGATGGACTACCCGACCTTCTTCCGGGAACGGCAGGAAGCCCGCTTCGGCGGGCGCAACGGCTTCCGCTGCTGCTGAGCAAAAAACAGGGGTCAGAGTACTGTTTCCGCAAGCGGAAACAGTACTCTGACCCCTGTTTTTGCTTTCCCTACTGCCCCGCCATCAGC
>DAOMPM010000031.1:0-32689 GCA_035444805.1 Luteimonas sp. | reverse complement strand
CTCTGGGGAATTGGACTCCAGATCGCCGCGCTACTCAAAACCGGGGGGGCGTCGCGTCATCACCCTGCGCATTGGCGAACTCATTCATGGCTTCCTGGATGTCGGCCCTAGCTTCTTCACAGTGGTCTTTGATCTGTTTACGCAATTCTAACTGCACACGACTGATTTGAGCCATATAGCCACGGAACATGAAAAGCATGTCGATCTCATCATCAAGCTTCTCAAGCACTCTTTGCTTGAACTTGCCTCTGTCCTCCAGGATGAGCTTCTTTTGGCAGTACAGCTTGGTGCCTTCTGCCCAAGGTGCATCCTTGCCCCGCCCCTTCATGCCGTGGATGGCAACGGAGCGGTGTTGAAGGTAGTTCCGTAGCTCGCAGACGAACTGGTACTCAAGGGCATCATCATATGCCTTTCGCAACAGCTTTTCGGCCGTATCAGAGAACGGCTCTGACAGCTCTAGGTGCTTGAAGCCACGGACCAACTGGTCGGCGTACTGGCGTGCTGTCGCCAAGAAATTCAGTGCATGGCGGTTTGCGTCAGCCAACACGATGGCCCACGTTTCGTAGCGAAAGTCGAACTCGAACTTGCTCCGCACGGACAGCTCAGCGCAGAACATCTCAAATGCCGTGAAGTTGCCCAGAAGCAGCTCATAACGTTGCTCGAATGACAACGCATCCACAAGCGTCTGCCTTGACTCGACCAAGCGCTCATAGCGAGCCTGGTCAATTTCGACCATCACCTGTGGTCCGATGGCATGTCTCCGCAGGTAGTACTTCATCCCTTCCCCCATGCCTTGGCCAGCATAGATGTTGGCCTATCCCAGTCTCACTGAGTGACACCAATCGGAAAATTGTTTGGCAGCTCGCAAATCTTTCAGCGGGCCCGTTGACGAACTGCAATTACCTGCTTTGATGAAACGAGGAACCGGAAAGGGCTCCGCTGAAAAGAAGAACAACAAGGAGCATTCAACCAGAACAAAATCCAATCTATTACCGCCTCTTTGGCAATTGCATTTGCGTCCTTCACTGCCTCTGCGGGCCAACTGTCCTCCGACTTTCGGGGGCGGGTAGTCGATGCCTCAGGTCGGCCCGTCGTCGACGCGCTCATAGTCGTGGAAAATCTGGACACCGGCCATATCAGCCGCCACGTGTCGGGCAAGACCGGCCGCTGGCACGCACAAGGCAAGCGGTCCGATAGCACCTATCGCGTTTCGTGCTACGCCCCTGGTACCGGAACACCCGAGGTGCAGTTCGAGGGCCGAGTAGCCTTGGGCCAAGGTCATGTTCGCAACTGCCTTCTGGGTGAACTTGGTGCGCACTCGCCAGCATTTCTGTCTTCTTGGCAATGGCGACAGGGACCCACGGATCGCTACGTACTGACCCAGAGGCCGTACCCTTGATATCCTTACGGGCTTAACGGCCCCGTAGCTCAACTGGATAGAGCGCATCCCTCCTAAGGATGAGGTTGCAGGTTCAAGTCCTGCCGGGGTCACCAATCCAAAAGTTGCCCCAGACACGTCTCAAACGTGCAGATCAGTTGGTGTAAGCTATTGTTTTTACGGTGGTTTTGCCCAATGTGACTCTTCCCCTCCTAAGGGGAAGGTCGTGCGTTCGAATCGCGCCGGGGGCGCCACATTTTCGCAGGAGCGCCCTCGGGCGCGATGCTTTCCATCGCGGCTGCAGGGAGCGAAAAGCATTGCGCCCGAGGGCGCTCCCACGATGTATCGGTCTTACCTGGAGTTCACGCATGACCCACCCCGTCCTCAGCGCACTCGGCCTCGGTCCGAGCGAATCCGGCACCTACGTCGGCAATGGTGAATGGTCGAAGACCAGCGACGCCGGCGTGCTCGAGCCGGTCAACCCCAGCACCGGCGAGGTGCTGGGCCGGGTGCAGGCTTCTTCGCAGGCCGACTACGAGAAGATCGTCGAGCGCGCCCAGGCCGCGTTCAAGACCTGGCGCACCACCCCGGCGCCGCGCCGCGGCGAGGCGATCCGGCTGTGCGCGAACGCACTGCGCACGCACAAGGACGCACTGGGTTCGCTGGTCGCGCTGGAGATGGGCAAGTCCAAGCCCGAGGGCGACGGCGAGGTGCAGGAGATGATCGACATCGGCGACTTCGCCGTCGGCCTCTCGCGCCAGCTCTATGGCCTGACCATGCACTCCGAGCGCCCCGGCCACCGCATGTACGAGCAGTGGCATCCGCTGGGCATCGTCGGGATCATCAGCGCGTTCAATTTCCCGGTCGCGGTCTGGGCCTGGAACTCGTTCATCGCGGCGGTGTGCGGCGACATCTCGATCTGGAAGCCTTCGGGCAAGACCCCGCTGTCGGCGATCGCCTCGATGCGCATCTGCAACGAAGCGCTGCGCGAAGCCGGCTTCCCCGACCTGTTCTTCCTGTTCAACGACACCGACAACGCCCTGGCCGAGCGCATGGTCGACGACAGGCGCGTGGCGCTGATCAGCTTCACCGGCTCGACGAAGGTCGGTCGCACCGTCGGCGAGCGCGTCGCGCGCCGCCTGGGCCGCTCGCTGCTGGAGCTGGGCGGCAACAACGCCATGATCGTCGACGAGACCGCCGACCTGAAGCTGGCGATCCCGGCGATCGTGTTCGGCGCCGTCGGCACCGCCGGCCAGCGCTGCACCACCACCCGCCGCGTCTTCATCCACGAGTCGATCTTTGATGACGTGCTCGGCAAGCTCAAGACCGCCTACGGCCAGGTCGAGAGAAAGATCGGCGACCCGACCGACGCCGCCAACCTGATGGGTCCGCTCAACAGCCAGGCGGCGGTCGACACCTATCTGGCGGCGATCGAAAAGGCCAAGGCCTCCGGCGGCACCGTCGAGACCGGCGGCCGCGCGCTGACCGACCGCAAGGGCTACTTCGTGCTGCCGACCATCGTCACCGGCCTGGGCAACGACGCCGAGGTGGTGCAGACCGAGACCTTCGCGCCGATCCTGTACGTGATGAAGTATTCGCAGCTCGAAGACGCGATCGCGATGCACAACGACGTGCCGCAGGGCCTGTCGTCGGCGATCTTCACCACCAACCTCAAGCGCGCCGAGGCCTTCCTGTCGGCAGCCGGTTCGGACTGCGGCATCGCCAACGTCAACATCGGCACCTCGGGCGCCGAGATCGGCGGTGCCTTCGGCGGCGAGAAGGAGACCGGCGGCGGCCGCGAGTCGGGTTCGGACGCGTGGCGCGCCTACATGCGCCGCCAGACCAACACCATCAACTACTCCGACGCGCTGCCGCTGGCCCAGGGCATCAAGTTCGACCTCTGACCCCCGGCATCGCCCTGCCCGCGCTGCGGGCGGTGCCGCCCGGGGTTCACTGCCGCGCCTGCAGGCCTTGCAAGGCGGGACTCCCGTCGCGCGATATGCGATGCTGCACCGCGACAGCGGTGCATGGAGCGCGGCGCTGCCCGGCGTGGGGCATGGTCCCCGGCCGGCCGTTCGCCCGGTGCAGGTATGCGGCTTCGGCGGACGGGCACAGGCGTTGTGAAAAGACGATTTGTCGCCCTGAACCCCGAGCCGAACGAGGTCCCCTTCCGACATGAACACCCCGCCCCGCCAGACCAGCGCCCTCGCCGTCACCAGCCTGATCGCTGGCGTCCTCGGCTGGACCCTCGTGCCCTGGATCGGCAGCATCGTCGCCATCGTCACCGGCCACATGGCCCGCAGCGAGATCCGTCGCGCGCCGGAAGGCCTCGACGGCGACGGCCTCGCGGTCGCGGGCCTGGTCCTCGGCTACGCGATGCTGGCGCTGAGCCTGGTCGGCATCATCGTGCTGTTCGCCTTCTTCGGCGGCCTGGTCTGGCTGGGCTTCAACGCCTGACATGTACGGCCTGCTGCGCCCGCTGCTGTTCCGGCTCGAGGCCGAGCGCGCCCACGGCCTCGGCCTGCGCTCGCTCGACGCGCTCCACGGCCTGCACCTGACGCGCCTGCTGGGCACGCGCGCGCAGCCGTTCCCGACCCGTGCCTTCGGCCTGACATTTCCCAATCCGGTCGGCCTCGCCGCAGGCCTGGACAAGAACGGCGCGCACATCGACGCGCTGTTCGCGCTGGGCTTCGGCTCCGTCGAGATCGGCACGGTCACCCCGCGCGCGCAGCCTGGCAATCCGCAGCCGCGCCTGTTCCGGCTGCCGAAGCATCGCGCCCTGATCAACCGCCTGGGCTTCAACAACGAGGGCGTCGACGCGCTGGTGCGCAACGTCGGGCGCGCCCGCCACCGCAGCGGACCGCTCGGCATCAACATCGGCAAGAACCGGGACACGCCCAACGAGTCCGCCGAACGCGACTACCTGCACTGCCTGGAGCGCGTCTACCCGCTGGCCGACTACGTCACCGTCAACGTGTCCTCGCCCAACACCGCCGGCCTGCGTGAGCTGCAGGAAGAGCAGGCGCTGCGACGGCTGGTCGGCGAACTGCGCGAGGCGCAGGAGCGGCTCGGCGCCAGGCACGGCAGGCGCGTGCCGATGCTGGTCAAGGTCGCGCCGGACATGTCCGACGAGGACGTGCACGCCTGCGCGCGCGTGCTCGGCGACCTGCAGGTCGACGGCGTGATCGCCACCAACACCACCGTCTCGCGCATCAGCGTGCAGGACGACCCGCTGTCCCGGGAAACCGGCGGGCTGTCCGGCGAGCCGTTGATGAACAAGTCGACGGCGGTGCTGCGCATGCTGCGCACGCGGCTGCCCGAGTCGATCCCGCTGGTGGGCGTGGGCGGCATCCTCTCCGGCGCCGACGCGGTGAAGAAGATGGCCGCCGGCGCGTCCCTGGTACAGGTCTACACCGGCTTGATCTATCGCGGCCCGAGCCTGATCGGCGAGTGCGTGGAGGCCATCCGCCGCCGCAAGGAAGCACCCAGCCGGGGCAGCCTGCCCAACCTGTGAACGCGCCGGTCCGCACCGCCTGCCGAGTGGCCCGCGACGCCGACCTGCGCGCGCGCAACACGTTTGCCGTGCCCGCGCGGGCGCCGCTGCTGGTCGAGGTCGACGACGCGGCGGCGCTGCCCGAGGCGTTCGACGCGCATGTCCCGCCCGGCACCGCACCGCTGGTGCTCGGCGGCGGCAGCAACCTGCTGTTCGCCGGCGATCCCGATGGCGTGGTGCTGGCGCTGCGCGCCGAAGCCATGCGCATCGTCGAGGACCGCGGCGACGAAGTTCTCGTCCGCGCCGACGCCGGCGCACAGTGGCACGGCTTCGTGCGCTGGACGCTCGAACAGGGCCTGTGCGGGCTGGAGAACCTCGCCCTGATCCCCGGGACGGTGGGTGCCGCGCCGATCCAGAACATCGGTGCCTATGGCGTCGAAGTACGCGAGTCCATCGCCACGGTCGAGGTGTTCGAGCCGGCGAGTGGCCGCATCCTGCGCCTGTCCGGTGACGACTGCGCCTTCGCCTACCGCGACAGCCGCTTCAAGCACGAGCCCGACCGCTTCGTCGTCACCGCCGTCGAGTGTCTCCTGTCGCGCACGGCCGCCGTGCGCACCGGCTATGCCGGCGTGCGCGAGGAGCTGGCGGCGGCCGGCATCGACGCGCCGACGCCGATGCAGGTGTTCGACGCAGTCTGCGCGATCCGCCGCCGCAAGCTGCCCGACCCTGCCGTCATCGGCAACGCCGGCAGCTTCTTCAAGAACCCGGTCGTGCCGCTGGCCCTGGCCGAGGCGCTGGTCGATGCGCACCCGGGCCTATCGAGCTTCCCGGCCGGCGACGAGGGCTTGCGCAAGCTCCCCGCCGCCTGGCTGATCGAGGCCAGTGGCTGGCGCGGCCATCGCGATGGCGACGCCGGCGTATCCGCACAGCACGCGCTGGTGCTGGTCAACCACGGCACCGCCACCGGCGCGCAGCTGCTGGCGCTGGCGCGGCGGATCGCCGCGTCGGTGCACGAGCGCTTCGGCGTGGCGATCGATCCGGAGCCGCGCATCGTCGGCGACCGCTGGTGAACGCAGCCCTCCCCCAGCCGCCGATGTCGCGGTCGACCTACACCCGCGCGGCGCTGCTGATGCTCGGCAGCACGCTGTCGTTCGCGATGATGGTGCTGGCGATCCGCTACGCCACCGCCACGGTGCCGACCACCGAGATCGCCTTCTTCCGCAACTTCTTCGGGCTGGCCGTGCTGATGCCGCTGATCCTGCGCCGCGGCGCCGGCCTGCCGCGCACGCGCCACCTCCCCCGCTACCTGCTGCGCACCACGATCGGGCTCGCGGCGATGCTGTGCGGCTTCTGGGCGGTCGGCAACCTGCCGTTGGCGCAGGCGATCTCGCTGTCGTACGCCACGCCGCTGTTCGTCACCATCGGCGCGGCGCTGCTGCTGGGCGAAGTCGTGCGCAGGCGTCGCTGGATGGCGGTCGCGGCCGGCTTCGTCGGCGTGCTGGTGATCCTGCGCCCGGGCACCGGCTTCACCCCGGGGATGATGATCGCCCTGCTCGGCGCGTTCTTCGCCGGCCTGGTCGCGATCCAGATCAAGCAGCTCTCGCGCTTCGACGCCCCGGACACCGTGGTCTTCTACACCTATGTGTTCTGGGTGCCGATGTCGCTGCTGCCGGCCCTGGCGCAGTGGATCTGGCCGGAACCGATGGCCTGGCTGTGGCTGGTCGCGACCGGCGTGTTCGGCACCTTCGGCCAGCTGCTTTGGACGCGCGCGATCGCGCTTGGCGAGGTGTCCGCGCTGCAGCCGATCAGCTTCGTGCAGCTGCCGGTGCTGGTGCTGTTCGGCTGGTGGCTGTTCGGCGAAACCATCGACGCCTGGGTCGTGGCCGGTTCGGCGATCGTGCTCGGCGCCAACGGCTACATCGCCCACCGCGAAGCCATGCTGCTGCGTCGTTCGGCGACCCAGGCGCCGCTGGAGGCGGCGAAGCCGGGCGAATGATTAGCCCCCTCCCTTGCGCCGAAGGCGGAGGGGAGGGCTGGGGAGGGGTGCCTTGCGCACGAAGGCCATCGTGCGTCGAACGAAAAGCACCCCTCCCCAACCCTCCCCTGCGCTACGCGCAAGGGAGGGGGCAACAGCGCCCCCCACCCATCCGGCCCGCAGACACAGCCTTCGCGCGTTCATCGGGGCTTCAACGAACATCCACATGCGAACGGATCGCACCGGCAAGGTTGGCAAGCGGTTCGTCAAGGGTATCCGGATCCGCGGCCAGCAGCGGTGCGAGATAGCGCTGTTGCCAGCGCTCGGCCTCGTCGTCCCGGCCGCTCGCGCGGCAGGCCTCGACCAGCTCCCAGACCGTCCGCAGCGTTTCGTGGTGGCGCTCGCCGAGCACGCGCTGGCGCACCTGCACCGCCTCGCGGTAGGCGGCGATGCCTTCGGCATGGCGCCCGCTCGCGACCAGCGTGTCCGCGCGTATCGACAGCACTGCCAGATGCAGCGGATGCTTCTCGCCCAGCACGTCCAGCACCCGCAGCGCCACCTCCTTCAGCAGCGCCAGCGCCTCGTCGTGACAGCCGGCCAGACGCAGCGTGCTGGCGTGGTTGACGGTGATCGACAGCGTGTCGGGATGCCGCTCGCCCAGCCGCCGCGTGCGGGTTTCGATCACCTGCTGCTCCAGCGGCAGCGCGCCGGCATAGTCGTGCAGGCGCGCATGGGAGGTGGCCAGGTTGAGGCGGGTGCGCACGGTCTCGGGATGCTCGCGGCCGAGCACGCGCTCGCGCGCTTCGAGCACCGACTGCAGCAGAGGCAGCGCCTTCGCGGCCTGGTTGGAGTCGGCGTACATCGTGCCCAGGGTGGCGCGCGCGGCCAGGCTGCGCGGATGTTCGCTGCCGTAGCGCGCCACGGTGGCCTGCGCCACCTGCTCCTGCAGCTGCACCGCCTCGGACCTGCGCCCGGAAAGCATGTGCAGCACCGCCAGGTTACGCTGCGCGTCCAGCGTATCGTCATGCTGCGGACCAAGCCGCCGCAGGCGCGCCGCCACCACCTTCTTCTGGTTGCCGGCGGCGGCGTCGAACTCGCCCATCTGCCGCTGTGAGGCCGCCAGCGCACTGCGCGCGGAAACCACGGCCGGATCGTCCTCGCCGAAGCGTTCGAGCAGTCCGTCCAGCAGGGCCTGGCGCATCGCGCGCGCGGCGCGGACATCGCCGCGCGCGAAGACGATCTCGGCCTGCGCCAGCTCCAGCCCGACGCGGACCGGGTCGTTCACCGGCAGGCGGTCGAGCTGCGGCAGGCTGCGCTGCAGGACAGACTCGGCATCGTCGTACTCCGCGGCGGCCACCAGCGCAGCGACCTGCGCCCGGCGCGCGCGCAAGGTGTCAGGCGCGGCTTCGCCGAGGGTCGCGCCGCGATAGTCGGCGACGCTGGCGAAGCTCCGCGCCGCCTTCGCATCCAGCCCCAGCACCGACTGCACCCGCGCCACCGATTCACGCAGCTCGGCGGCGAGCTGCGGGTCGTCGGCGAAGTCGCGCTCCAGCGCCGCCTCCGCGCCCGTCAGCAGGCCGTAGTCGACCAGTCCGCGCGCGATGTCGGTGGTGTCGGCGCGGGCCAGCAGGACGCGGAACTCGTCGCCCTTGGCGGGCACCGCTGCATCGACCTGGCGCTCCAGTTGCTCGCCCATGCGTGTACCGAGCACCTGCATGTCCAGCGATTCGAGCATCGACTGCTGGAAATCCACCACCTTCTTCAGTTCATCGCTGCGCAGCTCGGCGACCTGGCGCTGCTCGCGCGCCTGCATCAGCCCGTGCAGCGACAGCGCCAGCCCGCCGACGAGCGCCACCAGCGCGATCGTGGCCGCCGCCAGCCCGGCGCGGTGCCGGCGCGCGAACTTGCGCCAGGCATAGCGCCGCGACGCGGGCACGGCGAGCACCACGCGGCCGTCGAGGAAACGACGCAGGTCGTCGGCCAGCGCCGCGGCCGAGGGGTAGCGGTCGGCGCGGTCGTGCCGCATCGCCTTCAGCACCACCCAGTCCAGCTCGCCGCGCAGCACGCGCCGCATCGCCGCCAGCGGTTGGCCCTGCCGACTGGCGACCCGATCCGCCTCGCCCGGCGGCAGCGTGTCCAGCTGTTCGGACGGACGACGCAGGCTGCGGCTGTCGCTGGCGACGGTCTCGCCGGCCGCGATCGGCCGCTGCCCGGTCAGCAGTTCGCACAGCACCACGCCCAGTGAATACACGTCGCTGCGCGTGTCGACCAGCGACTGGTCGCCGGCGGCCTGTTCCGGGCTCATGTAGTCCGGCGTGCCGGCGACCTCGCGCGTGCCGGGCAGGGTCGACGCGGTGGCGATGCCGAAGTCGATGATCTTCGCGTGCGCGCGGCCGTCGACCTCCTCGACCAGCAGGTTCCCCGGCTTGAGGTCGCGATGGATCACGCCCTTCTGGTGTGCGTGCTGCACGCCGTCGCAGACCTCGATGAACAGGGCGATGCGCTGCGCCAGCGGCAACGCGCGCGACTCGCAGTACTGCGTGATCACCTGCCCGTCGATGAACTCCATCGCGAAGAACGGATGCCCGTCGGGCGTGGTGTCGGCGTCGTGGATCTGCGCGATCGCCGGATGCCGCATCTGCGCCAGCACCTGGCGCTCGATCTCGAAATGCGCCTTGCGCCGCGCATCCAGGGTCTGCCCGCGCAGCAGCTTCAGCGCGACCGTGCGGTGCACCGGCTCCAGCTGTTCGGCGCGGTAGACCTCGCCCATGCCGCCGCGGCCGAGCAGTGCCTCGATGCGGTAGCGCCCGATCCGCGTTCCGCGCGGCAGGCCATCGCCTTCGGGCTGGTTCGCGCCGGGCGATCGGGTGGCGAGCAGTTCGGTCCGGTCGGGATCGCGTTCGTCCGTCGGCATCGCCATGGCACTCCCCTGTCGCACGCGTCGCGCCGGCCATGGTAGCCCAGCGACGGGGACCGTCATCGCCAGCGGTTACACTCGCCGATCCACCCGCGCGCCCGCCATGGCCTCTCCCCACGACCCCGCCGACATCACCCAGCGCACCGTGCTCAGCGGCGGACCGCATCGTCCGGTCCCGCGCTCGGCCTGCGTGGTGGTGATCCACGGCGAGGGGCTCGGCCGCCGCGCCGACATCGGCGACAGCCCGGTGCTGGTCGGCCGCTCGCACGAGGCCGATCTGGTGATCGCCCACAAGAGCGTCTCGCGCGAACACTGCCGGCTGTGGTTCGACGGCGCGACCTGCCGCATCCGCGACCTCGGCGCGACCAACCGCACCCGGCTCAACGATGCCCCGGTCGAGGAAGCCGAGCTGGCCGATGGCGACCACATCGTGGTCGGCGAGAGCATCCTCAAGTTCATCGCCCAGACCAGCGTCGAGGCACGCTACCACGAGGAGATCTACCAGCTCGCCACGCACGACGCGCTCACCGAGCTCTACAACCGCCGCCATTTCATCGAGGTGGTGGACAAGGAGATCGCGCGCGCGCTGCGCCACGAGCGCCCGCTCGCGCTGTGCATCGTCGACGTCGACCTGTTCAAGCCGGTCAACGACAGCTTCGGCCACATCGCCGGCGACGAGGTGCTGCGGACCATCGCCGCGATCATCCGCCCGCACGTACGCGACGACGACATCGCCGCACGCATCGGCGGCGAGGAATTCGCGGTATTGCTGCCCGAATCCGACGCTGCGGCGGCCGTTGCCTTCGCCGAACGCGTGCGCGCCGCGGTCGCGGACGCGGTGTTCGCGCCGGGCGGCTCGCCGCGGAAGATCACCATCAGCATCGGCGTCGCCGCCCTCGACCCGTCCGCAGGCAGCCGCAGCGCACTGATGGCCGCCGCCGACGCCGCGCTCTACCGTGCCAAGCAGGACGGGCGCGACCGGGTGTGCGTCGCGCCCTGAACCTGAGATCAAGCGTGAAAACGTAGGAGCGGGCCATGCCCGCGACCCGCGCAGCCCGGGCAGGCGGCCATGGCGCCATTGTCGAACAAGGCCGATCAGGCCTCCGAAACCCGGCATCGGGCGAACGCGCAAGCGCTTCCGACGGCCGAAGCCCGGTCGAACCTCCGGGGCGCGAATCAGCCGTCGATCGCGGGCAGCCGCATGCGTTCGACCAGCGCGCGGAAGCGTGGTTCGCCGTGCAGGGGCTGCCAGCGCCCGTCGACGGACAGGGAGCTCATGTTCACGTCGCGCTCGCGGTAGGCCCGCTCCAGCAGATCCAGCGCGTGCGCGCGGTCGGACAGGGCCAGGTGGGCGAGCGCGAGCCGCGTTGCCGGGAAATAGCCGGCGCGCTCGCGCTGTTCCATCTGCCGAAGGACCTGGCCGGCCTCTTCGGACCGCCCGGCCCACACATCCACCAGGCAGCGCATCGCCAGCACATGGCTGCACTCGCCGCAGGCGGCGCCGGCGCGGCGCAGGTCGTCGAACGCGGTCTCGAAATCGCCGCGTCGGGCCGCGCTCATCCCGTGCATCATCCGCGCGGTCCAGAACTCCGGCGCGATCTCCAGCACCTTGTCAATGCGCTCGTTGAACTCGTCCTGCCCGGCGCCGGGCCCGCGATGCGCGACGTCGGCGAGGATGCCCGCGGAGATGGTATTGATGATCGGCGACAGCGGATCGAGCAGCGTCGCCCGGCGCGCGTAGGGTTCGGCCTCGTCGCGGCGGCCGGTGCTGTACATCAGGTGGGCCAGTGCGAAATGCGCCTCGGACAAGTTGTCGTCCAGCTCGATCGCACGCCGCAGGGAGGCTTCCGCCGCAGCCCAGTGCCAGTCGTACCAGAACTCGATGAAGCCCTTGGAAGCGTAGGCCTCGGCGGACTCCGGGTCGATCGCCAACGCGTTGGCGACCGCGGCCTTGGCCAGCGGGAATACCTCGCGCGGATCGCGGTCGGCGGTCATCGCCAGTGCGCGATAGGCGAAAGCAATGCCGGCCCACGCCCGTGCGCAGCGCGGGTCGCGGTCGATCGCCTGTTCGAACGCTTCGATCGCGGCGGGCAGCGCCACGCCCTCGGGGCGGTTCATCAGGTGCCGCCCGCGCAGGTAGGCGCGATATGCCCGGGCATCGCCGCCATCGCAGGGACTGCGTGCGTGCGCGGCGGCCGAGTAGCTCAGCGACAGCGCCGAGGCCATACCCTCGGCCAGCGCGTCCTGCACGGTGAACACCTGTGCGGGCGCACGATCGAAGGTGCCGGCCCAGATCGAGCGGCCCTCTGGCAGCGCTACCAGCCGCGCGTTGACCCGGACCCTGTCGCCCAGGCGCTGGGTGGACCCGTCCACCACGTAGTCCGCCCCCAGTCGCATGCCTGTGCGCAGCGGGTCGACGTCTTCGCCGACGAACCCCTGCACCGAACCCAGCGACAGCACCCGCAGCCGGGTCGAACTGCTCAGGCGTGTGATCAGGGTTTCGGCCATGCCCAGTTCCAGCATCGGGTCTGCGGCGCGCCCCTGGCCGATGGCCCGGAACGGCAGTACCGCCAGGGTCATGGGGGCGGCATCGGCGGCGGCGCGCGTGGTGCCGCGTTCGCGCAGCCCGGCGGTGGCCAACAGCGCCAGCGCCGCGACCAGCACGGCGACGACGCTCCACGAGAACCTGCGCTGCCAGAACGGCAGCGGCGCCTCCTGCGCCGTGGCAGGTGCGTCGACATCGGCCACGAACCGGTACCCGTGCCCGGGGACCGTGACGATGTACCGACGATCTCCGGCGCCGGTGCCCAGACCCTTGCGCAGTGCCGAGATTGCCTGGGTGAGATTGTTCTCCTCCACCACCCGCCCGGCCCACACGGTCCGCAGCAGTTCGTCCTTGCCGACGACGCGGTCGCGCTGTTCGACCAGGTACAGCAGCACGTCGAGAGCCCGCGCAGTCAGCGGCACGTCGGTGCCGTCCGGGGCCGACAGCCGGCGCGCCACCGGGTCGAGGCAATAGCCATGGAAGACAAGCAGGTGCGTGGAAGCCGTCATGTCCCCACTCGAAGTCGGGTCCCTTCACTCGATTTCAGCATCTTTCAGCGGATTTCGCAGGAATTTCAGGCCACCGCCGCGTGACGCTGGCGCCGCGGCACCCCTTTCGACAGGAGAAATGTCATGAACGCACATCGCCTTCCGCTCGCCCTCGCCCTCGCCCTGCTCGCAGGCAGCGCCGCTGCGGCCACGCCGTCCCCGGCCCAGACCGGCGCCTTGCCGGTGCCGGCCAACGCCATCGCCGGCTACTGGCAGGTCCGGGTCTCCATCGGCCCCTGCGGCAGCCCGGCGGCCAATACCTTCCTCGGCCTGAACACCTTCCACGCCGGCGGCACCGTGAGCGATACCAACACCTTCGCGCCCGGCTCGCGCGGGCCGGGCATGGGCGTGTGGGTGTACCTGGGCCGCGGCCACAACGGCACGATGCGGTACCGGAACCACTTCCAGTTCGCGCGCTTCCTCCCCGACGGCAGCTTCGACGGACTGCAGGACGTGCGCAACGAGATCACCCTCCAGCCGGGCGGCAACACCTGGACCGGCGTGACCAACGCGCGCGTGCTCAACGCCGACGGCAGCGTGCGCATGCTCGCCTGCGGCAGCGGCCTGGCCACGCGTGTCGGCGTCGATTGATCGCACGCACGCGTCGTCACGTTCCCTGGCGGGCGCCCTGCACGGGCGCCCGCTTGCGTTGGGGCGGTTTTCCGGGAAAGTCAATCGCGCCCATGGGGCGCTCCTGCAACCGTTTCAGGTTCAAGGGTTGGCGCCGCGGCCCCAGTTGCGGTCGACGTAGTCGTCCACCAGCGCAACGAACTCGCGCGCGATGTTCCCGCCGCGCAACGTCACCGTCTTCTCGCCGTCCACGAACACCGGCGCGACCGGCGCCTCGCCGGTACCCGGCAGCGAGATGCCGATGTTGGCGTGGCGCGACTCGCCGGGGCCGTTGACCACGCAGCCCATCACCGCCAGCGTCATGTTCTCCGCACCGGGCCGGGTGATCTTCCACTCCGGCATCTTCGCGCGCACGTGTTCCTGCACGACTTTCGCCAGCTCCTGGAAGAACTCCGAGGTGGTGCGGCCGCAGCCCGGACAGGCGGTGACCATCGGCGTGAACGCGCGCAGGCCCATGGTCTGCAGCAGCTCCTGCGCGACCACCACCTCGTTGGTGCGCGGCGCGCCGGGTTCGGGCGTGAGCGAAATGCGGATGGTGTCGCCGATGCCTTCCTGCAGCAGCACGCCAAGCGCGGCACTGGAGGCGACGATGCCCTTGCTGCCGATGCCAGCCTCGGTCAGGCCGAGGTGCAGGGCGAAGTCACTGCGTGCGGCGAGGTCGCGGTAGACCGCGATCAGCTCCTGCACGCCGCTGACCTTGGCGCTGAGCACGATGCGCTCGCGCGCCAGGCCAAGCTCGACCGCGCGCTCGGCCGAATCCAGCGCCGACAGGATCAGCGCCTCGCGTAGCACGCGCGCCGCATCCCACGGCTCCGGACGCAGGTGGTTCTCGTCCATCAGCCGCGCCGCCAGCGCCTGGTCGAGCGAGCCCCAGTTGGCGCCGATGCGCACCGGCTTGCCGTAACGGATCGCGAACTCGATCAGCTGCGCGAACTGGGTGTCCTTCTTCCTGCCGAAGCCGACGTTGCCGGGATTGATCCGGTACTTCGCCAGCGCCTCGGCGCAGGCCGGCTCGCGTTCCAGCAGCTGGTGGCCGTTGTAGTGGAAGTCGCCGATGATCGGCACCTCGATGCCCTGCATCGCCAGCCGCTCGACGATGCGTGGCACCGCCGCGGCGGACTCGGGGTTGTTGACCGTGATCCGCACCAGCTCCGAACCGGCGCGCCACAGCTCGCCGACCTGCTTCGCGGTGGCGGCGACGTCGGCGGTATCGGTATTGGTCATCGACTGCACCACCACCGGCGCGTCGCCGCCGACGGCGACGCCGCCGATCACGACCTGCCGGGTCGCGCGCCGCGGCGCCGGGCCGAAGCTCCAGTCCTGGAGGGTGCGGACCAGCGCGGAGGCGTGGGCGGGGATCGGGGCGACGGTATTCACGGTCGCCATTGTAAGCCGCGCCGGGGACGCCCCGCGTGACAGGGTCCATTGGCTCCGGCGTCCACCCTGGCTGTAATCGCGAGCGGTGTTTCCGTAACCGAACGAGTGCACGCAAGCGGAACGGCCTCGCAGGCCCGGTCCGGATCGCGCGCCCTTCCTTCGCACACGGAGCACCTCCATGAAACCGAATCGCACGATCCTCGCGCTCACACTCGCCCTGCTCGCCGGCGGCGCAGCGGCTGTCCATGCCAATCCCGGCGACACCGGCGCGCTCCCGGTTCCCGCCAACCGCATCGTCGGCCTGTGGACAACGACCGTCAACGTCGGTGCCTGCCAGGGTGGCCCGGTCATGACCATCCACGGCGCCAGCGTCTTCCACGCCGGCGGCACCCTGGGCGAAACCAACACATCCTCGCCCACCACCCGCGGCCCCGGACAGGGCGTCTGGCGCCACACCGGGCGTGGACAGTACAAGACCAAGTTCCGGTTCTTCGCCTACCTGCCCGACGGCAGCTTCGACGGCGTGCGCGAGATCAGCACGACCACCATCCTCAACGCCCGCGCGACGCAGTACGACGCCACCGTTCGCGCCCGCTTCTACAATCCAAACGGCAGCGTGCGCGTCGATCTGTGCGGCAGCGCCACGGGCGAGCGCGTCCCCGGCGCCTGAGCGCAGTGCGGCAACCGGCACGCGACCGACTTCCGGCATCGACCGCCGGGGGATCGCGTGCCGGGGATCGGCCGCCCGCGCGCCGGCGCCGCGCAACGGTCCGTTGCGGCGACGCCGGCGCGTGGCAATGCGTCCGCGGCTAGAGTGCGAGGCTGCACGTCCAGAGCCCCCGCCATGCCCGTCGCCACCGCCGACATCGACACGCCCGAGGCCAGCCGCCTGATCAAGCGCCTGTGCACCCACTGGGCCCACAAGTTTCCGGTGAGCTTCGACGCCGACAGCGGGACCGTGCCGTTCGACGCCACCACCATCGCCCGGCTCCGCGCCGAGGGCGAGCACCTGCACGTCCACGTCGAAGCCGACGACGCGGTGACGATGGAGCGGTTCCAGGGCGTCGTCGAGGTCCACCTGCAGCGCATGGCACGCGCGGGTGAACTCGCGATCCGCTGGCAGCCACTCGCGTGATGGGCGGTTGACGCCCGCGCGGCTATCCTGCCGGGCATGAGCGACGCGATCACCGGAGAAATCCTCACCCCGAGCCAGCTGAACACGCTGGCGCGCAGCCTGCTCGAGGACGCGTTTCCGCTGGTGTTCGTCGAGGGTGAACTCGGCAACGTCTCGCGCCCGGCCTCGGGCCACCTCTATTTCACCCTGAAGGACGCCCGCGCCCAGGTGCGCTGTGCCCTGTTCAAGCCCAAGAGCCAGTGGCTGCCGTTCCAGCCGCGCGAGGGCATGAAGGTGCTGGCGCGCGGCCGGCTGACGCTGTACGAGGCGCGCGGCGACTACCAGCTGATCCTCGACTCGCTGGAGGAGGCCGGCGAAGGTGCCCTGCGCCGCGCCTTCGAGCAACTCAAGGCGAAGCTGCAGGCCGAGGGCCTGTTCGACGATGCGCGCAAGCGTCCCCTGCCCGCCTTCGTGCGCCGGCTCGCCGTCATCACCTCGCCGTCCGGCGCGGCGGTGCGCGACGTGCTCAGCGTGCTGTCGCGGCGCTTCCCGCTGATCGAGGTGGAGATCCTGCCGGTGCCGGTACAGGGCGAGGCCGCCGCCGCGCAGATCACCGCGATGCTGCAGCGCGCCGGCGGCAGCGGCCGCTACGACGCGATCCTGCTTGCCCGCGGCGGCGGCTCGCTGGAAGACCTGTGGGCCTTCAACGACGAGGCCCTGGCCCGCGCCATCGCCGCATCGCCGGTGCCGGTGGTCTCGGCGATCGGCCACGAGACCGACTTCAGCCTGTCCGACTTCGCCGCCGACCTGCGCGCACCCACGCCCTCGGCTGCGGCCGAGCTGCTGGTTCCCAACCGCGCCGACCTCGGCCAGCGCCTGGCCGGCCTGCAGCGTCGCGCCTCCGCCCTGCAGGGCAACCACCTGCGCCAGCTCGCCCAGCGCAGCGACCGTGCCGCCCTGCGGCTCAACGCCCTGCGCCCACAGGCGCGGCTGCAGGCCTACCGGCAGCGCGGCGACGAAGCCCTGCGCCGGCTGCAGTCTGCTTGGCAGCAGCGGATGCACGGCCACGCCGCGACGCTGCGCCACGCACGCGCCGTGCTGCAGGCCACGCGCCCACAGCGCCGGCTGCAGGTCCTCCAGGAGCGCCTCGCCGCACTGCGTCCGCGCCCGCAGGCCGCGATCGCCCGACGCCTGCAGCGCGACGCCCTGCGCCTGCGCGGGCTGGCGCGATCGCTGGAAGCGATCAGCCCGCTGGCGACGATCGCACGCGGCTACACCATCCTGCAGCGCGAAGACGGCCGCATCGTGCGCGGCACCCGCGACGTCGCGACCGGCGACCCGCTGTCCGCGCGCCTCAGCGACGGTCGCCTGCAGCTGCGCGTCGAAGCCGTCGAGTCCACGGGGACGCCTCCCGCGGATGAGTAATACCCATTCGCGATCCGCGGGAGCGGGCCATGCCCGCGGCCAGCCATCCCGGCCGGATCACCTCGACCGCCCCGCCCCGATCGACCCGGATCGCGCCTGTACCCATGCACGACGGAGGCGATGGCACGTGTTGACGGTTCAGCCGGCACTCCACTACAATTTCGCGCTTTCCAGCCGTGGGGCCATAGCTCAGCTGGGAGAGCGCCTGCATGGCATGCAGGAGGTCGGCGGTTCGATCCCGCCTGGCTCCACCAAGTTTTCGCACCAGGCCTGCGGAAACGGACAAACCGCTTCACCACGTCCCCATCGTCTAGAGGCCTAGGACATTACCCTTTCACGGTAGCGACCGGGGTTCGAATCCCCGTGGGGACGCCATTTGAACGACGACAGCGCCCGCGAAAGCGGGCGTTGTCGTATGTCGTGTCGTGTCGATCAAGAAAGTAGGAGCGGGCCATGCCCGCGACCATCGTCGGCCGGGGCATCAACGCGAACAGGTCGCGCCCATGGGGCGCTCCTACACAATGGTTTTCTGATCGCAAGCCGGTATCAGCCGGCCACCACACTCCGCTCATCCGCATCCACGCAGGCATCGACCCGCCGTAGCGTCGCCACGCCGTGCCCGCCCTCGGCCAGGTACTGCAGCCATTTGCCGAGGAAGGTGTTCATGCGCATGCGGTGGTCGAGTACTTCCGCCGGCGGTGGGTACATGCCGATCACGTCCTGCCAGCGCCGGCCCACGTAGCAGTGCGTGGCCTCGGCCTGCCTGGCGTCGCGGTACAGACGCAGGAACGCGGACGGGTCCGGTTCGCCGGTCAGCGGGTCGCGCAAGGTGTAGGTCAGGCGCAACTCGGTGGTGTAGACGTGTTGCTGCAGCACGTCGAGCTGGACGTCGAGGCCGTTGCCGATCGAGGACACGTAGCGGCCCGGGGCCAGGTCCGCCGGTTCGAACAGCCGGGTCATGCGCCGGAAGTTCTCCGCGTACAGCGCCATCAGCCAGCCGAAACGGCCCAGCTTGGGGATGCTTGCGCTGCGGGTGGCGACGTCGTGCATGGCTTGATCCTACACGCTGGCGTCGCGCGCGGGCAGCATTGACGGATCACCTGCGAGCGCCTAACTTGGGCGCTTGCCGGCGTGAATCATGAACCGCCGCCGCACGCAGCGGGCCGCGCCCTCAGTACATCACTCGCTCGATCCCCAGAATCGACATGACCTTGCTCGAGATCTCCTCGATCGAGGTATGCGTCGTGTTCTGCATCGGGATCCGTTCGGCGCGAAACAGCTTCTCCGCCGCCGCCACTTCGCGCTTGCAGGTCTCCAGGTCGGCGTAGCGGGAATTGGGGCGCCGCTCCTGGCGGATCTGCTGCAGGCGCACCGGGTCGATGGTCAGGCCGAAGAGCTTGGAGCGGTGCGCGCGCAGCCGCGGCGGCAGGCGGTCGTGCTCGAGGTCCTCGTCGGTCAGCGGATAGTTGGCGGCGCTGACGCCGTGGTGGAGCGCGAGGTAGATGCAGGTCGGGGTCTTGCCCGCCCGCGACACCGCCACCAGGATCACATCGGCTGCGTCGTAGTTGATCGACATGCCGTCGTCGTGGGTCAGGGCGAAGTTCATCGCGTTGATGCGGCGATGGTAGGTCTCGAAATCGACCATGCCGTGCGCCTGCCCCACCCGCGGCTGCGGCTTCTCGCCCAGCTCCGCTTCCAGGGTCTCGATGAAGGGCGCGAACACGTCCAGCACCAGCGCGCCGCTGCGCGCGATCGCCGCCGAAATCTCGGGGTCGACCGAGGAATTGACCACGATCGGGCGCACACCCTGCGCTTCGCCGGTCGCGCGGATGCGCTCGGCGACCTCGAGCGCCCGTTCGACGCTGTCCACGAACGGGATGCGGTTGGTGCTGAAGGTGCTGGCGGAAAACTGCGTGAGCAGGCTGTGGCCGACGGTTTCGGCGGTAATACCGGTTCCATCGGAAACATAAAAAACGGGTCTGTTTGCTGACAACGCTGTCTCCATCGCCCGTGGGCGCTGTGGTGGCGGGATCTCCGGGCTAAAATAGCGGTTTCGACCGGCGCGCGCTGGTCCTTGCGTGTCTTCTTTCGACCTTCTGGAGCGCCCCGCCTTGAACCAGCCCGCCCCGCTGCCCCCCGCCTCCACGGCGAACATCCTCTGGCTCCACGACCTGCGCTTGGCCGACCTGGCCCAGGTCGGCGGCAAGAACTCCTCGCTGGGCGAGATGATCGGGGAGCTGTCGGGGCTCGGGGTGTCGGTGCCGGGCGGCTTCGCGACCACGGCGGATGCATTCAAGGCCTTCATCGCCCACAACGACCTGCACCAGCGCATCTTCGACCGCCTGGCCACGCTCGACGTCGAGGACGTGCCCGCGCTGACCGCCGCCGGCGGAGAGATCCGCGGCTGGGTGATCGACGCGCCGCTGCAGCCGGACCTCGACCGGGACATCCGCGCCGCCTACGCCAAGCTGTGCGCCGACAACGGTGGCGGTGAGGTGGCGGTCGCGGTGCGCTCCTCGGCCACCGCCGAGGACCTGCCCGACGCCTCGTTCGCCGGCCAGCAGGAAACCTTCCTCAACGTCACCGGCGCCGACGACGTGGTGCGCAAGGTCAAGGAAGTGTTCGCGTCGCTGTACAACGATCGCGCCATCGCCTACCGCGTGCATCACGGCTTCAAGCACGAGGACGTGTTCCTGTCCGCCGGCGTGCAGCTGATGGTGCGTTCGGACGTCGGTGCCTCGGGCGTGCTGTTCACGCTCGACACCGAGTCCGGCTTCCGCGACGTGGTCTTCGTCACCTCCAGCTTCGGCCTCGGCGAGATGGTCGTGCAGGGTGCGGTGAACCCGGACGAGTTCTACGTCTACAAGCCCACGCTGACCGCGGGCAAGCCGGCGATCCTGCGCCGATCGATCGGCGCCAAGCAGCTGCGCATGGTCTATTCCGACCAGCCTGGTGAGCGGGTGAAGACCGAGGACACGCCGGCCGACCTGCGCAGCACGTTCTCGATCAGCGACGCCGACGTGCACGAGCTGTCGAAGCAGGCGCTGGTGATCGAACAGCACTACGGCCGGCCGATGGACATCGAGTGGGCGAAGGATGGCGTCAGCGGCAAGCTGTTCATCGTGCAGGCGCGCCCGGAAACGGTGAAGTCGCGCGCCAAGGCGACCCAGATCGAGCGCTACGCGCTGGGCAAGCGCGGCGCCGTGGTCGCCGAGGGCCGCGCCATCGGCCAGAAGATCGGCAGCGGCGTCGCGCGCGTGGTGCGCCGGCTCGAGGACATGGAGCACGTGCGTCCTGGCGACGTGCTGGTCGCCGACATGACCGACCCCGACTGGGAGCCGGTGATGAAGCGCGCCAGCGCCATCGTCACCAATCGCGGCGGCCGCACCTGCCATGCTGCGATCATCGCCCGCGAACTGGGCGTGCCGGCGGTGGTCGGCACCGGCAACGCGCTGGACGCGATCGCGGACGGCAGCGAGGTCACCGTGAGCTGTGCCGAAGGCGACACCGGCTTCATCTACGCCGGCAGCCTGCCCTTCGAGCGCATCACCACTGATCTTGAGAACATGCCGCCGGCGCCGCTCAAGATCATGATGAACGTCGCCAACCCGGAGCGCGCGTTCGACTTCGGCCAGTTGCCCAACGCCGGGATTGGTCTTGCGCGGCTGGAGATGATCATCGCCGCGCACATCGGCGTGCATCCGAACGCGCTGCTGGAGTACGACAAGCAGGACGCGGCGACGAAGAAGAAGATCGACGAGAAGATCGTCGGCTATGCCTCGCCGGTGGACTTCTACGTCGACCGCCTCGCCGAGGGCATCGCCACGCTGACCGCGTCGGTGGCGCCGAACCCGGTGATCGTGCGCCTGTCCGACTTCAAGTCGAACGAGTACGCCAACCTCCTCGGCGGCCAGAACTACGAGCCGCACGAGGAGAACCCGATGATCGGCTTCCGTGGCGCCAGCCGCTACGTCGATCCGTCGTTCTCGGCCGCGTTCGCGCTGGAATGCCGCGCGGTGCTGCGCGTGCGCAACGAAATGGGGCTGGACAACCTCTGGGTGATGATCCCCTTCGTGCGCACGCTGGAAGAAGGCCGCAGGGTGGTCGAGGTGCTGGCCGAAAACGGTCTGCGCCGGGGCGAGAACGGCCTCAAGGTCATCATGATGTGCGAAGTGCCGTCGAATGCGCTGCTGGCCGACGAGTTCCTCGACATCTTCGACGGCTTCTCGATCGGCTCCAACGACCTGACCCAGCTCACCCTCGGCCTGGACCGCGATTCCTCGATCGTCGCCCACCTGTTCGACGAGCGGAACCCGGCGGTGAAGAAGCTGCTGTCGATGGCGATCCAGACCGCGAAGGCCAAGGGCAAGTACATCGGCATCTGCGGCCAGGGCCCGAGCGACCACCCGGACCTCGCACAATGGCTGATGGAGGAAGGCATCGAGTCGGTGTCGCTGAACCCGGACACCGTGGTCGACACCTGGCTGAAGCTGGCGAAGTCGAAGGCCGGGGGCTGAGCTCGCGTCCCTTCCTCCAGGACGAAAAATGTAGGAGCGGGCCACGCCCGCGACCCGCGGCGGCCGGGGCATCATCGCGACCCGGTCGCGCCCATGGGGCGCTCCTACGCCATTCATTTTCTGGTACGAGGCGCTTTGCGTTACGGCTCAGCCGCCCTTTCGCCGCGCCACACCGTCGTAGGCCTTCCTTACCGCCACCTCGCCGTAGCGCTGCTCCAGCCGCTTCACGATGAAGTGCCCGCGCGCCACGTCCTGGTAGTAGTCGGTGAACATGGTGTTGAGCGCCGCGCCGGTAGCCGCGCCGACGATCGGCACCGCCTGCGCCGCGAACTTCTCGGTCACCACCACGCCGAAACGGCTGGCCACGCGTTCGACCAGCTTGGCCAGCCACTTGCCGGCCTCCTTCGAGCCCATGCCGGTGGTGATGCCCTGCCCCACCACCTGTCGCCCAGCCAGCTCGGCCGACAGGTGGCGCATGACGTCGGCGGTGAAGCCGCGGGCGAGGTAGTAGCCGGTTTCGCTGGCGTCGTCCTTTGGCGAATGTCCGCCGAGCGCGAACACCTCCAGGCAGGACTGCCGGGTGGACATCTCGGACAGGTCGAAGCCTTCGCTGCGGGCCACGTCGGCCACTGCACGCATCATGATCGTGGTCGACACCGGCAGCTCCAGCAACAGCGCGGCGAAGCCGAAGGCGCCGCCGACCGCACCGGTCCCGGCCGCGGCCAGCTTGTGCCAGCGGATCGAGGCCCCGCGGCCTGGCTTGTTGTCCATGCTCCACAGCGCGACCTGCGTCGACTTGTACAGCGCGGCCTCCACTGCGCCGTGGATGCGGTCGGACACCTTCTTCGGCAGCGCACGCACCGCGTACTCGAGCGGCGTGCCGACGAGACTGGCCATGCGCGCGGTGATCGTCGGCGCCTCCAGCAGGGCGACGGCGCGCTGCAGGTCGGCCCAGTCCGCTGCATGGGCGGCGATGTCAGCCGGCTTCGCGATTGGATGCGTCATGCCAGTGATGTCAGGCGGGGAGGCGTCCCGCCAGCTCACCCATGAAGCGCCGGTAGTGGCGCAGTTCCGCGATCGAATCGTGCACGTCGCTGAGCGCTGTGTGCGCGGCGGTCTTGCTCACGCCGGCCAGCACCGACGGCGACCAGCGCCGCGCCAGCTCCTTGAGCGTGCTGACATCGAGGTTGCGGTAGTGGAAGAAGCGCTCCAGCTCAGGCATCTGCCGGTGCAGGAAGCGCCGGTCCTGGCAGATCGAGTTGCCGCACATCGGCGACTGTCCCGGTCCCAGCCAGGCGCGCAGGAACTCGAGCGTGCGCGCCTCGGCCTCGGCCATCGCCACGCACTCCTCCAGCACCCGTCGCCACAGGCCCGACTTGCCATGCTGGGTGCGGTTCCATTCGTCCATCGCCTCGAGCACCGCCAGCGGATGCGCGATCGCGAACTCGGGCCCTTCGGCCAGTACGTTGAGGTCCGAATCGGTCACCACCGTGGCGATCTCGAGGATCGAATCGCGGTTGGTGTCGAGACCGGTCATTTCAAGGTCGATCCAGACCAGGCGGCCGTTGCCCTGCGCGGCTTCGTGTTGTGACATGCGCTCGCGATCGGTGGCGGGACGGCGCATGATAGCGCAGCCTCCGCGCACGCCGGACACCATGCTCCCGAACGCCCTGACCCAGTACGCCGTCCTCACCGCGATGCTCGCGCCGGCGTTCTTCCTGACCGCGACCGCCGCGCTGCTGGCCTCGGCCAACGCGCGCCTGTCGCGGATCATCGACCGCGCGCGCAGCCTGCTCAAGGACCTGGGCGCGTGCCAGGAGCCGGAGCTGCGCGAGCTGCTGGAGCGCCGCATCATCGTCCAGCGCCGGCGCAGCCTGCTCATCCTGCGCGCCAGCCAGCTGCTTTACGTGGCGATCAGCTTCTTCGTCGGCACCAGCCTGCTCATCGCCGGCGACACCTATTTCAACCACCTGTTCGGACCGCTGCCGACCGTGCTGGCCGCCCTGGGCGTGCTGTCGATGTTCGCCTCGAGCCTGCTGCTGGCCAGCGAGGCCTCGATGGCCGTGCGCGCTGTCAACGACGAGATGGATGACGGGCACAGGCTGGCCAACCGGCGCATCCCGCCCGCGTAGGAGCGGGCCATGCCCGCGACCCACCGCGACCGCGGCATCATCGTTACCCGGTCGCGCCCATGGGGCGCTCCTACAAAGGCGACTTGCCGCGCTTGGCGCGGAAGTAGTTGCTGAGCCGACGCCCCGCTTCATCGCCCAGCACCCCGCCCTGCACCTCGACACGATGGTTGTGCCGCGGATCCGCAAGCAGGTCGAACACGCTGCCGCAGGCGCCGGTCTTGGGATCGGCGGCGCCGTAGACCAGCCGCGCCACGCGTGCGTGCACCAGCGCCATCGCGCACATCGCGCAGGGTTCGAGCGTGACGTAGAGCGTGCTGCCGACCAGGCGATGGTTGCCCAGCGCCCTGCCCGCCTCGCGCATCGCCACGATCTCGGCGTGTGCGGTCGGGTCGTGGTCGAGGATATTCCGGTTCCAGCCCTCGCCCAGCACCTGCCCGTCCGCGGACACCAGCACCGCGCCCACCGGGATCTCGTCGAACTCGCGCTCGGCGCGGTCGGCCAGCGCGAAGGCGTGGCGCATCCCGTGTTCGTCGGCGGATTGGGCTTCTGTCATTCCGAATTCGCTCTGATCAACGTCCATGCCGCCGTCCATGGCGCGACACTCTTGCCTGCGGATCGCCCGGCCCGGCCATCCGTGCCCGGTCAATGAACCGCTTGCGCGCCATGGCGCGCAAACAATCGGTTCATTCCCATTCGATGGTGGCAGGCGGCTTGCCGCTGATGTCGTAGACCACGCGGGAAACGCCGCGCAGTTCGTTGATGATGCGGTTGCTGACCGCGCCGAGGAACTCGTACGGCAGGTGCGCCCAGTGCGCGGTCATGAAGTCGATCGTCTCGACCGCGCGCAGTGCGATCACCCACTCGTAGGCGCGGGCGTCGCCGACCACGCCTACCGACTTCACCGGCAGGAACACGGCGAAGGCCTGCGAGGTCCTGTCGTAGAGGTCGGCCTTGCGCAGCTCGTCGATGAAGATCGCGTCGGCGCGCGCCAGCAGGTCGGCGTACTCGGGCTTCACTTCGCCGAGGATGCGCACGCCCAGACCAGGGCCCGGGAACGGATGGCGGTAGACCATGGTGCGCGGCAGGCCGAGCTCGACACCCAGGCGCCGCACTTCGTCCTTGAACAATTCGCGCAGCGGCTCGACCAGGCCGAGCTTCATGTGCTCGGGCAGGCCGCCGACGTTGTGGTGGCTCTTGATGACGTGGGCCTTGCCGGTCCGGCTACCGGCCGACTCGATCACGTCCGGGTAGATCGTGCCCTGCGCCAGCCACTTCGCGTTCTTCAGCTTGTTCGATTCTTCCTCGAAGATCTCGACGAACAGGTTGCCGATGATCTTGCGCTTGGCTTCGGGGTCACTGACGCCTTCCAGCGCCTTGAAGTAACGTTCGGCGGCGTTGACGCGGACCACCTTGACGCCCATGTGCTCGGCAAACATCGCCATCACCTGGTCGCCTTCCTGCCAGCGCAGCAGGCCGGTGTCGACGAAGACGCAGGTCAGCTGCTCGCCGATCGCCTTGTGCAACAGCGCCGCGACGACGGAGGAATCGACGCCACCGGACAGGCCGAGGATCACTTCGTCCGAGCCGACCTGCTCGCGCACGCGCGCGATCTGGTCGTCGATGATGTGGGCCGCGGTCCACAGCGTGGCGCAGCCGCAGACGTCGACCACGAAGCGGCGCAGCAGGGTCTGGCCCTGCAGGGTGTGCGTGACCTCGGGATGGAACTGCACGCCGTACCAGCGCCTGGCCTCGTTGGCCATCGCCGCGACCGGGATGCGGTCGGTGGTGGCTGTGATGGTGAAGCCCGGTGGCGCCTGCGAGACGTGGTCGCCGTGGCTCATCCAGACGTTGAGCCGGGACTTGCCGCGATGATCGCTCAGGCCGGAGAACAGCGCATCGGGTTTGACGATATCGACTTCCGCGTGGCCGAACTCGCGCTGGTCCGCCGCTTCGGTCGCGCCGCCGAGCTGCGCGGCCAGCGTCTGCATGCCGTAGCAGATGCCGAGGACCGGCAGGCCGCTGTCGAACACCTGCTGCGGCGCCTTCGGAGCATCCGGCAGCGTGGTCGACTCCGGTCCACCGGAGAGGATGATGCCCTTGGCGCCGAACGCGGCGATTTCGGTCGGGTCATGGTCCCAGGCCCAGATCTCGCAGTAGACGCCGATCTCGCGGATGCGGCGCGCGATCAGCTGCGTGTACTGCGCGCCGAAGTCGAGGATGAGGATCTTGTCGCTGTGGATGTCGGTCATGGAGCCGCGGGTCTGTGACGAAGGTTCAACGGTTGTCATCCCGAGCGCAGCGAGGGATCTGCTTCACTGCGGGCCCCACGGAAAGCAGATCCCTCGCTGCGCTCGGGATGACAGACAAGGCATCAGCCCATTCTGTAGTTCGGCGGTTCCTTGGTGATCTGCACGTCATGCACATGGCTCTCGCGCTGGCCGGCGCCGGAGACCTTCACGAACTGCGGCTTGCTGCGCATGTCGTCGATCGTGGCGCAGCCGACGTAGCCCATCGTCGCGCGCAGGCCGCCGGCGAGCTGGTGGACCACGCCGCTGAGCGGGCCGCGGGAGGGCACGCGGCCTTCGATGCCTTCGGGGACGAGCTTGTCGGCGTCGGCAGAGTCCTGGAAGTAGCGGTCCTTCGAGCCCTTTTCCATCGCGCCCAGCGAACCCATGCCGCGGTAGCTCTTGTAGCTGCGGCCCTGGAACAGTTCGGTTTCGCCCGGCGATTCGTCGGTGCCGGCGAACAGGCCGCCGATCATGATGGTCGACGCGCCGGCCGCGAGCGCCTTGCCGAGGTCGCCCGAATAGCGGATGCCGCCGTCGGCGATCAGCGGGATGCGGTCCTGCAGTGCCTCGGCCACCATCGACACCGCGGTGACCTGCGGCACGCCGACGCCGGCGACCATGCGCGTGGTGCAGATCGAACCGGGGCCAACGCCGACCTTCACCGCGTCCGCGCCGGCATCCATCAGCGCCAGCGCAGCGTCGCCGCTGACGATGTTGCCGCCGATCACCTGCAGCTTCGGGAAGGTCTTCTTGATCCAGGCGACGCGATCCAGCACGCCCTGCGCATGGCCGTGGGCGGAGTCCACGATCACCACGTCGACGCCGGCCGCGACCAGCAGCCCGGTGCGGTGCTCGGTATCGCCACCGGCGCTGACCGCGGCGCCGACCAGCAGCTGCTCGTCGTCGTCGTAGGCGGCGTTGGGGTTGTCGGATTTCTTCTGGATGTCCTTGACCGTGATCAGGCCGCGCAGCTCGAAAGCGTCGTTGACCACCAGCACCTTCTCGATGCGGTGCCGGTGCAGCAGGTCGATCACTTCCTCGTCGCTGGCGCCCTCCTTCACCGTGACCAGGCGGTCCTTCTTGGTCATGATGTTGCGCACCGGATCGTCGAGCTTCTTCTCGAAACGCATGTCGCGGCCGGTGACGATGCCGACCAGCTGGCCGCCGTCGACCACCGGCACGCCGGAGATGCGGCGCGCGCGGGTGAGCTTGAGCACTTCGCCGATGGTGGTGTTCGGCCCGACCGTGAACGGCTCGCGGATGACGCCGGCCTCGAAGTTCTTGACCTGCTGCACCTCGGCCGCCTGGCGTTCGGCGCTGAGATTCTTGTGGACGATGCCGATGCCGCCGAGCTGGGCCATCGCGATCGCGAGGCGCGCTTCGGTGACCGTGTCCATCGCCGCCGAGACGATCGGCAGGTTCAGGCGCAGGGATCGGGTGAGGTTGGTGGCGAGCGAGACGTCCTTGGGCAGGACGGTCGAATGCGCGGGGACGAGGGAAACGTCGTCGTACGTCAGTGCTTCAGCCTGGATGCGGAGCATCGGCAGTCCCGGGGAGGTGGGGAAGCGCGTCATTGTAACCCGGGATTGGGGATTAGGGATTGGAGAAACCCTGAACAACTGTCATTCCGACTTGTCCGGAGGTTCGTCAGGGGTTGATTGGCGCGAAGGGCGGGACGGGAGCCTGCGAATCCCGAATCCCTATTCCCGAATCCCCGCCGCAAAAGCGGCATCGGCCGCTTCCGCAGCCTCCAGCGTGTTCTGCATCAGGGTCGCGACCGTCATCGGCCCCACCCCGCCCGGGACCGGCGTGATCCAGCTCGCCCGCGCGGCGGCCGGCGCGAACTCGATGTCGCCGGTCAGTCGGCCGTCGTCGAGCCGGTTGATGCCGACGTCGATCACCACCGCGCCCGGCTTCACCCAGTCGCCCGGGATCAGGCCGGCGCGGCCCACGGCGACGACCAGAATGTCGGCCTCGCCGACGTGCCGTCGCAGCACCTCGGGCGGCGTGAACTTGTGGCAGCTGGTGACGGTGCAGCCGGCGATCATCAGCTCCAGCGCCATCGGTCGGCCGACGTGGTTGCTGACGCCAACGATGGTCGCGCTCTGACCGCGCACCGGCTGGTCGGTGTAGGCCAGCAGGGTGGTGATGCCGCGCGGCGTGCACGGCCGCAGGCCGAACTGGCGCAGCGCCAGGTGGCCGACGTTCTCGGGATGGAAGCCGTCGACGTCCTTGCGCGGATCGATGCGGTGGATCAGGCGGGTGGCATCGGGGATGCCCGGCAGCGGCAGCTGCACGAGGATGCCGTGCACCGCCGGATCGGCGTTGAGCCGGTCGATCAGCGCCAGCAGCTCGGCCTCGCTGGTGCCCGCCGGCAGGTCGAAGTCGAAGGCCTGGATGCCGACCTTTTCCGCCGCCCGGCGCTTGTTGCGCACGTAGGACTGCGAGGCCGGATCGCTGCCGACCAGCACCACCGCCAGGCCGGGCCGCGGGCGGCCGGCGGCGACGCGTTCATCCACGCGCTGGCGCAGTTCGTCGAGCAGGGAATCGGCGATGCGCTTGCCGTCGAGGATGCGTGCGGTCATGCCGTCGTGGAGGGCGGGAACGGGAACTTGTATTGTCTCACGTCACCGCATCACGCCGACAAGGAGCGCCCCATGGCCGACGATTCCGAAACCACGCACATCGAGGCCGCCGTGTTCCGCCGCCTGCGCGCGCACCTGCTGGAGCAGCGCCCGGACGTGCAGAACATCGACCTGATGATCCTCGCCGGCTTCTGCCGCAATTGCCTGGCCGACTGGTACAACGAGGCCGCCGAGGCGCGCGGCATCGCGATGACCCGGGACGAAGCGCGCGAAGCGGTCTACGGCGAACCCTTCCCGGGGTGGAAGGCGAAGCACCAGCGCGAGGCGACGCCGGAGCAGCTGGCCGCGTTCGAGGCCGCGCGCGAGCGCCACGGCTGATCGTCGCGGATGCTGCGGATGCTGGCGACCTCGGTAGTCGTGCTGGCGCTGGCCTACGTGGCGCTGTGCGCGCTGCTGTTCTTCAGCCAGCGCCAGATGGTGTACCTGCCGCAGTACACCCGCGCCGCGCCGGCCGGCACCGGCTACGCGCTGGAGCGCGACGGGATCGTGCTGCGCGGCTGGATCGTCAATCCCGGCCAGCCCTCCGCGATCGTCTATTTCGGCGGCAACGGCGAGGCCGTCGAGGCGAACCGCGACGACTTCGCGCGCTGGTTCCCGCAGCGCACGGTGTACCTGCTCGCCTACCGCGGCTACGGCGCCAGCGACGGCTTGCCGGCGGCGGACGCCCTGCTCGACGACGCGCTGGCGTTCTTCGACGATGTGCAGGCACGGCACCCCGGCCAGCCGGTGTCGGCGATCGGCCGCAGCCTCGGCAGCGGCGTCGCCAGCCACGTGGTTTCACAACGTCCCGTCGACCGGCTGGCGCTGGTCACCCCGTTCGACAGCCTCGCCAATGTGGCGCAGGCGCACTACCGCTGGCTGCCGGTGCGCTGGCTGCTGCGCGAGCGCTATCCGTCCGCCAACTGGCTGCGCGGCCACGACGGCCCGGTGCTGGTCCTGCGCGCCGGCCGCGACGAGGTGATCCCGCCGGCCAACACCGACGCGCTGCTGCGCGTGTTGCCGCAGGCGCGGGTCGTGGCCATCGAAGATGCCGGGCACAACGACATCCAGGCGTTTCCGGCCTACGGTGAGGCGCTGTCGCGCTTCATGCACTGATCGCCGAACTGTAGGAGCGGGCCATGCCCGCGACCGCGCCGCGACACACCGGACGATGCGACACGGATGAACGCGTCGCCACGCGCGAGATGGGCAAACTACGACGTCATCCCTGCGTTGCATCGCGGCGAGGTCGCGCCCATGGGGCGCTCCTACACCAATTCGATCAAGGCGTCCCGGGTCGGACCGGGCAGCGCGGCAGTCCGACTTCCGGATCGCAGTGGTTGCAGCAGCGGGCGGGCTGGACCTGTGGAGCGACACCAGCGGCGGGAACCACCGGCTGGCCCGCGGGCGCGCCCCACTGCAGCGTGCCGCCACCACTGGCCGGCGGCTGCGAATACGCTGGCGGCATCGGCAACGCCGGCCGCAAACCCGCCAGTTCCTCGGCCGGTCGCAGCTGCAGCAGCACCGACCAGTCCTGGCGATTGAGGTCGCAGGCGTAGGCGCTTTCCGGGGTGCAGTCGGGGTCGCTGGCCAGGCGCATCGGCAGGTTGTCGAAGCGGTCGCCTGCGTTCAGGCGCAGGCGGCGCATGGTCACGCTGTCGTAGACGTTGCCGCCGACCAGCCAGGCGCTGCGCTGGTTCTCCGGCTCGACGCCGATCCCGACCACCACGTCGCAGTGCATCGCCAGCCCAGGCTCGCTGCCGCTGAGCAGGGTCGCCAGTTCGCTGAAACCATAGGTTCGCCCGGTGCCGCGCACGCTGCACAGCATGTCGCCGGTGCGCACCTGCACCGCGAGCGGGTTGGCCACGCGGTACGGGCTCAGGAACGGCTCGCGGTAGGCGCGTCGTACGTAGCTCAGGTGGCTGGCGGAGCCGTCGAAGCCCGGCAGCCCCGCCCGGCGCATTACCCAGGACACGAATGCGGCCGACCACGGCGTGTCGACCACGAAGGTCCGGCATGACGGGACCGGCCCGGTGCCGTAGGCACAGTCGCCGGCGCCCGCCTGCCAGAGCAGGCCGCTGTCGCGCCAGTACTCGACGACGCGCTGCCAGGCCGGCTGGCCGTTGGCGAGCCTCGTCCGTTCGGCCTCGCGCACCTTCATCGCACCGATGCGCCCGTCAAGGTCAATGAAGGGCCGGTACCAGAGGCGGTGTTCCTCGCAGGCCGCGGCGGCAACGCGCTGGCCCGCATCCGGCGACTGCGTCGCCTGCACTGACAACTGCATGCAGGGATCCGCTGCCGTGGCGGTTGCGGCGACCAGCCCGACCGACAACAGGAGCAGGACGGCTGCGATACGCGGGAACGAGGCATCCATGGCGGGCATCCGGCTCTTCGGCTGGGACCGGCGGTCGGGCTCCCCCGCACAGCCGGCTGTCATGCGCCGGCTGCCCCCTGCCTGCCTCAACCGGCGCAGAACGCAGCGTAGTCGATATAACCCGGGAACGGCCGCTCCGGCGCACACAGCGGGCAATCCGGGTCCGGCGCCAGCCGGGTCTCGCGGAAGCGCATGCCCAGCGCGTCGAAATGCAGCAGGCGGCCCGACAGGGGTTCACCGACGTGCAGCAGCAGCTTCAGCGCCTCGGTCGCCTGCAGCATGCCGACCACGCCCGGCAGTACGCCCAGCACGCCGGCCTCGCTGCAGTTGGGCGCGGCCTCGGGCGGCGGCGGCTCCGGGAACAGGCAGCGGTAGCAGGGTGCCTTGCCGCGCTGGCGGCCGGCGTCGAACACGCTCACCTGGCCCTCGAAACGATGCACGGCGCCGTAGACCAGAGGCTTGCCCAGGTGCACGCAGGCGTCGTTGAGCAGGTAGCGCACCGGGAAGTTGTCGCCGCCGTCGACCACCACGTCGGCGTCCATGATCAGGCGCTCGACGTTGTCTGAACTCAACCGTTCGGCCACCGCCTCGATGCCGACGCGCGGGTTCAGCGCGGACAGCCGCATCTGCGCCGAGTCCACCTTGGGCACGCCGATGTCGGCGTCGGTGTGCAGGATCTGGCGCTGCAGGTTGCTGCGCTCGACCACGTCGTCGTCGACCAGGCGCAGCTGGCCGACGCCGGCCGCGGCAAGGTAGAACGCGACTGGTGACCCCAGCCCGCCGGCTCCGATGACCACCACGCTGGCCGCCTCCAGACGCCGCTGGCCGCTGGCGCCGATCTCCGGCAGCAGCAGGTGGCGTGAATAGCGCTGGTGGAAGTCCTCGTCGACCGCGACCTCGGGGCGGGTCAGCGGGAAACCCTCGGCCTGCCACATCAGCGTGCCGCCGCGCACCGAGCTGACGTGCTGGTAGCCCAGCCGCTGCAGCAGTTCGGCGGCCAGGGTCGAGCGGCCGCCGCTCTGGCAGATCAGCAGGACTTCGCTGTCGACACCGGGGATGACATGGTGGGGTGCGCGCTCGAGTTCGGCGCGCGCGATGCCGATCGCGCCCTCGGCCATGCCCAGCTCGCGTTCGTGGTCCTCGCGCACGTCCACCAGCAGCGCGCCCTGCGCGATCCGGAAGCTGGCTTCCCGCGGTGTGATCTCCCTGCTCATGCGCCGATTATCACGCCGACGGCACGGGAGTGGTATCCGGGTCGACCCGGGGACAAGGAAGCGCGCCGGTTCAGTACGGTACGACCTCGACCACGCTGCCCTCGGCATAGTCGCGCGTGCCTTCGCCGAACACGATCA
>DAOMPM010000030.1:0-33406 GCA_035444805.1 Luteimonas sp. | reverse complement strand
TCAACTGCAACCTGCAGCGCCTCGACGGCCCGGTGCGCGGCAACGGCAAGATCATCCAGGAACTGGAAAGCCAGTTCCGCGGCGCCGGCTGGAACGTGATCAAGACCATCTGGGGCAGCTACTGGGACCCGCTGCTGGCCAAGGACCCGCAGGGCCTGCTCAAGAAGCTGATGATGGAAACCGTCGACGGCGAGTACCAGAACTGCAAGGCCTTCGGCGGCGCCTACACGCGCGAGCACTTCTTCGGCAAGTATCCCGAGACCCTGGCGATGGTCGCCAGCCTCTCCGACGACGACATCTGGCGCCTCAACCGCGGCGGCCACGACCCGCACAAGGTCTACGCCGCCTACGACAGCGCGATGAAGACCAGCGGCCAGCCGACCGTCATCCTCGCCAAGACGGTGAAGGGCTATGGCCTGGGCAGCGCCGGCGAGGCGCTCAACCCCACCCACAACACCAAGAAGCTCGACGACGACGCTGTGCGCGCCTTCCGCGACCGCTTCAAGATCCCAGTCGACGACGCCCAGCTCAAGGACGGCGCGATCCCGTTCTACCACCCGGGCGAGAAGTCCGACGAGGTGCAGTACCTGCTCGAACGTCGCCGTGCGCTGGGCGGCTTCCTGCCGCAGCGCCGGCGCAAGGCCGAGGAGAAGATCGAAACCCCGAAGCTCGACGTCTTCGAACGCCTGACCAAGAGCACCGGCGAGCGCGAGATGTCGACCACGATGGCCTTCGTGCAGTCGCTCAACATCATCCTGCGCGACAAGCAGGTCGGCCCGCGCACCGTGCCGATCGTCTGCGACGAGGCGCGCACCTTCGGCATGGAAGGCCTGTTCCGGCAGATCGGCATCTACGCCCCGGAAGGCCAGAAGTACAAGCCGGTCGACCGCGACCAGCTGATGTACTACCGCGAGGACACTACCGGCCAGGTGCTGCAGGAAGGCATCACCGAGGCCGGCGCCTTCGCCTCGTGGATGGCCGCGGCCACCAGCTACAGCACCAACAACCTGCAGCTGCTGCCGTTCTACATCTACTACTCGATGTTCGGCTTCCAGCGCGTCGGCGACGCCGCCTGGCAGGCGGCGGACATGCGTGCGCGCGGCTTCCTGCTCGGCGGCACCGCCGGCCGCACCACCCTCAACGGCGAAGGCCTGCAGCACGAGGACGGCCACTCGCACCTGCTCTCGGGCGCGATCCCCAACTGCCGCAGCTACGACCCGACCTTCGCCGGCGAAGTCGCCGTCATCCTGCAGCACGGCATGCAGCGCATGATCGCCGAGCAGGTGGACGAGTACTACTACCTGACCCTGATGAACGAGAACTACCCGCACCCCGACCTGCCCGAAGGCGCGGCCGAGGGCGTGATCAAGGGCATGTACCTGCTCAAGGACGCCGGCAAGGCGAAGAAGGGCGAACTGCGCGTGCAGCTGATGGGCAGCGGCACCATCCTGCGCGAGGCGATCTTTGCTGCCGACCTGCTGGACAAGGACTTCGGCGTGACCGCCGACGTGTGGTCCTGCCCCAGCTTCACCGAACTGCGCCGCGACGGCTACGACACCGAACGCTGGAACCGCCTGCACCCCGAGTCCAAGCCGCGCCAGGCCTACGTCACCCAGTGCATCGAATCCCGCCCCGCCGGCCCGGTCATCGCGGCGACGGACTACGTACGCAACTTCACCGACCAGGTCCGCGCCTTCATCCCGCGCACCTACACCGTCCTCGGCACCGACGGCTTCGGCCGCAGCGACACCCGCGCCAACCTCCGCCGCCACTTCGAAGTCGACCGCTACTACATCGCCCACGCCGCGATCGACGCACTGGCGAAGGACGGCAAGATGACCGCGAAGGACGCCGCGCGCGCGATCAAGCTCTACAAGCTGGATCAGGAAAAGCCGAATCCGATTGGGGTTTGAGCTTTTGCCCCTCCCTTTCGCGAAGCGAAGGGGAGGGCTGGGGAGGGGTGCTTTTGCGAGCCCCCGGCTCGCCACCCCCATGAACGCCCGAAGGCTGCGCCTGAGGGCCGGACGGACTGGTGAGAGGTGCTTTCAACGCGTCCCGGATCGCCAAGCCGGACTCATACCAATTCGCGATCAAAAGTACGGGATGGGGTAGGAGCGCTCCATGGGCGCGACCGGCGATCGACGGTGCCCGGGTTGCGCGGGTCGCGGGCATGGCCCGCTCCTACATTCATCGCTTTGGCCGAAAATTGGGCTCAGGAGTTGACCGCCATGCGCTACGCCATCGTCATCGAGAAAGCCGAGTCCAACTACGCCGCCTACGTGCCCGACCTGCCGGGCTGCGTCACCACCGGCGCGACCGTCGCGGAAGTGGAGGCGAACATCCGCGAAGCCATCGAACTGCACCTGGCCGGCCTTCGCGAAGACGGCCAACCGGTTCCGGAACCGTCCAGTTCCGTCGAGTACGTCGATATTGCGGCGTGAGCGCGAGTCGGGTCGAGAAAGACAGTCTGACTCCCGCTTTGCCGAGGACTGACATGGCGCTGAAGACCACGCCCTGGGACTCGGCCGAGTATCTCGAAAGCGAGGCCGACATCGCTGCCTACCTGCACGCCTGCTTCGAGGAAGCACCCGACGACCCGGCCTTCCTCGTCCACGCGCTCGGCGTCGCGGCGCGCGCGCAACATGAGCCAGCTCGCGCGCGATACCGGCCTGACACGTGAAGGGCTGTACAAGGCGCTGTCCGCGGACGGCAATCCCAGCTTCGGGACCGTACTGAGGGTCGCCGACGCGATGGGCTATCGCTTCTCGCTGGTCAGCAAGAGCACGAAGCGTGCGACAAAGGCCAGCGAACGCACCGCAACGGCAAGCGCGGCCTCACGCGCCCGTAGCGAGAAGATGGGGGCACGCATGCGTTGAGCAGCGATGCATCACCATCCTTGTCGGCTGGTACAGGTCAGTTTTGGAGAGACCGAATCCCGTTCAGGTTTGAGCGATTGAGCCCTCGGGGTTCCATGCCCGACGCAAGTTTGCTATAAAAACCAGTAACATTTATAGCAAACTGATAGTTGCCATGAAACTCCCTGTGAAAGCGCCGCAACTATCTGATCTTCTTGGAAAAGACGGTTTCAGGCTGGCCGACCTCCTTGGCCGGGGCATCGGTCCAGAGGTCGACAGCGTCTATGACCACTGGGACCACGTGCGGCACCTCAGCCCGCCCGCCGGGCTCGATTCGGCAAGCTGGTGGGCCGGCATCAAGCTGGCCCGCGCCGGCCTGGAACGCACGATTCCCCTGGCCGACAAGGTAGGACACCCCTTCACCCTGTCGTTGACCGGCAACATGCAGCGGCAGCTGCATTTCCTGGACCGCGAAGCCGCCGGCGCGATCCAGGCCAGTGGCCTCGTCGATGAAGGCACCACCCGCAAACGGTACCTGATGCGTTCGTTGATCGAGGAGGCGATGACCTCTTCGCAGCTGGAAGGCGCGTCGACCACGCGGCAGGTCGCAAAGGAGATGCTCAGTACCGGACGCGCGCCCCGCGACCGCAGCGAGCAGATGATCCACAACAACTACGCGATGATGCAGTCGCTCCGCCGACGGCAGGGACGTCCGCTCACTGTCGACCTCATCCTCGAGATCCATCGCGAGCTGATGCACGACACGATGGACGATGCCACCCAGGCGGGACGGCTGCGGACCGCCGAAGACAACGTCGTGGTCCAGGACCGACTCGACCCGGGTATCGTCCTGCACGTCCCGCCCCGCGCGGCGGAACTTCCGCAACGGCTGCAGGCCCTGTGCGACTTCGCCAACGCGGAAGGCGAAGGCGAGTTCCTGCATCCGATCGTCCGCGCCATCGCGATCCACTTCCAGATCGGCTACGACCATCCATTCTGCGACGGCAACGGACGCACGGCGCGCGCACTGTTCTATTGGTCCATGCTGCGGGCGGGCTACTGGCTGAGCGAGTACATCTCGATTTCGAGCGTCCTCAAGAAGGCGCCGGCCCCCTACATCAGGTCCTACCTCTACACGGAAAGCGACGGGACCGACATGACCTACTTCGTCGCGCACCAGCTCGATGTCATCATCGACGCGGTCGAGGGCCTGCGTGGCTACCTGGCGAGAAAGGGCAAGGAGCGGAGCCAGGCCGAATCGCTGCTGCGCCCGGGATCGCCTCTCGGCGCCCTGCTGAACCACCGCCAGCGCGCGCTGCTGCTGCACGCCATCCGCAATCCCGACAGCGTCTACGACATCGCCGGCCACCAGGCGTCCCACCGCATCACCTACCCCACCGCCAGGTCGGACCTGCTGGGGCTCGTCGAGCTGGGATTGCTCGACCAGGATCGACGCGGGAAAGCCTTCGTGTTCACTCCTGCGTCGGACATGACCGAGCGTTTGAAGCGGTGAGGGCGTCAGCGCCACCCAAGATCCACGCGTTGCAAATCTTACTTCTTGCCGAACTGGAGGGCTGCGTCTCGCGCAGGCAGATCGGCGTAGCGGACCATGTCTTCATTCCCGAGGCCTGCGTCAACGTGATCGATGGCGAACAACGACTTCATCGCCGCATCGAAATCACGTAGCCATGCTGGATCAATGATGTTCTTCTCAGCCATCTCAACTCACTCCTGCGAGTTTCATCCTTCAAGGCAAGGCTGAAGACTGGGCCTTTTCGCGGCCGAAAATGCAAAGCTCTCGTCATCTCCGCGAAAGCGGAAGGCGCCTTTCAACAAACGAATGTCTGGTCATCCATCTGACTTTACGCAAGGACGCTGGATCCCCGCTTTCGCGGGGATGGCGGCTTGGCCTCGTTCGGACTTGAAGCCCATCGGCCATTGGGCGTGTGGAACACACGCAGCATGGCGCGATCCCATCTCATACGCCGAGATCGATAACGCTTCGGGGCAAGAGCCTGCGTCAGAGTCGACTTCAGGCGACCTTGGCCGCGAACAGTTCCCGATGGTGGGACAGGAACGCGCTTTGTTCGGGTCTGAACTTCTCAGCTCGCTCATCCGGATGGATGGCCCAGCGATCCAGCACGTCCCTCGGAATCGAGGTGTGTATGCGGATCCGGCCGTCGTCCTCGAACGTAAGCAGGTGCTTGTCGAACAAGGCATCGACATGCGGCGAGAGCATGATGCCGTTGTCCCGACTGATGCGCTCCTGGTTCGTCGAGTCCCGCCAAGGCTTGATGTGGCTGGCGATCAGGAGTCGCGCGTCCTCGACGCCGGTGACGCGGCATCTCGGATCGTCCAGCATGACGAGGCTACGAAACAGTCCTTGTCCAATCCGAGCTTTCGCCAGTTGCAGGCGTTGGGTTTCGGGCACGTCTTGGATCGTGTCGATCTGCTGCAGGTCTTCCAGCAGCTCAGTGTCGTGGCTCGCTTCATTGACGCCATGCGCGTGCGTGAATGCAGGCTGAGCTTCAACGCCAAGAAGCGTGAGCAGCAACAGGCCCAGCGCATCCGAGATGGATGCCAGATAGCAGCCTTGGTTGCCATGTCCGTTCGGGCGAATTGGCGAGTGCCGATCCGGAAGCAGCGGTGCAATCGCCGTCGAATGTGCTGTCGGCCGCAAGGGCTTGGGTGCAGGCGTGAAGTACACGCTGACAAGCCATCCCTCGTGCGCCCAGTAGTCGCCAACTTTTCCGAACTCTGTGGGCTTTGGACTTGCCGCGGCCGCCTCCGTCACTTGGCCGATGGCACCGATCTGTCCGTTTGCATAGGAGAAGACGATATCTCCCGGCCTCACGAACTTCATGTTCTCGTAGGTCTGGTTGAAGGCGCCGTTCGCATTGCGGAACGGCGACCACAGGTATCCGCCACGCACTTCGTGGTCGCGAGTCTGCTTGTGGTTGACCCACCAGAACGCCATCAGCGCCTCCCCTAAGACCAGGATAGCGCTGCTGAAGATGAAAGTGGCAAGCTGCAGTCGGGACGCCAGCCCAGCTCCTCAAGATGTGGCCGGATCCACTCCCCAAGCTGCAACCAGATCCGGCCCGGCCGCATCCTGATGGGCTGGACCGTCCCGAGCCTGCCACCATGACCCGACCCCTCGCCCTGCTCCTCGCCTGCTGCCTGCCTCTGGCGCTGTTGGCGCAGTCGTGTTCCGCGGCGCCCGCCGAGCTGGCGTCGCCCTCTGAATCCGGCACTGACGCGGCGCAGCAAGCACTGGACGGGTGGCTGGACGCGTTCAACTCAGGCGAACGAGCGCCGCTGGAAGCCTTCCGCGACCGCTGGAAGCCGGACATGGACGTGGACCGGATGCTGGAGCTCCACGCCGAAACCGGGGGCTTCCGGCGGGTGCGGGGCGAGCCGGCGGAGCCGGGCACGGCGCGGGCGCTGCTGCAGGAGCTCGAATCCGACACGGTCGTGCGCATGGAGATGATCGCGAAGGCGGGGGAGCCGGTGCGTTTCGGCATCCGCGTGATCGATCCGCCGGAGGATCTGCGCGTGCCGCGCATGACGGCGACCGCCGCCCTTGATGCGCTGGTCGCGAAGGCCGACGAGCAGGCGGCGAAGGATGCGTTCTCCGGCGTGCTGCTGGTCGCCAACGGCGACGAGGTGCTGCTGCAGCGCGCATGGGGCCAGGACGACCGCGCCGCGAGGACGTCGGTCACGCCGGACACGAAGTTCCGCATCGGTTCGATGAACAAGATGTTCACCGCGGTTGCCACGCTGCAGCTGGTGCAGGCCGGCAAGCTGTCGCTGGACGGGACGGTCGGCCAGTACCTGCCCGGTTATCCGAACGCGGAGATCGCGAAGGTGACGGTCCGGCAGCTGCTCACGCACTCCGGCGGCACCGGCGACTTCTTCGGGCCCGAGTTCGACGCACGGCGACTGTCGCTGAAGACGCACGATGACTATGTCCGCCTGTTCGGTGCGCGCGGGCCGACGCATCCGCCCGGTGCGGAGCAGCGCTATTCGAACTACGGCTTCCTGCTGCTCGGCGCGATCATCGAGCGCGTGAGCGGACAGTCGTACTACGACTATGTCGACGCGCACGTGTTCGCGCCGGCCGGCATGCACGACAGCGGTTCGTTGCCCGACGACGTGGCGGTGCCCGGTCGCGCGGTCGCGTACATGCGCAAGGACGGGGCGTGGGTCGATGCGGTCGACACCCTGCCCTACCGCGGCACGGCGGCCGGTGGCGGCTACAGCACGGCGGGCGATCTTTTGAAGTTCGCGCGCGCGTTGCTCGCGGGCAAGCTGCTGTCGCCGGAACTGCTGGCCGAAGCCACCCGCAACCAGACGCCGTGGTACGGCTATGGCTTCATGACGCGCGAGCAGGAGGGCGTGCGCATGTTCGGCCATGCCGGTGGCGCGCCGGGCATGAACGGCGATCTGCGCGTCTATCCGGAGTTGGGCATCGTGGTGGTGGGGTTGGCGAATGTCGATCCGCCTGCGGCGGATCGCCTGGTCGGGTACTACCTGTTGCGGATGCCTTTGTCTGTGACGCCGGGGAGATGATGCTGCCTTCGGAGCGTTCGCGATCAGGAAAGCGAGCGTAGGAGCGGGCCATGCCCGCGACCGGCCGCACGATGTCGCGAAGTCGGTCGCGCCCATGGGGCGCTCCTACTGATGGCTTGACTCGCGATGGCGCAAGAGCCGGCCGGCGACGCCGGTTCGTTCACCCGCTTCGAACGCCGGCACGCCGTTGACCACCACCAGGTCGAAGCCTTCGGCCAGCACGAACGGCTCCATGTAGTCGGCACGCGCGCGCACGCGCGCCGGGTCGAACAAGGCGAGGTCGGCCTTCGCGCCTTCGCGGAGCACGCCGCGGTCGGGCAGGCCGAGGATCGAGGCCGGCAGGCCGGTGGCCTTGCGCACGGCTTCCTCGATCGACACGCGGCGGTCGCGCACGGCGAATTCCTCGATCCACTTGGCGAAGGTGCCGTGGCCGCGCGGGTGGCGGCCGGTCGGGGAGCCGTCGCTGGCGATGGCCACGAACGGGTCCTGCAGCAGTCGCGCCTGCAGCGCCTCGTCCATCACGAAGTGGGCGGCACCGCCGCCGCCGGGGCCGAGGGCGAGCAGCACGTCCGGCCACGCCTCTCCCGCGGCCTGCGCGACCTGGGCGAGGGTCTTGCCGGTGTGCGGGCCGCTGCCGAACAGCATGGCGTCGGGCCCCTTGCGCTGGATCACCCGCTGTTCCAGTGCGGCGCGCAGTTCGTCGCGGCGGCTGGCGAGCACCTGCGCGTAGTCGGTCGGCGGCAGCGCCCACTCCGGGAACACGATGGCGATGCCGGTGTAGCTGGCGGTGTAGGGATACATGTCCGCGGTCAGCGGCACGCCGGCGTCGCGATACCGCTGCAGCTCCGCGAGCAGCCGTTCGGCACGCTCCACGCCCTTGCCGAGCGTCACCTTGAGGTGGGAGATGTGGGTACGCGCCGGTCGGCTCGCGTCGATGTGCTCGCGGATGGCGGCATCGACCTGGTCGTCGTCCTCTGTGCGCATGTGGCTCATGGCGACGCGGTCGTGGCGCGCGACCACGGGGCCGAGCGCGGCCAGCTCGGCCATCGCGGCGTAACGGCCGGGGACGTACTCGAGCCCGGTGGACAGGCCGAACGATCCGGCGACGAGGTCGGCGTCCAGCAGTTCCACCAGTCGCGCCATCTGCGCAGGCGAGGGTTCGCGGGTGCCGTCGTCGATGCCGGCCAGGCGGCGCAGGCTGCCGTGGCCGGAGGTGGTGGCGACGTTGATGTCCGGCGTGGCGCGCGCCATCGCCTCGAACCAGGCCGGCACGCCGCCGGCGGCATTGTCGGCGAGCGCCGGGCTGGCGCCGTCCTGCCCCGCCACGATCGTGGTCGCGCCCATGGCGAGGTGGCTGGCGTAGGACTGTTCCAGCGGATTGCCGTGGGTGTGCAGGTCGATGAAGCCCGGCGCGAGCACGCGGCCGCCGCCTTCGACGATGCGCGCGCCGCGGGCCGAACGTCGCGCGATGCGGCCGATGCGTTCGATGCGGTCGCCGCGGACCAGCAGGTCGGCGCTGCGCGCGGGCGCGCCGGTGCCGTCGACCAGGCGCACGTCGCGGATCAGCAGCGCGGGGCCGTCGCCGGCCCGTGCCCGCGACGGCAGGCAGGCCATCGTGGCGCCGGCGGCGGTTGCGGCGAGGAAGTCGCGTCGTGTCCAGTACATGCGGAACGTCCCGTCGATGGCGGAAGCGGCAGTATCGAGGAAGCGCTGCCGGCCTGCACGCCCCTGCAGGCCCGCGCCCCTGGTTGATCAGGATCAAGGCGCGCGCTGGCCGTTGGCGAGATGGTGGAACTCCCCATACGGAGGATCTGCCATGTATGCGCATCTCCTGGTGCCTACCGATGGTTCGCCGCTGTCCGCACACGCCGTCGACGAGGCGCTGGCGTTCGCCAAGTCCCTGAAGGCGAAGGTCACCTTCTGCACCGCGATCGAGCCGTTCCACATCATCGCCTACATGCCCGAACAGATCGTGGAGACCCGCGATGCCTACGAGCGGCATGCCCGCGAGGAGGCCGATCGCCGCCTGCAGGAAGCGGTGGCCAAGGCACAGGCGCAGGGCGTTGCCTGCGAGACGGTGGCGTCCGTCGCCGACGATCCCTACCAGGCGATCATCGAAACCGCGAACGAACGCGGTTGCGACCTGATCGCGATGGCCTCGCACGGCCGCCGCGGCGTCAAGGCGCTGGTGCTGGGCAGCGTGACCGCCAAGGTGCTGACGCACTCGACGATCCCGGTGCTGGTGTATCGCTACAAGGGCGACTGAGACACGCTCGCGATCAAGTTTGTGGACGTAGCATCGCATCGCGATGATCCGGTCGCGCCCATGGGGCGCTCCTACGGGAGCACGGCTTTTCCGTAGGAGCGGGCCATGCCCGCGACCCGCCGCACGATGTCGCGAAAGCGGTCGCGCCCCGGACAGGACCATTGACGCGGTGGTTCACCGGCACGGCGCGCGGCGGCGCGTTCATCATCCCGGCGGCGGCAGGATATGCGCGGCGCGGGGCGCTCCTACGCACTCCTTGCGTCAGCGCCGGCGCGCGAGCACGCCGTCCAGCGCCAGCTGCGCCTGGAACCCCGCCTTCTCCAGCCGTTTCGCCACCTCGCGCGGCACGTCGCGGCCGCTGGTGAGCTTGTTGGGACTTCCGGTGTAGTGGAACAGCTTCCCGCCGCGGCGCAGGACGCGCGCGAGCTGGTTGTAGAACGCCTGCGAGTACAGCTCGCCGGCGATGCCGAAGCGCGGGGGGTCGTGCAGGATCGCGTCGAAGGCGGCGTCGGGCAGGCTTTCGATCGCCGTGGAAACGTCGTCGTGCCGCAGACGCAGGCGCCCGCCCGCCTCCGCGGCGTCGGGATCGGGCGACCACGGATTGAGCGTGCGCAGCCAGAGCACGTCCTCGCTCTTCTCGAACGACTGGATCTCCGCTGCCCCCGCGTCCAGCGCGCAGGCCGCGAAGTAGCCGAGGCCGCCGCAGGTATCGAGCAGGCGCCGACCGCGCGGTTCGACCAGCGCCACCTTCGCGCGCGCGTCCTCGATCGGCGACAGCTTCGACGTCGGCAGCATCTTGATGCCGTCGATCTCGAACGTCGGCGCGCCCCACGGCGTCGGCACCAGCTTGTACAGCGCGCGGCCGTAGCGCGAGGCGGGCACGAAGGCATCGCCGTCCCACCAGTGGATCGTGCGGTCCTTGAGCTTCTCCGGATACGGGAAGTCCCGCTCCTGCCAAGTCCAGTGCGTGGGCGCGAGCCGGGCCTGCGTGACGCTGCGGTCGAGGTCGAACGATCCCTCCCAGGCCTCCGCGCCGGCGTTGCGCGCGGACAGCAGGGCGGTGGCGATCGGCTGGGTCAGCAGGGGGCCGGAATAGCGGGGCACGGCGCGAGCGGGAAACGGGGTGCGCCATCGTAACCGGTCGCTCGCGCATGCACCGAAGGGTGCGCGGCGCGTTCGCGAACCGGTGCGCCCGCCGATGCGGTGACCGCCTCCGCCCGTGCTGTCCGCCCCTGTGCTGTCGGCGCGTTGTTTCCGATGGCAGGGGGATCAATCGGAGTCGTGGCCCATGACACCGTCCGACCTGCAGCGGCTGCTCGCCGCCGCCGGCTACTACACCGGCGCCATCGACGGCGACATCGGCATGAAGAGCCTGATCGCCATCGACGCCATCCTGACCGCGCACGCGGCCGAGTGCACGACTGATCCGTCGACATGGTCGGCCAAACGCAGGCAGATCGGCGCCGGCCAGCTGGTGCTCAAGCATGCGCAATGCGACCCGGGCGTGGTCGATGGCTACGCCGGCAACCAGACCACCGGCGCGCTGCTGGCATGGAACCATCGGCAGGCCTACGGCCGCGATCTCGAGCTGGATCGCACACGCACAGGTCCTGCGATCGACAGCGATTTCCCGAAACAGTCGCAGTGCAACACCTACTACGGCAGTCCGGGGCCGGCGGTCGAGCGGAAGCTGGTGATGGTCGACCTGCCCTTCACCATGCGCCTGGACTGGAACCTGCCGAAGAAGGTCAGCCGCGTGCAGCTGCACACGCGTTGTGCCGACAGCGCACGAGAAGCCATGAAGGAGATCCTGCGCAAGTACGGCAAGGACGAGCTGCGCCGACTGGGGCTGGACCGGCACGCGGGCACCTACAACCATCGGCGCATGCGCGGCGGCACGGCATGGTCGATGCATGCCTACGGCTGCGCCTGGGATTTCCACGCGGCGCCGAACGGGCTGACTACGCGCTGCCCGCAGGCGTTGTTCTGCGGGCGCGAGTACCGCAAGTTCTTCGACATCTGGGAAGCGCACGGCTGGGTCTCGCTCGGCCGCGCCATCGGCCGTGACTGGATGCACGTGCAGGCGGCGCGGCTCTGATCGCGCGGGCGCCGGCGGGTCAATCGCCGAACTTCACCTGGCCCTCGAAGTTCACCATCCACTGCACGCCGAAACGGTCGGCGACGATGCCGTACTGCTCGGCCCATTCGGTGGCCTGCAGCGGCATCTCGACTTCGCCGCCGGCGGAGAGGCGGTCGAACAGCCACTTCGCTTCACCGGCATCGTCCGGTGCCAGCACGATGTAGGTGTTGTTGCCGGGCTTGAACGAAGCGAGCTGCTCGCCGATCACGTCGGTGCCCATCAGCATGCCCGGACCGATCGGCAAGGCGATGTGCGCGATCGCGTCGGCCGCGGATTCCGGCGCGCCCATGTTGCCGGGGAAGTCGCGGTAGCGCAGCACCATCGGGAACTCGCCGCCGAACACGCTGCGGTAGAACTCGAAGGCGTCCAGCGTGTTGCCGGGAAAGTTGAGGTAGGGGTTGACGGCCTGGACCATGGGTGTCTCCTGGGATGGGTTGGGTGAGGTGCCACGCCAGTGCGACGGACGAAGGCGCCCGGGATCGACAACGCGGCTGCGACCGGTCGCCGGGTCCGGTCGCCGGACGGGCAGGCACGTCGTGTATGCTCCGGCGGCGTGTCGGCTCACAGGGGGCTGTGGAGCCGGCGGACGCGATGCCGCACCGGGGAAGAGTGGGCATCTTCGGATTCCAGGGATTCATGTTCACGCCTGGCCCCCCGGCGCGTATGGAGGGCAAGGAATGCATGCAGTTGCCGAAGCCGGTTCGCCGGCCGAGTTGGTGCGCCGGATGGCGCCGGGATCCGTGCCGCGTCCGGCGCGGCGTCCGCTGTACACCCTGATGCTGTGGCTGGTGGCGGCGCTGTCGGCGCTGATGCCGGTGCTGTACTTCGGGCTGGTGGCGGCGCTGGCCTGGCTGGGATACCGCTACTACGCCGGGTGGGCGCCGCGCGACGGGCACGCGGTGCTGCTCGCGCTGGCGTGGCTGGCGCCGGGGTTCATGCTGACGGTGCTGATCCTGTTCCTGCTCAAGCCGCTGTTCGCGCCACGGGCGAAGGCGCCCGAATCGGTGCGGCTGTCGCCGGACGACGAACCGGAGCTGACCGCGGCGGTGCAGTCACTGTGCCAGGCGATCGGCGTGCGTCCGCCGCGCGAGATCCTTCTCAGCCACAGCGTCAACGCCTGGGTCCAGTTCATCCCGGGCTTGCCGGGCGTGGTCGGGGGCGCACGCACGCTGACCATCGGCCTGCCGCTGGCCGCGGGCATGACCGCCCGGCAGCTGGTGGGCGTGCTGGCCCACGAGTTCGGGCATTTCGCGCAGCGTGGCGGCATGCGCGCGGCCTACGTCATCAACCACGTCAACCGCTGGCTGGAATCGCGCGCCTACCACCCGGACGAATGGGACGCGCGACTGCAGCGCTGGATCGAGGGCGACGACGACGACAGCGAACGCGGCGGCCTGTTCGAGGCCGTGTGCCTAGCCACCCTGGCCTGCCTGCAGGCGACGCGCCTGCTGATGCGCGGGATGTTCCAGATCAATTTCCGCATGAGCCGGCGGCTGTCGCAGGAGATGGAGTTCGACGCCGACCGCTACGAGGTCGCCGTTGCCGGGAGTGACAACTTCGCAGCGACCGCGCTGCGGCTGCGCGCACTGTCGCAGGCGATGCACGAGGTCGAACAGGCCAACCGCAAGGCCTGGCGCGAGGGAAAGCTGGTCGACAACCTGGCGGAAGCGGCCGCGCTGCGCCTGGGCCAATGGCGCAAGGAGGACTGGCAGGCGATCGAACGCCAGCTCGACCACGACGACGAGACCCGCTACTGGGATTCGCACCCGGCCGACCAGGCGCGCATCGCCAACGCGACGTCGCAACAGGTGGCGGGGATGTTCGTCGACGAGCGGCCCGCGGTGGCCTTGTTCACCGATTTCACGGCGCTGTGCAGGCGCGTCACCGAGCACTACTACGAAGGCATGGGACTCGAATTCGGGTCGCGCAGCCTGATCGCCCCGGCGCAGCTGCTCGGCATGGGGCGGTTGCCGGACGAGCTGAGCGAAAGCTGGAAGCGTTTCGGCAACGACATGCTCGGCGCGCCGCCGCTGATCGAGCCGACGGAAGCCGGCCTGCTGCCGGCATCCGGCTTCGACTGGCAGGGCAGCGTCGACGAACTGCGCCGGCTGGGTCCGGATGCCGCCGGCCTGTGGCCGCGCCTGCAGCGGCGGCGTGCGCGGGCGGACGAGCTGGCGCTGTGGGTCCGGCTGATCGACATGGACGCCTCGTTCGTGATGCCCGACGGCTCCGAACCGGATGGGGGCGCGCTGCGCGTGGAGCTGGCCGCATGCCTCGACGAGAAGTCGCCGGATCGCAAGCTGGCCACGCGCATCGGCGCACTGTTCGCCCGTCGCCTGCACCTGGGCGTGGCCGCGCTGGAAGGTGCGGCGAAATCGTCGGCGGACCTCCGGTGGACCTTGCTGGGGCAGCTACACGGCGCGTGGCCGAAGCTGCACAAGCTGGTGTCCGATGGCAGCGTGTGCCTGCGCCTGCAGGCCGGCATGAGCGGCGAAGCCGAGGAGTTGCGGCCACGCGTGTATGCGCTCGGCGAGCGCTACCGGGAGGACCTGACGGCGCTGCTGGCGACGCTGGACGCGGTCGTGCTGCCCGATAGCGAGATGCTGGGGCGCCATCTGCGCGGCCGCTGCGGCCGGCTGTCGAGCGCGGGGAGTGATCCGTTCGAGTTCATTCGCGTGACCACGCCGATCGAGGACGCGTTCCTCGAGCTGTACCAGCGCGTGCTGGCAGAACTGGCGCATGCGGTCGATGCGGCGGAACGCGCCCACGGCATCCGCCCCATCCGCCTGTTCATCGCCGGGGTCACCGCGCGCTGAGGATGCGCGGACACTGCGGCTGGCCGCTTACTCGCCGCGCGCCAGCCGCTCCGCGATCGCGCTGAACGCCGAATGCGTGCCCGGCGCCGGCGCGTCGACGCCGGTCGCGAAGTAGGCCACGCCGGTGCCGGCATCGCGGTCGAGCCACAGGCCGGAGATCAGGCCGTAGGCGCTGCCGGAGTGGCCGACGCGGGCGATGCCGTCGGCGAAGGGGTCGTCGCCGCAGACCGGCAGCGGCGTCGCCAGCGTCTGGGTGGCGAGGCCGTAGCAGCAGAAGTAGGCCTTGGCCTGGCCGGGACCGGTGTCCTCCTCGTGGCCGAGGCCGTTGCCGGGTGCCCAGGTCCACAGCGGCGCGACCAGTGCCCGCACCGATTCGGGTGCCAGCAGGCGCACGCCGTCGACCTCACCGTCGCCGAGCAGCAGCCGCCCGATCTTCGCCAGGCCATTGGCCGAGATGCGCAGCCCGCCCTGCGGCGAGAAGGTCCCGCCGTTGGCGCCGGCGCGCCACAGCGACAGGTCGCAGCTGCCGTCCCTGGCCGGGGTGACGTTGCACGCGGGCTTGCGCCCGTGGTGGTCGTCGCGCACCGGCTTGCGTTCGTCGTCGTAGAGCACGACCGCGCGCGCCGCGGTGGTGGCGTCGCAGGCGTCCCAGTTGTAGCAGCCGGCGATGTCGAGCGGCCGCAGCACCAGCCGGTCCATCAGCAGGTCGAAGCGCTCGCCGGTGACGCGCTCCATCACCGCCGCGACCAGCGGGAAGCCGACGTTGGCGTAGCGGAAGTAGCTGCCCGGCGCATGCTCAGCGTCCCAGGCGCGCGGGTCATCGAGCAGGGTGCGGAACTCGCCGCCGAGCGGCACCTGCCAGTAGCCAGCGGCGTCGGTCAGGCCGGCGCGGTGCGAGAGCAGCAGGCGCAGGGTGATCGGCACCTCGGGATGCCGCGGATGGCGCAGCGTCCAGCCCAGCGTGTCGGACACGTCGGCATCGAGGTCGAGCGTGCCGGCCTCGACCAGGCGCATCACGCCGATGGCGAGCACGAGCTTGGAGATCGAGGCGATGCGGACCGGATCGTCGGCGTTGATCGCGCGCTGTGCGGTGATGTCGGCGAAGCCTTCAGCCTGCGTTGCGGTGACGCCGTCGCGGTCGAAGGCGACGCGCACGGTCGCGACTGGTTCGCCCGCGTTTGCGGCGACGCATGAGGCAATGACCAGGGCGATCAACAGCTGTATCGGGAATGCGGGCATGTCGTCTTCCGGGTCTTGAGCGGCAGCCATCCGCAGGTTAGATCAAACTCATGCCAGATACTCGCAACATCGTCATCCCCGCGAAAGCGGGGATCCAAGTTGCTTGTGTAAAGGCCAAATGGATCCCCGCTTTCGCGGGGATGACGAATCCGCGTTGATCCGCTTGATCCGGTCGACTCCCGTTTCCCCAAGCGCGGTAGAGGCCAAACCTCAGTGAGTCCCCCGGCAATGCCATGAGCAATGACAATTCCAACTTGTTCAGAGGTTCCCTGCCGCGCGACGCGGCCGCCACAAGCGCCGCCTGACGCCGCCGCCAATGCTGCACCTGCGTTGAATACGTATGCGAAGCGGCCTTCGCGTCTTGCCCCGCTTGCGATTGCGCGGCAGAGTCGGAATCGCCCCAGCATCGCGTGTCGCGATGCGCATTCCCCCGCACGCGGCCCGACATCGCCGCGCCGTCGACGTTCCTGCCATGACGCGGAGCCCCGCCATGCGAAAGTCGCTCGCCGTCCGCCTGCGCGCGTTGCGCACCGTTGCCTTCATCGCCGCCCTCGCCTGCATCACCGCCTGCGACGAACCGCTTGCGGTTCCGGCCGCGGTCGCGGCGGAACCCGTCGTGGAAGGCGCCGCGCCACCGCCGCGCGCGCACGACAAGGATCCGACCGCCGCTGCGATTTGCGAGGCGCCGCCGGCCACGGTGCTGGTCCCGGTGCCCGCAGCCGGCAACGGCAGCGATGCGATCGACGTGCGCGTGCATTACCACCGGCCCGACGGCCACTACGCCGACTGGGGCCTGCACGTGTGGCAGGTCGATGCGGCCGGGCAGTACGTCGGCGACTATCCGGGCGTGAGCTGGGACGCGCCGTTGCCACGCAGCGGTATCGACAGCTACGGCGCGTTCTTCGAGATCGAGGCGGGCGCGTTCACGCATCCGTCCGCCACCGGCTTCGGCTTCATCGTGCATCCGCCCGGACAGGGCGGCGATCCCGGGATCGACCGGACCTGGCAGTTCGCCGACGGCGGCGCGTTCTGGCTGCGCTCGGGCGATGCGACGGTCTACCGCAGCAACCCGCTGACGACCACGCCGGACATCGACACCGTGCGCGTGCACTACCGGCGCTACGACGGCGCCTATGCGCAGTGGGGCCTGCACCTGTGGGGCGGCAGCGGCATCGATACGGCGCGGCTTCCGGGCCTGGCGCTGGGCGACTGGAACCACCCGGTGTCGCTGTCGGCGATGCCCAACTACACCGCGTCGGCCGACGGCTCAGAGGTCGCGTTCGACCTGCCGGTGCTGAACCCGCAGGGCGATGCGGCGCGCACGCACGTCGACTTCGTGCTGCACGGCATGCCCTCGAATCCGGACGGCGGCGTCGACAACAAGGATGGCTGGAACGCGGATATCCGCGTCGCCTTCGCCACGCTGTCGATCGCCGAGCGCAGCGGGCATGCCTGGCTGGTGCAGCAGGAACCGCAGGTGTTCACCTCGCCGCCGGACTTGGCGCGAGTCTCGACCACCGATGCGCGCGCGATATGGCTCTCGCGCAGCCTGCTCAAGTGGCCGCGCACCGATACCTCGGGCCGGTTCCGCCTGTACCACTCGACCAACGGCCAGATCGTCGCCCGCAAGGGCGCGGCGGTGGCCGGCGCCGATGGCGCGCTGGCGCTGCGGGTCACGCACGAGGTGCCGGCCGACGTCGCCGAGCGCTTCAAGTGGGTCGGCGCCGGCGCCGTGCTCACGGTGGCCGCGGGCGACGAAGCGGCGCTCGCCGCGCACGTGCGCGACCAGCTGGTGCTGGTGCAGGAGGACGAGGATGGCCGCGTGCTCGGCGCGACCACGACCCAACTGCCCGGCTACCTCGACGCGCGCTACGCCGCGGCCGACGGCCTCGACGACCTCGGCGTGCGGCTCGACCGCGGGCAGGCGCACTTCCGGCTGTGGGCGCCGACCGCGCAGCGCGTGTGGCTGTGCGGCGAGCGCGCGCGCGGCGGCGCGCCGGTGCTGGCGGAGATGGCGTTCGACCCGGCCACCGGCAGTTGGTCGACATCGCGCCGCGACCTGCGCGCGGGCGATTCCTACCGCTACGCGGTGCAGGTGTTCGTGCGCGGCGTGGGCCTGGTGCGCAACCTCGTCACCGACCCCTACTCGATCAGCCTCGACGCCGACTCGCAGCGCAGCTACGTCGGCGACCTGTCCTCGCCGACGCTGCAGCCGCCGGGCTGGGCCCGCGACCGCACCCCGGACGTGGTCCGCGCGCAGGAGGACATGTCGATCTACGAGCTGCACGTGCGCGACTTCTCGATCGGTGACCTGAGCGTGCGCGCGCCGCTGCGCGGCAAGTACCTCGCCTTCGCGCAGTACAACAGCGACGGCATGCGCCACCTGCGCGCGCTGGCGCAGGCGGGGCTGACCGACGTGCACCTGCTGCCGGCGTTCGACTTCGCCAGCGTGCCCGAGGTCGGCTGCACCACGCCCGACGTGCCCGACGCCGCACCGGACTCCGACGCGCAGCAGGCCGCAGTCGCCGCGACCCGCGGCTCGGACTGCTTCAACTGGGGCTACGACCCCTGGCACTTCAACGCGCCCGAGGGCAGCTACGCCAGCAATGCCGCCGACGGCGCCGCGCGCGTGCGCGAGTTCCGCGCGATGGTGATGGCCCTGCACGACGCCGGCCTGCGCGTGGGCATGGACGTGGTCTACAACCACACCAGCGCTTCCGGGCAGGACCCGAAGTCGGTGCTCGACCGCATCGTGCCCGGCTACTACCACCGCCTGAATGCCGAGGGCGAGGTCGAGCGTTCGACCTGCTGCGAAAACACCGCGACCGAGCACCGGATGATGGGCAAGCTCATGATCGATTCGGTGAAGCTGTGGGCGACCCAGTACCACGTCAACTCGTTCCGCTTCGACCTGATGGGCCACCAGCCGCGCGCGGTGATGGAGCGGCTGCAGGACGAAGTCAATGCCGCGGTCGGGCGGCCGGTGCAGTTGCTCGGCGAAGGCTGGAACTTCGGCGAGGTCGCCAACGGCGCGCGCTTCGTGCAGGCCTCGCAGCTCTCGCTCAACGGCACCGGCATCGGCACCTTCAGCGACCGCGCGCGCGACCACGCCCGCGGCGGCAGCGGCTTCGACAGCGGCGTCGAGCTGATGCGCAGCCAGGGCTTCCTCAACGGCCTGCATTACGACGACAACGGCAGCGGCGGCAACCACGGCCGCAGCGCGCTGATGTGGTCGGGTGACATCGTCAAGGTCGGGCTCGCCGGATCGATCCGCAGCTACCGGCTTCGCACCCACTGGGACGCGGTCCTGCCGCTGGAGCAGATCGACTACAACGGCCAGCCCGCCGGCTACGTCGTCGATCCGCAGGAGGTGGTGAACTACGTCGACAACCACGACAACCCGACCCTGTTCGACGCCAACGTCTACAAGTTGCCGCGCAGCACCAGCCGCGAGGACCGCGCGCGCGTGCAGATCCTCGGCGCCGCGATCACCAGCTTCAGCCAGGGCGTGGCCTACTACCACGCCGGCCTCGATACGCTGCGCAGCAAGTCGCTGGACCGCAACAGCTACGACAGCGGCGACTGGTTCAACGCCATCGACTGGACCTACCGCAGCAACAACTTCGGCGTCGGCCTGCCGATGCACTCGGACAATGGCGGGAACTGGCCGGTGATGGCGCCGCTGCTGGCCGATCCGGCGTTCCGGCCGATGGCCGCCGACATCCGCTGGACCCGCGATGCCTTCCGCGACCTGCTGCGCATCCGCGCCAGCACGACCCTGTTGCGCATGCGCACCGCGACCGACATCGAACAGCGCCTGACCTTCCACAACACCGGCAGCGCACAGGAGCCGACCATGCTGGTGGCGCACCTCGACGGTCGCGGCTACGCCGGCGCCGGCTTCCGCGACCTGGTCTACCTGATCAACGTCGACAAGCGCGCACATGCGCTGCCGATCGCCGGCGAGGCGGGCAAGACGTATCGGCTGCATCCGGTGCACCAGGCGCGCGACGCCGCCGATCGCCGCGCCGCGGCTGCGCGCTACGACCGCGACAGCGGCACCTTCCATGTGCCGGCGCGCACGGCGGTGGTGTTCGTGGTGCCGTGAGATCTGGAATGGCGTAGGAGCGCCCCATGGGCGCGACCGCGCCGCGACACACTGGACGATGCGACACAGATGAACGCGTTGCCACGCGGGAGAGAGGTGAACAACGTCGTCATCCGCGCATTGCAACGCCGGGTCGCGGGCATGGCCCGCTCCTACGCTTGTGTTTTCAGGCCGCGTCGGGTCGCGCCGTAGCGCCCACCCGCCGCCGCACCGCGTCGACGTCGCGCACCGGCCGCACCTCGATGCAGCCGGTGTCGGCCCAGGGCAGCTGCTCGGCGAGGCGAATCGCTTCCTCCAGGCTGTCGGCCTCGACCAGGTTGAAGCCGGCCAGCAGCTCCTTGGTCTCGGTGAACGGTCCATCGACCACGCTGACCTTGCCGCCGCGCCGGCGCAGCGACTTCGCGGTCGCCGCCGGCTCCAGCTGCTGGAAGCCGAGCAGGGTGCCGCATTCGGCCAGTTCGTCGGCGTGTTCAAGGCAGTGGCGCATGCGCTTGTCGTAGTCACCCTCGGGCAGGGCATCGAGCAGCGCGGCGTCGGTGTAGACCAGCAGCAGGTATTGCATCGTCGGTCGTCCTCGCGGTCAGTCGGCCGCGGCGGCTTCCGCACCACCGCGTTCGAGCGGGTCGGGCAGCGGCTCGCCGACGGCCACGAAGGCCAGCGAGACCGAGTTCAGGCAGTGGCGCTCGCCGGTGGGCGGCGGGCCGTCGGGGAAGACGTGGCCGAGGTGGCTGCCGCAGCGCGCGCAGACTTCCTCGATGCGGACCATGCCGTGGCTGGTGTCGCGCACGTAGCGCACGTGTTCCGCGGCATAGGGCGCGAAGAAACTCGGCCAGCCGGTGCCGGAATCGAACTTGGCGGCGGAGCGGAACAGCGGCAGCCCGCACAGGCGGCAGGCGTAGACGCCGTCGCGCTTGTTGTCGAGGAAGGCGCCGCAGAACGGCGCCTCGGTGCCGTGCGCCAGCAGCACGCGGCGTTCGGCCTCGTCCAGCGTGGCCTCCAGCGCCGCGCGCTGGGCGGCATCGGGCGGGCTCAGGTCGAAGCCGGACATGGAACTCCTCGGCGTGCCGGATCGGGGGAATGGAGAGTGTGCCAGCTTCGCGTTACGCGGGCGTAAGCGCGCGACGCGGTATCGTGTCGGCAGGACCGGCACCGCGGCCGGGAACCGGATGGTGCGGAGCGCCGATGGCGTCGATCGAGCTGGTGTTGGCGATGCTGCTGGCGGTGCTGGCCAGCGGCTACCTGCAGCGCATCTTGCAGCGCATCCTGCCGCTGTCGCTGCCGCTGCCGCTGGTGCAGATCGCGCTGGGCGCGGTGATCGCGGGCGTGTTCAACGAGGGCGTGACCCTGCAGCCGGAACTCTTCTTCCTGCTGTTCCTGCCGCCGCTGCTGTTCCTCGACGGCTGGCGCATCCCCAAGGACGGCCTGTTCCACGACGCCAACGTGATCCTGCCGCTGGCCTTCGGACTGGTGGTGTTCACGGTCGTCGGCGCCGGGCTGCTGATCCACTGGATGATCCCGGCGATGCCGCTGGCGGTGGCGTTCGCGCTGGCGGCGATCCTGGCGCCGACCGACCCGGTGGCGTTGTCGTCGATCGCCAAGCGCGCGCCGGTGCCCAGGCGGCTGATGCACATACTCGAGGGCGAGTCGCTGCTCAACGACGCGACCGGCCTGGTCTGCTTCCGCTTCGCGGTGGCGGCGGTGATGACCGGCAGCTTCTCGCTGGCGCGGGCATCGATCGCCTTTGTCTGGATGGCGCTGGCCGGCGTCGTGATCGGCGTGGTGTTCACGCTCGCGGTGAACCGCTCGCAGAACTGGCTCTCGCGCCGCTTCGGCGAGGAAAGCGGCACGCCGATCCTGCTCAGCCTGCTGATTCCGTTCGGCGCGTACCTGCTGGCCGAGGAGGCGAACGCCTCGGGCATCCTCGCCGCGGTGGCGGCCGGCATCACGATGAGCTTCGTCGAGCTGACCGGACGCGTGCTGGCGACCACGCGGGTGCAGCGCACGGCGGTCTGGGACACGCTGCAGTTCACGCTCAACGGCGTGGTGTTCGTGCTGCTGGGCGAACAGCTGCCGGCGATCCTGCGCAACGCCGCCGATTCGGTGCGCGAGGCCGGCCACGTCAATCCGTGGTGGCTGGCGGTCTATGCGCTGGCGCTCAGCACCGGGCTGCTGACGCTGCGGACGGCCTGGGTGTGGGTGGCACTGCGCCTGGACGCGCGTTCGGCGCGCAGGCGCGGCGAGCCGCGACGCAATCCGCACTGGCGGCTGGTCGCGGCGGCATCGCTGGCGGGCGTGCGCGGCGCGATCACCCTCGCCGGCGTGCTCTCGCTGCCGCTGCTGCTGCCCGACGGCAGCGGCTTCCCGGCGCGCGACCTGGTGATCTTCCTCGCCGCCAGCGTGATCCTGCTGTCGCTGGTCGCGGCCAGCATCGGGCTGCCGCGGCTGCTGGTCGGACTGCAGCTGCCCGAGGACAGCCGCGAACGACGCCAGCTCGAGTTCGGCAGGCGCGAATCCGCCATCGCCGCGGTGGCTGCGATCGACCGCGCACAGCACGCAATCCCGGACGATTCGGCCGACACCGACCTCTATGCGCAGGCGGCCGTGCGGGTGATGGCGCTCTACGAGCAGCGCCTGGGCGAGCGCACCGGCACCGCGGTCGAGGCCGAAACCCTGCGCCGCGCCGACCGCGCCGAGCGCGAGCTGCGGCTGGCCGGCTTCGAGGCCGAACGCCGCCGCGTGTTCGAGCTGGCGCGGCAGCGGCATATCTCCGACGCGATCGCGCGCAGGCTGGTGCGCGAGATCGACCTGCTGGAGGCGCGCTATCGCGCGTAGGGACGTGGGTTGCGTTCCCCGACACGCGGGGAACCGGAGCCGTCCACAAGCCGGTCCGACTGGAGCAGCGCGCGCCTACTCGGTGTCAGGCAACATGAACCAGGCCTCGACCGGCCCGCTGAGCTTGATCGTCAGCGGCTGACCGCGGCGGTCGAGCGCCTTGCCGGCGCCGACGCGAATCCAGCCCTCGCTGATGCAGTACTCCTCGACGTCGTGCCGCTGCACGCCCTTGAAGCGGATGCCGATGCCGCGCTCGAGCAGGGCGGCATCGTAGTGCGGGCTACGCGGGTTGTTGCACAGGCGGTCGGGCGGGGTTTCGGTCATGGCGGAAGCGGGTGGCGGACAACGGAGCACATTGTAGCCGAGCGGTCGGCGCGGCTCAGGGCGCCTCGCGCCGCCCCTGCGCCTTGGCCCGCGCGATCACGCGCCGCACCAGCGCACGGTCGACGTGGCGCGAGATCGGCAGCGCACCGAGCGCGATCGCCTGTTCGCGCATCGGCGCGGGGACGTCGTAGTGCGCGCCGCTGGTCTTGTCCTGGAAGGCGTGGCGCGGGATGCCGAGCCGAGCCGCGAAGTCATGCAGCTCGTCCAGCGTGTCGGCCATCAGGTGCGCCCAGCGCTCGCCGCGCCACAGGGTCACCGCATCGTCGACATAGACCGTCATCGCCGCAGCATAGCAACCGCCTTCGCGCGCGAAGCCGTCAGAAGCCGCCGCCGGCGTCCAGCCATGCCTGTTCCTCCGGCGTGCTGGTGCGGCCCAGTGCGCGGTTGCGGTGCGGGAAGCGTCCGAAGCGCTCGATCACGTCCAGGTGGGCCTGCGCGTACTGCGCATAGCCGGCGTTGTCCAACGTATCGAACAGCGCGACCGAGCGGCGCTGGTCCTCCATCTCCTCGGAGTGTTCGAACGGCAGGTAGACGAAGGCGCGCAGCGCCGGATCGACCTGCGCATCGAGGCCGGCGTCGACCGCGCGGCGGGCGTAGTGCAGGGCCAGCGGATCGGTCGCGAAGGCGTGGCCGCTGTCGCGGAAGATGTTGCGCGGGATCTGGTCGAGCAGGATCAGCAGCGCGAGCGCGCCGTCGGCGCTGTCCATCCAGTGCTCGTTCTCGCGCCGCGCGGCGGCGAAGTGCCGGTCGCCGAAGCGCTCGCGGCACTCGGCGTCGAAGGCCGCGCCGCCGCGGAACCATTTTTCGTATCCGGCTTCGCGCCAGAAGTTGATGACCTGCTGCATGGCTACTGCTCCGTTGCGCCCCACGGCATCATAGCGGCCGAATGCTTGTCATCCCGAGCGCAGCGAGGGATCTGCTTCGGACCCGCAAGGGCAGATCCCTCGCTACGCTCGGGATGACAGCAAGGAATGGCCGGAGATGGCGGCAAGGCGCAGGCACCGTCGCTACTCATCGAAACGCAAATGCCGCACCGACTTGCCATGGCGGCGGATCAGGCGCAGCGATTCGATGCCGACCTGGATGTGGCCCTCCACGAAGCGCGTGCTCACCTGCGCGTCGGAGGCCTCTGTCTTCACGCCTTCCGGGATCATCGGCTGGTCGCTGACCAGCAGCAGCGCGCCGCAGGGGATGCGGTTGGCGAAGCCGGCGGCGAAGATGGTCGCGGTCTCCATGTCGATGGCCATGCAGCGCATCGTGCGCAGGCGCTCCTTGAAGGCTTCGTCGTGCTCCCAGACGCGGCGGTTGGTGGTGAACACGGTGCCGGTCCAGTAGTCGAGGCCGGCGTCGCGGATCGAGGTCGAGACCGCGCGCTGCAGGGCGAACGCGGGCAGCGCCGGGACCTGCGGCGGCAGGTAGTCGTCGCTGGTGCCTTCGCCACGGATGGCGGCGATCGGCAGGATCAGGTCGCCGAGCTGGTTCTTCTTCTTCAGCCCGCCGCACTTGCCCAGGAACAGCACTGCCTTCGGGCAGATCGCCGAGAGCAGGTCCATCGTCGTGGCCGCGTTCGGGCTGCCCATGCCGAAGTTGATCATGGTGATGCCGTCGGCGGTGGCGCTGGGCATCGGCCGGTCGGTGCCGACCACCTCGGCCCCGGTCAGGCGCGCGAAGTGGCCCAGGTAGCCGCCGAAGTTGGTCAGCAGGATGTGCTCGCCGAAGCCGTCGAGCGGCACGCCGGTGTAGCGCGGCAGCCAGTTGCCGACGATCTCTTGCTTTCCTTTCATTGCGTACTCCGTTTTCGCCGCATTCTGGCACGCACCATGACTTTCGGCGGCTTGGCGGACGGCCGCCGGGCGGCTACCTTCCGTCGGTCCATCCGGGGAAACCGCCATGCTTCGACCCTTGACCGCCGCGGTCTGCGCGGCCCTGCTCGCCGGCTGCGCCAGCACCGCGACCCGCGACACGCCGTCGTCGGCCTCGCCGGCCCGGTCCGGCCCCGCGCAGGACGCCTACGCCAGCACCTATCGCCCGATCGCCTCGGCGTCGGTGCTGATCACCGGCGCGACCGTGCTGGTCGGCGACGGCCGCCGGCTCGAGGGCGCCGACGTGCTGCTGCAGGACGGCAAGGTCGCCGCGGTCGGCACCGGCCTGGCCGCGGGTGCCGATGCGGTGCGCGTCGACGGCCGCGGCAAGTGGGTGACGCCGGGCCTGATCGACGTGCATTCGCACCTGGGCGTCTACCCCAGCCCCGGCGCCAGCGCGCACAGCGACGGCAACGAGGCGACCGCACCGGTCACCGCCCAGGTCTGGGCCGAGCACTCGCTGTGGCCGCAGGACCCGGGCTTCGGCGCGGCGCTGGCCGGCGGCATCACCGCGCTGCAGATCCTGCCCGGCTCGGCCAACCTCGTCGGCGGCCGCGGCGTGACCCTCAAGAACGTCGCCGCCACCACCGCGCAGGCCATGAAGTTCCCCGGCGCGCCGCACGGGCTGAAGATGGCCTGCGGCGAGAACCCCAAGCGCGTCTACGGCCAGAAGGGCGGCCCGGCCACGCGCATGGGCAATGTCGCCGGCTACCGCGCCGCCTTCATCGACGCGCAGGACTACGCGCGCAAGCGCAGCAAGGACGCCGCGACCAAGCGCGACCTCAAGCTGGAAACCCTGGCCGGCGCCATGGCCGGCGACATCCTCGTCCACATCCACTGCTACCGCGCCGACGAGATGGTGCAGATGCTGGACCTGGCGAAGGAGTTCGACTTCAAGGTCACCGCCTTCCACCACGGCGTCGAGGCCTACAAGATCGCCGACCGGCTCGCGGCCGACGGCGTCTGCGGCGCGCTGTGGGCCGACTGGTGGGGCTTCAAGATGGAAGCCTGGGACGGCATCCAGGAGAACATCGCCCTGGTCGACCGCCCCGCGAACGGCTGCGCGATCGTGCATTCGGATTCGGACGAGGGCATCCAGCGCCTCAACCAGGAGGCGGCGAAGGTGATCGCCAACGCGCGCCGCGCCGGCATCGACATCGCGCCCGAGCACGCGATCCGCTGGCTGACGCAGAACGCGGCGAAGTCGCTGGGCGTGCTCGACGTCACCGGCACGCTGGAGGCAGGCAAGATGGCCGACGTGGTGCTGTGGAACGGCAATCCCTTCAGCGTCTATGCGCACGCCGAGCAGGTGTACATCGACGGCGCGCGCGTCTACGACCGCGAGGATCGCTCGCGGCAGCCGGTGTCGGATTTCATGCTCGGCCAGGCGGGCGTGCAGGGAGGTGTGCGATGAGCCGCCGCACTGGACCTACGATGCCGTCATCCCAGCGAACGCTGGGATCCATTTGGCTTTCCTCGGCGACGCCTTGTGCGCAAGCATCAAAGTCAAAATGGATCCCCGCCTTCGCGGGGATGACGATGTTGATTGCGTTGTTCGCGTTGTTCGCGTCGTTCTCCGCCACTGCGCAGGACGTCCTGATCCGCAACGCCACCGTGCACACCGCGAGCGAACGCGGCACGCTGCAGAACGCTGACGTGCTGGTGCAGGGCGGACGCATCGCCGCGATCGGCAGCGGCCTGGCGGCCGGCTCGGCGCAGGTGGTCGAGGCCAACGGCCGGCCACTGTCGCCGGCGTTCTTCGGCGGCATCACCGGCATCGGCATCGAGGAGGTCTCGGGCGAGGCCGCGACCCGAGACGCCGCGCTGGCGCTGGGCGAGAACGCCAAGGACATCACGGTTCGCCCCGAGTTCGACGTGACCCTGGCCTACAACCCGGACTCGATCCTGCTGCCGGTCGCGCGCGTGGAGGGCATCGGCTTCACCCTGCTCACCGCCAACAGCACCGCCGGCGGCTCGATCATCGGCGGCCAGGGCGCGGTGGTGCGGCTCGACGGCAGCGCCGATCCGGCCGGACCGAAGCTGCTGTTCGTGTCGCTGGGCAGCGGCGCGTCGAACCTCAGCGGTGCCTCCCGCGCCGGCCAGTGGATGCTGCTCGACCAGCTGGTGGACGAGGCCAACGGTCGCCTGCCCGCGGACTCCGGCTTCGCCCTGCTCACCCCCGCCGGTCGCCGCGCGCTGCAGCACTACCTCGGCGGCGGCGGCCGCATCGTGGTCGGCGTCGATCGTGCCGCGGACATCCGCCAGCTGCTGCGCTGGTCGCAGAAGCACAAGGCGAGGATCGCGATCGCCGGCGGCGCCGAAGCCTGGAAGCTGGCGCCGCAGATCGCCGCCGCCGGCGTGCCGGTGTTCGTCGATCCGCTGCTCAACCTGCCGGGCAACTTCGACCGCCTCGGCGCGACCCTGGAGAACGCGGCGCGGCTGCGCGCAGCGGGCGTGCGCGTGGGCTTCACCCAGTCCGACGACGCCGCGCACAACGCGCGCAAGATGCGCCAGCTGGCCGGCAACGCGGTCGCCAACGGCCTGCCCTGGGAAGACGGACTGGCCGGACTGACCCGCATCCCCGCCGAGACCTTCGGCGTCGGCGACCACCTCGGCACGATCGCCGTCGGCAAGACCGCCGACCTGGTGCTGTGGTCCGGCGATCCGCTGGATGTCGCCCATGTCGCCGAACAGGTGTGGCTGGGCGGACGCGCGATCCCGATGCGCTCGCGCCAGACCGAGCTGCGCGACCGCTACCTGCGCGCGGCACCGGCGGCCGAATCCGGTGCCTTGCCGCACGCGTATCCGGCGCGGGTGGACTGAGCGACGCGTCGTCGGCGCACGCCGCCCCGGGCATCGTGCCGGGGGCGGCAACGCCGGGGCTGTGCAGCATGGGATGGTGTAGGAGCGCCCCATGGGCGCGACCGGATCGCGATGATGTCCCGGTCGCCGTGGGTCGCGGGCATGGCCCGCTCCTACAGTCATTAATTTCGCGAATGGGTATGCGCCGACCCGCACGACCGTTGTTGCCGTTCAGTCCAGGCGACCCCAAGATGCAGGCGGCATGACCGAACCTGCGGAGGGATCCGATGTCGCTGGCCATGGTGTTGCTGTCCCTGCTATCGGTCTCCGGCTTCGTGTTCCAGCCGCCGGGGCAGTTCCACGACGACGAACCCGTGGTGCGCCACGGCGACGACATGCTGGCGCTGCACGTCGATGCCGGCGGCGCGCGGCTGGCGCGGGTGCGGATCGACATGCGCCGCGTACCTGACCTGATGGCGGTCGATGAGAATGGTCCGGACACGGGCTGGCAGGTCGGTCCGGAGGACGACGTTTCGCTGCTCGGGTACCTGCGCGGCGAGGGCCTGGTCGCGGGTGAGGTCGTGCAGGCCCGCATCGAAGGCGATCCGGACGATATGGACGGCGGGCAGCCTGCGTTCCATGTGCCTCGCGAGGTGACACTGGTGTTCGCCGGCCAGTCCCATCGAATCGAGTCGCACTGCGAACGCGAGCCCGCCGCAGCCGATGCCGGCGACGTCGGCGCGCAACAACGGCTGCAGTGCCACATCGACCTGTCCGGCCCGGACGGCACGCGCACGCGCCTGGCGTCGATGCCCGGCTACGAGGACCTCGAGGGACGACAGATCCTCGGCGACGATGGCGCTTCGATGCTGTTGTTCGCCGGCGACCTCGATCGCGACGGCAAACTCGACCTGCTCCTCGACGTCAGCGACCACTACAACGTCCGCAAGCCCACCTTGTTCCTGTCCGGCGGCGCGCCCGAAGGTGCGGTGGTCCGCCCCGTGGCGAGCCACAAGGCGGTCGGCTGTTGAGTAGCCCATAGGTTGGGGTGAGCGCAGTGAACCCCAACCTGCACGCCGCGTGCCGACCCGGGCGTTGGGGTTCGCAAGCTCACCCCAACCTATGGCTGCTTCCGGTTCGGTATGACCGCGTCGGCGGCCATGACGCCACGTCCACACCGCGCTGCTAGGCTGGCGCGATCCACGTACGAACACACGCCCATGGCCACCCGCTACTACATCAGCCTGCCCGATCCCGACCGTGCGCGCGCGGCGGGCGCGTTCGCGTTCCGCTCGCAAGGCGCGGAGGCGCTGGCGGAAGAGCTGCAGGAAGCGCTGCGCAGCGATGCGCTGTTCCAGCGCTGGCGCGCGACCCAGGAGGACCCGGACGCGGTCGATCCCGCCCTCGGCGCCACCGATCCTTCCGCCAGCGTGCGCGGCGAGCCGCATGACCTGCACGTCGACCTGGTCGTCGAGACCTCGATTCCCGGCGCGGTGTTCAAGCAGCGCATGCGCCTGCTCGCCGGCAGCGCCTGGGAAATGCGCGACGTCCGTGCCGCCTGAGGCCGTGGGTCGGCCGCAGGCGCTGCTGGCCTGGAGCGGCGGCAAGGATGCAGCCTGGGCGCTGCATGTCTTGCGCCAGCAGGGCCTCCTGGACGTCGTCGGCCTGCTGACGACGATCACCCGTGAACACGACCGCGCCTCGATGCAGGGCGTCCGCCGCAGCGTGCTGCTCGCGCAGGCGCGCGCGACCGGGCTGCCGCTGCTCGATGCGATGATTCCCGCGCAATGCGACAACGCCACCTACGAGCGGGCGATGGCCGATGCGCTGCTGGAGGCGTCGCGACGCTGGCCCGGCCTGCGCACGGTGGCGTTTGGCGACCTGTTGCTCGAAGACATCCGCGCCTACCGCGAGGCAAACCTCGCCCGCATCGGCTGGGAGGTGGTGACGCCGCTGTTCGGTCGCGACACGGCCGCGCTTGCCCGCGAGATGATCCGCGACGGGCTGCGCGCCAACCTGTGCTGCGTGGATACGCAGCAGCTCGATGCCGGCCATGCCGGACGCCCCTTCGACGAGGCGCTGCTCGACGCGTTGCCGGCAGGCGTCGATCCCTGCGGCGAGATCGGCGAGTTCCACACCTGCGTCCACGCCGGCCCGATGTTCGACGCGCCGCTGGCGCTCGCGCGCGGCGACACCGTGCTGCGCGACGGACGCTTCGCCTTCACCGACTTCGTGATCCTTCCCGACCCGTAGGGCGGGTCTTGACCCGCCGCCCCGCCGTCACGATCACCATGTTGGCGGGTCAAGACCCGCCCTACGCGTCTGGGCGCGGCTATGCCGGCCGGCGCCACTCGCCCAGCGGCAGCAGCACCTGCGGCTCGCGCGGGACTTGCAGCAGGTCCGGCAACAGCGCCTCGTACGCACGGCGATACGGCTTGTCCTGGCGCTGCAGGAACACCTCGACCGACGGCTCCGCCCAGCGCTCATACAACGTGAACAGTGCCGGGTCCCGGGCGTCGACGTGCAGCTGGCAGGACACGAAGGTGTCCTCGTGCGACATCCGCTCAATGATCTCATGCACGGCCTGCCGCCAGTCGTCGATGCGATCAGGCTTGACGCGGCATTTCACGTAGAAGACAAGGTCGTGGCTGGCCATGCTCGGAATCCGGTTGCGGATGCGGGACACTCTCGCATCACCGGCACGCGCACTGAACTGCCATGAGTCACGAACTGCGCGAACGCTTCGCCTTCACCGATTTCGTGCAGCCCCGTAGGAGCGGGCCATGCCCGCGACCGCGCCGCGAAACACAGGACGATGCGGTCCGGATGAACGCGTCGCTACGCGCGTTGTGGCCGAACAACATCGTCATCCTTGCGATACATCGCCTCCCTGTCGCGCCCATGGGGCGCTCCTACGCGGATCGCAGTGCCTTGGCGTGGTGCGCGATGTGCTCGCCGATGAAACTGGCGATGAAGTAGTAGCTGTGGTCGTAGCCGGGCTGCAGGCGCAGGGTCAGCGGATGGCCTGCGGCCTCGCAGGCGGCCTGCAGGAGATGGGGCTTGAGCTGGCCTTCGAGGAATTCGTCGGCGTCGCCCTGGTCGACCAGCAGCGGCAGCTTTTCGCGTGCGGACTTCACCAGCTCGACCGCGTCGTGCTGTTTCCAGGCCTCGCGGTCGTCGCCAAGATAGGCGCCGAACGCCTTCTCGCCCCACGGCACCTGTGACGGCGCGACGATCGGCGAGAACGCGGACACGCTGCGGTAGCGGCCGGGATTCTTCAGCGCGATGGTCAGCGCACCGTGGCCGCCCATCGAGTGGCCGCTGATCGCTCGCGCGTCGCTGGCCGCTGGATCGGCTTCGACCCACGCCGGCAGTTCGTCGACGATGTAGTCGTACATGCGGTAGTGCTTCGCCCACGGTGCCTGCGTGGCGTTGACGTAGAAGCCAGCGCCCTTGCCGAGGTCGTAGCCGTCGGCGTCGGCCACGTCGTCGCCGCGCGGGCTGGTGTCGGGCGCGACCAGGATGATGCCGTGCTCGGCGGCGTAGCGCTGTGCGCCGGCCTTGGTGATGAAGTTCTGCTCGTTGCAGGTCAGGCCCGACAGCCAGTACAGCACCGGGCAGGGGCCGTCGGCGGCCTGCGGCGGGAGGTAGATGCCGACCGTCATGTCGCAACCGAGGACTTCGGAGCGGTGGCGGTAGACGTCCTGCCAGCCGCCGAAGCAGGCGCGGTGTTCGATGCGTTCCATGGTGTGTCTCCGGAAAGATGTGCGGTGATGAGGTTCGCGAATTCTCAGCCGCGGGCCGCGCCCTGCATGCGGGCGGAGTCGAGCACCTGTCGTCCTTGCGCCTGCGGAACGGCGGCGGCCAGCGCAGCGGCGACGTCGTCCGCGGCGATGCCGCGGATGCGCGCGGGAATCACGGGGCGAAGCCAGCGATCCAGGCCTTCGGCCAGGCGCTCGCCGGCGCGGCGCGGTTGCCCCAGCCGGTCGCGGTCGCCGAGCAGCAGCGACGGCCGCGCGATCACCAGTGCGTCCAGCGGCAGCGCCGACAACGCGTCTTCGAGCTCGCCCTTGACCCGGTTGTAGAACACGCGCGAGCCGGCATTCGCGCCCATCGCGCTGACCAGCCCGATGCGTTTGGTGCCCGCTGCGACTGCGGCCGTCGCAACGGCCAGGTTGGCGTCGAAATCGACCGCGCGGAACGCCGCCTGGCTGCCCGCCACCCGGATCGTCGTGCCGAGCGCTAGATAGACCTCGTCCAGCGGCGGCAGCGCCGGCAGCCGATCGAAGGCGGTCACGTGGACCTCAATCTTCGGCGACTCCACATCCAGCGGCCGCCGCACCAGCGCATGCACGCGCGCCACGCCCGGATCGGCGCTCAGCCGCGCCAGCAGCGCGCCCCCGACCAAGCCGCTGGCGCCGGCCACCGCCACGACCCGTCCGGCCACGGCGCCTCCGCTGTCGTTGCCCATGTCCGCCACCTCAGTAGTGGATGACGGTGCGGATCGACTTGCCTTCATGCATCAGGTCGAAGGCTTCGTTGATGCGATCCAGCGGCAGGGTATGGGTCACGAACGGCGCCAGCTGGATGTCGCCGCGCATCGCGTCCTCGACCATGCCCGGCAGCTGGGTGCGGCCCTTCACCCCGCCGAAGGCCGTGCCCAGCCACTTGCGGCCGGTGACCAGCTGGAACGGCCGCGTGCTGATCTCCTGCCCCGCGCCGGCCACGCCGATGATCACGCTCTGGCCCCAGCCGCGGTGCGCGCACTCCAGCGCCGCGCGCATCACGTTGACGTTGCCGATGCACTCGAAGCTGTGGTCCACGCCCCAGCCGGTCATCTCCACGATCACCTGCTGGATCGGCTTGTCGAAGTCCTTCGGATTGACGCATTCGGTCGCGCCCATCTCCTGCGCCAGCGCGAACTTCGACGGATTGGTGTCGATGGCGATGATCCGCCCGGCCTTGGCCTGCTTCGCGCCCTGGATCACCGCCAGGCCAATCGCGCCGAGGCCGAACACGGCCACGCTGTCGCCTTCGGCCACCTTCGCCGTGTTGTGGACCGCGCCGATGCCGGTAGTCACGCCGCAACCGAGCAGGCAGGTGTGCTCCGGATTCGCTTCCGGGTTGACCTTGGCCAGCGAGACCTCGGCGACCACGGTGTACTCGCTGAAGGTCGAGCAGCCCATGTAGTGGTAGACCGGCTGGCCGTTGTACGAAAAGCGCGTGGTGCCATCGGGCATCACGCCCTTGCCCTGGGTGGCGCGCACCGAGACGCACAGGTTGGTCTTGCCGGACTTGCAGAACAGGCACTCGCCGCATTCGGCGGTGTACAGCGGGATCACGTGGTCGCCGGGCTGCACCGAAGTCACGCCCTCGCCCACCTCGACCACGATGCCCGCGCCCTCGTGCCCGAGCACCGCCGGGAACACACCCTCGGGATCGTCACCGGACAGGGTGAAGGCATCGGTATGGCACAGCGCGGTGTGGGTGATCTTCACCAGCACCTCGCCCTTCTTCGGCGCGTCGAGGT
>DAOMPM010000029.1:0-34373 GCA_035444805.1 Luteimonas sp. | reverse complement strand
CCAGCGCCAGCAGGCTGCGCAGGGCGAGGCGGAGGGTTCGGGGCATGGGTGCGTTCCGGATGCGCGGCGGGCGGGGCTGCCGGGCTCAGTCCCGCTCGATCCGGTAGTTGATCGAGCCGCGGTTCTCCAGCGTGCTCGATTCGATCTCGACGTCGAAGCCCTTGCGCAGCAGGTACTTCAGCGTCAGCACCTGGCCGGTGCCGAGCAACGAGACGCCGAAGCCGACGTACAGCCGCGGCGAAAGCTGCTTGCCGATGCCGAGCACGCTGCCGCCGAGGGCGCGCGATTGGGTGACGCCGGCGTTGTCAAGGCCGAGCTTCGCGCCGAGCTGGTCGGCGAGCATGCTGCCGCCGGCGGTCAGTGCGGCCGAGGCGGCGTCGAGCTGGCGGCCCTCGCTGCTCGACAGGTTCGACAGCGGCCGCCCCAGCGCGAGGTAGGACAGCGCCTGTGAATCGTCGGAGGCCGGATCGGTCCACACGTTCACCTGCGGCGCCGAGGCGCGGCCAGTGACGCTGATGCCGGCGGTGACGTCGTGCGCCTCGATCCGGCGCTCGGCGCGGATGTCGAGCAGCGGGTCGGACACCGGCCCGTTGAAGCTCAGCCGGCCGCGCGTGACCTGCAGCCGCTGGCCGTAGGCGCTGTAGCGACCGCCGACCTCGAGCGTGCCGTTGCCGGTCATCTCGCGGCCGGGGAAGGCGCGCACGCGCATGCTGCCGCCGAGCGTGCCGTCGAGGCCGAAGCCGCGCAGGCGCACGTCGTCGCCCATCGCCAGGGTCAGGTCGAGCAGCAGCGGCGAGGCGCCGTTGCGGTCCGGATCCTCCGGGTCGAGCACCACCACGTCGGGCGAGGTCGACACGCCCTGGTCGAGCCGCTCCAGGTCGATCAGGGCGCTGGGCACGGTCACGGTGCCGGCCACCGACAGCGGCTGGCGCGCGGTATAGCGCAGCTCGATCTCGGGATTGGCGATGATGCGCAGGTCGCGGGTGTTGGCGGCGAGCACGTTCTCGCCGGTCAGTCTCAGCAGCAGCGGCGCACTGGCGTCGCGCCAGTTGAGGCTGCCGTCGACCTGCAGCCTGCCTTCGCCCGAGCGCACGCTGCCGGCGATGCGCGCGCTGCCGTCGGGCTGCGCCTGCAGGCCCACGTCGCCGTCTTCGAGCACGATGCCGAGCGCGGGCAGTTCGCTGCTGAAGTCGCTCAGTCGCGCCTGGCCGCCGAGCGCGGGCGCGGCGCGGGTGCCGCCGAGGACGAGGTTGGCGTCGAGCCGGCCGGTGGGCTCGACGATGTCCGGCGAGAACAGCTCCAGCCAGGTCAGCTCGTCGGTGCTGGCGACGAGCTCGCCGGCCAGCGGCGAGGTTGCGTCCCAGCCGGTGGCGACGCGCGCACGCACGTGGCCGTCGTCGTTGAAGACCGTGTCCAGGGTCGCCTGGATGCGCGTGGGACTGAAGTCGGCGTCGAGCCGCAGGTCGCGGAAGCCGACGAGGTCGCGCCGCGAGCGCGCGCTGTTGCGCATGCCGCCTTCGGCCGAGCGCACGGCGAGGTTGCCCTGCCAGGCGCGGCCGGCGGGTCGCAGCTGGCCCTCGAGGTCGATCGCGCCGAGCAGGATCCACGGCCGTCCGCCCTCGCGTTCGGGCAGCCAGGGCGCGGCCAGCAAGAGCGGCAGCTGCGTGCCCTCAAGGCTCAAGCCACGACGCGGCCAGTCGGCGTCGGCGCACAGGGTGCCGCCGTCGGTGGCGGCGAGGCAGCTGCGCGACAGCGTCCAGCCGCTGCCGCTTTGCGCGTAGCGCGCCGGTGACTGCAAGTGCCAGCTCGCGCCCTTGGCCGGCGCCAGCTGCAGCGAGGCCAGCTCGCCGCTCCAGTGGCCGCCGCGGCGCAGCGCGCTGCCCCGCAGGTCGAGTGCGCCCAGCGCGGCGCTGCGCGCCTGCGCGTCGAGCCGCAGGTTCTCGACCGCGCCACGGGCGTCGATGCGGACCTGGTCGAGCGCGATGCCGGCGTCGAGGCCGTCGGCTTCGAGCACGAGGGCACCATCGCCGCGCGACCACGGCAGCCGCCCCTGCGCGCGCAGCGAGGCCGCGGCGTAGTCGCCCCAGCGCAGGCCGCTGCCCGTGAGGTCGGCTTCGACATCGGGCGTGCCGCGCGGCCCCTCGGCCTGCACGGTGCCACGCAGGACGCCGCCGGCGCCGGGCAGCAGGTCGGCCAGGTCCAGCGGCGCGAACCTGGCGTCGAGGTCGATGCGTTCGCGCAGCGTGCCGCGTGCGTCGATGCGGCTGTCGCCGAGGCTCAGCGCGGCCTCACCGGCGTAGTCGGTGCGGGCCTGGCCGCGGGCCGGGCCGAACATGGTGAACGCGGCCGTCCCGGCCAGCGCGCGCCCGCGCAGCGAGCCGGACAGCTGCTCCGCGGCGACGTGGACATCGAGGCCGTCGTCCTCGCGGGTGCTGCCGCGGCTGGTGAGCTGGCCGTTGACTGCGCCGTGCCAGCCGGGCGCGAAGTAGGCCGGGTCGAAGCCGGCCAGGGTCGCGTCGACATCCCAGCCCAGCGCCGGCGACCACGTCACGTCGCCGCTGGCGTCGAGGGTGCCGGTGGGCATGGTCGCGCGCAGCGTCTGCAGCGTCATTTTGGCGAGGTCACCGCGGCCTTCGAAATCGACGCTGGCCTGCAGCGTGTCGCGGGCGAGCGTGGCCTGCCCGGTCGCGGTCCAGTCGTCGCTGCGTCCGGCGATGCCGAAGTCGGCGTCGACGGCGACCGCCGGCGCCGGATCGGCCGGCTGCGGATCAGCGGCGTCGGGGTCGCCACCGAAGCGCAGGCCGCGCGCTTCGACCTTGAAGTCGAACGTCGCCGCGCGCGGCTCGCTGAAATCGCCGCTGCCGCTGGCGCTGACGCGGCCATCGAAGATGTCGACCACCAGCGGCTGCAGGTCGAGCACCTGGTCCACGAGCTTGAGCTTCGACGGCTGCAGCACCGCGTGCAGCGTGCCCTGGCGGAACTCGCCCTGCAGCTCGGCTGCGCCACCCTGCCCGTCGGCCGTCAGCGAGAACGCGATCGGGGTACCCGGCTCGCCGCTGCCCGAGAGCAGGCCCGGGTCGAGCGCGTCGGAGTTCGCGCGCAGGCTCCAGCGCTTGCCGCGCAGGGTCAGGTGCGCGCGCACCGGGTCGGGGACGTGGCCGGACAGCGCCACGTCCATGGTGTCGAGATTGCCGCGCGCGACCAGGCCGATGCGCGGGCGCGGGCGCGGGAACGGCGCCGGCAGCAGGGCGCTGGCGGTGAGGTCGGTGCGGTAATGGTCGTCGGGCGCGTAGACGCCGTCGGCGGTGAAGCGGCCGCGGTCGCTGTCGACCACGACCTGCTTCAGCTGCAGCTCGCCCTGGCGCGCGTCGATGCCGCCGCGGATCGTGGCGATGTCGATCAGCGGCCCGTCGGCGCCGGTGACGCGCAGGCCGTCGACGCGGATGACGTCGGCCTCCAGCGACAGCGGCAGGTCGATGCGCGGCAGCACTTCCGGCCAGGTCGGCATCTCGAAGGGCTTGTCGTCCCGTGGCAGGTCGAGCGTCGCCTGTTCGACGTCGAGCGCGTCCAGGCGCAGGCGCCGGCCGATCAGCGGCGTGATCTCCGGATCGAGCACGATGCGCTTCGCCGTGAAGGTCAGCACCGTCGGTTTCGCGCACTGGCCGTAGGGCACCGGCTGGCCGTCGACGTCGGGGCAGCCGCGCTGCACGTAGCGCAGGTCGTGCACCACCAGCGGACCGGAGGCCGGGCCTTCCGCGTCCGACCAGGTCAGTTCGCTGCCCTCGGGCAGCGCGCCGGCGATGCGCGCGAGCAGGAAGTCGCGGCCGCCGAAGCTCGCCAGCAGCCAGTACAGCAGCACGACCGCCAGCACGGCCAGCGCCAGCGTGCCGATCGCGCTGCGGATCGCCAGCACGCGCATGCGCCGGCGGCGGCGCTCGCGCAGCTCGGCGATGCGCGCCTCGCGCTGTTCGGGCGTGATGTCGTCGGGCAGTCGTGGTTGGCGACGGAGGATCACGTCAGAACTCCACGCCGATGCTCAGGCCGATGGTGAACGACGAGTCGGGATCGTCGAGCCCGCGCGCGAAGTCCAGCTTCAGCGGCCCCACCGGTGAGCGCCAGCGCGCGCCGATGCCCACGCCGGTGTGCCAGTCCGGCGAGCTGCCGTCGAAGGCGCTGCCGCTGTCGACGAACACCGCCGCGCCCCAGTCGCCGAGGAAGTAGCGCTCGTACTCGATGCTGGCGGTCAGCACGTTCTTCGCGCCGATGGCGAGGTAGCCGGTCTCGTGCAGGTTGTCGTCTTCGTCCTCATCGTAGCGGGTGATGCGCGGCCCCACCTCGCGCCACTCGTAGCCGCGGATGCTGCGGTCGCCGCCGGCGTAGAAGCGCAGGCTCGGCGGCATGTCGACCAGGGCGTTGGTCCAGGTGTAGCCGGCTTCGGCGCGCAGGATCAGGCGTGAGTTCTCGCCGATGCCCTTGAAGGTCGAGGCGCGCGCGTTCAGCTGCACGAAGTTGGCGTCGGAGCCGATGCCCTCGACGCCGCTGCGCAGGACCAGCCAGCCGCCGATGCCGCTGGTCGGGAACATGAGGTTGTCGACGTTGGCGTACTCGGCGCGCACCGCGGGATAGCTGAAGGTCGCGTAGCGGTACTGCACCGGTGCGGACCGGTCTTCGACGGCATCGCTGGCGTAGGCCCAGCGCTCGCGCAGCACGTGCACCGCCGCGACCAGGTTGACCTGCGGGCTGTACTGGCCGCTGCGGCTGCCGACGAACTCGATGCGGCGGGTGTCGATGTAGTCGGTCTGCTCGTCGTAGGCCTGGGCGCTGACCGTGTACCAGCCGTCGCGCCAGGCGAAGGCGGGGATGCGGTACTGCGCGGTCAGCGTCTTGCGCTTCTGCGCGTAGTCCAGCTGCGCCAGCGCCTTGTGCCCGCGGGTGTTGACGTAGCGGCGCTCGACGCCCAGGCGCACGCCGGCGCCGCTGTCGGTGCCGTAGCTCAGGCCGGAGGTGTAGATGCTGCGCTTGGCCGGCGTGAGCTTGATCGTGACCGGGACCTGCTTGTCGATCGCGGCCGCCGGGTCGGGCGTGATCTCGATGTTGCCGAAATAGTCGAGCTTGGCCAGCGAGGTGCGCAGGCGGTCGAGGCGGCCCTGGTGGTAGTACTGGCCTTCCTCCCAGTAGACCAGCTTCTCCAGCAGGTCGTCGCGGATGATGCGGCGTTCCTGCTCGAACGTGGTCGGGCCCATGTCGTAGCGCTCGCCGCTGGTCCAGACGAGGTCGATGTCGGCGGCGTGCTGCGCGCGCGTCACCTCGACCCGGCGCGAGGAGAAGTCGGCGTCGAAATAGCCGCGCTCGGTCAGGCGGCGGCTGATGCGGACCTTGCTGGCCTCGTAGTCGGCGTGGGTGAAGATCGCGCCGGGGGAGGGGATGAAGGCGTCGATGTCGGCCTGCAGGTAGCGGTCGCGGCCGCCCTCGCCGATGATCGCGATGTCGGAGTTGCGCACGCGCACCGGCTCGCCCGGTTCGATGCGGACGATCACCGACACCTTGCCGTTGTCGCGGTTGCGCTCGACCTCGATGGTGGGCGAGTAGAAGCCAAACGGCTCCAGCGCCTCGCGCGTCTCGTCGGTCGCGGTGCGCACCAGGTAGCCCATGCGCCGGCCGCTGACTTCGGTGCCGATGGCGTCGACCAGCGACAGCGAGACGCGCACGTTCTCGGTCATCTCCTCGTCGAGGCCGAGGATCTCCACGCTGCCGACCTCGACCGCGCGCGCCGCGCCGGCTGCGAACAGGCACAGCACGGCGATGGCGGCGAGGCGGCGGGGCAGGGGCATCGGCGCAGGATACCGAACGCGTTGTCGATTCCGATCAAGGCAACGCTGAACAGGCATCGTCGTTCCCGCGAAGGCGGAAGTGCTTTACAACAGCGAAGCTGGCCAACCCAGCGTCTTCAAGTCGTTGAAGAACAATGACGCTGGGTCCCCGCCTTCGCGGGGATGACGAACCAAAAGCGACTTGATCAGCCTTGCCTTGACGGCGGGCGCGGCCGCGCGCGACGTCGGGACCGCGGCGACACTCAGGCGCCGTGTCCAGCCTGCCGGTCCTGGCCAGCGTCGCCGTCGGGCGCCGGGCCCTGGGCAGGACGCGGATCGCGCAGCGGCGACCACGACATCGGGCGGTTGCCGCCGATCGCGACCAGGCCCTGGGCCAGCGCCTGCTCCGGGTTCTCGCGCAGGTCGTGCAGGTCCAGGTGTTCGCCGCCGGCCAGGCCCCAGATGCCGACCCAGGCGTTGCGGCCGGCGTGCTTGGCCACGTACAGCGCGCGGTCGGCCAGGTCGATCGCGTCGGTCCAGCGTCCGTCGGCCGCGGGGAAGAACGGACTGGGCGCCAGGCCGATGGACACGGTGACCGCCAGCGCCCGGGCGTCGTCGATGTCGAAGGTTTCGTGCTCGATCGCCCGGCGCAGATGGTCGGCAAACGCGAAGGCGGCCTCGCGCGAGCTGTCCGGGCGGACCACCAGGAATTCCTCGCCACCCCAGCGGGCGAGGATGTCGCCGTCGTCGCAGGCCTTGCGCAGGCGATCGGCGACCTGGGCCAGCACGCGGTCGCCGGCGGCGTGGCCGTGGGCGTCGTTGATCGCCTTGAACCTGTCCAGGTCCACCAGCAGCAGGGCGTGGCGGGTGTCCTCGTCCTGGGCCGATGGCGTCGATGGCGGCGGCAGTGCCTCGATGCGGGCGGTCGCGCCGCGGCGGTTGCACAGGCCGGTCAACGGGTCGGTCGCGCCCTGCTCGACCAGCTGGCGCTGCCGGCGCCGCGCGTGCAGCAGCCGCCAGCCGCCGACGAGGACGGTGGCGGCCAACGCCAGCAGGGCCAGCGCGCCGATGACACGTGCCCGGGTGAGGCTGCCGAGCAGGTCGATCTGTGCATCCGTGCGTGGCGCGTGTTCGTCCAGCCTCGCAGCGGCGCCCGCGTCGCGCTCGCGATTGACCTCGGCCAGGTGCCGGCGGGCGCGTTCGTTCCAGGCCCGGGCTTCGGCGGCGTTGCCCAGCGCCGAGTGGATCCGCGCCATCAGCTCGAAGGCCTCGGGGATCTGCTCGACCATCTGGCCGCGCTCGGCGAGCTCGGCGGACTCCCGGCCGTACTCGAGCGCCTGCACCGGATCGCCCTCGAGCAGGGCCAGCTCGGCCAGCTGGCGCAGGCTCGCCACCAGGCCCGCGGTGTCGTCCATGGCCCGCTGCATGTCGACGGCAGTCTCGAGTTGGTCGTGCGCCAGCGCGAGATCGCCGCGCTCGACCGCGATGCGGCCGAGCGCACCTTCGATCCGGGCGCTGAGCCGGTCCAGGTGCGGGTCGCGGCGGGCCAGCTCGCGGGCCTGCTCCAGCAACCCGGCTGCGTCGTCGATGCGACCCTGCTCGAGCGCGGCGAATCCGTAGTTGAAGTAGGGAATCGCATCGAGCGGCAGCGGCCCGCCCGGTCGCTTGTCGATGGCCGCGATGGCGCGCTCGAAATAGGGCTCGGCAGCCGCCGGGTCGCCCATGCCGCGGGCATGGTGCAGGGCGATGGCCACCAGCGCCTGGAGGTGCAGGTTGGTGTACGGGCCGGATTCCGCCAGCGCGGCTTCAAGCACCTCGCCGGCCTGCCGAAGCTGGCCCAGCTCCTGCAGGGCCGTGGCCGTGTACAGCTGCATCTTGATCCGCTCTTGTTGCGGCAGGGGGGTCGATTCCAGCAGCGGCACCAGCGACTGCAGCGTGGCCGCGGCAGCGGCGCCATCGCCGGTCATGAGCTGCCCGCGCATCAGGCAGGCCAGCCCCATGACCCGGACGACGTCGCTGGCGTCTTCCCGGGCCAGCATGTTGCCGGCCAGCGCCATGGCGCCCGCGACGTCGCGTTCCATCTGGCGCAGGCAGTCCTCGCCCTGGTGGATGTCCTGCTGCTGCCGGTCCACCGGCGCCTGGGCGAGCCCCGGGCCCGCGACGAGCAGGCCGGATGTCGCAAGCAGCAGCGGCAGGATCACGGAACGCAGGGACACGGTGCATCTCCTCGGGACGGGCGCCGCTGGTGCGGACGACCGCGATTGTCGCATCGCTGCCGCGGTGGGGCGCCGGCCTATACTCAGACCCGCCTGCGCCCGGGTCGGTCGCTGCGGAACAACGGGAGATCGATGACGGTGCAGCGCGGATGAATGACGACAGTCGTCAAGCGCGGCGCGGCGGCGCGGCGGCTGCACTGGACTGGATCACCCGACGCCAGGGCCGGGAGCCGGACGAGCTGCGCAACACCCGGATGCTGGCGGTGCTGCTGGTGTTCATGGGGCTGTACCAGCCGCTGGCGCTGGTCCTGCGCGGCTGGCTGAGGCCGTGGCTGCCGGCTTCGCCCATGGCGGTGGTGTTCACAGTGGTCGTCACCGGGATCATCTGGGGCTGCTACCTGCTGCTGCGCCGCGGGCGCTTCAACCTGGCCGCGCTGCTGTTCCTGGCGGTGACGCTGGCCGCGCTGGGCCTGAACTACCTGCGCGGCGGCCTGATCCTCCAGGTCGGTACGCAGATGATCGCCCTGCTGCCGCCGCTGATGGGTGCCCTGCTGCTGGGCAGGTGGGCGCTGTGGATGTGTACGGCGGTGCTGCTGGCGATCATCGGCGGTGCGGCCTGGGCCGATATTGCGCGCTACTTCTACGATCCGGTTGTGGTGAGCTCGTCAAGCCTGCTGGCCGCCCAGTTCGGTGCCGGCGTGCTGGCGGCATCGCTGCTGCTCGATCGCGCGGCGGTGGTGCTGAGTGGCCACGCCCGCGAGATGGCGGAGCGCAACGCACAGTTGGCGCGTACCCGCGACCGCCTGCAGCTGGAAATGCGCGAGAAGGACCGCGCCCGCGAGCAGCTGGTGCACGCGCAGAAGATGGAGGTGGCCGGGCGCCTGGCCAGCGGCGTCGCCCACGACTTCAACCACCTGCTGGGCCTGGTGATGGGCTATGCCGGGCAGGGACCGGACCTGGATGACGTCCAGTCGTTGCGCAAGGCGCTGGCCGGCGCCGATTCCGCCGCGCGCCGCGCAGCCGCGGTCAGTCGCCAGCTGCTGGACTTCAGCCGGCGCGAGCCGGCGCGGCTGGAGGCCTTCGACCTGGTCGCCGCGCTGGCCGACATGCAGCCGATGCTGCGGCGGCTGTGCCCGCCGGGCATACGCGTGGAGATGGCGCTGCAGGAGGCGCCGCTGCCGGTGCGCTTCGACCGCGCCCAGCTGGAGCTGGTGCTGATGAACCTGGCGGTCAATGCCGCCCAGGCGATGGGCGACGCGGGCGAGCTGCGGATCAGCCTGGCGCTGGACGAGCCGGACACGGTCGACGTGCTGGTCAGCGACACCGGACCGGGCATGACGGCCGAGGTGCGCGCGCGCTGCTTCGAGCCCTTCTTCACCACCAAGCCCAGCGGCCAGGGCACCGGCCTCGGCCTGCCGGCGGCCGCCAGCATGGTCGAGGCTTCGGGCGGGACGCTGTCGGTGGACGACGATGACGCGCCCGGCTGCAGGATGCGCGTCCGGGTGCCGCGCTGGTCGCTGGCGGACGCGGCGGGAACGGGCTGAAGCCCGCGGTGGGTCCAGGGGACCTGTGAACAACTGTCACCTCTCGCTACGCTCGAAATGACAAACCGGATTTGTTCCGAGGTTCCCTAACCGGACAGATGCTCGATCGCGGCGACGCTGCCCAGGCGATCGGCCAGGCGCTTGAGCAGGGCCAGGCGGTTGCGGCGCAGCTCGGCATCGTCGACGTTGACCATCACCTGCTCGAAGAACGCATCGACCTGCGGCCGCAGGCGGGCCAGGTGCGACAGCGCGTCGACGTAATCGCCGTGCGCCAGCGCGTGGCCGGTTTCGGCGTAGACCGCTTCCACCGCCTCGGCCAGCGCCGACTCGGCCGGCTCGCGCAACAGCTCCCGGTCCTCGATCGCGGGGATGGCGTCGGTGGACTTCTTCAGGATGTTGAGGATGCGCTTGTTGGCCGCGGCCAGCGCCTCGGCCTCGGGCAACTGCGCGAAGGTGCCGATGGCGTCGATGCGGCGGTCGAAGTCGTACAGCGAAGCCGGCTTCAGCTCGGCGACGGCGTTGAAGTGCGCGGCGGGCACGCCCTTGTCGGCGTAGTAGCCGCGCAGGCGGTCGAGGATGAAGTCGTAGATCTCTTCCAGATCGGACGCGCCAAGCGATCTGAGGTTCGAATGCGTCGCCGGTGCGTCGACACCTTTCGCGCGTGCGGCATCGGCCACCTCCTTCTTCTGGCGAAGGACGACATCTGACATCGCGAACATGGCCAGCTCTCTTGCCTGATGGATCAGTCTTTTCAGGTCAAGATCAAACCCGCTCTCGATGATCGTCCGCGCCAGCGCCAGTGCATTGCGCCGCAGCGCAAACGGATCCTTGTTGCCGGTCGGCTTGAGCCCCGCGGCGAAGCCGCCGGCCAGCGTGTCGAGGCGGTCGGCGATCGCCAGCACCTTGCCCAGCGGCGACAGTGCGATGTCGTCGCCGGCGAAGCGCGGCTGCCAGGCTTCGTCGATGGCGTTGGCCACCGCGCTGCGCCCGTCGTGCGACAGGTCTGAAAGCGAAGCGTCCTGCATCGCGTAGTGGCGGCCGGCGATGCCCTGCAGCTCGGGGAACTCGTTGACCAGGCGCGACTGCAGGTCGGCCTTCGCGATCCCGGCCGCGCGCTTCGCCAGCGCCGCGTCGACGCCCACCTGCGGCGCGATCGCCTCGGCCAGCGCGGCCACGCGCGCGACCTTGTCGGCGACCGTGCCCAGCTTCGCCTGGTAGGTGACGTTCGCCAGCCCCGCGTTCATCGACGCCAGGCCCTGCTTCATGTCCTCGACGAAGAAGAACCTGGCGTCGGCGAAGCGCGGGCGGATCACGCGCTCGTAGCCCTTGCGGATCTCCGAATCGTCGGCCGGGTCGATGTTGGCGATGCCGATGAAGCGCGCGCTCAGGCGGCCGGCGTCGTCGAGCACCGGGAAGAACTTCTGGTTGGCCTCCATCGTCGCCACCAGCGCCTCATGCGGCACGGCGAGGTAGTCGTCCTCGAAGGCGCAGGACACCGCCTTCGGCCATTCGACCAGGCAGTTCACCTGGGCGAGGTTGTCGGCGTCGATGCGGGCGCTGCCGCCTGCGGCCTTGGCCGCGGCCTCGACCTGCTCGACGATGCGCCGGCGGCGTTCGTCCGCGTCCACCAGCACCTTCGCACCGCGCAGTGCATCGACGTAGTCGCCTGGCGTCGCGATCCACACCTGCTTGTCGTGCAGGAAGCGGTGGCCGCGGCTCATGCGGTCGGCGCGGACGCCGAACACCTCGCCCTCGACCACGTCCGCGCCCAGCAGCATCACCAGCCAGTGCACCGGCCGCGCGAAGGCGTAATCGTGGTCGCCCCAGCGCATCGGCTTGGGGATCGGCATGCCGGCGATGGCCTCGCGCAGGACCTCGGGCAGCAGCGCTGCAGTGCGCGCGCCAGTCGTCACCGAGCGGTGCACGAAACGCTCGCCCTTGGCGTCGCTGGCGCGCTCGAGTTGCGTCCACTCGACGCCGGCCTTGGCGGCGAAGCCCTGCAGCGCCCTGGTCGGCTGGCCGTCGCCATCGAGCGCGATGTTGACGTAGGGGCCGAACACTTCCGAAGCCTGCTCGGGCTGCTCGACCGCCACCCCCGGCAGCCGCACCGCGAGCCGGCGTGGAGAGTACAGCGGCTTCGCATCACCGTGCTCGACCGCGATGCCGCGCTTGCCCAGCGCCGCGATCACGCCGTCGAAGAACGCCTGCGCCAGCCCGGGCAGGGCCCTGACCGGCAGCTCTTCGGTGCCCAGTTCGATCAGCAGTGGTTGCGACTCAGTCATGCTGCGGCTCTTGTTGCTGTTTCCTTCTCCCTTCGGGAGAAGGTGCCCGAAGGGCGGATGAGGGTACGGCGAAGCTGTGGCAGTCATGAGGATTCGTTACCTCGCCGCACCCTCACCCCAACCCCTCTCCCGGTGGGAGAGGGGCTTCAAGCGGCTTCTTTCTTCAGCCCCGGAAACCCCAGCTTCTCGCGCTGCTCGTAGTACGCCTGCGCCACCGCCTGCGCCAGCTTGCGCACGCGCAGGATGTAGCGCTGGCGCTCGGTGACGGAGATCGCGCGGCGCGCGTCGAGCAGGTTGAAGCTGTGGCTGGCCTTGCACACCTGGTCGTAGGCGGGCAGCGGCAGGCCGAGCTCGACCAGCTTGAGCGCTTCCGTCTCGCAGGCGTCGAAGCGGTGGAACAGCTCGGCCACGTCGGCGTGCTCGAAGTTGTAGGCGCTCTGCTCGCGCTCGTTCTGCAGGAACACGTCGCCATACGTCACTGTTCCCTGCGGACCCTCGGTCCACACCAGGTCGTAGACGTTGTCGCAGTTCTGCAGGTACATGCACAGCCGCTCGAGGCCGTAGGTGATCTCGCCCAGCACCGGGCGGCATTCGAGGCCGCCGGCCTGCTGGAAATAGGTGAACTGGGTCACCTCCATGCCGTTGAGCCACACCTCCCAGCCCAGGCCCCAGGCGCCGAGCGTGGGCGATTCCCAGTTGTCCTCGACCAGGCGCAGGTCGTGCAGCAGCGGGTCGATGCCCAGCGCCTTGAGCGAATCGAAGTACAGCTCGACGATGTTGTCCGGGTTGGGCTTCATCACCACCTGGTACTGGTAGTAATGCTGCAGGCGGTTCGGATTCTCGCCGTAGCGGCCGTCGGTGGGCCGGCGCGAGGGCTGCACGTAGGCCGCGTTCCACGGCTCCGGGCCGATCGCGCGCAGGAAGGTGGACGGATGGAAGGTGCCGGCACCGACCTCGAGGTCGAGCGGCTGGATCAGCACGCAGCCCTGCGCCGCCCAGTAGGCGTTGAGGCGGGTGATGAGGTCCTGGAAGGTGGGTCCGGTCATCGGCGGTGCGTCGGGATCGGCGGTTTTGCGGGCGCGCTAGTATAGCGGTGGACCCCACGGCGGCCGGCTTCCCGGCCACGGAACCGCCTTGAACGAACCGCTCGCTACGCGCCCCGCCACGCCCGCCGCGCGCCTGCCCGCCGGCCGGCTGGCGCTGGAGCCGGTGGTCGCGGCGCTGCTCGCCGATGGCCTGCTCGCGGCCAAGGACGCCGAACACGCGCGCGCCAGCGCCCGCCACGTGCGCGGGCTCGACGCGGTGCACCCACTGGTGCTGCTGGCCAACCTCAAGCTGCCCTCGGCGCAGCGCCCGGGCAGCGAGCTGGGGCTGGAGACGCTGACCGAATGGCTGGCGCGCGCCAGCGGCCGGCCCTACCTGCGCATCGATCCGACGAAAATCATCGTGGCCGAGGTCACCGACCTGGTCTCGCACGCCTACGCCCGCCGCCACCGCATCCTGCCGGTGGAGGTGCTGCCCGACCGCGTCCGCGTCGCCACCAGCGAGCCGATGGCGCTGGACTGGCTGGCCGACGTGCAGCGCCTGCTGCGCCGGGACATCGAGCTGGTGGTCAGCAACCCGCTCGACCTGCACCGCTACACCATGGAGTTCTTCGGCGTCACCCGCTCGGTGCGCAACGCGCAGGCCGACGGCGACAAGGCGACCTCGGCGCCGACCTTCGAGCAGCTGGTCGACCTGGGCCGCGCCGGCGACGTCAACGCCGACGACCACCACATCGTCAGCATCGTCGACTGGCTGCTGCAGTACGCCTACGAGCAGCGCGCCTCCGACATCCACCTCGAGCCGCGCCGCGAGGTCGGCCGCGTGCGCTTCCGCATCGACGGCGTGTTGCACAAGGTGTTCGAGATGCCGCCGCCGGTGATGACCGCGGTGGTCTCGCGGATCAAGGTGCTCGGGCGCATGGACCTGGCCGAGCGCCGGCGCCCGCAGGACGGCCGCATCAAGACCCGCTCGCCGGGCGGGCGCGAGGTCGAGATGCGCCTGTCGACCATGCCCACCGCCTTCGGCGAGAAGTGCGTGATGCGCATCTTCGACCCGGACACCGCGTTCAAGTCGATCGAGCAGCTGGGCTTCGACGCCGACGAGGCCGCGACCTGGAACGAGCTCACCAGCCGCCCGCACGGCATCGTGCTGGTCACCGGCCCGACCGGTTCGGGCAAGACCACCACGCTGTATTCGACGCTCAAGCGGCTGGCGACCAGTGATGTCAACGTGTGCACGGTCGAGGACCCGATCGAGATGATCGCGGTCGAGCTCAACCAGATGCAGGTCCACCACGCCATCGACCTCGGCTTCGCCCAGGGCGTGCGCACCCTGCTGCGCCAGGACCCGGACATCATCATGATCGGCGAGATCCGCGACCTCGACACCGCGCAGATGGCGGTGCAGGCTTCGCTCACCGGCCACCTGGTGCTGTCGACCCTGCACACCAACGACGCGCCCTCGGCGATCACCCGCCTGCTCGACCTCGGCCTGCCGCACTACCTGATCGCCTCCACCCTCAACGGCATCCTCGCCCAGCGCCTGGTGCGCACCCTGTGCCCGCACTGCAGGGCGCCCAAGCCGCTGTCCGCCGAAGCCTGGCACGCCCTGCTGCCCGGACCGCACCCGCCGCCGGTGCCGACCACCGCCAACGGCCCGGTCGGCTGCCTGGAATGCCGCAACACCGGCTACCTCGGCCGCGTCGGCATCTACGAACTGATGCCGGTCACGCCAGCGCTGCGCGCGCTGATCCGCCCGGACATGGAGCTGGCCGCGTTCACCCGCGCCGCCGTCGGCGACGGCCTGCGCACCCTGCGCATGGCGGGCGCCGAAAAGGTGGCGCAGGGCCTGACCACGGTCGAGGAAGTGCTGACGGTACTGCCGCCGGTGGATTGATACCCACGCGCGATCAAGAAGCCAAATGTAGGAGCGGGCCATGCCCGCGACCCGCGGGTGCGGAGCACCGTCGCTCCCCGATCGCGCCCATGGGGCGCTCCAACACCATTCCAAATCTTGATCGCAAGCTGGTTCGAGGGTGGCGGCGCGGCGCGGGCCCGGTGCGGCCCGCATCCGGCGACCGCCGGCCGATGCAGTAGCATGACGCCATCGTGGCGCGTGCCACATCGAAGTCGGAACGCAAAGACATGTCGACGCGGGCAATGGGGCCGGGTACCGGCTGGTCGTGGCTGGTGCGGGCGGTCAACCTCGGGCGCAACAACGCCAAGGCGGTGATCGGCGGGATCGCCCTGGTGGCGCTGGTGGCGCTGGTGCCGAGCATCGTGCAGATGCTGGTGCAGCCGGCGCTCGGCGCGCGGCCGGACGCGTTGCTGACCGTGATCGGCCTGACCACGATGCTGTCGCTGGTGGTGTTCCCGCTGCTGATCGGTGGCGTGCTGCGCGTGATCGACGCCGCCGAGCGCGGCCAGCCGGCGCGCGCCGGCGCGGTGTTCGACACCTTCCGCGCGGGCAATGGCGGCGGCCGCCTGATCGGCTTCGGCCTGCTGATGACCGCGCTGTACCTGCTGGTGTTCGGCTCGATCATCGGCAGCTTCGGGCAGGGCCTGCCCGAGTGGTACATGCAGCTGATGGCGCTGACGATGGAGGCCGGCGGCAAGCCGGTGCAGCCCGAGGACATCCCGGCGCCGCCTGCGGGACTGGGCATGGTGATGGCGCTGGGCCTGCTGTTCGGCCTGTTCCTCGGCGGCGCCTACGCGATCGGTTTCGGCCAGGTGGCACTCGGAAGCCGTGGCGTGTTCGCGGCGATCGGCGACGGGCTCACCGGCGCGCTGAAGAATCTGCTGCCGATCGCGGTGCTGGCGGTGCTGACGATCATCGCCCTGTTCGCGCTGACCCTGGTGCTGACCCTGGTTGGCGGCGTGCTGGCCGTGGTCGGCGGCCTGGTGCATCCGATGCTGGCGATCCTGCTGGTGGCGCCGGTCTACCTCGGCATGATCCTGCTGATGTACGTGGTCATGTTCGGCGTGATGTACCACATGTGGCGCGACATCTGCGGCGAAGCGGTCACTCCGCCGCCGCTGCCGGGCGACCAGGTCGAACTGTAGGAGCGCGCCATGCGCGCGACCGCAACTCCGATGCGTCGATAGGCACCCGGTCGCGGCCATGGGCCGCTCCTACAGCAGGGCGTCGAACGCGCGCTGCATCGCGGCCTGGGTGGCGATGAACAGCCAGGCGGTGGCGGCGACGGCGGCCAGCGCCTGCAGCAGCAGCCACGCGGCGGCCCACGCCGGCAGTTTGGCGTCGGCGTCCTCCTGCATGACGCGGGTGCGCGCGATGCGGTCGTGCAGCGCCTGACGCCGCGGCGGCACCAGCGCCAGCAGGTGGCCGAGGTTGAGGGTGAGCCAGGACAGCGCGCCGGCGAGATGGCGCAGCGCGGCGCGCGCCGGTCCGACGCGCGCACCGGCGGCATCGACCACGCGCAGCCCGAGCAGGCGCTTGCCGGGCGTGGCCTGCCACGGCGAGGACTCGAACAGCGTGAACCAGGCCAGCGCCAGCACCGTGAGCAGCAGCAATGGCGGCAGGACCGTCGCTGCGATCGCATCGGACAGCGCGGTGATGGTCTCGCGCATGTGCGGCTCGGCCAGCCAGCGCTGCGCCAGCGCCGTCGGTGTGCCGCCGGGCAGCAGCAGGTCGACCATGTCCCGGGCCATCGATTGCACCAGCGCGTCGAACGCGGCCGCGATCCGCACGACGCCGTCGTGGATGCGCGACGCGCAGGCCAGCAGCACCGCGACCAGCAGCAGCGCCATGTCGATCGACCACGCGGCGCAGCGGTGCAGGAACGCGGCCGGCGCGGCGGAGTGGCCCGGCGCCCGCGCGCTCATGCCTGGTCAGCGGACTCGGCTTCGCGCTTCGGCGACAGCATGCGCGCGGCGATGATCCCGACCTCGTACAGCAGGCACATCGGGATCGCCAGCAGCAGCTGAGAGATCACGTCGGGCGGGGTGATGACCGCGGCGAGGACGAAGATGCCGACGATGGCGTAGCCGCGCCACTCGCGCAGCTGCGCCGGCGTGACCCAGCCCAGCAGCACCAGGATCACCAGCGCCACCGGCAGCTCGAAGCTGATGCCGAAGGCGAGGAAGATCACCAGCACGAAGTTCAGGTAGGCGTTGATGTCGGTCATCATCGCCACGCCCTCGGGCGTGACCGCGGTGAGGAAGCCGAACACCGCCGGCAGCACCACGAAGAATGCGAACGCGCAGCCGGCGTAGAACAGCAGCACCGCCGACACCAGCAGCGGCAGGGCGAGCTTTTTCTCGCGCTTGTACAGGCCCGGTGCGACGAAGGCCCAGGCCTGGTACAGCAGCCACGGCATGGTGATCATCAGCGCGGCGAAGAAGGCCAGTTTGAGCGGCGCGAAGAACGGCGAGGCCACTTCCACCGCGATCAGGTGCGCGCCCTGCGGCAGCTTGTCCAGCAGCGGCTGCGCGAACCAGCCGTAGAGGCGGTGGGCGAACGGCAGCATCGCGAGCAGGGCGATGCCGAGCCCGGTGAGCGCGCGCAGCAGGCGCGAGCGCAGCTCGACCAGGTGGTCGATCAGGCTGCCTTCGCCGTCGTCGTGGTCAGCGCTGCCGGCCATCGTGTCCGTTCGCGTCGGGGTCGCCGAGCAGGTCGGGCTGGTGGGGCGCTTCATCGTCGCCGGATGCCGCGTCGGTCTGCGGCGGCGTCTGGTCCGGAAGCTGTGCGGGTGCGTCTTCCTGCGCCAACGGCGTTGCCTCGGGTTCGGGCACGGGCGCTTCGGCGTCGGGCGCGATGCCGTCCATCGTCTGCCGGCGCAGGCCCTCGATCTCGCGCCGCGTCCCGTCCTCGGCTTCGCGCACCTTGGCCTGCACCTCGGCCTCGGTTTCCTGCATGGTCTTCTGCAGGTCGGCGGCGGCCTGCTTGGCGTCGTGCAGGCTGCGCTTGAGTTCGTCGGCGGCCAGTTCGCGCTCGAGCTCGGACTTCACCGAATACCACTGCGCGCGCGCGCGCCGCACCCACAGCCCGGCGAAGCGCGCCGCCTTGGGCAGGCGCTCGGGACCGAGCACGATCAGTGCGACCACCGCGATCAGCAGCAGTTCGGTGAAGCCGATGTCGAACATGGCGGCGGCCGCGGACCCGCGGCGTCAGCGCGAGACGCTGTCGTCCTGCCGGGACTTGCCCGACGCGGTGTCGTCCGTTGGCGGCGCGTCGAGCTCGCCGGCCGGCTTGTCGTCGTCGGACATGCCCTTCTTGAATCCCTTCACCGCCTCGCCGAGGTCGCGGCCGGCGCCGCGCAGGCGCTTGGTGCCGAAGATCAGCAGCACCACGACCAGCACGATCAGCCAATGCCAGATGCTGAAACTACCCATTGCGTGTTCCCGTCGAACCGTGAGGAGGAAGCCTCAGGATACTCCACGCCGGCCGGCGCGACCGTGCCGAAGGTCCGGGCGGCCGCGGCGTGGCGCCGGATCAGGGGATTTCCGGCAGCGGTTCGACCAGGGCCGGGTTGTCGTCCACCGGCTCGAACGGCCGCGGCTGCGGATCGGCGGCCGTGTTCGACAGCGGCGCGGTGCTGGCTTCGGCCTGCGCCGTCGCCGAGGCCTGGGCGACCGGTGCCGCTGCCGCCTGGCCGTCGGTGCCGCGCGCGGCGCGGGCCGCGGCGGTGGCTTCCTCCAGCTGGTCGCGGAACGCCACCACCGCGTCCGAGGGCGCGTGCGGGGCGCGGTTCTCGAAGATCGCGCGCGGCGTGGCGTTGGCGCCGTAGACGAGCTGGTTGGCGTCGTTGTCGATCTGCAGCACCGCGCCGTCGAGCGCGACCCCGGCGAACAGCCCGCGCGCGCGCGACCACGACCAGATCTCGGCCTTGAGCTGGCCGTCGGTGGCGGCGGCGGCATTGCGGCCGACCGGACCGGCGGCGACGCCGGCGTCGGCGCCGAGCGTGACCTTGCCGTTGACGATCGACTCGAGGCTGCGGTCGTTGCGGAACACCAGCACCACGTCGGCCGACTGCACGCCGGCCTGGAAACCGATGCTGCCGCCGGTGAGCTTGATGAAGCTGGGGTTCGACCAGGTGCCGTCCGGGGATTTCACCGACAGCAGGCCGTGGCCGCGGCGGCCGCCGAGCACCAGGCCGACCTTGAGCGTGTCGGGCACCACGACGATCGCGCGCGCCTCGTCGAGCAGCTTGTCCGGGATCGCCGATTCCGGGATTGCCTGCACCTCGCCCAGCACGCGCACCGCGTCCTTCGCGCGCGCATCCTCCTCGGGGCCGGCGATCGCGCTGCCGGCGGCCAGCGACAGCGCCAGCAGGGAGGCAAGCAGCGTCATCGTCAGCGGGCGGGGCGTGCGGAAACGAGGCATCGGGGGCTCCGGAAGCAGGGCTGCCGCGCGTCGCGGCGACGGCTCAGGCTAGTCACGGAGCGATGAATCGGGGATGAGTTGTGCGGGTCGATCGATCCGATCGAGCGCATGCCGATGCCAAGCGCGGCGCGGCCTGCCATCCTATGTGCATGACGATCCCCGCTCCCGCGCCCGGCGTCGCGCCCTCCGAAACCGCCGTCGTCCTGGTCAACCTCGGTACGCCCGAGGCGCCCACCGCCGCCGCCGTGCGGCGCTACCTCGGCGAGTTCCTGTCCGATCCGTTCGTGGTGCAGATTCCGAAGCTGCTGTGGTGGCCGCTGCTGCATGGCGTGATCCTGCCGCTGCGTTCGCCGCGGGTGGCGAAGAAGTACGCCGAGATCTGGCTCGACGAGGGCTCGCCGCTGGCGGTGCATACGCGGCGGCTGGCGGCGGCGCTGCAGCCGCGGCTGCCGGAGGTCGCGGTGCTGCACGCGATGCGCTACGGCGAGCCGGCGCTGGGCGAACGCCTGCGTGCGCTGGCCGGTGGTGGCGTGCGCCGGGTGCTGGTGCTGCCGCTGTATCCGCAGTATTCGGGCACGACCACCGGCACCGTCGCCGCGCTGGTGGCGGACACCATCGGGGCGCCCGAGGCGCGCGTGGTGCACGACTACGCCGACGATCCGGGCTGGGTGGCTGCGGTCGCCGACTCGATCCGCGCGCACTGGCAGGCGCACGGGCGCGGCGAACGCCTGCTGTTCTCGTTCCACGGCCTGCCGCAGCGACTGGTCGACGGCGGCGATCCCTATGCCGCGCAGTGCGAGGCCAGCGTCGCCGGACTGGCGCGTGCGCTGTCGCTGTCGCCCGACGACTACCTGCTGACCTACCAGTCGCGCTTCGGCCGCGAGCGCTGGCTGGGGCCGGCGACCGATGCGAGCCTGCGTGCACTGGCCGCGGGCGGCACGCGCACGGTCGACGTGGTCTGCCCGGGCTTCGCCGCCGACTGCCTGGAGACGCTGGAGGAGATCGCGATGCAGAACGCCGGCTTCTTCCGCGAAGCAGGCGGCGACACGCTGCGCTACATCCCCTGCCTCAACGATGCGCCCGCGCACGCCGACGCACTGGCGGCACTGGTGCGGCGCGAGCTGGCGGCGTGGGACGCCGGCGGATGATGCGCGAGGTCACGATCGACATCGCCATCGGCCGCGTGTACGGCCTGCGCCAGGGCGAGGCCGGGCAGCCGAAGGTGCTGGCGCTGCACGGCTGGCTCGACAACGCGGCCAGCTTCGTGCCGCTGGCCGCGCACCTGCCGGGGATCGAGCTGGTCGCGATCGACCTGCCCGGCCACGGTCGCAGCGCGCACCTGCCGGCGGGCGCCGATTACTCGTTCGCCGGCGCGATGCACAACGTGCTCGATGTCGCCGACGCGCTGGGCTGGGAGCGCTTCACCCTGCTCGGGCACTCGATGGGCGCAGGCATCGCCAGCCTGGTGGCGGCGGCCTGCCCGGAGCGGATCGCGCGACTGGTGGCGATCGAGGCGCTGGGCGCGCTGCCGGAGACGGCCGGCAACACGGTGCCGCGGATCCGCAAGGCGCTCGCCGCCGGGCGCCGCCCGGGACAGCGCCTGCGCGTGTTCACCGAACTGGACACGCCGGTGCGCGCGCGCACCCTGGCCCGCATCGGCACGATCGGCGAGGCCTCGGCGCAGCTGCTGGTCGAGCGCGGCGTGCGCGAGGTGCGGGTCGACGACGCCCGCGCCGGCTGGGAGTGGAGCAGCGATCCGCGGCTGATGCTGCCGACCATGGTGCGCATGACCGAGGAACAGGTGCGCGCGCTGGTCGCCGGGATCGAATGCCCGACGAAGGTGGTCTACGCCGACCCGCCGCAGTCCTACCTGCCCGAACCGCGGCGCAGCGAACACGTCGCCCTGCTGCCGCGCGGGGAGATGGTGGTGCTGGCGGGCGGGCACCACCTGCACATGGACCGGCCGGCCGAAGTGGCCGCCGCGATCGCGGACTTCCTGCGGCGCGAAGACTGACAAGAAGATGGATAGGAGCGGGCCATGCCCGCTCCTACTGCACCATCGGTGCGCGCAGCTGCACGCCGACGATCACCCGCTCGTCGCCGTTGTTGCGGTTGAACGAGAGCGTGGTACTGCGATGCCCGGTGCCGGTGTCCTTCTCGAACGCCAGCATCGCGGTATCGATCGAGTGCTGGGCTGCCAGCGTCTGCGTCCAGCCCTTCGCCAGCATCGCGCCGCGCGCGTCGGTGAACAGCGAGGCCACCTTGCCCGGCGCGCTGAGGCTCAGGACGCTGACGTCCTGCAGGTCCATGACGCTGTTCACCCGGTAGTCGCGGGGCAGGTAGACGTCTGCAGGGAAATGCGCCGGCAGCGGCAGTGAATCCCCGGAGAGTGCCCTTGCGGCGCCGCCATCGGGGCCGCCCGGCGTGGATCCGGCCGCGCCGCCGTCGTGGCCGCGGGTGGCGTGCTCGATTGCGGCCTCGGTGATCGGATTGCCGGCGCGCTGGCAACCAGCCACCGCCATCGCCGCCGCCAGCGCCATGCACGACCACGCCACAGGTCCCGCGAAATCGCTCATCGCACCCCCAGAAGTGCGTGCCCGGCCGGATGTCCGGGATCAAGGCAGATAACGCGGAGCGCGCGGTGGGGCGGACAGCCGGCGCCGGAACGGAGACGAGGCGCGCTGGCCCAGGGCAACGCTGGTCAAGTCGCTTTTGCCCGTCATCCCCGCGAAGGCGGGGACCCAGCGTCGTTGTTCTTCATAAAGCGCAAAGTCACCGGGTCCCCGCCTTCGCGGGGATGAAGGCACCTTCCAGCGCGGCCCTATGCGAGCAGGGCGTGCAGGTCGGCCTTCAGCCGGCGACCATCGTCGCGGAAGTAGTCGCGCGCCGCGCGCCAGTCGGGACAGCGCGCCTCGACCTCGCGCCAGAACGCGCGCGAATGGTCGGCGCGGATCAGGTGGCACAGCTCGTGCACCAGCACGTACTCGAACGCCGAGGGGCGACCGAGCACCAGCGCCAGGTCGAGGCTCAGGGTGCCGTCCGGCGCCAGCGAGCCCCACTGCGACGACAGCACCCGCAGCCGGATCCGCGACGGTGGGCGCGGCAGGCCCGGCAGGTAGGCCGGCAGCCAGCGGCCGACGTCGGCGCGGGCCTCGGCTTCGTAGAAGTCGCGCAGCGCGCGGCCGATGGCGGCGTCGCCGGCGCGGGCCGGCAGCTGCATCGCCAGGCCGGCGTCGTCGCGGACCAGGCGCGCAACGCGGCCCTCGGCCCAGCGCAGCGGCAGCCGTTCGCCGCGCAGCGGCAGCACGGCCGCCTCGCCGCGCACCAGCGGCACCGCGTCGCCGGGCTGCCGCGCCAGCTGTTCGGTCAGCCAGTCGCGGTGTTCGAGCAGGAAGCGGTCCCCGGAGACCAGGCTCGCGCGCAGCGGCACCGTCAGCCGCGCGCCGCGCTCGCCCACGCTCAGGCGCAGGCGCTTGGCGCGCGGATCGCGCACGCGCAGCACGTCGACGCGGCGGCCGTCGGACAGGACGAAGGGAATCGCGTCCCGCTGCAGCCGGGGCGGGGGCTTCGGCGCGGGGGACGCCAGTCGGAACAGCGAACGCATGCGCCAATGCTAACCGCTGCGACGCAGGTGTGTCGTAGGAGCGGGCCATGCCCGCGACCGTTCACGCGGTGTAGCGACAAGCGGTCGCGCGCATGGCGCGCGCCTACAGGTCGGCCTTCGACAGCTTCAGCGCACCCTCCAGCACCGTGAACAGGCGCGAGAACTCGGCGGCCATCAGCGCGAAGCGCGCATCGAGTTCGGCGCGCAGGTCGTCGCGCTCGGTCGATTCGAGCTGGTCCACGGCGCCGTCGAGCAGCTTGAACTTGCGCACCACCAGGTCCTCGCCGAGCACGAAGGAAACGTGGTCGTCGAGGGTCAGCGCCAGCCGCGTGACCTGCTTGCCGGACTCCAGGTGCTTGCCGATCTCCTCGCTCTGCAGCTCCTGGCGCTGGCACTTGACCACCGCGCCATGCTCGGCCGGATCCTTCAGCTCGCACTCTTCGCCCAGCGACAGCCCCTCGGGCAGCGGGTCGCCAGCGATCCAGCCGGTCAGGATGCTGCGCGGCGCGACCTCGGCGTTGAGCGGCAGCGCCGGGAAGCTGCCCATGGCGTGGCGGATTTCAGACACCACCGCCTCGCCGGCCTTGCGGCTGGAGGTGTCGACCGCGCACACGCCGTGGGCGAGGTCGATCATGGCGTCGGTGCGCGAGGGGCGGACGAAGGCGCGCGGCAGCAGTTCGTGGACCAGGTCGTCCTTCATCTGCTTGCGCATGCGGCTGCCGGGGCGGCGGCCCTGCTTTTCCTCGACCTCGGCCAGGCGCTTGCCGAGCAGGTCGTTGACCACCGAGGACGGCAGCAGCCGATCCTCGCCGCCGACCGTCACCCGGATCGTGTCGCCGATGCGGTGCGACAGCGCCTCGCCCTCGCGCCCGAACGGCGACACGAAGCCGCGCGAGGACAGCTCCAGCGCACCGACCGGCTTGAGCGGGTGTTCGGCGAGGAGGTCATCGAGAGTGGAGAAATCGAGCGAGGTGGGGAAGCGGAACAGCGTGAGGTTTCTGAAGAACATGGAAATCCGGGAGTGGGGAAGGAGGTTCTGGAGGGCGCGGTGCCAGTTTTGCTCGTCATCCCGGCGAAAGCCGGGATCCATTTTGACGTTGGAGGCAACAGCGAGAAGCCAATGGATCCCGGCTTTCGCCGGGATGACGAACCAAGGATATCGGCACGTCAGGCGTCGTCGTCGGCGTGGCGATTGCCTGCGATCGCCTGCGGCTCGCCCGCCAGCCACGCATGCGCATCGGGCAGCGCATCGCCGCCATGGCGGCCGAGCGCGAGGAAGTCGAACAGCTTCGGGTCGCTCAGCTGCGAGGGGCGGATGTCGCCCAGCGCGCGCGCGATGGTCTCGATGCGGCCGGGCGATTCGCGCTCCCACTGCCGCATCATCAGTCCCACCTGCTTGCGCTGCAGGTTCTCCTGCGAGCCGCACAGGTTGCAGGGGATGATCGGGAAGGCCTTCGCCTGCGCATAGGCGGCGATGTCGTCCTCGCGCACGTAGGCCAGCGGGCGGATCACCACGTGCCTGCCGTCGTCGCTGAGCAGCTTCGGCGGCATGCCCGACAGCTTGGCGTGGAAGAACAGGTTGAGGAAGAAGGTGGCGACCAGGTCGTCGCGGTGGTGGCCGAGCGCGATCTTGGTGTAGCCGTTCGCCTCGGCCCAGGTGTACAGCGCGCCGCGACGCAGGCGCGAGCACAGCGAGCACATGGTCTTTCCTTCGGGCACCACGCGCGTGACCACCGAGTAGGTGTCCTGCTCAATGATGTGGAAATCCACGTCGAGCGAGCGCAGGTACTCCGGCAGCACGTGCTCCGGGAAGTCCGGCTGCTTCTGGTCGAGGTTGACCGCGGTGATCGAGAACGACACCGGCGCCTTCTTCTGCAGCTGCAGCAGCACGTCGAGCATGGTGTAGCTGTCCTTGCCGCCGGACAGGCAGACCATCACCTTGTCGCCGTCCTCGATCATGCCGAAGTCGGCGATCGCCTTGCCGACCTGGTGGCGCAGGCGCTTGCCCAGCTTGTCGGCCTCGCGCGCGGCGGCGCGCGGGTCGCGCCGGGCGGCGGGTTCGGCGAGGGGCAGGACGATGCTCATGGCGATGATTTTACCGGGGCGCGGCGGCGTGCGGCCTGAACCGGCGTCGCGGGCCGCGGCCGCGCGAACGCCGCATCCCCGCGGTGCGGCCCTTTCCCCGCGCAGACAGGCGACAATGGCGGCCCTTTCAGCGTCGGAGTGCCGCCGTGTCCGGGACGTCCCTGACCCGTTTCCTGATCGAGGCCCAGCGCGAGGGCCACATCCATCCGCAGCTGCGGCTGCTGATCGAGGTGGTCGCCCGGGCCTGCAAGCGCATTTCGGTGGCGGTGGGCAAGGGCGCGCTGGGCGACGTGCTGGGCGATGCGGTCAGCGGCGCCGGCGCCAGCAGCGTCAACGTCCAGGGTGAGGCGCAGAAGAAGCTCGACGTGCTGTCCAACGAGATCCTGCTCGAGGCCAACGCCTGGGGCGGCCACCTGGCCGCCTGCGCCTCGGAGGAGATGGAGCACTGCCAGCCGATCCCCGACGCCTATCCGCGCGGCAACTACCTGCTGCTGTTCGATCCGCTCGACGGCAGCAGCAATATCGACGTCAATGTCTCGATCGGCACCATCTTCTCGGTGCTGCGCGCCCCGGACGATGCCGGCGAGCCGTGTGACGAGCACTTCCTGCAGTCCGGGCGCGAGCAGGTGGCGGCAGGCTACTGCATCTACGGGCCGAGCACCCTGCTGGTGCTGACCATCGGCCACGGCACCCACGCCTTCACCCTGGACCGCGAGCAGGGTTCGTTCGTGCTCACCCGGCGCGACATCCGTATCCCGGAGCAGACGAAGGAATTCGCGGTCAACATGTCCAACCAGCGCCACTGGGAGGCGCCGATGCAGGCCTATGTCGCCGACCTGCTGGCCGGCACGGACGGCCCGCGCGGCAAGGACTTCAACATGCGCTGGATCGCGTCGATGGTGGCCGACGTGCACCGCCTGCTGACCCGCGGCGGCATCTTCGTCTACCCCTGGGACCGGCGCGAACCCGACCGTCGCGGCAAGCTGCGGCTGATGTACGAGGCCAACCCGATGGCCATGCTGGTCGAGCAGGCCGGCGGCGCCGCCAGCGACGGCCGCGGCCCGATCCTCGACATCCAGCCCGAAAAGCTGCACCAGCGGGTGCCGGTGTTCCTGGGCTCGAAGGCCGAGGTCGAGACCGCCGTCCGCTACCACGTCGAGCACGACGCCCGCGGCTGAACGGCTCTGTCGAAGGCGGCCGTCCCGGCCGCCGCCCGGACGTGTAAGCTGGCGTGGCGATGCTGCCCGTCGATCCCGCCGAACTTTCGCACAAGCTCGCCGACCTGCGGCTGGAGCACCGCGACCTCGACACCGCGATCGCCACCCTGCAGGCCAGCATCGCCAGCGACGAACTGACCATCAAGCGCCTGAAGAAGCGCAAGTTGCTGCTCAAGGACACGATCGCGCGGCTGGAAAGCGCGCTGATTCCCGACGAGCCGGCGTAGGGCGGGTCTTGACCCGCCTGCCGCCATCCCGTCCGGAAGCACGGCGGGTCAAGACCCGCCCTACGCATCATTCCGTCGGAATCGTGTCCACTTCCGGCTTCGCCGCCTCCGGGCTCACCTTCTCGATCGTGTGCCGCAGCTCGCGGCCGAGGATCACCTTGGCGTCCCTGGCCCAGGCCTCGAGGCGATGGTCGAAGACCAGCTTGCTGTTCTGGTCGAGCTTGACCAGCTCCAGTTCGCGCAGCTTCTGGATGAAGCCGCGGAACAGGCTCTTGTCGAAGAACTCCGGCGCCGCCGGTGCGTACAGCAGGCTCAGGCGCTGCGCGGCGAGCTGGCACAGGCTCTCCAGTTCGCCGGCGCCGAGGGTGCCGGGGCCGTTCTTGGCCAGCACCGAGATCGCGATGTAGTAGCGCTCGAACGCCTGCTGCAGCGGGTGGCCGAGGGCGCGCAGGCGGAACACCTCGTCGGACTGGCCGGCGTTGCGCGCGAGGATGCCGCCGTCGTCGTCGCTCACGCGCTCGAGCAGGCCTTCGCGCACGAACACCTCGACGGTGCGTTCGATGCGTTCGGCGAAGCCATCCTCGTCCCAGGGCAGGAACAGCTCGCCCTGCAGGAACGGGTAGACCGAGCGGCCGATGCGCAGCAGGTTGTTGCGCGACATCCGCCGGTTGTGCAGGAAGCAGCAGGCGATCCACGCCGATGCGGTGAACAGGTGCAGCACGTTGTTGCGGAAGTAGCTCAGCAGCACCGCATCGTCGTCGCCGACGTCGAACACGTCGCCCAGCGGGTGCGCGACCCGGCGCAGCACGCCGATCTCCTCGCCGTGGGCGATGATCTCGCGCGACGAGTGCGGCGTGACCGTCACCCGGTCGGAGTACGGCACCTCGGCCAGCAGGGTCTTCGACAGATCGATCTGCGCCGCCAGGTCGGCCTCGCCCATCGCGTGCTTGGGCGTGGACAGCAGCGCCAGCGCCAGCAGGTTGATCGGGTTCACGTCGGCGGCGCGGTTGATGTTGACCTGGATGCGCTGCGCGGCGGCGTCGACGGTGTGCGAGAGCCAGTCGGGCTTGTCCTCGTCGTCGAGCGGCTTGCCGTCCCAGTCGGTGGCGTGCTCGGCGAGCAGGTCGGCCAGCGGGATCGGCTCGCCGAAGTTCACCACCACCTGGCCGTAGTTCTGCCGCAGCACCTTGGGGATGCTCCACAGCAGCGCCCAGATCGACTCCTTCTCCTTGGGCTTGCCGCTGAGTTCGTCGAGGTAGCTGTTGCCCTCCATCAGCTTCTCGTAGCCGATGTAGACCGGCTGGAACAGCACCGGGCGCGAGGGTTGCCGCAGGTAGGCGCGCAGGGTCATCGCGATCATGCCGCCCTTGGGCTGCAGCAGGCGGCCGGTGCGCGAGCGCCCGCCCTCGATGAAGTATTCGATCGAGTAGCCGCCGGCGATCAGCTGCGCCACGTATTCGGCCAGCACCGCCGAGTACAGGGCCGAGCCGCGGATCGAGCGACGGATGAAGAACGCACCGCCCTTGCGCAGGATCGGGCCGATCACCGGCAGGTTGAGGTTGATGCCGGCGACGATGTGCGGCGGCACGATGCCCTTGGTGTAGAGCAGGTAGCTCAGCAGCAGGTAGTCCATGTGGCTGCGGTGGCTGGGCACGTAGATGATCTCGTTGCCCGGCGCGACGGCCTTGAGGTTGTCCAGGTGGTGCACCAGCACGCCGCGGTAGATGCGGTTCCACACCCAGGTCAGCAGGTACGAGGCCGAGCGCACCACCGGGTGCGAGTAGTCGGCGGCGATCTCGTAGGCCATCGAATGGGCCTTCTTCCACGCGTCCTCGAGCGAGCTGTTGTCGCGGCGGGCCTGGTCGGCGATCGCGTCCTTGACCGGCTTCGAGGCCAGCACCTTGTCGATCAGCAGGCGGCGCGTGGACAGGTCGGGGCCGATGACCGCCTCGCGGATGCGGTTGAAGTGCGTGCGCAGCACCCGCGAGAGCTTGCGCACCGTGCGCTCGGGCGGCAGGTCCTCGGCCAGCAGCTCGCGGATGCTCACCGGCGCGGCGAACTGCACCAGGGTGTCGCGACCGTTGAGCAGGATCGCCAGCAGCCGGCGGAAGCGGCCGACGATCGCCCAGTTCTCCGAGAACAGCACCGAGAACCAGCCCTTCGCCTTGTCCGGCGAACGGCCGACGAAGATCGACACCGGCACCAGCTGCACGTCCAGCGCGGGATCGGCGCGGTGCGCGTCGAGCAGGCGCGCCAGCGATTCGGAGTGGGTCTTCTTCGGCGGCGCCTGGCCGGTGGCCAGCGCCAGCGCGCCGCTGGCGTTGCGCCGCGACAGCGCCACGTAGGCGCGCTTGCGCCCCAGCGGATCGCCCGGCAGCGGCCGCAGCGGCGCCGGCATCCCGGCCTCGACGCAGGCGCGATCGAGGATCAGCGCGTTCGACAGACCGTAGTCCTCGAGCACGTAGCAGACCAGGCGCTGGTCGATCAGCTCCGCCGGCGCCTGCGGCTCGATCTTCAGCGCGATCCACGGCTTGAGCACCCAGCCCAGCAGACGCGCCCACCACGGCCGCCCGCTGCGCATCGCGGCCACGCGCGGCGGCAGCGGATCCGGCGCCGGATCGGGCGACGGTGCCTCGGGCTTGCCGGAGGAGGGGCCGTTGTCGTCGCCGGAGGGCGCGACGGGCTCGAACAGGGTCGGTTGCATGGGCATCGTTGGCATTATGCCGAAGCGGGGAAAACGGGGGTCAGAGTGGACTTTCCCGCGGGCAATCCGCAGATCGGCAAGATCCTGGGGGAAAGGCCACTCTGACCCCCGTTTCCCTCAGCGTTGCAGCGCAGACTCCGGCACCTTCAGGTTCACCGACAGCGCGAGGTGGTCGGAGAATGCCGCCGGCACCGCGCGCAGGTCCTCGTACTGCAGGCTGTCGGTGACCAGGATGTGGTCGATCGCGCGCTGCGGCTTCCAGCTGGGGAAGGTGTGCACGGCGCTGGCGGGCGGCTGCAGGCGGGTGCTGCGGAACAGGTTGGCCATTTCCGGGCGGTCGATCATGGTGTTGAAATCGCCCATCAGTACCGCGTTGGGGAAGTCCTGCAGCAGCTCGGCGATGAAGTCCAGCTGCATCCGCCGCGACTGCGCGCCCAGCGACAGGTGCGCCACCGCGACCGTCAGCCCCTCGTGGCCGGTGCCGAAATGGCCCAGCAGCACGCCGCGGCCGTTGATGCGCCCGGGCAGCGAGTGGTCGACCACCTCCACCGGCTCGAGCCGGCTGAGCAGGCCGTTGGCGCTGGAGGCGACGCTGCCCATGCGCCGGTTCGGCTGGTGGGTCCAGTAGTCGAAGCCGGCGCGCTCGGCGAGGTAGTGGGTCTGGTTGGTGAAGCCCGAGCGCCAGCTGCCCGGGTCGGTTTCCTGCAGGCCGACGATGTCGTGCCGGCCGGCGAGTTCGGCGATCGCGTCGAGCGAGGAACGCTTGCCCACCGGCAGCACGTGCGACCAGCTGCGCGTGGCGTAGTCGCTGTAGCGGCGCGTGCTGGAGCCTGCCTGGATGTTGGCACTGAGCAGCTTCAGCGTTTGCGTCGACATGGGTGTGGGACGTCAGCCGCCGGCGCGCACCTGGGCGATCACGCGGTCGGTGTTCTGCAGCATTTCCTCGAAGTTGCGGCCCTTGATGCGGTAGCGGCCGTTGACGAACATCAGCGGCGTCTGGTTGGCGCGCTGCTGCGCGATGTACTGCTTGGCGCGGCCGAACTTGGCGTTGACCGTGAAGCTGGACATGGTGCTGGTGAACTGCGCCGGGTCGGCGCCGAACTGGGCGTACACCTTGGCGATGTCGGCCGGCGAATCGGGGCCGCGCTCGCCCTTGAGCGTGCGGTCGACGTGGATCGCCTTGAACACGCCGTCGTGCGCTTTGTCGGCGATGCCCATGGCCTCGGCGGCGTAGTAGGCGCGCACGTAGGGGTCCCAGGTGCCGCCGAACGGCGCCGGCAGGTAGGTGAAGCGCACGTCGGCCGGCAGCCGCGCCTTCCAGCTGCTGACCAGCGGCTGGAACATGGCGCAGGCCGGGCAGACGTAGTTGAACACCTCGACCACCTCGATCTTGCCGTCCAGCGGCTCGAACGGCTGGCCGCCCTGGACCAGGTCGTAGTGCTCGCCCGCGACGGCGAAGGTGACGGCAGGTGTCGCCGGCGCAGGTGCGAGCGGCGCTTCGACGGGCGCCGGGGTCTCGGCCGGGACTTCGGCATCGGCCGCAGCGGGTGCCTCGGCGGCCGGCGCGGCGGCAGGATCGAGCGCGGGCTCGTCGGCGAGGCCTTCGGCGGGTGTCGCGGCCGGGGCGTCGGCCGCGACCGGCGCGACGGCGTCCTCGACCGGCGCGGACTTCTGGCAGGCGGCCAGCAGCAGTGCCAGAGCGGCGGACGTCAGGACGAGGCGGGGGAGGGCGCGAAGGGTCATCAGCGGGATTTTCCGGAAAAGTGGATGGCGCAAAGCGTAACGCGGCGGCCGCGCGGTGGTCCCGGTCAGGGCGAAACTGCGCGTTCGGTCGCGACCAGGGCATCGGCGATGCGCAGGCGGTCCTGCAGCGTCCGGCCCAGCACGCGGTACCTGCCATTGATGATGAGGGTCGGGGTGCCCTGAAGCCCGCTGCGGACCGCGAATTCGTGGGCTGCGTTCATCTTTTCGTCAGTCGCCGGCGACGTCATCGCGGCGCGGACCCGGGCCGGATCCAGGCCCTCGCCGGCGAGGAAGGTCGCCACTTCGCCGACGCTGGCGCCGCGCCCGGGCAGGCTGCCCTCGCGGTGGATCGCGTCGAACAGCCGCGGATGCACCTGGGCCACGCGGTCCAGCGCCTCCAGCGCGAAATAGCCGCGGGCGTAGGCGTCGCGCGGGTCGTAGACGGCCGGCACGTAGTGCAGGCGCACGTCCTTGCCGGCGCTGCGCTTCCAGGCCGCCAGCATCGGATGGAACTGGTCGCAGACGCCGCAGGTGTAGGCGAAGATCTCGACGACTTCGATCGTGCCGGGTTCGGACTGCCAGCGCTGGCCGCCCTCGATCCGCACGTAGTCGACGCCCTCCACCGGCGGCGGAGCCTGCGCGGCGACCGACAGCGGCAGCAGCAGGCACAGCAGCAGGGCGAAAAGGCGCGACGGCATCGGCGTGGCGGGGCGCGGCAGGCGCCGGCGCGGATGCGCCGGCCCCGGCGGCAGCGCGATCAGGCGTCCTGCGGCGCGGCTTCGGCCGGTGCCGGTTCGGCGTCTTCGGCCGGGGCGGCGTCCTCGACCGGCGCGGGCGCCGGTGCCGGCGCAGCGGCCGGGCCGGCGGCCTCGATGGCGGCCAGGGTGGCGGCGTTCGGGCGCTCGTGCAGGCCCTGCAGGTAGCTGGACAGGGCCAGGATCTCCTGGTCGGTCAGGCGCTCGGTGATCGCGGCCATGATGTCGAACAGGTGGCGGTCCTGCAGCTCGGTGGTGCCGCTGCGGTATTCCTGCAGGCGGCGGTCGACGTAGGCCGCTTCCTGGCCGGCCACCGACGGATAGGCCGGGCCCGGGTTGCCGTGGCCGGCCGGGCCGTGGCAGGCCATGCACGCCGGGATGCCGCGGGCGGTGTCACCGGCGCGGTACAGCTGCTGGCCGATCTCGTAGAACTTCAGGCCGTCGTAGGGACCGCCCTCGACCACGCTGTCGTCGGCAATGCCGGCGCCGGTGGCCTTGGTGGCGAAGAAGGCGCCGAGGTCGCGCATGTCCTGCGCGCTGAGCGTCATCGCGAACGGGATCATCGCCGGGGCCAGGCCGGTGTTGCGCTGGCCGCTCTTGAACACCGCCAGCTGCTGCGCGATGTAGCGCTCGCTCTGGCCGGCGATGCGCGGATAGGGCAGGCCGTCGGGCGGGTTGCCGTCGAGGCCGTGGCAGGCGGCGCAGGTGGCGGCGAGGTTGGCGCCGTTGTCGGGATCTCCGGCCACGGTCTTGGCCAGGTCGGCCAGCGCGCTGGCGTCGAGCGGCGCGACTTCGACCGGCGGAGCCTCCTCCAGCGGTTCGACGGTGGTCTGGGCGAACGCGACGGCCGCCGCCGCGAGGGCGACGAGACCGGCAAGACCGTAGGCGCGAGCGTGGCGCATGGGGCTGGGCTCCGAAAATCATGGGTCGCGGCCCCGGTGCTCGACCCGGCCGCAAGATCCCGGATTATCGCGGTGGCGCGGCGGAACGGTCAAACGGAACCTGCACCGGCACGCCCCGTGCGAAGCTATGCCGGCCCCGCGCCTCGCGCCCAGCGCCCCGAGCCCCGATGTCGAACCCGTTCGCGCGCGCCCGCTACCTGCTGGCCGCCCACACCCCAAAACAGCTGCCGCCCGACGGCGGCGCCGAGGTCGCGTTCGCCGGCCGCTCCAACGCCGGCAAGTCCAGCGCGCTCAACGCCCTGTGCCAGCAGAACGCGCTGGCGCGGGTGTCCAAGACCCCCGGCCGCACCCAGCAGCTGGTCTATTTCGAGCTGCCGCCGCACGAGAACCGCTACCTGGTCGACCTGCCCGGCTACGGCTACGCCAAGGTGCCGCTGGCGCTGCGCGAGCACTGGCAGGCCTTCCTCGACCAGTGGTTCCACGACCGCTTCGCGCTGCGCGGGCTGGTGGTGGTGATGGACATCCGCCACCCGCTCAAGGACTACGACCTGCAGATGCTCGGCTACGCCATGCGCCGCGGCCTGCCCGCGCACGCGCTGCTGACCAAGGCCGACAAGCTCTCGCGCGGCGCCGCCGGCAACGTCGTGCAGGCGGTGCGCAAGCAGCTGTCGGTCCCCTGGGGCGACAGCGTCAGCGTGCAGGCGTTCTCGGCCGAGACGAAGGTGGGGGTGGAGGAACTGCGCGGGATTGTCGCCGGCTGGCTGGATCTGTAGCATCGGCCGGGCTGCGGAGCCCGGTCATGGCCATCGCAATGCGTTGGCGTGCTTGTACCCATTCGCGATCACAAGGAAAAATGTAGGAGCGGGCCATGCCCGCGACCCGCGCAGCCCGTACACAGTCGCTCGCCGGTCGCGCCCATGGGGCGCTCCTACACCATTCCAGGTTTTTGATCGCAAACTGGTATTACGTCCCGACGTCGAACAGCTGGCCGATCAGCGCCGCGGCCACCATCGCCAGCGCGCCCCAGAAGCCGACCCGCAGCGCGCCGCGCAGCACCGGTGCGCCGCCGAGCTTCGCTGCGCCGGCGCCGGACAGCAGCAGGCCGACCACGGTCGCGGCGGCGACGGTCCACTCCACGCGCCCGGCCGGGGCCAGCAGCGCGGCGGCCACCGGCAGCGCCGCGCCGGCGCAGAACGCCAGCCCCGAGGACAGCGCCGCCTGCAGCGGCCGCGCGCGCAGGGCCTCGGTGATGCCGAGCTCGTCGCGTGCGTGCGCGGCCAGCGCGTCGTGCCGGGTCAGCTGCTCGGCCACGGTCCTGGCCAACGCCGGTTCGAGGCCGCGCCGGCGGTAGATCGCGGCCAGCTCGGCCAGCTCCTCCTCCGGCGCCTCGTGCAGCTCGCGCTGTTCCACCGCGAGGTCGGCGGCCTCGGTGTCGGCCTGCGACTGCACCGACACGTACTCGCCCGCCGCCATCGACATCGCACCGGCCACGGTGCTGGCGACGCCGGTGAGCAGGACCACCTCCTGGCTCGCGCCCGCCGCCGCCACGCCGACCACGACGCCGGCGACCGAGACGATGCCGTCATTGGCGCCCAGCACCGCCGCGCGCAGCCAGCCGGCGCGATGGCTGCGGTGGGTTTCGGGCTGGTGGCTGGCTTTGGCCAAGGCGGTGGGTCGGTCGGGTGTCGCCGCATTGTGGCGCGGCGTTCCGGGACCGGGTCGGAATGCGACGCACACGCATTGCCGTCGGCGCGTGCAGGGCGCCGGGGCGGACTTGCTACTCCAGCTCGAGGATCAGCGGCGCCTTCGCCGGCAGCAGCAGGCTCTCGCCGAGCACCACGCGCTTGCCGGTGAGCACGTCGGTGCCGGCGCGCGCGTCGCCGATCGAATCGGCGACG
>DAOMPM010000028.1:0-34888 GCA_035444805.1 Luteimonas sp. | reverse complement strand
CCGCCGCGCTGGGCAACATGGGCGAGGACGACTGGCGCTTCCACTTCTACGACACGATCAAGGGCTCCGACTGGCTGGGCGACCAGGACGCCATCCAGTACATGTGCCGCGAGGCGATCCCGGCGATCATCGAGCTCGAGCACCAGGGCGTGCCGTTCTCGCGCACCGAGGAAGGCAAGATCTACCAGCGCCCCTTCGGCGGCATGACCACGCACTACGGCAAAGGCACCGCGCAGCGCACCTGCGCCGCCGCCGACCGCACCGGCCACGCCATCCTGCACACCCTGTACCAGCAGTCGCTGGCGCACCAGGCCGAGTTCTTCATCGAATACTTCGCGCTCGACCTGATCAAGGACGAGGAAGGTGCGGTAGTCGGCGTGCTCGCCCTCGACATGGCCGAAGGCACGCTGCACCTGTTCCGCGCCCACGGCACCGTGCTCGCCACCGGCGGCTACGGCCGCGCCTACTTCTCCGCGACCTCGGCGCACACCTGCACCGGCGACGGCGGCGGCATGGCGCTGCGCGCGGGGCTGGGCCTGCAGGACATGGAGTTCGTGCAGTTCCATCCGACCGGCATCTACGGCGCCGGCTGCCTGATCACCGAGGGCGTGCGCGGCGAAGGCGGCATCCTGCGCAATTCCAACGGCGAGCGATTCATGGAGCGCTACGCGCCCAACGCCAAGGATCTCGCCTCGCGCGACGTGGTCAGCCGCTCGATGACCATCGAGATCCGCGAAGGCCGCGGCGTCGGCGAGCACAAGGACCACATCCACCTCGACCTGACCCACCTCGACCCGGCCGACATCCACAAGAAGCTGCCGGGCATTGCCGAGAGCGCCAAGATCTTCGCCGGCGTCGACGTGGAGAAGCAGCCGATCCCGGTGATCCCGACCGTGCACTACAACATGGGCGGCATCCCGACCAACTACCACGGCGAAGTCGTGCAGCTGAAGAACGGCGATCCCGACGCCGTGGTGCAGGGCCTGTATGCGATCGGCGAGGCCGCCTGCGTGTCGGTGCACGGCGCCAACCGCCTCGGCTCCAACTCGCTGCTCGACCTGGTGGTGTTCGGCCGCGCGGTCGCCAATCGCTGCGCCGAGACGATCAAGCCCAACCAGCCGCACAAGCGCCTCGCCGGCGATGCGACGGACAAGGCGATCGCCAACCTCGACCGCGTGCGCAACGCCAGCGGCGACACGCCGACGGCGGTGGTCCGCGACCGCATGCAGCGCTCGATGCAGGGCCACGCCGCGGTGTTCCGCACCCAGGAGACGCTGGCCGAGGGCGTGAAGCAGATCCACGAGATCCGCGACTCGTTCGCCGACGTCAAGGTCAGCGACCGCTCGCTGGTGTGGAACTCCGACCTGGTCGAGACCCTGGAGCTGCAGAACCTGCTGGACCAGGCGCTGGTGACCATCACCTCGGCCGAGAACCGCAAGGAGTCGCGCGGCGCGCACGCGCGCGAGGACTTCCCGGACCGCGACGACGCCAACTGGCACAAGCACACGCTGGCGGGCATCGACGACTCGGGCAAGGTCGACATCGGCTACCGCCCGGTGCACATGTACACCCTCGACGACGAAGTCGAGGTCGTGCCGCCGAAAGCGCGCGTGTATTAGAGCCGGGATTGGGAATTCGGGATTGGGGATTCGCAAAAGCAGTCCGACGCGATCCCCGCCCTTCCGAATCCCGAATCCCCAATTCCGAATCCCGGATTTCAAAAATGGCTGAATTCACCCTCCCGAAGAACTCGAAGATCGGCAAGGGCAGGCACTTCAAGGCGCCGGCCGGATCGACGCGCGTGCGCACCTTCAAGGTCTACCGCTGGAATCCGGACGACGACCGCAAGCCGAGCACCGACACCTACGAGGTCGACCTCGACAAGTGCGGGCCGATGGTCCTGGACGCGCTGATCAAGATCAAGAACGAGGTCGACCCGACGCTCACGTTCCGGCGCTCGTGCCGCGAGGGCATCTGCGGCTCGTGCGCGATGAACATCGACGGCACCAACACCTTGGCCTGCACCCGCGCGATCGACGACTGCAAGAAGGCCGAAGTGCCGGTCTACCCGCTGCCGCACATGAGCGTGGTCAAGGACCTGGTGCCGGACCTGACCCACTTCTACGCGCAGTACGCCTCGATCCAGCCGTGGATCCGCACCCAGAGCACGCCGCCGCCGGACCGCGAGCGCCTGCAGTCGCCGGCCGACCGCGACAAGCTCGACGGCCTCTACGAATGCATCCTCTGTGCCTGCTGCACCACCAGCTGCCCGAGCTACTGGTGGAACGGAGAGCGCTACCTCGGACCGGCGATCCTGCTGCAGGCCTACCGCTGGATCATCGACAGCCGCGACGAGGACACCGGCGCGCGCCTGGACGACCTCGAGGATCCATTCAAGCTCTACCGCTGCCACACCATCATGAACTGCGCGCGGACCTGCCCGAAGGGCCTGAACCCGGCCAAGGCGATCGGTTCGATCAAGCAGCTGATGCTGGCCAGGCACGGGTAGGCGCGCCTTTCCGCGTGGTTATCGCTCGTTTCCTGCTACCTCCAGTTGTCATTTCGAGCGTAGCGAGAAATCTGCTTTCCGCAGGATGCCCTGCGACACGAAGCAGATTTCTCGCTACGCTCGAAATGACAGGTTGGACGCGGTACGTGATCCGCAGAGACCGCGCGGGATGACCACCCCTTCCGACGCCGCCGAACTGCGCCGCCTGCGCTGGCGATGCCGGCGCGGGATGCGCGAACTCGACCAGCTGTTCGAGCGCTGGCTCGACCGCGAATGGCCCGAGTCGTCCGAAGCACAGCGCGGGGTTTTCCTACGGCTGCTGGACTGCGAGGACGATAGGCTCTGGCACTGGTTCATGGGCCATGAGGCCGCCAGCGATGCCGAACTCGACGCGCTCGTCCGCCGTATCCGCGAGCTTCCGCCCGGATAGAGGTTCACCGGACGGATCAGCCGGTTTCGTCCGCCCCGGTGTGCCCGAGGCGCGGATCGAATGGCGTCCGTCGCGCTGGCTGCTCACCGCGATCCTGGTGCTCGGTGTGCTCGCCGCATTGTCGATCCTTGCTTCCGAAATGCCGCGCATCTTGGCGTGGCCGCTGGCACTGGCCGCGCTCGCGCATGGCGCCAGGCTGTTCCGGCGCGAACGCCGGCGGACACCGCTGTCGTTCGTGCTGCGCGGCGAGGCGACGCCGGTCCTCGTCGACGGCGTCGCGGTCGAGGGATTCGAACTGCAGTGGCGCGGGCCGCTGGCCTTCGCCCGCTGGCGCGACCGCCAGGGCCGGCGCCAGCGGCGCACCTGGTGGCCGGACACGTTGCCGGCGGCACGGCGACGTGAACTGCGTCTGGCCGCGCCGGTGCCGCGGGCTGCGCGCGGCGGGGCTTCGATGGCACCATAGCCGCTGCCCTGCTGGCCGGACCGCATGTTCAAACCCATCCCCGTCGCCATCGGCCTGCGCTACCTGCGCGCCAAGCGCCGCAACGGCTTCATCTCCTTCATTTCGCTCGCCTCGATCCTCGGCATCGCCATCGGCGTGATGGTGCTGATCACCACGCTGGCGGTGATGAGCGGCTTCCAGCGCGAGATCAAGGACCGCATGCTGGGCATGGTCGCGCACGCCACGGTCAGCGCCGATGGCGAGGCGATGCAGGGCTGGGCGCATGCGGTCGAGGTCGCCAAGCGCGATCCGCGCGTGTCCGGTGCCGCGCCCTACATCGACACCCAGGCGCTGCTGCGCGCCTCCCGGCAGGAGCCGGCGGCGATCCGCGGCGTCATGCCCGAGGACGAGGCGCAGGTGTCCGAGCTGGCGGCGTGGATGGTGCAGGGCCAGCTGTCCGACCTCGCGCCCGGCTCGTTCAACATCGTGCTGGGCAAGGAGCTTGCGCAGTGGCTGGGCGCGCGCGTCGGCGACAAGGTGGTGGTGACCACCGACTTCCAGGTCACGCCGATGGGTGCGGTGCCGCAGCTCAAGCGCTTCACCGTCAGCGGCATCTTCGAGGCCGGCTACCAGGATTTCGACCGCCGCCTGGCGGTGGTCAACATGCGCGACGCGCAGCGGCTGATGCGCATGGGCGAGGGCGTGACCGGCGTGCGCCTGAAGCTGCACGACATGGACCAGGCCTGGAGCGTTGCCCGCGACCTGGCCGAGGCGCTGGCGCGCGAGAGTCGCAGCTACTACCGGGTCAGCGACTGGAGCATGGAGAACGCCAACATGTTCCGCGCGCTGAAGCTGGAGAAGACGATGATCGGTATCCTGCTGTCGCTGATCATCGTGATGGGGTCGTTCAACCTGGTCGCCTCGCAGGTGGGGCTGGTGACCGACAAGCAGGCCGACATCGCGATCCTGCGCACGCTCGGCCTCACCCCCGGCGGGGTGATGCGGGTATTCATGGTGCAGGGCACGCTGATCGGCGTGATCGGCACGGTGCTGGGGGTGGTCGGCGGCCTGCTGCTGACCTTCAATCTCGAGCACATCCTGCGTGTGATCGAGCGGATGTTCGACGTGGTGCTGATGCCGGAGGACGTGTACTACGTGACCGGACTGCCGATCGACCTGCAGGTCAATGACGTGGTGATGATCGCGACGGTTGCGCTGCTGATGGCGTTCCTGGCCACGATCTATCCCGCGTGGCGCGCGGCGCGGACCGCGCCGGCGGAGGCGCTGCGCTATGAGTGAGAGCCGGGAATCGGGAATCGGGAAGACCGGACATGCGTCCGTTGAAAGCCGGGAATCGAAAGTGCAAGAGCAAGAGCGGGCGCGGACCGGCGAGGTGATCCGGGCCGAGGGGCTGGGCAAGACCTACGCCGAGGGCAAGCTGTACACGCCGGTGTTCGACGCGCTGGATTTCGCGGTGGAACCGGGCGAGACGGTCGCGATCCTCGGCGCCTCGGGTGCCGGCAAGAGCACGTTGCTGCACCTTCTGGGCGGGCTGGACACGCCGACATCGGGCGAGGTCTACGTCACCGGGCAGAAGATGAGCGCGCTGTCGGACGCGGCGCGCGGAAAGTTGCGCAACCGCGCGCTGGGCTTCGTCTACCAGTTCCACCACCTGCTGCCAGAGTTCACCGCGCAGGAGAACGTGATGCTGCCCCTGCTGCTCGGCGACAGCGGTATCGACGACGCGTCATCGCGTGCGAGGGCGTTGCTGGAAGCGGTCGGCCTCGGCCACCGGCTCGAGCACAAGCCTGGCGAGCTGTCGGGTGGCGAACGCCAGCGCGCGGCGGTGGCGCGTGCGCTGGTCAACCGGCCGGCCTGCGTGCTCGGTGACGAGCCGACCGGCAATCTCGACGAGAAGACCGCCGCGACGGTGTTCGAACTGATGCTCGACCTCAACCGCGCGCAGCAGACCAGCCTGGTGCTGGTGACGCACGATCGCCGGCTTGCGCGCAAGCTCGACCGGGTGGTGGAACTGCACGATGGCAGGTTGCGGGAAGTGGCGCGGGGCGAAATCTGAGGCCCGGGAGGAACCAAACCTGGCTGTAGGAGCGGGCCATGCCCGCGACCCACGACCCAGGGCTTCGTCGCGCCCCGGTCGCGCCCATGGGGCGCTCCTACGCCACCCCATATTGCTGATCGCAAGCTGGTATCAACGATTCCCGCCGCGCGGGCCGCGGTTGCCGCCGCCGGGGCGGGGGCCCTTCGGACGGTTCTGGCCGCCGGGACGCGGACCCTTCGGGCGCGTGTTGTAGGGGCTGTGGCTGCCCGGTGAGGCGTGGTCGGAGGGGAAGCTCGGCGCGCCGCCCGGATGGCCGTAAGGATAGGCGCCGCCGCCCGGGCCACGGGCCTGGCCCTGTCCTGCACCCTGGCCCTGGCCGGCGGGGCGCTTCTTCTTGTTGTACGGCTTCTTCGGGCCGCGGCCATCGGCGTTGCGGTGGCCGGTCGGGCCGGTGTCGACGCCGTCGGGCACGTACCAGGTGCGGAACGCGGCCGGGTTGCCCTCCGGCAGCGCCTTCGGTCCCTTGGTCTTGCGCTGCTTGAACGGCTTCTGCGACTGCTTGGCGGCCTGTTCGCCACTCACGGTCAGGCCGCCGTGGGGCTTCTTGCCTCCGCGACCGCGGCGATCCTCGCGCACGTGGTCGAAGCGGCGCAGTTCGCGGCCCTCGTCCGCGGTGTTGTGGCCGTTGACGTAGCCCTGCGGGCGGCGGTCGCCGGTCAGGTGCACGGTCGACTTGGCGGCCTTGCGCTGGCCGATCACCGGCAGCAGGGTCAGCGCCGGCGGCGGGCCTTCCTCGAGCTTGAGCTCCTTGCGCAGCGCCTCGACCTGGGCGTCGGGCAGTTCCTGCGACTGGCCGCGCAGCAGCGTCTGCGGCAGCGACACCGAGCCGTAGCGGATGCGCTTGAGCCGGCTGACCTGGCAGCCCTGCGATTCCCACAGCCGGCGCACTTCGCGGTTGCGGCCTTCCTTGAGCAGCACCTGGAACCATTCGTTCGAATCGGTGCCGCCGATGCGCTTGATCTCGTCGAACTTCGCCGGACCGTCTTCCAGTGCGACGCCGCGCTGCAGGCGGTCGACGATCTTCTCCGACACCATCTCCTCGCCCTCGGGCGCACGCACGCGGCACACGTACTCGCGCGCGACTTCGTACGAGGGATGCATCATCGCGTTGGCCAGCTCGCCGTCGGTGGTCAGCAGCAGCAGGCCGGTGGTGTTGATGTCGAGGCGGCCGATCGCGATCCAGCGCGCGCCCTTGAGCGCGGGCAGGGATTCGAAGATCGTCGGCCGGCCCTCGGGGTCCTCGCGCGTGGTCACCTCGCCCTCGGGCTTGTTGTACATCAGCACGCGCGCCGGTTCGGTCAGCGCGCTGGCGACGAACTGGCGGCCGTCGATCTCGATGCGGTCGCCGCCGCCGACCGACATGCCGGTCTGCGCGACCTCGCCGTTGACCTTGACCAGGCCGTCGGCGATGCGCTGCTCCAGCGCGCGGCGCGAGCCGAGGCCGGCCTGCGCCAGCACCTTGTGCAGGCGCTCTTCCAGGCGCGGCGCTTCGGCGGCCTTGTCTTCGCCGCGCTTGAGCGACAGCTTGCGGCTGCCGGCGGCGGGTTGCTTCTCACTCATGTCTTGCTCCGGTGCTGTCGCCGTCTTCGGCGAGGGCGTTGTCGGTATCGGCCGTTTCGTCTTCGGGAACGGCATCGTGGGTATCGGTTTCGGCTTCGACCTCGCGCTGGACTCCAGCGTCGTCGTAGTCGTCGTCGCGTGCTTCGCCTGCGTCGTCGCGGGTGTCCTCGGCGTCATCGCCGGTTCCGGCGTCGGCCGCTTCGTCGTCGATGTCGGCATCGGACTCCGCATCGTCGGCCGGCGAGGCATCGTTGGCGGCGACGTCGCCGGCTTCTGCATCGCCTTCACCGCCGGCGATGCCGCCGACCGCGCGGGCCTCGCCGTCGAACTCGAACTGCGGCTCCAGTTCGCCGAAGTCCTTCAGTTCCGACAGCGGCGGCAGCTCGTCCAGGCGCTTGAGGCCGAAGTAGTCGAGGAAGGTCCTGGTGGTGCCGAGCAGCTCGGGGCGGCCGGGCATGTCGCGGTGGCCGACGACGCGGATCCACTCGCGCTCCTCCAGCGCCTTGATGATGTTGCTGTTGGTGGCCACGCCGCGGACCTGCTCGATCTCGCCGCGGGTGATCGGCTGGCGGTACGCGATCAGGGCCAGCGTTTCCAGGGTGGCGCGGGTGTACTTGGTCTGGCGCTCGGTCCACAGCCGCGCCACCCAGGCGTGCACGTCGGCCTTGACCTGGTAGCGCCAGCCGGAGGCGACTTCGACCAGCTCGACGCCGCGTCCTTCGCATTCCGCCTGCAGCGCCACGAGCGCGGCCTGGAGGCTGCCCTCGGGCGCCGGTTCGTCGAGCGGGAACAACCCGCCCAGCTGGACCACGGTCAGCGGCTGGCTCGACGCCAGCAGCGCGGCCTCGACGATGCGGTTGATGAGCGATTGATCCATGCTTTCGTTGGTTCGTAGTTGGTGGTTGTTGGTTGGTAGTCGCCGGTTCCTGGCGGGTTGTGGCGCAACGCTCCACCAACCAGCAACGACCAACTACCAACCCGTCTCTCAGCGATCGCCGTCGTTCGCCGGTTCCGGCTCGTCGTCGAATTCGCTGGAAAACTCCAGCGGCTCCTCGGCGGCACGCCCGGAGGCGAGCGACTTGACGTAGATCGGCGCCAGCGGCGCTTCCTGGACCACGTCGAGCAGGCGTTCCTTGGCCAGCTCCAGGATCGACAGGAAGCTCACCACCACGCCCAGCCGGCCTTCGCCCGGCTCGAACAGCGACTCGAAGCGGTGGAAGGCGCCGTCCTTGAGCTTGGTCAGCAGCTCGCCCATGCGCTGGCGCACGCTCAGGGCGTCGCGCCTGATCGCGTGGCTGGTCAGCAGCTCGGCGCGCTTGAGCACGTCGTGCAGGGCCAGCAGCATCTCGCGCAGGTCCACCGGCGGCGGCAGCCGGACCGCCGCGCGGTCGGGCACGTGGGCCGACACCGGCGAGGTGTCGCGCTCCATGCGCGGCAGGGCGTCGACGTCTTCGGCGGCCTGCTTGAAGCGCTCGTACTCCTGCAGGCGGCGGACCAGGTCGGCGCGCGGGTCGTCTTCCTCGCCGTCCTCGCTGGCCGGCCGCGGCAGCAGCATCCGCGACTTGATCTCGGCCAGGATCGCGGCCATCACCAGGTACTCGGCGGCCAGCTCGAAGCGCAGCTCCTGCATCACGTCGATGTAGGTCACGTACTGGCGGGTGATCTCGGCGACCGGGATGTCGAGGATGTCGAGGTTCTGGCGGCGGATCAGGTACAGCAGCAGGTCGAGCGGCCCCTCGAAGGCCTCGAGGATGACCTCGAGCGCGTCCGGCGGGATGTACAGGTCCTGCGGGATCTGCAGCACCGGCTGGCCGTGCACCACCGCCAGCGGCATTTCCTGCTGCTGGGGATGGCTGGGCGCCTGTGCGGCGTTGTCCTGGGCGGGTTGGCTCATTCGCGTGCGGCCCCCTCCGGGCCGTCTGGCTTGTCGATCAGTGCCGCACGTCCGGCGGGCGACCACGGGCTGCGCGGCGGTACGGACGTGCCGCCTGGGGCGGGCACGGGTCCGGAACATCGCACGGGCAAAGCGTCTTGCGACCGGGCGCCACGGGCAGGCCACGCCGGCGTGCCGGCAGGAAACTGTGCAAGGGGCGTCGGGTCTGGCCGAAGGGCCGGGGCTCTGCGTCTCAAGGGCGACGGGCGCGGCGTTCGGCTGCGGAACTGGGTTCTAGCGTAATCGCTGGCCGGCGGGCTGTCCAGCGGCCGGGCGGGGCACCGTCGATCGGGGTAGGCGTCCGGTCAGCCTCTAGAATCGTGTTCGGGCTCCAGCGAGGACAGGACGCATGTGGTACGTGATCGAGGGGTACGACGGCGCGGACGTGCTGGCGCAGCGGCAGGCAGCGCGACCGCAGCACCTGGCGCGGCTGCATGCGCTGCGCGACGAGGGGCGGCTGCTGCTGGCCGGCCCGTGTCCGGCGATCGACGCCGAGGACCCGGGTCCGGCGGGCTTCAGCGGCAGCGTCGTGGTCGCCGGATTTGAAACGCTGGAGGCGGCGCGGGCCTGGGCGGACGCCGACCCCTATGTCGCCGCCGGCGTGTACGTGCGGGTCGAGGTGCGACCGTTCCGGGCGGTGCTGCCGTAGGCGTCTGCCGGAAGATCCTTCAGCCGTCCGCGTGACGGATCCATCGGCGATGGCGCTCCGATTGAATGTCGGAAGGGGCGTGCACAGGCGGCTGAAAACGATTACATTCCGGTTTCCCGCCTCCCCGGAAGGCTCCAGAGCCGTGCCATGCCACGTCATCGTTCCACCTCCGTCCTTGCAGGAATCCTGGCCATGACGCTCGCCCTACCGGCCGCCGCCGCAACGCCATCGCATGCCGTCTACAGTTCCGCCGGCGACCGCGCCGCCGAAAAGGCCTTCGTCGACGCGCTGATGGCGAAGATGACGCTGGAGGAGAAGCTGGGCCAGCTCAACCAGCCGCGCGGCCTGGGCAGCAATACCGGGCCGGCGGCGATGGCGGCCGACGATGCCCAGATCGCCGCTGGCGCGATCGGCTCCATCCTCGGCTCGCACGGCGCCGAGCGGACCTGCCGGTTGCAGCGCGTCGCGGTCGAGCAGTCGCGGCTCGGCATCCCGCTGATGTTCGCCTCCGACGTGATCCACGGCCACCGCACCGTGTTCCCGGTGCCGCTGGCCGAGTCGGCGAGCTTTGATCCGGAGGAAGTCCGCATCGCCGCGCGCCACGCCGCGGTCGAAGCCTCGGCGCACGGCATCCACTGGACCTTTGCGCCGATGCTGGACATCTCGCGCGAGCCGCGCTGGGGCCGCGTGGTCGAGGGCGCGGGCGAGGACCCGTACCTGGGTTCGGTGATGGCGGCGGCGCGCGTGCGCGGCTTCCAGGGCGACGACCTCGCCGCGCCAGACACGCTGCTCGCCACCGCCAAGCATTTCGTCGCCTACGGCGCGGCCGAGGGCGGGCGCGACTACGACGTCGCCGACATTTCCGAGCGCACCCTGCACGAACTGCACCTTCCGCCGTTCAAGGCTGCGCTGGAGGCCGGCGCCGAATCGGTGATGGCCTCGTTCAACGAAGTGGCCGGGGTGCCGATGCACGCGCACCGCGGGCTGATCGAAGGCCTGCTGCGCGAGCAGTGGGGCTGGGACGGCATCCTGGTCAGCGACTACACCGGGGTGATGGAGCTGATCCCTCACGGCGTCGCCGGCGACCGCGAGGACGCCGGGCGCCTGGCGCTGGCCGCCGGCGTCGACATCGACATGGTCAGCGAGATCTATCTCAAGGACCTGCCGGCCGCGGTCCGCGAAGGCCGCGTGCCGATGGCGCAGGTGGACGCGGCGGTGCGGCGCGTGCTCAACGCCAAGTTCCGGCTGGGGCTGTTCGACGATCCCTACCGCTACTGCGACGTGCAGCGCCAGGAAGCGCTGACGCTCAACCCGGAGCAGCGCGCCGCGGCGCGGCGCATGGCGCAGAAATCCTTCGTGCTGCTGGAGAACGACGGCGACGTGCTGCCGCTGTCGAAGTCGCTGCGCACGCTGGCGGTGATCGGCCCGCTCGCCGACAACCGCCACACGATGCTGGGCAACTGGGCGGTCGCCGGTCGCGTGGAGGACACCGTCACGCCGATCGAGGGACTGCAGGCCGCGCTCGGCGATCGCACCCGACTGGTGGTGGTGAAGGGCGCGGAGATCGAAGGCGACGACACTTCCGGGTTCGACGAAGCCGTCCGCGCCGCGCAGTCGGCGGACGCGGTGGTGATGTTCCTCGGCGAGCATCCGGAGATGAGCGCCGAGGCCAACAACCGCACTTCGCTCGACCTGCCCGGCGTGCAGCAGCAGCTGGCGCTGGCGGTGGCCGCGACCGGCAAGCCGGTGGTCGTGGTGCTGTTGAACGGTCGTCCGCTGTCGATCGGTGCGCTGCAGGGCAGGGTGCCGGCGATCCTGGAGGCCTGGTACCCGGGCGTCGAGGGCGGCCACGCGATCAGCGACGTGCTGTTCGGCGACGTCGCGCCCTCGGGCAAGCTGCCGATGACCTTCCCGCGCAACGTCGGACAGGTGCCGATCTACTACGCGCACAAGAACACCGGGCGCCCGCCGCGCGCGGAAGAGAAGTACACCAGCAAGTACATCGACGTGCACTGGACGCCGCAGTATCCGTTCGGCCATGGCCTGGGCTACACCACCTTCGGCTACGACCAGCTCAAGGTCGAACGCGCGAAGCTGGCGCTCGCCGCGCCGGAGCAGCGCGTCAGCGTGCGCGTGACCAACACCGGCAAGCGCGCCGGCACCGAGGTGGTGCAGCTGTACCTGCGCGACGACGTCGCCAGCTTCACCCGGCCGGTGCGGCAGCTGCGCGGGTTCGAGCGCGTGACCCTGCAGCCGGGCGAATCGAAGACGGTGACCTTCGAGCTGGGCTTCGACGACCTGTCGATGCTGGACGCGTCGCTGAAGCCGGTGATCGAACCCGGTACCTTCACGGTCTTCGTCGGCGGCAGCTCCTCGGCGACGGCGGAGGCCGGCTTCGAGGTCACGGAGCAGTGAGGCCACAGAAAGCCGGTCATCCCCACGGCTTTCAACAGACGAATGTCTGCTCAAGTGGGAGGCGCTCTTCAACAGACGAATTGTCTGGTCATCCAGCGTCTTTGCGTAAAGCCAAATGGATCCCCGCGTTCGCGGGGATGACGAAGACGTTTGGTGTGCTGTTGTGGGTACTGGTCCTTGGATGCGGTACGGCGCTTGCCGACGATGGGGACGGTGGCCGGTTGCGCACCTCGTTGAACGAGGGCTGGCGCTACGTCGACGGACCGCAGGCCGGTGCGGAAGCGCCGGGATTCGATGATGCCGCATGGGCCGGCATCCGGCTGCCGCATACCTGGAATGCCGGCGACGCCTTCGACAAGCGCAAGCCGTACCGACGCGGCGAGGGCTGGTACCGGCGCGAGCTTCTGGTCGAGCCCGCGCAATGCGGCAAGCGCCTGTTCGCGTACTTCGAGGGCGCCAACCAGGTCGCGGAAGTGTTCCTCAACGGCCATTCGCTGGGCACGCATGTCGGCGGCTACACCGCGTTCGCGTTCGAGCTGACGCCGCACATCCGCTGCGACGCGGCCAACCTGCTCGCCGTGCGCGTGGACAACCGCCACGACCTCGACATCCCGCCGCTCGACGCCGACTTCACCTTCTACGGCGGGATCTACCGCAACGCCTGGCTGATCGCGACCGATCCGATCCACATCGACGTGCTCGACCATGCCTCGCCGGGCATCTTCGTCGACACCCCGCGCATCGACGGGGGCGAGGCCGTGGTGCGGGTGCGCGGCACCCTGGTCAATGCGTCGGCGCAGGCGCGCGAGGTGCAGGTCGAACATCGCATCCTCGACCCCGCTGGCAACGAGGCGGCGCGACTGCAGTCCCGGCTGCGGATCGACGCCGGCGCGCGCAGGCCCTTCACCATCGAAAGCGCGCCACTGCCGGCACCGCAACTGTGGTCGCCGGAGACGCCGCGGCTGTACCGGGTGGAGACGCGGCTGCTGGACGGCGACGCCGTGCTGGACCGCGTCGACGTGCGCTTCGGCATGCGCTGGTTCCGCTTCGATCCGGACCAGGGTTTCATCCTCAACGGCAGGCGCCATTCGCTGTACGGCAGCAACCGCCACCAGGACCGTGCCGGCTTCGGCAATGCGCTGTCCGACGCGCAGCACCGCGAGGACATGCAGCACGTCAAGGACACCGGCTTCAACTTCGTCCGCCTCGCGCACTACCCGCAGGCGACGGCGGTGCTCGATGCGACCGACGCACTGGGGCTCGCGGTCTGGGAAGAAATCCCGGTGGTCAACCTGGTGACGACGACCGAAGCCTTCGCCGAGCACTCTGAAACCATGCTGGTGGAGATGATCCGCCAGCACTACAACCATCCCTCGATCGTGATGTGGGGCTACATGAACGAGGTGATGCAGTTCCGGCCGAAGCCCGAGCCACCGGGCTACGACGACTGGCTGCTGGCGCTGACGCGCAGGCTGGAGGCGCGCACCCGCGCCGAGGATCCGTTCCGCACCACCGCGACCGCGATTTCCTACACCGAGATCGACAACGGCAGCGGCTTCCAGGACATCCCGCAGGTGCTGGGCCTGAACATCTACTTCGGCTGGTACTACCACGACCTCGACACGCTCGGGCCATGGCTCGACGCGCTGCACGCAAGGCATCCGACGCGGCCGATCTTCATCAGCGAATACGGCGCCGACCATGACGAGCGCGTGCGCGCGCGCAATCCGGTCGCGTTCGACTTCAGCGCCGAGTACCAGCAGCGCTTCCACGAGCGCAGCTTCGCGCAGATGAAGGAACGGCCGTGGCTGGCAGGGACCGCGGTCTGGAACCACTTCGACTTCGGCTCCAACGGCCGCCAGGACAGCAAGTTCGGCATCAACCAGAAGGGGCTGCAGTACTACGACCGCAGTCCCAAGGACATCCTGTACTACTACAAGGCGATGATGCTGGCCGAACCGGTGCTGCACATCGCCGCGCACGAATGGACGCGCCGTGCCGGAAGCCGTCCGGAGGATGCGCTGCACACGATCGCGGTCTACGGCAACCTGGCGGAAGTGGAGCTGCTGCACAACGGCGTGTCCCTGGGCAAGCGCGCGCCAGGGAACGCCACCGTGCGCTTCGAGGTGCCGCTGGTGCACGGCGACAACCGGCTGCTCGCGCGCGGCGAACGTGACGGCCAGGAGGTCGAGGACGCCGTGACCATCGCCTACGAAGACCGGCAGCCGTTCTTCAGCGACGCCAGCAGCACGGTCCGCGGGGTCGCGGTCAACGCCGGCGGCCACTACGACGTGGTCGACGCCGACGGAATCGTCTGGGAAGCCGGCCGCGCCTGGGCGCCTGGAAGCTGGGGCCACGTCGGTGGGCGGCCGGTGCTCACCCACCACCGCATCTTCGACAGCGACCTCGATCCGCTGTGGCAGGACAACCTGGCGGGCGCCGGCGAGTACCGCTTCGACGTGCCCGACGGCGAGTACCAGCTGCAGCTGGGCTTCGTGGAGGTGGAGCACGACGCGCCCGGCGAGCGCGTGTTCGACGTGCTGGTCAACGGCGAGCCGCTGCTGCGCGATCTCGACCTGGCGGCTTCGAAGGGCCGCTACGAAGCGGTCGAGTACACCGCCAGCGTGCGTGCGCGCGACGGCGGCGGGGTGGTGGTCGCGCTGCCGGCAAGAGTCGGGGAGAGCACGATCAGCACGCTTCGGCTGCGGAAGCGGTAGTCGTTGCCATTGATACGAACCATGTCGCATCGCAGCAATTTCGCCCCTTGCGCCCGATCCGAAGCGAAGGGTTTACTTTTCGTGATGGAAACGTTTACAGTCGAATCGGGCGCGAAACCGCGGAGGGCGGCGTGAGCGTAACGATCAAAGACGTGGCACAGCGGGCCAAGGTGTCGGTGGCGACCGTGTCGCGTGCGTTGAACGGGCACCAGAACGTTGCCGAGGCGGTGCGCCAGCGCGTCCTCAGCGTCGCCGACGAACTGCGCTACAGCCCGCACCATGCCGCGCGCAGCCTCAGCAGCCGGCGCACCCAGACGATCGGCGTGGTGCTGCCCGACCTCCACGGCGAATACTTCTCCGAGTTGATGCGCGGCATCGACCAGGTGGCGCGCGAGCGCGGCCTGCACCTGCTGGTGTCGAGCTACCACGGCCATCCCGAAGAGCAGGGCGCGGCGTTGCGCGCGATGCGCGGGCGGGTCGACGGCCTGCTGCTGATGTCGCCGTTCACCGGTGACCCCGGCTTCATCGAGCAGAACCTCGCGCCGACGATGCCGGTCGTGCTGATGAACACGCGGCTGCCCGACGGCGGACCGGTCGCGCTGTGCATCGACGACTACGGCGGCGCGCGCGCGATGATGCGGCACCTGATCGAGGCCGGTTACCGGCGCATTGCCTTCATCGCCGGGCCGGAGGACAACTACGACGCGCGCGAACGCCTGCGCGGCTATCGCGACGCGCTGGCGCAGGAACTGCCCGGCACCGAGCCGTGGGTGCTCGCCGGCGATTTCGACGAGGCCTCGGGCCATCGCGCCGGACGCGAACTGCTCGCCGCCGCGGAGCGCCCCGACGCGGTGTTCGCGGCCAACGACATGATGGCGCTGGGCTGCCTGTTCGCCTTCACCCAGGCCGGGCTGTCGGTGCCGGGCGAGATCGCCGTCGCCGGCTACGACGATATTCCGCTTGCACGATACGTTCACCCGGCGCTGACGACGATGCGGGTGGAGATTGCCGAGCTCGGCGCGATGGCGATCCGGGCCCTGCTCGGGATGGAGCACAAGGACGAGGCGCGGCCGGAGTCGCCGCCGCCGCTGTCGCCGCGGCTGGTCGTGCGCGCATCGACGGCGCGTGAGTGAGCGGACAGCCGTGGACGCAATCAAGGCTGGCAACGGGATCGAAGGTGGCGGATGTCGCCACCGGGATGGCTGAAAAAATTTTGTGGCTCGATGTAAGCGGTTTCAGGCAATTCCATTCATCGCCCTCGGGAGGGGGATCACCATGAAGTACAAGACCCAGGCACCACGTCGCTTCAACCGCAGCCTGCTGTGCTGCGCGCTGGCCGGCTGCATGCTGATGGCCGCGCCGGCGGCGTTCGCGCAGTCGACGTCCGCGACCCTCCAGGGACGGGTGTCGGCCGATTCCGCACCGGCCAGCGACGCGCAGGTCACCGCGACCAACCTCGCCACCGGCCTGACCCGCAGCGTGCGCACCACCGCCAGCGGCGCCTACAACCTCGGCGGCCTGCCGCCGGGCACCTACCGCATCGACGTGACCGCGGCCGGGCAGACCCATACGCAGAACATCACGTTGGCAGTCGGCCAGACCGCGACGATGAACCTCGGCGTCGGCGGCGTGGCCGAAACCACGACCGCGGGTGAGGCGGTCGACCTCGATACGGTGAGGGTGACCGCGCCGGTGATGGTCGAGACCAAGACCTCGGAAGTCGCGACCTACGTCAGCCAGACGCAGATCGAGCTGCTGCCGCAGAACTCGCGCAACTTCCTGGCGTTCGCCGACATCGTGCCGGGCATGCAGTTCATCACCAGCGGCAACGGCAACGAGAGCCAGCTGCGCAGCGGCGCGCAGGGCGCCAGCCAGATCAACGTGTTCATCGACGGCGTCGGGCAGAAGAACTATGTCACCCCGGGCGGCATCACCGGGCAGGACGACAGCCGCGGCAACCCGTTCCCGCAGCTGGCGATCGGCGAATACAAGGTCATCACCTCGAACTACAAGGCCGAATACGACCAGATCAGCAGCGCCGCCGTCACCGCGGTGACGCGTTCGGGTACCAACGACTTCAGCGGCAGCTTCTACTGGGACATGACCACGGACGACTGGCGCAAGCCGACGCCGGTTGAAGAGCTCGCGGGGCGGAAATCCGAAGAGCGCACCGAGCAGTACGGTGTGGCGTTCGGCGGCCCCATCATCCAGGACAAGCTGCATTTCTTCGTGACCTACGAGGCCAAGGATTTCGTCGTACCGGAGACCATCCTGCCGCCGAATTCGGCGAGCCACGTCGTGCTGCCACAGGAACTGACATCGCAGTACGGCTTGGCCAGTCGCCCCTTCAACCAGGACGTCTACTTCGGCAAGCTGAGCTGGCAGGCCAGTGACGCGCACCTGATCGAGTTCTCGGCGCGCATTCGCGAGGAAGTGGGGATCCTGGACGTCGGTGGCACCAATGCGCCTTCGGCAGCGACGGCGCTGGTCAACGACGAGAAGCGCTACGACCTGCGCTCGGTCTATTCCGGCGAGAACTGGATGAACGACGCCCACATCACCTGGGAAGAGTCGGCGTACAACCCGAGTCCGCTGGTGAACGCGCCGATCGCCCGCTACACGGTCAGGAACCAGGCCAACAGCAACGACATCACCGTCCTCACCACCGGCGGTGGTCCGAACTTCCAGGACAAGGGCCAGACCGGCTGGAGCCTGCAGAACGACTTCACGTTCTACGGATGGGAGAACCACACCATCAAGGCCGGGTTCAAGTACAAGGACATCGAACTCAACGCGTTCCAGCAGTTCCCGCCGAACCCGCGCTACATCTACGACGCGGTCCTGGACATGGACCAGCCGTACCGGATCGAGTACACCACCGCCCGCGTCGGCCGCACGCCCTTCGTGGAGTCGGGGAACAAGCAGTTCGGCCTCTACATCCAGGACGACTGGCAGGTCAACGACAAGCTGACGCTCAACCTGGGTATCCGCTGGGACTACGAGGACATGTCCGCGTACACCGACTACGTGCTGGATCCGGCCATCGTCACCGCGCTGCGCGGCTGGACCAACATCCAGAACACCGACTACAACGTCGAGGACTACATCAGCGACGGCGGCAACCGCGACAAGGACAAGAACAACATCGCGCCGCGACTGGGGTTCTCGTATGACCTCAGCGGGGACCAGCGCCACGTGATCTTCGGCGGCGCGGGCCGTTCCTACGATCGCAACCTGTTCGACTACATGGCGCGCGAGTACTACGGCGGCTCGTTCACCACCTACACCATCAACTTCCCGGACGTGAACCATCCCTGCGCGCCGAGCGCCAGCTGCATCCCCTTCAACCCGGCGCTGATGACGCCGGAGGGGCTGGCGGCATACGCTGCGGCCAACCCGATCGCCGGCGGCGAGGTCAACCTCCTGCACAACGACCTGGAGACGCCCTACGCGGACCAGTTCAGCCTCGGCATGCGCAACATCTTCACCGTCGCCGGCCACGACTGGAACACGTCGGTCACGCTGTCGCACATCCGCGGCTACGAGGGCATCTACTTCCGCCTCGGCAATCGCTACCCGGGCGGCAGCTTCCGCGATCCGGCCTTCCCGGACGCGACCTGGGGCCGGCAGCCCTGGGGGCAGGCGATCCCGGGATACGGCAGCCTGATCCTCGGGCAGAACGGCATCGAGACCAAGCTCAACTCGCTGCTGCTGTCGATCGACAAGCCGTACACGGTGCAGTCGCCGTGGGGCTTCACGGTCGCGTACACCTACAGCGACGCCAAGGAAACCCGGACCAACTCGTCCACCGGCGAAACCTACATATTCGACTATCCGGATGTCGGCGATACGTTCTACACCTCGACCGGCGTGCCCAAGCATCGCCTGGTGGCGACCGGCATCATCGGCTTGCCCTGGGACATCACCCTGTCCAGCAAGCTCATCCTGTCGACGCCGACGCCGCGCAATGCGACCAACTGCTTCGATGCGATCGACAACGATCACTGCTTCTTCGAACCCTATGAGCCGGATACCACGATCGGCTTCAAGCAGTTCGACGTGGCGCTGCAGAAGGTCTGGGATACCGGCACCGACCTGAAGCTCCGGGTTCGTGCCGACCTGATCAACGCTTTCAACTGGCGCAACTGGGACAACTACGACGGCTGGCGCGGTGCCCCCGGGGTGGCGAATCCGAATTTCGCACAGCGCAACGGCATCAACGTGCTGTGGCCGACCCGCACCTTCAAGCTCTCCTTCGGCCTCGACTGGTAAGTTCCGGAAGGCCGGCCACTGCGGTGGTCGGCCTTTTCCGGGCTTTTGCATGAAAACGATTTCAACGACACTGGACTGATGCACAAGACTTCTTTGCGCCACACCTTCGCCCCCTTCCTTGCGGTGCTCCTGTGCCTGGGCCTCGCCGCATGCGGCAAGCCGCAGCCGGAAGTGGACGCGCCCAAGCCCGGGCCGATCGAGCAGGTGACCCCGCCCGAGCCGGCAGCCGAACCGGCGGCCGAGCCGGTGCCGGGCAAGCCGGAACTGCCGCCGCTGTTCAGCGATATCGAGCGACGCACCTTCCAGTATTTCTGGGACACCACCAACGCCGTGAACGGGCTGACCCCGGACCGCTTCCCGTCGCGGCCGTTCTCCAGCGTCGCCGCGATCGGTTTCGCGCTGACCGCGTATCCGATCGGAATCGAGAACGGCTGGGTCAGCCGCACCCAGGCGGTCGACCGCACCCTGACCACGCTGAGCTTCCTGCGCGACGCGCCGAAGGGACCGGAGGCCGAGGGCAAGGCCGGCTACAAGGGCTTCTTCTATCACTTCATCGACATGCAGGACGGCGCCCGCTACAACAAGTGGGTGGAGCTGTCGAGCGTCGACACCGGCCTGCTGATGATGGGCGTGCTGTTCGCGCAGTCCTATTACGACGGCGACGACCCGCGCGAGGTCGAGATCCGCGAGATCGCCGACAAGCTGTTCCGCGCCGTGGAGTGGCCGTGGCTGCAGCAGCGCAAGCCGCTGATCTCGATGGGCTGGTATCCGGACCGCGGCTTCATCGAGCATGACTGGAACGGCTACGACGAGGCGATGCTGGTGTACATCCTGGCGCTGGGCTCGCCCACGCATGCGGTGGAACCGGAGGCCTGGGAAGCCTGGACGCGCACCTACGGCAACGAGTGGGGCGTGTTCCAGGGACAGGAGTACCTGAGCTTCGGCCCGCAGTTCGGCCACCAGTACACGCACACCTGGGTCGACTTCCGCGGCATCCGCGACGCCTGGATGCGCGACCGCGGCCTGGACTACTTCGAGAACAGCCGGCGCGCGACCTACGCCCAGCGCGCCTATGCGATCGAGAACCCGATGCAGTGGAAGGACTACGGCGAGAACGTCTGGGGCCTGACCGCGAGCGACGGTCCGCAGAACACCACCCAGGAGTTCCGCGGCGAGCAGCGGCGGTTCCGCCAGTACAGCGCGCGCGGCGCGGGCCTGAGCAATGCCTTCGACGACGGCACCATCGCGCCGACCGCGGCGGTGGCCTCGATCGCGTTCGCGCCCGAGATCGTGATCCCGGCGACCGAGGAGATGCACCGTCGCTACGGCGACTTCCTGTACTCCAGCTACGGCTTCCTCGACTCGTTCAACCCGAGCTTCGACTACGACATCCCGCTGCGGGCGGGGCGCATCGTGCCGGGCAAGGGCTGGGTGGCCAGCGACTACATCGCCATCGACCAGGGACCGATCCTGGCGATGATCGCCAACTACCGCAACGACTTCGTCTGGAACGTGATGAAGAAGAATCCGTACATTCGCGCGGGGCTGGAGCGCGCCGGCTTCACCGGCGGCTGGCTGGCGCCGCCGGACGGCCCGCAGACCTCGGGCGAGCCCGATCTGGAGGCGGCCGCCGCCGACGACCTCGGCCAGGCGCAGCAGCGCATGCCGGCGCCGGTCACGGTTCGGCCGCCGGATTCGCCGGAGCCGCCGCGGTAGAGCATCTGACACAATGTCATCCCGAGCGAAGCGAGGGATCTGCTCTGCGGGTCACGCAAGGGGACGAGCAAGATCCCTCGCTTCGCTCGGGATGACAGAACCCTTCGGGATCCGCTGCATGCGCGCATCCGTTCCGCTGTTCGCCATCCTGCTGTCGCTGCTGCTGACAGCCTGCGCGCGCGATGACGGCGTCACCACCATCCGCTTCTGGGCGATGGGCAAGGAGGCCGAGGTCGTCGCCGAGCTGGTGCGCGACTTCGAGCGCGAGCACCCTGGCATCCGCGTTGACCTGCAGGCGGTGCCGATGACCGCGGCGCACGAGAAGCTGCTGACCGCCTACGCCGCCGACGGGCTGCCCGACATCTGCCAGCTCGGCAACACCTGGATCCCCGAGTTCGCCACGCTGGGCGCGCTGGAGCCGCTGCAGGCGCGGGTCGATGCCTCGGCGGTAGTCGACCAGGACGACTACTTCCCCGGCATCTGGGACACCAGCGTCGTCGACGGCGAACTGCTGGGCGTGCCCTGGTACGTCGACACCCGGCTGCTGTTCTACCGCAAGGACATCCTCGCAGACGCCGGGTTCGAAGCGCCGCCGACAACCTGGGCCGGGTGGGAGGCGGCGATGGCCGCGATCAAGCGCGACGTCGGCCCCGACCGCTACGCGATCCTGCTGCCGGTCAACGAGTTCGAGCAGCAGCTGTCGCTGGCGCTGCAGCAGGACGACCCGCTGCTGCGCGACGGCGACCGTTACGGCAACTTCCGCAGCCCCGGCTTCCGCAAGGCGCTGGCGTTCTACGCCAACATGTTCGAGCAGGGCTGGGCGCCGAAGATGTCGGAGACCGAGATTTCCAACGTCTGGGACGAGTTCTTCAACGGTTTCTACGCGTTCTACCTCTCGGGCCCCTGGAACATCCGCGAGTTCCGCAGGCGGCAGCCTGAGGCGCTGGCGGGCAAGTGGTCGACGATGCCGCTGCCGGGGCCGGACGGCCCGGGTGCGGGCATCGCCGGCGGCGCCAGCCTGGTGCTGTTCCGCTCGTCGCAGCACAAGGATGCAGCCTGGCAACTGGTGGAGTACCTGTCGCGCCGCGAGGTGCAGGAGCGCTTCCACGGCCTGATCGGCAACCTGCCGCCGCGGCGCAGCACCTGGGAATCGCCGGCGTTGCGCGATGATGACTTGGCGGCTGCGTTCCGCGACCAGCTCGAACGCGTGAAGCCGGTGCCCAAGGTGCTGGAGTGGGAGCGCATCGTGCAGGAGATGCGGCTGGCGACCGAGCGCGTGGTCCGCGGCGGCGTGGCGCAGGATCGCGCCGTCACCGATCTCGACGCGCGGGTGGATGGCGTACTGGAGAAGCGGCGCTGGGTGCTGGAGCAGGGGGCCGAACGATGACGCGGCCGGCTTGCAGGCATTGCCGTAGGAGCGGGCCATGCCCGCGACCTGGCATCCGGCTGCACGCGGTCGCGGGCGTGGCCCGCTCCTACAGGGGGCATGGCGATGCGCGCTAGGCTTGCCGGCTGGGTCTTCGCCGGCCCGGCCCTGGTCGTGCTGCTGGTGTTCTTCGGCCTGCCGGTGTTCGCGGCGCTGCTGCTCAGCCTGACCGACTTCGACCTGTACGCGCTGGCCGACAGCCGCAACCTGCGCTTCGTCGCGCTGGGCAACTACGTCGAGCTGATGCGCACGCCGATGTTCTGGAAGGCGCTGGGCAACACCACGTACTTCGTCGTGGTCGGCGTGCCGCTGTCGATCGCGCTGTCGCTGGCCGCGGCGCTGCTGCTCAACGCCAAGGTCGCGCGCTTCAAGCCGCTGTTCCGCACCGCGCTGTTCGCGCCGGTGGTGACCACGGTGGTGGCGGTGGCGGTGATCTGGCGCTACCTGTTCCACACCAGCTATGGACTGGTGAACTGGGCGCTGGGCCACGTCGGCATTTCCCCCGTCGACTGGCTGGGCGATCCGCGCTGGGCGATGCCGACGATCATGCTGTTCGCGGCGTGGAAGAACTTCGGCTACAACATGGTGATCCTGCTCGCCGGGCTGCAGGCGATCCCGCAGGACCTGTACGAGGCCGCGCGCATCGACGGCGCGACCAGGTGGCGGCAGTTCCTGCACATCACCCTGCCGATGCTGGGCCCGGTGCTGCTGGTGGTCGGGGTGATCACCATCTCCGGCTATTTCCAGCTGTTCGCCGAGCCCTACGTGATGACCCGCGGCGATCCGCTGCAGAGCACGGTCAGCGTGCTGTACTACATGTTCGAGGAAGGCTTCAAGTGGTGGAACCTGGGCCGCGCCTCGGCGGTGGCGTTCCTGCTGTTCCTGATCATCCTCGCGGTGACCGCGCTGCTGCTGCGCTTCGGCCGGCGGAAGGAACTGGTATGAGTGCGGCGATGCGCGACGTCGGCGAATCGCGGCTGCACGCGTGGCTGGTGAACGGCGCGCTGCTGCTGCTGGCGGTGCTCGCCCTGGGCCCGCTGCTGTGGATGGCCTCGGTGTCGTTCATGCCGATGGGCGAGGCCAGCCGGTTCCCGCCGCCGCTGCTGCCCGGCGAGGTCACGCTGGACAACTACCGCAGGCTGTTCTCGCGCACCGACGCCGCGCGCAACTTCCTCAACAGCCTGTTCGTGTCCGGTTCGATCACCCTGCTGTCGGTGCTGATCAATGCGATGGCCGGCTATGCCTTCGCCAAGCTGCGCTTCGCCGGCCGCGACCGCATCTTCCGGCTGCTGCTGGCGGCGCTGGTGATCCCGGCGCAGGTGGCGATGCTGCCGCTGTTCCTGCTGATGAAGCAGCTCGGCCTGGTCAACACCTTCGCCGGCGTGATCGTGCCGGCGCTGGCGACCGTGTTCGGCATCTTCCTGGTGCGCCAGTACGCGCGCAGCATCCCCGACGACCTGCTGGAGGCGGCGCGAATCGATGGCGCCGGCGAGCTGCGCATCTTCTTCTCGATCGTGCTGCCGATGCTCAAGCCGGTGCTGGTGACGCTGGCGATCTTCACCTTCATGGCGGCCTGGAACGACTTCATGTGGCCGCTGATCGTGCTCACCGACCAGCAGAACTACACCCTGCCGGTGGCGCTGGCGGCGCTGTCGCGCGAGCACATCATGGAGGTCGAGATGATGATGGCCGGCGCGGTGGTGACCGTGGTGCCGGTGCTGCTGCTGTTCCTGCTGCTGCAGCGTTACTACATCCAGGGGCTGCTGCTCGGGAGCGTGAAGGGGTGAGGGAACCGGTGTCCGCGAGTTTCATCGAGCCGTCTTCGAGGCGGCCCACTATGCCGTCATCCCCGCGCAAGCTGGGATCCATTTTGCTTTCCTGCTTTTCCCGGCAGATGACGGCAAGATCACAATGGATCCCAGCTTTCGCTGGGATGACGGCTAGAGCCTTCGCTGGGATGACGGGTAGAGCTTTCGCCGGGATGACGGGCAAGAGCGTTGTTGCGACGATCATTTGCCTGCTGATAATGTTCCTTGTGTCCCCCGCAGCCGCACAAGACGCGCAGATCATCGACGGGTTCGAGGACGCCTCGACATGGCGCGTCGTCGCCTCCAACCAGGTCAACGGCAGCCTGCGCGCGGTCGACGGTGCGGAGGGCAGGGCACTGTGCCTGGACTACGACTTCAACGGCGTCTCCGGCTATGTCGGCATCCAGCGCGACATCGCCATCGACTACCCGGAGAACTACCGCTTCTCGTTCCGGCTGCGCGGCGACTCGCCGGACAACGACCTCCAGTTCAAGCTGGTCGATGCCAGTGGCGACAACGTCTGGTGGGTGAACCGGCCGAAGTTCGACTTCCCGCGGCAGTGGACCGAGGTGAGCTACCGGCGGCGGCACATCGACAAGGCCTGGGGGCCGGATCCGGACCCGGTGCTGCATGCCAGCGCGAAACTCGAGCTCATGATCGCCAGCCACGTCGGTGGCCGCGGCAGCGTGTGTTTCGACACGCTGGCGTTCGAGCCGCTGCCGGTGGATGACGACAGTCCGCTGGCCGCGACCGCGCTCGCCACCGCGGGCGACGCCGCGCTCGCGGTCGACGGCAGGATGGCCACGGCCTGGCGCGTCGCCAGGTCGGCGGTGCCGCAGCGGCTGGTGCTCGACCTGGGCGCGCTGCGCGAGTTCGGCGGCCTGCGCCTGCGCTGGGACGCCAGGGATTTTCCCTCGCGCTACCGGATCAGCCTGTCGGACGATGGCGCCGCGTGGCGCGACGTGCGCGCCGTGACCGGGGGCAACGGCGGCGACGACTGGATCGCGCTGCCCGAATCGGAGGCGCGCTACCTCGCGCTCGACCTGGACGATGGCCCGACGCCGCGCTTCGCGCTGTACGAGGCGACAATCGCGCCGCTGGCATTCGCGGCAACGCCGAACGATTTCGTGAAGTCGATCGCCGCGCACGCGCCGAAGGGCTGGTTTCCGCGCGGCTTCAGCGGCGAGCAGCCGTACTGGACGATCCTCGGGCTCGACGGCGGCACCCAGCAGGGCCTGATCGGTGAGGATGGCGCGGTCGAGGTGGCGAAGGGTGGTTTCAGCATCGAGCCGTTCGTGCTGGTCGACGGCGCGCTGGCGACCTGGCACGACGTGGCGGTCACGCAGTCGCTGCAGGAGGGCTACCTGCCGATTCCGTCGGTGCACTGGAAGCGCGACGACCTCGCGCTCGACGTCACCGCCTTCGCCCACGGCGAGCCGCGCGATTCGCAGCTGGTCGTGCGCTACCGGCTGTCGAACCCCGGCGGCAAGGCGCGCGACTACACGCTGGCGCTGGCGCTGCGGCCGTTCCAGGTCAATCCGCCCAGCCAGTTCCTCAACACGATCGGCGGCGTCAGCCCGATCCGCTCGCTGGCGATCGACGGCGGCACGGTGTCGGTCGACGGTCGCCCGCGGGTGTTCGCCAAGCAGTTGCCCGGCGCCGCGTTCGCCACCCCGTTCGACTCGGGCATGGCGGTGTCGCACCTCGCCTCGGGTCGCACGCCCGGGCAGGCCAGCGTGGTCGATCCAACCGGGCTCGCCTCGGGCGCGCTGCTGTACCGCATGCGGCTGGCGCCGTGGGAAACCCGCACGGTCGAGCTGATGGTGCCGATGACCGGTAATGCCGCGCTGGCGCGGCGCTGGTGGGATGCGGAGGAGCTGCAGGCGGAGACGGCGGCGATGTGGCGCGACAGGCTCGACCGCGTGGTACTCACCGTGCCGCCGGAAGGGCAGGCGCTCGCCGACACGCTGCGCACGGCGCTGGCGCACATGCTGATCTCGCGCATCGGCCCGCGCCTGCAGCCGGGCACGCGCGCGTACGCGCGCAGCTGGATTCGCGACGGCGCGATGATTTCCGAAGGCCTGCTGCGCATGGGCCGGCCCGAGGTGGTGCGCGAGTACGTGGAGTGGTACGCGCCCTACCAGTTCGACGACGGCAAGGTGCCGTGCTGCGTCGACGACCGCGGCAGCGATCCGGTGCCGGAGAACGACAGCCATGGCGAACTGATCTTCAACATCGCCGAATACTGGCGCTACACCGGCGACACGGCTTTCCTCGAGCGCATGTGGCCGCACGTCGAGGCTGCGTACCGCTACATGGAGCAGCTGCGGCTGTCCGAGCGCACGACCGCCAACCGCAGGCTCAACCCGGCGTTCTACGGGATGATGCCGGCGTCGATCAGCCACGAGGGCTACTCGGCCAAGTCGATGCACTCGTACTGGGACAACTTCTGGGCGCTGCGCGGCTACAAGGACGCGGTGCAGGTGGCGCAGGCGCTGGGTCGGGACGACGACGCGAAGGCGATGGCGGCCTCGCGCGACCAGTTCCACGACGACCTGATGGATTCGCTGCGCGCGGCGGTGAAGCTGCACGGCATCGATTTCCTGCCCGGTGCTGCGGAGCTGGGCGATTTCGACCCGACCTCGACCACCATCGCGCTCGCACCCGGCGGCGAACAGGACCGCCTGCCGCAGGACCTGCTGCACAACACCTTCGAGCAGTACTGGACGCGCTTTGTCGCACGTCGCGACGGCAAGCTCGAATGGAAGGACTACACGCCCTACGAGTGGCGCAACGTCGGCGCCTTCGTTCGGCTGGGCTGGCGCGGGCCGGCGAAGGAGGTGGTCGACTTCTTCTTCGCCGACCGCGCGCCGCCGGCCTGGAACCAGTGGGGCGAAGTGGTCTCGCGCACCCCGCGCGAGCCGTTTTTCCTCGGCGACCTGCCGCACGCCTGGGTCGGCTCGGACTTCGTGCGCTCGGCGCTGGACATGTTCGCCTATCCGCGCGAACGCGACGACAGCCTGGTGCTCGCGGCGGGGGTGCCGGTCGAATGGCTGGACGGAAACGGCATCGGCATCGCCGGCCTGCGGACTGCGTCGGGCGTGCTGACCTGGCGGCTCCGGCGCGGAGGCGACACGCTGCTGCTGGAGGTCGAAGACACCGGACTGCAGCTGCCCGCAGGTGGGCTGGTGCTGCCGTGGCCGCTGGCGGGCGAGCCGGGGCGGACGGTGGTCGAGGTCGGGGAGGCGGAGTGGGATGGACGCGAACTGCGGATCAGCGCGCTGCCGGCGGTGGTCAGTATCGGAATCGAAGATGAAGGCAAGGACTGATGTTGGCGCCGCGCGAGGGCGCGGGCTGCGGGCATCTATTCGCGCCGTGCGCTAGTGTGGCGTTCTGCAAGCAACTTTCAGCCGTCATTCCCGCACCTTTCAGTCGTCATCCCCGCGAAGGCGGGGATCCATGGACTTTGCTTTCAAGGTCAAAGTCCATGGGTTCCCGCTTTCGCGGGAACGACGAGCCTGGAGAGTTGCGGAACAGGACACCAGTCTCGATCTCCAGCCGGACCCACGTTTCGCCGATGTCCCGTCCCGACACTCCGTTCCAGCTGTGGCCGCTGCCGGCGGCGATCGCGCTGCTGTTCGTCGGCGCTGCGCATCTCGCGTTGTGGCTGTCGATCCGCGACGGCCACGTCGAGGCCTGCATGCCGGTGCTCGAAGGCTGCACTTCGATCAGCCGCGCCGCGCGCCACGGCCTCGGCAATCACGTCTTCCGCCTGCTGGTGCTGCCGTGCGCGCTGCTGGTGGGGCTGCACTGGTGGCTGGCGTCGCGCTGGCTGCGGCAGGGATGGCGCAGCGTCGCCTGGCTCGGCGGCATCGCCGCGCTCGCGCTGGCGGTCTATGCGACCTTCCTCGGCACCGACGGCGAGGCCTATCGCTTCATGCGCCGCTACGGCGTGGTGTTCTTCTTCGGCTTCGGCTACCTCGCGCAGCTGCGCTTCCTGCAGGGCCTGCGCCGCGATGCCCGGAGCGATGCGCACATCGTTGCGGCGATGGTGGCGGTCAGCGCGCTGATGCTGCTGCTCGGCGTGGGCAATGTCGCGACCGGTGCCCTGGTGACGGACGAGGGACTCAAGGACCGGATCGAGAACGCGCTGGAGTGGCAGCTGGGCTGGCTGATCGCGGCGTGGTACCTGCTGCATGCGGCGCTGTGGCGGCGGGTCGGGGCGAAGCTGGCGTTCGCCTGACGCGCGTACAGCCGCCTGTCATCCGGAACGGAGTGAACAACCGTCTTGCGCGCGTCCGGGAAAACACCCCATAGGTTGGGGTGAGCTTGCGAACCCCAACGCCTCGATCGGCATGCGGCGTGTCCGTTGGGGTTCACTTCGTTCACCCCAACCTATGGCCGCTTCCAGTTCGGGATGACGACTTCCAGGTGTCCGCGGACGGGTACGATCCCGAGATCAGGACTCAACCGGCGCCGCGCGCCTTGGCGACGATCTGCGCGGCCTTCGCGGCGCTGTTGCGCACCTTGTCCCATTCGCCGTTCGCCAGCCAGCTCTTCGGCAGCATCCACGAGCCGCCGACGCAGAGCACGTTCGGTTCGGCGAGGTAGTCGGCGGCGCTGGCTTCGTTGACGCCGCCGTTCGCGCACAGGCGCAGTTCGGCGAGCGGGCCGGCGAGGTTGCGGGCCATGGCGATGCCGCCGAGCACGCTGGCGGGGAACAGCTTGCAGACGCGGAAGCCCAGCGCCATCAGCGCGATGAACTCGGTGGGGGTGGCGGCTCCGGGCACCGCCGGGATCGGCGCCTTCGCCAGCGCCTCGGCGAGTACGGCGGGCGTTCCGGGCGTGACCAGGAAGTCCGCGCCGACGTCGATCGAAGCCTGCGCCTGGTCGGCGCTCAGCACGGTGCCGGCACCAACCAGGATGTCGGGCCGCGCCTTCTTGATCGCGGCCAGCGCGGACATCGCGGCGGGCGTGCGCAGGGTCAGTTCCAGCGTCTTCAGCCCACCCTCGGCGAGGGCGTCGGCCATGCGCAGGCCCTGGTCGACGCTGTCGACGGTGAGCACCGGCATCACGCCGGCGTTGCGCAGGATCTGTTCGGCGCGGTTCTGGAGGGCTTCGATGGTCATGGGGGTGTCCGGGAGGCGTGGTGTGGCGTTGGTTGGTGGTTGGTAGTTGGTAGTTGGTGGAAAGACGCGGGGTTCACCAACCACCAACTACCAACCACGAACCCGCATCTCAAGCATCCTTCGCTTCATGCGGCGCTTCCGCCGCGATCCGCGCATCATTGCCCAGCTCGTACTCCGCGTCGTAATCCCACTGCCCGCCATCGCGTGCCGGCGGGCCGCAGGAGATCGACAGCGCGCCCTGGTCGGCGGGCGAGACCATCGCGCGGTTGAAGGCGAACAGGTTGCGGCCGATGTCCCAGGCGCAGTGCGAGGTGTCCGGCGCATGCTCGCGCGCGGCCCACTCGCTGGCGTCGACCAGGGCTTCGAGCGTGCCGGCCTCGCCGTCGAGGCGGAGCAGGTCGCCTTCGCGCAGCTTCGCGATCGGTCCGCCGCGCGCGGCCTCGGGGGTGAGGTGGATGGCGGCGGGAATCTTGCCCGAGGCACCGGACAGGCGGCCGTCGGTGACCAGCGCCACGCGCCGGCCCTGGTTCTGCAGCATGCCCAGCAGCGGCGCCAGCGAATGCAGTTCCGGCATGCCGTTGGCCTTGGGGCCCTGGTAGCGCACGACGGCGATGAAATCATGCGGCAGCGCACCGGCGGCGTGCAGCTTGTTCAACGCGCGCGGATCGTCGACGACCACCGCGGGCGCTTCGATCACGCGGAACTCCGGCTTCACCGCCGACAGCTTGATCAGCGAGCGGCCGAGGTTGCCGCGCAGCAGGCGCAGGCCGCCCTGGGCCTCGAACGGAGCGGAGGCCGGGCGCACCACGTTCTCGTCGCCGCTGGTGGCCACGCTCGGGGTGAAGTCGAGCACGCCGCCGGCCAGCGTCGGCTCGTCGCACCAGGCGCGCATGCCGCCGGGGAGGACGGTCTCGAGGTCGGCGTGCATCAGGCCGGCGTCCATCAGTTCGCGGAACACGAAACCGATCCCGCCGGCGGCGTGGAAGCGGTTCACGTCGGCGTCGCCGTTGGGGTAGACGCGGGCGAGCAGGGGCACGACCTGCGACAGCGCGTCCATGTCGTCCCAGGTCAGCGAGATGCCGGCCGCGCGCGCCACCGCGATCCAGTGGATGGTGTGGTTGGTGGAGCCGCCGGTGGCCATCAGCGCAACGATGGCGTTGACGATGGCGCGTTCGTCGATCAGCCGGCCCAGCGGGCGGTAGTCGCCGCCGAGGGCGCTGATGCGCAGCGCGCGTTCGGTCGCGGCGCGGGTCAGCGATTCGCGCAGCGCGGTGCCGGGGTTGGCGAACGAACCGGGCAACTGCACGCCCATCGCCTCCAGCAGCACCTGGTTGGAGTTGGCGGTGCCGTAGAAGGTGCAGGTGCCGGGCGAGTGGTAGGAGCCGGCTTCGGCCTCCAGCAGTTCCTCGCGCGTGGCTTCGCCGGCGGCGTAGCGCTCGCGCACCTCGGCTTTCTTCTTGTTGGGGATGCCCGGCGTCATCGGCCCGGCCGGCACGAACACCGCCGGCAGGTGGCCGAAGGCCAGCGCGCCGATCAGCAGGCCGGGCACGATCTTGTCGCAGATGCCCAGGTGCACGGTGCTGTCGAACATGTCGTGCGACAGGCCGATCGCGGTGGCCTGCGCGATCACGTCGCGCGAGAACAGCGACAGCTCCATGCCGGCGCGGCCCTGGGTGACGCCGTCGCACATCGCCGGCACGCCGCCGGCGACCTGGGCGGTGGCGCCGAGGCTGCGCGCGTGTTCGCGGATCAGCGCCGGGTAGGGCTCGTACGGCTGGTGCGCCGAGAGCATGTCGTTGTAGGCGGTGATGATGCCGAGGTTGGGCGTGGCATCGCCGCGCAGGCGCGACTTGTCGGTCGGGCCGCAGGCGGCGAAGCCGTGCGCGAGGTTGCCGCAGCTCAGGCGCGAGCGGTTGGGGCCGGCCTGGTGCATCGCCTCGATGCCGGCCAGGTAGGCGGCGCGCGAGGCGCGGCTGCGGCGGCGGATGCGTTGGGTGACGTCGTGCAGGATCGGATGCAGGCTCATGGGCGTTCCGGCGATGAAGCGGATCGATGGCGCCGCGACCGCGAGGTCACGGGCACCAGTGGACGTGCAGCGGCGCGCCCGGGGTGAGGAAGGCGATGCGTGCGGGGAATTCGCGCGGGTCGTCGCCGGCGAGCACGCGTTCGAGCAGCTTGCGCTTGCCCTCGCCGCGGATCAGCAGCAGGCGCGTGTGCGCAGGTGCGAGCCCGGCGGGGGTGAGGCTGATGCGGCGCAGGAACTTGCCGGCGCCCGCGCAGCCGGTGGCGTCGGTGGCGACATAGGGCGTGCGCGCGGCGAGCGCGGCGTCGAGGTCCTGCATGCCGGGGAACAGCGAGGCGGTGTGGCCGTCCTCGCCCATGCCCAGCACGACCACCCCCGGCGGGTTCTGCGCATGCAGGTTGGCGGCGCTGACCGCTTCGGCGATGCTGCGCCCGGGTCGGGTGATGCTTTCGAAGCGCGCCTTGGCGGCGTTGTTCTTCAGCAGCGATTCGCGGATCAGGCGCGAGTTGCTGTCCGGGTCGTCCGGCAGCAGCCAGCGTTCGTCGACCAGGGCGACGTCGACCCGCGACCAGTCCAGCGGCGCCTTCGACAGCGCGGCGTACACCGGCGCCGGCGTCGAGCCGCCGGACAGCAGCAGGCGCGCGCGCGGCTTCGATTCGAGGTCGCGACCGAGCACCGAGGAGATCGCCACCGCCGCACCCCAGGTCCACTGGGTCGCGGATTCGTAGCTGTGCAGCTGCACGCGCGCAGCGGCGGCCCGCGGATCGAGATCGGTGCGGGTCTCGGCCGTGGTCATGCCGGCGCGGTCTCCGGCGCATTGCAGCGTGCGAATGCGGCGCTGCCGAGCAGGCCCGCGTGCGGATGCAATACCGCCATCGACGGCACCCGCGCCATGTTCGGCGAGAACCGGCCCTTGTGCTCGAAGCGCTGGCGGAAGCCCGAGTGCTGCAGCGCGTCGAGCATCTTCGGCACCAGCCCGCCGGTGAGGAACACCCCGTCCCAGGCACCGAGGGTGAGCACGAGGTCGCCGGAGATGGCGCCGAACACCGCGCAGAACACGTCGACCGTGCGCATGCAGCGCGGATCGCCGGCCTGCGCGCGCGCGGTGATGTCGGCCGGCTGCATCGGACCTGGATCTTCGCCGGCGATCTCGCTCAGCGCGCGGTGGATGTTGACCAGGCCCGGGCCGCAGACCAGGCGTTCGTTGGACACGCGCCCGAACTGCGCGGACAGGCGGTCGAGGATCGCCAGCTCCTCCGGCGTTCCCGGCGGGAAGCTGACGTGGCCGCCCTCGGTCTCCAGCGGGTACTGGCGGCCTTCGCGGATGACCAGGCCGCCAACGCCCAGTCCGGTGCCGGGACCGAGGATGGCGTAGGTGCGGTGCCGCGGCGCCGCCTCGGGCGTCCACGAGGGGCCGCCGATCTGCACCACGTCGCCCGCCTGCAGCAGCGGGATCGCCATCGCCTGCGCGGCGAAGTCGTTGACCAGGCTGACGCGTTCGAAGCCCAGCTGCGCCTGCAGGCGCGGGCGCGAGATTACCCAGGGATGGTTGGTGATGCGCGCCTCGTCGCCATCGACCCGGCCCGCGACCGCGAACACGCCACGGGCGATGCCGGCCTCCTGCTGGCCGGTTTCGCGCAGGTAGTGGCGCGCGGCGTCGGCCAGCGAGGGGAAGTCGGCAACCGCGAAGCCGTGGATGCTGTCGACGATCAGCGGCGAGGCCGCGCCGGGATCGGCCAGCGCGAAGCGGGCGTTGGTGCCGCCGATGTCGGCGAGCAGGACGCGGGTCTCGTCGCTCATCCGCGCTTCCCGCTGGCCAGCGTGCGCGGCAGGAAGGGCCTGGCCGCGGCCGGGCCCCAGGAGCCGGCGGGGTAATCCTGCACCGGCGTGCCGGCCTGCTTCCAGGCGGCGCTGATGCTGTCGATCCAGCGCCAGGCCGCTTCCACCTCGTCGTCGCGCACGAACAGGGTCTGGTCGCCCTTGAGCGCGTCGATCATCAGCCGCTCGTAGGCGATGCGGCGCTTGGGCGGCAGGATCGCCATGTCCAGCGACATCGGCAGCAGTTCGGTCGCGCCCCATTCCGGCGCGGCGAGGCTGCCCATCAGGCCCAGCTCGATGGTCTCCTCCGGCTGCAGGCGCATGCGCAGGCTGTTGGGCTGGGCGTTGGCGGCGTCGGGGCGGTCGAACACCCAGTGCGTGACCGGCCTGAAATTGACCAGCACCTCGGTCGTGCGCGAGGGCAGGCGCTTGCCGGTGACCAGGCGGAAAGGCACCCCGGCCCAGCGCCAGTTGTCGATCCAGGCGCGCAGGCCGACGAAGGTTTCGACAGCGCTGTCAGCCGTAAAGCCTTTCACCGCGGCGCCTTCGACCACGCCCGCCGTGTAGCGTCCGCGCACGCTGTCGGCATCGACGTCGGCGGCGGTCATCGGGCGCAGCGCGCGCAGCACCTTGCGCTTCTCGTCGCGGATGTTGTCGGCGTCGAGCGCGGCCGGCGGCTCCATCGCGATCAGCGCCAGCAGCTGCAGCATGTGGTTCTGGACCATGTCACGCAGCGCACCGTAGTCGGCGTAGTAGCCCTCGCGGCCGTCCACCCCGGCGGTCTCGGCGACGATGATGTCGACCGACTCGATGCAGCGGTTGTCCCACACCGCCTCGATCAGGGTGTTGCCGAAGCGCAGCGGCAGCAGGTTCTGCACCGGCGCCTTGCCCAGGTAGTGGTCGATGCGGAAGATCCGCGATTCGTCGAGCGCGGCCTTCAGCGTGGCGTCGATCGCGCGCGCCGAGGCCAGGTCGTGGCCGATCGGCTTCTCCAGCACCAGCCGCGACGGCGGCTCGAGCAGGCCGGCGGCCTTGAGGCCGTTGCAGGCGGATTCGAACAGGTTCGGCGGCGTCGACAGGTAGCTGACCGAAGGCCGGTCGGCGTAGCGCGACAGAGTCGCGGCCATGCCGTCGATGTCGTTGAGGTCGAGCGCGTGGTAGTGGATGCGGCCGAGCAGGTCGTCGAGCGCGCCGCCGTTGCGCGCCTCTTCGGGGCCGATGCGCTCGCGCAGCCAGGCGCGGAAGCCGTCGTCGTCGTACTCGGTGCGGCCGATCGCCACCACCCTGAACGATTCCGGCAGCAGCCGGTCGCGCAGCAGGTGCAGCAGCGAGGGGAAGAGATAGCGTTGTGCCAGGTCGCCAGTGGCGCCGAACAGCAGGAGTGAATCGTGCATGGACGCCCGGAGATCGCTCTCTAGTCAGCAGGGAAGGGGATCGGACAGCGCGCATCCGTGACTCCGGATGATGCCAGAGTCCCGATGGGTGCAGTCCTTCGGGGGACGCCGCTGCGTCCCGTCATCGACATGGATCATACCGAATCGCCAGCAACGGTCCGGCGATGGTTCCAGCCTGTCCGGCAGCGATCGGAGCATGTGGCCGCGCACGTCGATGCCGGCGGCGATCGCGTCGAGGATCGGGGACGGATGCTTTCGCATGCAATCAGTCCGCGGCAAGTCGCACGCGCGTCGTGCCTCGGACATGGGTGAATCGGGAAACGCGGTGCCGGTGACGGGCAGCGGCAGGTCGTCGCCGGCCTGCCTGCACCATGGCGGCAGGTCGGTCGTTCGCGGATGCAGGGGCTGCGCGTTCATGCGGGCGTGGGCGCGACGGCCGGCGACGCAGCTTCGGTCCCGCGCGCGGCGCTGGTGGCCCCCCGGAGGAAGTCCTCCGGTAAGCGGAAGTCCTTGGCGAAAGGAAGGCTC
>DAOMPM010000027.1:26712-36117 GCA_035444805.1 Luteimonas sp. | reverse complement strand
GACGATCAGTACCCGCACGGTGCGCCTCCCGGAGGATGCCGCCAGTGTAGGCGCGCCGGCTTTGGCGATGCTTAAGCCCGGCGTTCCGGCTTGGGCGTGGTCCACCGCTGGTGTCTACGCCTGACCGATGAAGGCCAGCGGCGGCAGCGATCTTCGCGCCTATGCCGCCAGCCGCCGTGCCGGCGCCCGGAACAGGTACAGCGCCAGCCAGTCCGGTCGGAATCGCCCGTCGTGATCGACGATGCCCGACTGTTCGAAGCCCAGGCGGCCGAGCAGCCATGACGGCCTGCCGTCGATCGTGTTCATCACCGGGTCGCTGGTGAAGACGAGTTCGTAGCCGGCGGCGCGGGTGCGCTCCAGTACGGTGTCGTCGTAGCGGCCGTGCGGGTAGGACAGCGTGGGCGGCGGGGGTGCGGCGAGGTGCTCGCCGACGATGTGGCGCGCGGTCGCGAGCTCGGCGTCGAGGTCTTCGGCGCGCGGCATCGGAGTGTGGGTCTTGCCGTGCACGCCGATGGCAACGCCGCCGGCGGCGAGTTCGCGCAGTTCGTCGCGCGTGACCATCTGCCTCACGCCGTCGTCCATGGCCTCGGCGAACTGTGCAAGCAACTGTGCGCGTTCGTTCGCCTCAAGCGCTTCGATGGCGGCGATGACGGCGCGCAGGCCGTCGATGGTGTCGGGCGGCGCGGAGGCGGGCGGGTGGCCGGCTTCGACCAGCGCGGCGACCAGCGCGGGAACGCGGATCCGCCCGCGGCGGAATGCGGCGATCAGGCGTTCCTGGAAGAACGGCTCGTCACGGTCGATGACGTCAGCCACCGCGAACAGCAGCGCGGGCAGGTTGGCGGCGCGCAGGCGGGGCAGGGCGTGGGCGTGGTTGTCGGCCCAGCCGTCGTCGAAGGTGATCAGCAGGGCGCGGTCGGGCAGGGGCGTGCCGTCGCGGCGCGCGGCCAGCACGTCGTCGGTCGAGACCACGTGGTAGTGGCGGCGGAAGAAGGCCAGGCAGCGTTCGAGCAGGCCGGCCTCGAGGGTGTAGTCGGGGTCGCACGAGGCCCAGCGCGGGTCCTGCTCGGTCAGCACGCGATGGAACATGATCACCGTCAGCGCGCGGCGGTTGCGCAGGCGGTGGTACAGGCCGAGCAGGCCGCTGCGATAGAGTGCGCGCTTGACCAGATCCGCCGCCATGGCCGACATCCCCGAAACCTCCGTCATCATCCCCACCTGGAACCGGCGCGAGTTGATCGGCCGTGCGATCGATTCGGTGCTGGCGCAGACCCGGCCGGTGGACGAGGTCATCGTCGTCGACGACGGCTCCACCGACGACACGCAAGCCTACCTCGCCGATCGCTACGGAGAACGGATTTCCTGCATCCGTCAGGCCAATGCCGGGGTGTCGGCGGCGCGCAACCGCGGGCTGGCGATGGCGCGCGGGCGCTACATCGCGCTGCTCGACAGCGACGATGAATGGCTGCCGGAGAAGACGCAGCGGCAGGTCGCCTTCCTCGACGCGAATCCGGGCGTCGGCATGGTCCTGTGCAACGTGATGCGGATGGATCCGGACGGGTCGATGATCGACGTCTTCGATCGCCGCCGGCAGATTCCCGAGGATGGCCCGGCGCTGCGCTGGGTGTTGCGCGATCCGGCGCTGGCGCCGTTGTCGGTGTTGATGCGGCGCGAGGTCTACGAGGACGTCGGCGGCTTCGACGAAGCGCTGCGCACGGCGGAGGATCTCGACTTCCATCTGCGCGTGGCCGCGCGCTGGCCGATCGGCGTGGTCGCCGAGCCGCTGGCGCGGGCGCTGCGCGGGCACGACGGGCTGTCGGCGCTGGCGTCGACCGAGGACGACTACATCACGGTGATGGAGCGCGCGGCGCGGGCGGCGGTGGGCCTGGTGCCGGAGGACGATCGACGCCAGGCTCTGGCGACGGCCTACGTCAAGAACGCGGAAAGCTGCGTCTGGCGCGGGCGCTATCGCGAGGCGTATGCGCTGGCGCGCAAGGCGTGGGCGCTGGGGCTTGATCCGCCATTGCGCAAGCGCGTGCTGCAACTGCTGCCGGCGGCGGGGAAACGGATGCTGGCGTCCTTGCGGCCACGCTCGGCTTCCGGAAGCACCTGAAACTTGTCATCCCGAACGCAGTGAGGGATCTGCTTCTCCCGACATCGTCAGCAAGCAGGAGCAGATCCCTCACTGCGTTCGGGATGACATTGTGGTTGTTCGCCGGCGCAACGCGTCCGCTCAGGCGTCCTCGCCGGGCAGCTCGCGTCCTTCCGCCTCGGCCTGCAGCGCAGCGCGGCGGATCTTGCCGGTGTTGGTCTTGGGCAGGGCGTCGCGGAACTCGATCAGGCGCGGCACCATGAAGTCCTCCAGGCGCGCCGCGCAGTGCGTGATGACGTCGCGCGGGGCAATGCTGGCACCGTCCTCGACCACGAGGATCGCCTTGAGCGCGCTGCCGAGCACCGGGTCGGGTACGCCCACGACCGCTGCCTCGCGGGCGCCGGGCAGGGCGTAGAGCACGTTCTCGACTTCCTTGGGGCTGACCTTCTCGCCGCGCGACTTGATGATGTCGTCCTTGCGGCCGACGAAGTACAGGAAGCCGTCGCCATCCATGCGGAACAGGTCGCCGGTGTGCAGCACCTTCTCCCACGGGTAGCGGCCGGGCTTGAGCGCCTTGTCGGTGGCCTCGGGGTTGCGCCAGTAGCCCTGCATCACGTGGCCGCCGCGCACCACAAGCTCGCCGACCGCGTCTGGCGGCAGCGGCTTGCCGTCGTCGTCGGCCACCCAGGCCTCGGTGAACGGAATCGGAATGCCGACGCTGTCCGGGCGGCGGTCGAGTTCCTCAGGCGGCAGCCAGGTGCAGCGCTTGGACTCGGTCATGCCGTACATCGAGTACACCCGCGCCTGCGGGAACAGCCCGCGCAGGCGCGCGATGTGCGCCGGCGGCAGCGCGGCCGCGGTGTTGGTGAGGAATTTCACCGACGCCGCCCATTCGGGCCTGAAGTTGCGCAGCTGCACGATCAGCGCAGCCATCGTCGGCACCAGCGGGAAGCCGGTGATGCGCTCGCTCTCGAGCAGCGGCAGGATCTTCTGCGGGAACGCGAACGACTTCTCCAGCACCAGGGTGGCGCCGAGCTTCACGCACATCAGCAGCTGGTACAGGCCGTAGTCGAACGCCAGCGGCAGCACGCTCAGCACCACGTCGTCCGGCGACATGCGCAGGTAGGTGGTGATCGAGGTCGCGGCGTGCTCGATGTTCTTGTGCGTCATCATGACGCCCTTGGGCTGGCCGGTGGAGCCCGAGGTGTAGACCAGCATCGCCAGGTCGATGTCGATGCCGCGCGGCGCGGGGTCGAGGGAGGAGGGTGAGGCGATGAACTCGTCCCACGGCACCTCGGCAGCGGAGAGGTCGCCGGCCGCATCCACCACCACCACGCGCCGAACGCTCGGTGCCTGTGCCGCCGCCGCGCGGGCCACGGGCAGCAGGCTGGCCTGGGTCACCAGGACCGAGGCCTCGCAGTTGTCGAGCACGTAGGCCAGCTTGTCGGCCTTGGTCGTCGGGTTGATGACGCTGAACACGCCGCCGGCGCGCAGGGTGCCGAACAGGCCCGCGGCGGTCTCCGCGCGGTTCTCCAGGAACAGCACGCAGCGCTCGCCGTTGCCGAAGCCGGTCGCGGTGACCAGGGCGGAGGCAAAGCGTTCGGCGGTGTCGGCCAGTGCGGCATAGGAAATGCGCTGGCCGGCGCAGACCAGGGCCGTGTGTTGCGGGCGCTCAAGGGCGCGGGCGCGCAGGTGCGCCTCGTATCGCATCAAGCAGCGTGCCCGGCTTCGAGCAGCTTGCCGCCGGTGTAGCGGACCAGGCTGTCGATGCTCTCGAGGTTCTCCGGCACCACCTCGTCGTCCTCGACGGTGAAGCCGAATTCCTGCTCCAGCCAGGTCACCACGGTGAGGACTCCGATCGAGTCGATGACGCCGCCATCGAGCAGGCTGTCGCTGCCGGCCAGCGTGTCCGGAACCGGAAAGCTCTCGTGGATGAACATGCGGATGCGGGACTCGATGTCCTCCATCGTGTGGATTCCTCCTCTGGTCACGCGTGCCACGTGTCCTTGCTGCTCGGTCATGCGCCTGGCCCAGGCGCGGGTTGGCCGGCTAGTGTGCCAGATCGGTCGAAGCCTGGCATGCGCGGACGACGCGCCCGACCATCCGGAAGCGGCCCCGGGAGGCGCGCTCATTGCTGTGCTTTCTTCGCCTCGGTCGTGACCGGTGACGCGGCCTGCGATCCGGCCGTGGCTGGATTGGCACGTGGCGCGCTGTGGGCCGCGCGCGCCGGGGGCGGCTTCGGTGCGAGGTGTTCGCGTCCCGGCGGCGGGGTCAGGGTGCCGATGCGGCGCGCGGGGTTGCCGGCGACCACGGTGTACGGCGCCACCGTGCCCGAGACCACGGAGCGCGCGGCGACGATGCTGCCTTCGCCGATCTCGGTGCCCGGCAGCACCAGCGTGCCCACGCCGATCCAGACGTTGTCATGGACGATGATCGACTTGACCTCCGATCCGTCCGGCGGTTCACCGACCCTGCGCTGCTCCGGATCGGTGGGATGGCCGCCGGCATCGCGGAAGGACACCCCGCCGCCGACCTGCACGTGCGAACCCAGCCGGATCTCGCGCCCGACCACGAAGCTGGTTTCGTGGGCGAGGTCGGTGTAGTCGCCGATGCTCAGCTTGGGTCGCTCGACGAAGCGCGCGGCGAAGATGATGCTGAGCTTGCCGCTCACGTGCACGTAGTCGCCGACCACCAGTTCGCCCCGGCCGCGGATCCATGGCACGTAGATGCCCGTGGTGACGCCGCGGCCGAAGCGCGCGCAATAGGCCTTGAACAGCGGTTCGGCCATGAGCACCCGGCGCAGGAAGAAGATCACGCCGCGCACCGCCAGGAAGATCCACAGGTAGGGACGCACCAGCAGCCGCGGGGCCGGCAGGGTGAAATAGCGCAGCCGCCCGTGCACGGCGCGGATCAGTTGGGCGACCGGGTGCGGGGAGTTGGCGGCCCAGTGGCGGAAGGAAGCGAGCATCATCGGTGTCCGGCCTCCCGGACAGTCGCCGGCACGCCGTCGGGCCTGCGGCGCGGCCCTGCGCCTGGAACATGTGCACGCGTCATCGTACGCCGCGTCCGCATGCGACGACTTCGAAGGTCTGGAGCAGGATCAGCACGTCGAACACCAGGTTGTGGTTCTTCACATAGAACAGATCGTACTTGAGCTTCTCCTCGGCGTCCTGGCGCGATGCGCCGTAGGCGTAGCGCAGCTGCGCCCAGCCGGCCAGCCCCGGGCGCACGCAATGGCGCAGGCTGTAGTAGCGCAGGTCCTGGTCGAGGTCGGCGACGAACTCGGGCCGTTCCGGTCGCGGACCGACGATGCTCATGTCGCCGCAGAGGATGTTCCACAGCTGCGGCAGTTCGTCCAGGCGGGTGCGCCGGATGATCCGGCCGACGCGGGTGACGCGATCGTCGTTCTTGCCGGCCCAGCGCGCAACGCCATCCTTCTCGGCATCGGTGCGCATGCTGCGGAACTTGACCAGCTGGAACGTCGAGCCGAGCAGGCCGACGCGCTCCTGGCGATAGAGGATCGGCTGCCCGCGGCCGGATTCGATCCGGATCGCCAGCGCGACCAGCAGCAGCAGTGGCCAGGTCATCGCCAGGACCAGCAGCGAGGCGAGAACGTCCATGCCCCGCTTGCTGAATTTGCGGCCCAGCGAGCTGTCGAATCCGTCGCAGAACACCAGCCACGACGGATCGGTGAGCGCCAGCTTGATGATGCCGGCCTCGCGCTCGAAGAAGCTGGCGAGGTCGGTGACCTGGATGCCGACCTGCTTGCACTGCAGCAGGTCCTGCATCGGCAGCCCGCCACGGCGGTCGTCGGGGCCGTACACGATTTCGTCGATGCGGTTGACCAGCGCCCATTCGGCCAGCGGCCCATCGATGGTGACCAGCTTCTCCGGATCGACCACCGCCGTCCTCGAGCTGCAAGACGCATAGCCGACGACGTGGAACCTGCGGCGATCGGCCTGGCGGCGCAGGCGCTGCTCGATCAGCGAGGCACGCTCGCCGGTGCCCAGGACCAGGACCCGCTGCTTCAGTGCCTCCACGTCGACCACGCGCTCGGACAGCAGTCGCAGGCCGGCGACGAAGGCGAAGCCGAAGAACAGCGCCATGGCGAGGATGCCGCGTCCGATCTCCAGCGGCGGGAACACGTAGTAAAGGACCAGCAGGCCGAACGTGCCCAGCAGGAAGCCGACCGCCTGCCGGAGCAGGGCGCCGAAGCGGGTCCCGCGCAGGTGCGTCTGGTACAGGCCCATCGTGGTCATGCCGAGCATGATCGCGATCGCGAACAGCAGCGCGCGCACGCCGAGCAGCCCCATCGTCGTGTAGGCCGCCAGCGGTTCGGTATGGCTGATGAAGCGCAGGTAGCTGGCGAGGAAGACCGCGCCACACAGCAGCAGCAGCTCGGTCACCACCACCAGCGCCCGCCAGCGCGAAGCCGTCCGGCGCATGAAGCGCGGCATCAACGAGCCATGCCGGCGAGCCTGCGCCTGCAGTCCGTCTTCGAACTTCGCGTTGTTCATGCGTCCCCCTGACAGCGATCCTGGCGGACGAGGCGCCATCGCCGCGCCAGCCCGTCCGCGCGACCCCGGATCGTCCGGAACGCGACGTGCGGCCCTGGCGGGCACGCCGTTCCGATCGGTTCGTCCAGTCAGTAGTACGCAGTTGCCGGCGGGGAGGGGACAAACCGCGAGCGACATCGGCTGCGCCGGGCAGCCGATGTCTGCCGATTCGGGCAGGGTGCGGGCGAGGCGGGACGCGGGGAGGGCGTCCCGTCTGCCGCAGCGGTACGCTTGGGGCGGCGGTGCCTCAGCCGCCCGGCTGCAGCGGCGCGGAGCCGTTGCGCCGCACCACGTTCCCGGCGCCGGAGGTCTGCTTCCAGTGGCGGATCAGGTCGCGCAGCGCCTGCGGCTGGTTGGTCGCGGCCGGTTGCCCGGCCTGGTTGACCGTGTTTTCGCCGTGGCAGCCGGCGCAGGTCCGGATCTCGCCGGGCTGCATCGTGATCCAGACGCGCTCGCGCACGATCGGCTCGCCGTTGGGATCCACGGTCTGCCAGCTCAGCGCGCGGTTGGCGGGGACGAAGGCGGCGGTCGAGCCGTCGGCCGCGATCTTGACGCTGCCTGTCGGACCCGTGGGATTGGGCAGGTTGGCATTGGCCGGGACCGTCATCGGCTGCGCCACGATGCGCCGCCCATGGCGGAAGGACTGGTAGGCGCGCAGCAGGTTGCCCTGCACGATCTGGTAGTGCGCGATGTCATAGACGCGGCCACCGTCGCCGGTCTTGCTGACGCCGCCGGGCACGCGCAGGTTGAACGGCTGCTGCTTGTCGTTGCGGTCGCGGCTGGTCTGGTTGCGGGTGACGATCAGGGCCAGGTCGTTCTGGCGCAGCCAGTTGCGCAGCGAGGCGGCGCTGACGCCCTCGGCGTCGAGGACCGCCTGCTCGGGCGCCTCGACCGCAGGCGCGCCGGTCACGGGCGGCCGGGTGCGGGAGGCGACCTCGACCGGATCGAGCTCCCACAGCGGTCCGCTGTACTCGACCATGCCGGTCGCGCCCCACCAGGAGACGTTCGTGCTGATGCCCGGGGTCAGGTTGCTGCCGGGGACGTACAGGCCCGAGGCGTTGGTATCGAGCCGCTTCAGCCGCAGTTCCGGCTGCGCCGCGCTGTTGAACGCTTCCGTACTGAGGCTGGTATGGCTGGCCACCAGGTCGCCCGAGCTCAACGGCAGCGGGCTGCGGTAGCGGCCGCTGCCGCTGGCGGCGGCGTCGCTGACCACCATCTGCTCGGCGTTGAGGTTCGGCGCGCCGTTGAACTTCACCAGCTCGTTGGCGGAGCCCTGCAGGAATTCGCGCGCGTAGACGCCGAAGTAGGTGCCCGGCTGGGTCCGGCTCTCGCGGATGTGGAGGATGCCGGCATCCATGCGGATGTACTTGCGGTTGGCGAACAGCGCCTGGTTGCTGGCGCCGCGCAGCGACGGATCGTCGACGAACGACGCCGGCATGTAGTCGAAGGTCAGCTCCTGCCGGCCGATGTGGTTGAGGGTGAGCTCGGCGGTGCCGTCCTGGTTCATCTCCCAGGGGGTGAACAGGTTCGAGGTGTAGCCCCAGATGCGGCCGTAGGTGGGGCTGGTGCTGTAATCGCTGCCGATCAGCGGCCGGCGCTCGGGGAAGGTGTCGTGCACCAGCCCGACGTTGGCGGCGTTGGCCGCCTCGCTGGCGTAGTTGAACGGACCATAGTTGTAGCCCAGGGTGAGGGCGCCGTCCTGCTGCTGGTCGCGCTGCAGGTGGTCCCAGCGGGTGAAGATGACCCGGCCGTAGCTGTCGATGGTCGGGTTGTACGCGCCGCTGGGCGCGTGGTTGAGGATGGTCAGGTCGCCGCTGGCCGGGTTCAGCCGGAAGATGCCGGTGATGGTCGGCGTGCTCTCGTACTCGTCCAGGTTCGGATACAGGTGGGCCTCGCCGCGGCGCGGGCGGTCGGAGGTGAACAGGACCAGGTCGTCGCTGGTGTACAGCGGCGAGACGTTGTTGAAGGCGGTCGGCTGGTGCGGCACCTTGGTGATGGTGGCGGTCTGGCCCTGTCCCAGGCCGGTGACCTCGTACAGCTGCCACTTCGAGGTGACCGCGTCGTACTGGCGCACGGGCGAGCCCAGCAGCATGCTGAAGATCGCCTTGGTGCCGCTCCAGTGCACGGTGGGTTCGCGCACCGCGATCGAGTTGGCGCCCTGGAAGCCGGTGCCGCCGAAGCCGGCCTCGCGGGTCAGGTTGCGCAGCGTTCCGTCCGCGTAGCGGATCATCAGGTCGCCGCCGCGCGGCACCGCCCCCGTCTCCGGCTGGTGGTTGGAGAACGCCGACAGACGGGTCGCGAACTGGTCGCCACCCCGGGTCGGCACCTGGGTGACGAACATGATCGGGTTGGTGATCGCCTTGGTCTGTACCTGGGATGCGGCGGCCGACGACGCCTGGCGTGGAGCGGATGCCGCCAGCGCGCCGGTGTCTCCGAGCGTGCCGGATGCGGCCTCTTCCAGGGAAGCCGGTGCGACCGAACAGGCGGAGATCAGGCCCGCGGCGCAGGCCAGGGCGAAACAACGGACGGAACGATGAATGGTGGTCATGAAGGGGGCTGCTACCTGCCGGATGGTCGTGGTGCTGGGCTGGGCAGACGGTACGGACGCATCCTGCGTTCCACGGGCACGGCGAACCGGCCGGGCCCTGTCGCGTCGCCGCGATCCGGGCCGGAACCATCCGAAGCGTCTTTCCCCCTGAGAAGACGCGGCGGATGATAGGCGCCGGGCCCGGCGCGCAGCGAAATACACGCTGAACGGTG
>DAOMPM010000027.1:0-26612 GCA_035444805.1 Luteimonas sp. | reverse complement strand
GCGGCGGATGATAGGCGCCGGGCCCGGCGCGCAGCGAAATACACGCTGAACGGTGGCGGAGGGTCAAGCCAAGGGCCTGAAAACGTGACCAGGTCTGGGAAAAGCCCGGAGAGTGGCCGGGCTGGGCACGACCGAACTGCGACGCAGTTCCGGGCCTGCGCCTGACGGGCGCGGGTTTCGGGGCGCTGAATCAGTGGCCCGGGCGGGCGCTGGGACCGTGACCGGCCCGGCCCGGCCCGGCCCGTCACGGCCCGGCCCGTCACGGCGGCGGCCAGCCTCAGCGGCTGCGGTAGGTCGCCGTCAGGTACCAGATGTTCTGGCGGCTGTCGCCGAACAGGCCGTCGTCGTCGCGACGATAGTGGGTGTACATCAGCGAGCTGCTCCAGTGCCTGCTCCAGGTCTTCGCCAGTCCCGCACCGAGGCGCAGGTCGTCGGTCTCGCGACCGATCTGCGGAAACTTCGCGCGGGCGACGTCGACGTAGGTCTCCAGCTCCCAGGTCGGTGCGATCCGGTAGCCGAACTGCACGATCACGCCGCGGCGGGTCTCGTCGAAGGCGTTGGCATCGAGGTAGTCGACCCGCTCGTAGTACGGGCCGGTGCTGAAGCGGACGCGTTCGCCGGCATAGGCATAGCTGAGGTCGCCGCGGGTTTCCCGGTAGACCGACGATTCCAGGCCTGCCGCGGAGGCGGTCAGGGTATCGGGCACGGTCGCCACCACGCCGATCGCCTCGATCGCCGCGCTGCCGGCATCCGACAGCTGCCGGGCACCGCCCAGGGACAGGCTGCTGCGATTGCTCAGCTCCCATCGCGCCTGGCCGCGGAACAGCGGCAGGGACGCCGAGCTGCCGTCGGCATAGTCCACCCAGGTGTAGCCGGCGTCGAAGGCGAAGCCCAGGCGCGCCAGCTCCTTCTGGTAGCGGACGTAGCCGTCGTAGCGCTTGTAGTCGCGGGCCAGGAGGTCATGGTCGAAGTCGACGTCCTGCCCGCGCAGGCTGAAGGTGACGCTGCTGGTCGGGTCCAGTTCGCGCACCAGATGGAGCGCGGCGCTGAGTCGGCTGGACTCGAACTCGTCGTTCTCCTCGGCGTTGGTGTCGATCCACCGCACCTCGGCGCGGCCACGGAAGGCGGGGCCCCAGTTGAAGTACAGGTTCGGTCCCAGCGACAGCACGTTGACGCGCTGGCGGTTGTTCGGGGCATCCGGCGCGAACCGGTCGATGGGCCGCATCTCGAGGCTGTCCTCGACGGTGAAGCTCAGCGTCTCGGGCACGACGAACCAGTTCAGGCGTCCGGCCAGGCTGGTCTCGAAGGCGTTGGACTGGGGGCCGGAGACGTAGTTCCAGTACTCGAAACGGCCGCCGAAGTTGGCCTGGACGGTCGAGGTTTCCTCGGACACGACGAAACCGAAGCCGGCGCGCAGGGCGTTCGAGCTCTGCTCATCGGTCGACGACATCAGCACGTTGTCGTTGCGCTCCAGGCCCATGTCGACCGCGTAGTCGATCCGGACGGCATGGACCTGCAGCGGCACGGCGGCCAGGATGGCGAGATAGGCCGCGGGAACGCTGGTCCTGGGGAGCTTCATGGTCGCGTCTCCTTCGTTCCGGTGCGGTCAATAGATGGTGTTGAACACGATGCCGGCGAGCTTGTCCGGGTCGAAGCTGGCGGCGGCGTCGTCGATGCGGTCGACGGTCACTTGGCCGTAGCCGGCAACCAGCACGATCAGGTCCGCCAGTTCGGACAGGATCCGGGCGTCGGGCGAGTTCAATACCGGTGGGCTGTCGAGGATCAGGTAGCGGTTGGGATGGGTGCCGCGCAGCGAATCGATCATCATCCGCATCCGGGTCGAGCTGAAGGACTCGCCCGCGGTCTCGCGCGGCGAGCCGCCCGGGATCAGCCGCAGTCGCGGCAGGCCGGTCTCGTACTGGATGGCCGACATTTCGGTGACGCCGCCTTCCAGGTAATCCATCATCCCGACGCTGGCCGCATCCACTCCCAGCGCGCGGTGTTGCGCGGGGTGCAGCGAATCGCAGTCGACCAGCAGCGCGGTCTTGGTCTCGTCGAAGGCGAACGCCGCGGCGAGGTTGCGCGCGACGAAGCTGCCGCCGCAGCCCGCCTGCACCGGCGCCACCAGGGTGACGAAGTTGCGCTCCTGGCCGAGCGCCAGCAGCTTGGTGCGCAGGCCGCGGAAGGCGTCGGCCTGGGCGCGGACCGAGTCGTTGCGGTGGATCAGCTTGCGTTCTTCGAGCGCGCGCGGCGTGAGCGGCTGCAGCGCGCCGTCGGTGCGGGTGATGGAATGGGATCCGCCTTCGGCCCGGCCCGGGTCGGAAGGTGCGTCTCGGCGAGGGTTCACGATCTGCTCCATGGTCTGCATCGACGGCTCAGCCGTTGGACATCTTGTAGGCATAGGTGAGCCCGTACAGCAGCACGACGGCCACGGCCAGCGCGCCAGCGGTCGCGAGGTGGACCAATTGGCGGCGCCGGTCGCGCGGCGAGGGGTAGGCCGGAATCGTCGCCAGCAATGGATAACGGCTCTTGAGTTCGACCATGTGCGGGCTGCGCACGCGCGGATCGAAGCGGACCAGCAGCCACAGCAGGCCCAGCGGCACCGCGAGCGCGGCGAGCAGGCCGGCGGCGGCGATGTGCATGAAGCGCAGGCCGGTCGGGCGCAGCGGCATCGTCGCCGGATCCTGCACGCGCAGGGTCAGGCCACGGTTCTCCTGGTCCAGGCCCATCGACACGCGGGCGTTCTCGCGGCGGCGCAGCAGATCCTGGTAGATCTCGCGGTTGACCTCGTAGTCCCGGGTCAGTTCGGCGAGCACGCTTTCGGACGCGGCGATCCGGCGGCTGCGGTCGAGCTCGGAGTTGAGCAGGGACTCGGCGACCGACATGCGCGAACGCGTGGCCGCGACCTCGCGCCGGGCCTGGGCCTGCTGGCTGCGCAGTTCCTGGTACAGCGGATTGAGCTGTGAGTCTTCGGAACCGGTGGCCGACGTGGCCGGTCGGTTGCGCTCCTGCTCCAGCAGGCGCTGGACGTCGCCCATCTGGTGGCGCACGCGCGCGACGTCGGGATGGCGATCGGTATAGTTGAGCAGCAGGCGATCGAGCTCGGCCTGCAGTTCGATCAGCTGGGTCCGGTACAGGGTCTCGCGGGTCTGCACCGAAGTCACCGCCGACTCGCCCGACAGCTGAGCAGCGACCGAACCCTCGCGCGATTCCTGTTCGAGCAGGGTCATCCGCGTCTGCTCCACCTGGGTGCGCAGCGCCGAGATGCGGGAATGGACGTCGGTCGCGCTGCCCGGTTGTGCGTCGGCGTTGCGCGAGCGATAGGCCTGCAGGTTGTTCTCGGCGTCGGTGAGCTTGCGGTGGTACTCGCTCACCTGCTTGTCGATGAACTCGTAGGCTTCGCGGCTCTCGCGCTCCTTGGTCGCCAGCGTCTCGCGGATGAACAGCGTGCCCAGCGCGTCGGTGACGCGGTAGGTGCGCTCGGGGTCGGTGTCGCGATAGGTGATCGTGACCAGGTCCGCGCGCGGGCTGGTGATGATCGTGCGGCCGTGGATGTCCTCCATCAGCCGGTCCTTCTGCACGGCGCTGAGGTTGCCGTTCGCGTTCCAGCCACCGATCTCGATGATCTCCGACAGCACCTTGCGGCCGTAGATGATCTGGCGGGCCATGCCGGCGCGGTCGGTGACGCCGGTCGGCACCGCGCGCCCTTCGAGCAGGGGCTGGATGATGTCGCTCTCCTGCGCGAGGATCGTGGTCGACACCTGGTAGTGGCGTGCCATCACGAACATGCCCATGACGAAGGTCACCGCGGCGATCGCGGCAAAGATCGCGGCGAGCACGACGATTCGTCGCTGCCCTTCCTTGAGCACGAGACGGACATAGTCGATCGGGGAAAGGCCCGTGGTCGCGACGCCGGTGCTCGCGGGGACGCGGCGTGGAGCGGGCAGGGTGGACGACTGCATCAGAATGCGCGCTCCGGTACCGTGATGATGTCGCCCGGCGAGACGGTGAAGTTGGTCGACAGGTCACCCCGGTTGATGATCCTGTCGAGTCGGATCGCATAGCTGGTGGTCTGGCCTCCGTTCCTGCGGTAGAGGCTGGTGCGGTCCGGTGCGGCGAACTCGTTGACGCCGCCCGCGGCGAGCACCGCATCGAGCACGGTCATGCCCTGGCGATGGGGGATGGAGATCGGCGTCCGCACCGCGCCGGTCACGCGTACGCGCGAGAGATACTCATGGCTGCGCAGGTCGGTCAGGATCACCGCCACCTGCGGATCGCGGACGTAGGCCGACAGCTTTTCCTGCAGGTCGGCGGCGACCTCGCTGGGCGTCTTGCCGGCAGCCATCACGTCGCCGACCAGCGGCACCGAGATCCTGCCGTCCGGCCGCACCGGCACGGTGATGCCCAGTTCCGGGTTGCGCCAGACCGCGACCTGGACGACGTCGTCGACGCCGATCGCATAGTCCTCGACCGAGGCTGCCTGGGGCGCGGGTGGCACTGATTCCGATCCGCCACCGCTGGCGCAGGCCGCAAGCATGGCGACCAGCAGCACAAGGAGCGTGTGCCTGAAGATGCGCATCCGGGAGTTCCCCTTCCTGTTCGTTGACAGGGATAACGTCGAAAGACCGCGACAGCGGTCATTGGACGCGGGGGCGGGGGGCTCCGGCGTTCAGACGCCGTGGTAGGACCGGTACCACTCCACGAAGCGGGCGACGCCGGTTTCGATCGGCGTGGACGGCTGGTAGCCGGTGTCCCGGCGCAGGGCTTCGACGTCGGCCTCGGTGTCGGGCACGTCGCCCGGCTGCATCGGCAGCAGGTTGCGCTCGGCCTTGCGCCCGAGGCAGTCCTCGAGCACCTCGATGTAGCGCAGCAGCTGCACCGGCTGGTGGTTGCCGATGTTGTAGACCCGGTACGGCGCGCTCGACGAGCCGGGGTTTGGCTGCAGCGGGTCGTAGGTCGGGTCGGGCCCGGGCACGCGGTCGAGGGTGCGGATCACGCCCTCGACGATGTCGTCGACGTAGGTGAAGTCACGCGTGTGGTGGCCGTGGTTGAACACGTCGATCGGCCGGCCTTCGAGGATGTTCTTCGTGAACAGGAACAGCGCCATGTCCGGCCGGCCCCAGGGGCCGTAGACGGTGAAGAAGCGCAGGCCGGTGGTCGGCAGGTTGAACAGGTGGCTGTAGGTGTGCGCCATCAGCTCGTTGGCCTTCTTGGTCGCCGCGTACAGGCTGACCGGATGGTCGACGCTGTCCTCGACCGCGAACGGCAGCTTGCGGTTGGCGCCGTAGACCGAGCTCGACGAGGCGTAGACCAGGTGCTCGACGCCGCCGTGGCGGCAGGCTTCGAGGATGTTGGTGAAGCCGACGATGTTGCTGTCGATGTAAGCGTGCGGATTCTCCAGCGAGTAGCGCACGCCGGCCTGCGCGGCGAGGTTGACCACGCGCTGCGGTCGGAAGTTGGTGAACGCGCGCTCCAGCGTGCCGCGGTCTTCCAGCGAGCCCCTCACGAAGGAGAAGCCCGGCCGAGGCAGCAGGCGGTCGAGGCGCGCCTGCTTCAGCGCCGGATCGTAGTAGTTGTTGAGATTGTCGTAGCCCAGGACCTCGTCGCCGCGCTCGACGAGGCGGTGGCTGAGGTGCGAGCCGATGAAGCCGGCGGCGCCGGTGACGAGGATGCGCATGCGTGTCCGGGATTGGTGTCAGGGGCTGCCTTGGACGATCGTCCAAGGCGGGGCGCTTGAGTCGAACGGCACCGGAAGGGCCTTGTCGACGCGGACGCCGTCGGCACCGATGACGACAAACTCGCGATGCGCGACCACGAGGATCACCGCATCGTGTTGGCCAGCCCCGGAGTCCGGCGACGATGGCGATAGTGTACGCGTGCAAGGCCTGCGCCGGCGAGAATCACTGCCCGTGCAGGTCGATCCGGCAGGCGGGTCGGGGCCGGTTGCCGCGGGTGGAACGATGGATCGTGCCTGCGCGACATGACCCAACGCGGGATTGCGGCAGAAGCGGCCACGAGCGCCCGGCGCGCGGCTGTCGGATAATCGGCGCAACAACAACCGGGCAAGCCCATGCGCATCCTCGTCTTCGGCGGCAGCGGCTACATCGGCAGCCATTCCTGCGTGGAGCTGGCCACGCGTGGCCATGACGTGGTCGTCGCCGACAACTTCTCGAACAGCTCGCCGAAGGTGCTCGAGCGGCTGCAGGCGATCATCGGTCGCCCGCTCGACTGCCGCAGCGTCGACCTGCGCGACGCGGCGGCGACGCGCGACCTGCTGCGCGATGGCGGCTTCGACGCGGTGATCCACTTCGCCGCGCTCAAGGCGGTGGGCGAGTCCTGCGAGCGTCCGCTCGACTACTTCGACAACAACATCACCGGCACCCTCAGCCTGCTGCGGGCGATGCAGGAGGCGGGCGTGCGGAGGCTGGTGTTCAGCTCGTCTGCGACGGTGTATGGCGATCCGGACCGGGTGCCGGTGACCGAGGACGCGCCGCTGCGCACCACCAATCCCTACGGCCGCACCAAGCTGGTGATGGAGCAGCTGATCGAAGACCTGTGCGTGGCCGATCCGGGCTTCCAGGCCGGCATCCTGCGTTACTTCAACCCCGTGGGCGCGCACGCTTCAGGGCTGATCGGCGAGGATCCGGCCGGCATCCCCAACAACCTCATGCCCTACATCTGCCAGGTGGCGGTGGGCCGGCGCGAGAAGCTGAGCGTGTTCGGCGGCGACTGGCCGACGGTCGACGGCAGTGGCGTGCGCGACTACATCCACGTCGTCGACCTGGCGCGCGCGCATGCCGACGCGATCGACGCGCTGGAACGTACCGGCACCGGCTTCACCGTCAACCTCGGCACCGGCCAGGGCGTGAGCGTGCTGCAGCTGGTGCAGGCCTTCGAGCGTGCCTCGGGGCGGCCGGTGCCGTACCAGATCGTCGCCCGTCGCGGCGGCGACGTGGCCGAGGTCTATGCCGACCCTTCGCTCGCCCACGAACTGCTGGGCTGGCGCGCCGCATACGACATCGACGCGATGTGCCGCGACGCCTGGCGCTGGCAGTCGATGAATCCGGACGGCTACGCCGACGCCGGCCAGGCCGAATAGGGTCGCGGGCATGGCCCGCTCCTGCGGTAGGAGCGCCCCATGGGCGCGACCGGTTTCCGCGGCCGCGGGAGGATGGATCAGCTGGCGAGCCAACCGGCCACCGCATCCGGTCGCTTCATCCAGGCGTAATGGTCGGGCCGCGTGCCGGCGCCGGCCGCGTCCAGTTCGATGGCCTGGACTTCGGCCGCGGGCAGCTTCGACAGCAGGAAATCGAGCGACGAACGCGGCGCCAGCCAGTCCTGCGCCAGCACCACGGCGCGCACCGGCCTGTCGATCCGGGCCAAGCCTGCTTCAAGATCCTGCGCCAGTCCATCCGCGGCGTAGCGCCCGCTGATCGCGGTGCGCGCCCAGTCGACGATCACGCCTGCCGCCTCGTTGCCGCCGAAGCCGATGCGGCGACCAGGCAGGGCACCGTTGACCCGGGCCAGCCACGGCAGGAAGCGGTAGGCGAAGGGCAGCCAGGCCTTGTGCGGCAGCGGGAACGCGCGCCAGTACGGCGCGCCGCTGGCCACCAGCCACAGCGCATCGGCGGCGTCGGGTGCGAGCGCGAGGCGGCAGCAGGCGAGCTGGCCGCCGAGGCTGTGACCGCCGAGGATCCGCGGTATTTCGCGCGGCAGCAGTCGGTCGATTGCCGCCGCGCTGGCCGGGAGATCCTGCATCAGCAGCTCGCGGTAGCCCCAGTCGCCATGCCTGTCGGCGCGCAGGCTGCTGCTGCCGTGGCCGCGCCATTCGTGCAGGAACACCGCCACCCCGCGCGCGGCCAGCGCATCGGCGAAGGGCAGGTAGTGGCGGGCAGCGATCCCGAGCGCCGGCAGCCACAGCAAGACCTGTCGCGGCGCTGCAGGAATGCGCGCGATCAGCCGCCAGGCGTGGCCGTCCTCGGCGCGGACCTCCAGTTCGTGTCCGGTGGCTGCTGCGCTCACTCCGTCGATGCCGCCGCCAAGTGGCCCAGCACCAGCACTTCGCCGCGTCCTGGCCGATAGCCCAGGCGCAGCGCGCGTCCGACGTAGTCCACGGCGGCGGCCACCGCCTGCGGCATCGCCCGGCCCAGGCACAGGTTCGCGGTGACCGCCGAGGCCAGGGTGCAGCCGGTGCCGTGTCCCTCCAGCGGCAGGCGCTCGTGCTCGAAACGGGCGGAACCGTCGCCGCCGCAGTAGCGGTCGATGACGCGGCCGCCTTCGTCCAGGTGTCCGCCCTTGAGCAGCACCGCCCTGGCGCCGAGCGCGAGCAGGCGGTCGACGGCCCGTTCGGCGTCGTCGGCGCCGGCGATGCGCTGGCCGGCTAGCAGCTCGGCTTCGGGAGTGTTCGGCGTGACCAGGTCGGCGAGCGGGAGCAGGCGGCTGCGCAGGGCATCCAGCGCTGCGTCCTCGAGCAGCCTCGCGCCGGAGGTCGCGACCATCACCGGGTCGACCACGAGCAAGCGCGGCCGGTGCACCTCCAGCGCATCGGCGACTGCGTGGATGACCTCGGCGTTGGCGAGCATGCCGAGCTTGACCGCGGCGACGTCGAAATCGTCGAAGCAGGCGTCGATCTGCGCGCGCAGGAAGGCCACCGGCGGCACGTGCACCGCGGTGACGCCGCGGGTGTGCTGCGCGGTGAGCGCAGCGATCGCCGACAGCCCGTGCACGCCGTGCGCGGCGAAGGTCTTGAGGTCGGCCTGGATGCCGGCGCCGCCGCCGGAATCGGAGCCGGCGATGGTCAGGGCGGAAGCGGGGAGCGCGGGGGAGGCGGCGGGCATTCGGGCATTGTGCCGTGCCGGGAGGGCCAAGGGGAGCGGGGTTGGCCTGTGTCCGCGTGTTCGTTTCCCGTCATCCCGAACGCAGTGAGGGATCCCATGACCGAAGCGCAGGACCCCGTGGACGGGATCCCTCACTGCGTTCGGGATGACAGAATTGAGGGTGGATGTACCCCCGTCAGTGCGACGCGTGTTGCCCCACGATCGACTCGGCCAGCTTCACCGCGCGTTCGAAGTTCGAGGCCAGGTGCAGTTCGCCGGCAACGTCGTCCATCCGCATGTTCGCGATCACGCGGTTCGGCTGCTCCTGCAGTCCGGACACGATCAGGGTGATGCCCTTGCGGTGGCAGCGCTCGGCCAGCTTCTTCAGCGCGTGCACGCCGCTGGCGTCGATCACCGGCACCAGGCGCATGCGCAGGATCAGCACCTTCGGCGGCACGATGAACTGGTCGAGCAGGTTGTCGAGGCGGTTGGCCGCGCCGAAGAACAGCGGGCCGCCGATCTGGTAGGCCTCCACGCCCTCGGGCAGCCTGGCGCGCTGGTCGAGGTCGGCGTCGCGGGCAGGGTCGGCATGCAGGTCGTCATCGATCGCGCGCACGCCGGAACTCACCTCCACCGCCTCGGCCATGCGGAACATGAAGACGAAGGCGGCCAGCACCACGCCGGCCTGGATCGCGATGGTCAGGTCCAGCAGCACGGTGAGGAAGAAGGTCAGCAGCAGCACCAGGCGGTCGCCGATGGGCGCGGACATGGTGCTGCGGAAGTTCTCGACCTCGCTCATGTTCCAGGCCACCACCAGCAGCACCGCGGCGAGCGCGGCCAGCGGCACGTAGCCCATCAGCGGCGCCAGCAGCAGCATGAACAGCAGCAGGTAGCCCGCGTGCAGCATCCCCGCCACCGGCGTGCGTCCGCCGGCGCGGACGTTGGTGGCGGTGCGCGCGATCGCGCCGGTCGCCGGCAGGCCGCCGAACAGTGCCGAGCCGACGTTGGCCACGCCCTGCGCGACCAGTTCCCCGTTCGAACGATGCCGGCCGCCGGTCATGCCGTCGGCGACCACCGCCGAGAGCAGCGATTCCACCCCGGCGAGGAAGGCGATGGTGAAGGCGCTGGGCAGCAGCTCGAAGGTGCGTTCGAACGGGATGTGCGGGAAATCGAAGCTGGGCAGCGCCGTGGGCAGCGCGCCGAAGCGCGTGCCGATGGTCTCGACCGGCAGCGCCAGCAGCGTGGCGGCGAGCGTGCACAGCAACAGCGCGAGCAGGAACGCCGGCCATTTCGGCCGCCAGCGGCGCAGGCCGAAGATCACCGCCAGCCCCAGCACCGTCAGCGCCAGCGCCGCCGGCTGGGTGGTCGCGAGGTGCGCGCCGTACGCCGTCCAGCGCTCGAAGAACTCCACCGGCACCTCGTCCATGCGCAGGCCCAGCGCGTCCTTCACCTGCGAGGAAAGGATGCTCACCGCAATGCCGGCGGTGAAACCGGTGATCACCGGCTGCGGCATGTACTTCATCAGCGCGCCCAGGCGCAGCAGTCCGGCGGCGATCAGCATCAGCCCGGCCATCAGCGTGCACAGGATCAGGCCGCCGTAGCCGAACTTCTGGATGACCACGAACACGACCGGGATGAAGGCCGCGGTGGGTCCGCCGATCTGCACCCGCGAGCCGCCGAGTGCCGAGATCAGGAAGCCGGCGATGATCGCCGTGTGCAGGCCCTTCTCCGGTGTCGTGCCCGAGGCGATCGCCAGCGCCATCGCCAGCGGCAGCGCCACGATCGCGACGGTGAGGCCGGCGATCGCGTCGGCCCTGAAGGTCTGCAGGTCGTAGCCCTCGCGCAGGACCGTGAGCAGCTTCGGCTCGAGCGTGCGCAGGAACTGGCGGTGGAGGTCGAGGCGGGACACTGCTCAGGCCGCGGGCGGTTCCTTCAGGCGCACGCCGCGGCCGCGCCCGGCGCTGGCCTGCTCGTTGCCGATCAGCTCGACGCCGGCGGCCTCCAGCGCATCGACCACCTTCATCAACGTGCCGACCACGCCGCGCACCGTGCCGTCGCTGGCCTCCATGCGCTGGATGGTGGGCAGCGACACGCCGGCCAGTTCGGCCAGCCGGCGCTGGTCGATGCCGAGCAGGGCGCGCGCGGCGCGCAGCTGGGGGGCGGTGATCATGGCGACCTCCTGCGGGAGGCTGCCATGATGCAGCTTTCAGATATGCTTATGCAAGCAAAATAGTTCAATAATGATTCTTAAAACATCAAATTCGGATGCGTGCGGATCGTCATCCCGACCGAAGCGCTACTCCAGCACCAGTTCCGCATCCCCTGAGAAGGTTTCCATCCGGATCTCGCCCTTGCCGCTGCCGTAGCTGTGCTCGAAGCTCGCGCCGGGGCCGTACTTCGGTCGATCGATGCTGGCGCCCGGGGCTGACAGGTCGCCGCTGAAGCTTTCACCGTGGACCCTCGCCGACAGCGCTTTTGGCAGCGCCAGGCGGATGTCGCCGCTGACCGATTCGGCGCTGATCCGTCCGCCTTCCGCCAGCGCGCCGGTGTAGTGGGCGTCGCCGGAGACGCTGCTGCTGCTGAGCCGGCGCAGGGCCTCGCCGCGGCTGTCGATGTGGATGTCGCCGGACACGGTTTCGGCGGAGATCTCGCCACCGAGGCGTCCGCGCAGGTCGATGCGGCCGCTGACGCTCTCCACGTCGACCTTGCGGCTGTTGAGGTTGAGGCGCAGGTCGCCGCTGACGCTGCTGATGCTGGCCGCGCGCGGGGCGCCGACGGCGACCACGTTGCCGCTCACGCTCTCGATGTCGAGGCCGCTGCCGGCGACGCCGGAGACGTCGATCTCCGCCGCGACGCTGTCGATCTCCAGATCGACCTGGCGCGGCACGTCGAGGATCAGGGTGGTCGGTTCGGTATCGCGGCCGTTGCGCGGGTAGCGGACCTTGACCTCGAGATTGCGCTGGTCGCCCTCGATCTGCAGGCGCTCGACGCCGTCGCCGAGGCTGCCGCTGATGCGCACCTCGGGCCTGTCCCAGGCACGCACTTCGATGCGGCCCTTGACGTTCGAGACCTCGAGGCTGCCGCGCGGGTCGAGCGCGCGCGTCTCGTCGATCGGGGTGGCGGCGAATGCCGGCGCGAGGGCGATGCAGGCGAGCAGGGCGGTGGTCAGGGGCAGGGTCTTCATGGGTGTCCTCCTTCGGGAATCCGGTGGCGGGGCCGCGCTCAGGCGCGGGAGAGGCGTTGGGTCAGCGACAGGCGCTGCGCGTAGACGCGCTGCAGGCGCTGCAGCAGGAAACGGGCGTCGGGGTCCTGCGCCAGCGCCTCGCGCACGGCGTCGGCGCTGGCGTCGAGCTGGAGCAGGGTGGCGTACCCGGCCGTGGCCGGGCGCAGCGGGGGCAGTTCGCGCAGGGCGCCCTGGTATTCGCGGGTCATGGCGTCGGCTTCGATCAGCAGCGGCCTGGCGATGGGGTCGATCCCGGCGATGGCCGGTAGCTGTTCGACGCCGGGCGCGGTGGGTCGCAGCTGCCAGCCAAGCCCGACAGCGAGCGCCAGCGCGGCCGCGGTGGCGAGCGCCGGCCAGGCGCGGATACCGCGGCGCGCGGGGGGCGTGTCTGCCGCGGTCGCGGACTGCGGCGTGGCGGCGATGCGCGCGGCGATATCCGGCCACAGGTCGCGCGCCGGCGGTGTGTCCGCACGCAGGCTGCGCAGCTGCAGGCGCAGCGCGGCGGGCAGGTCGGCGGTGGAAGGATCGTGGTTCATGCATGGTCTCCCAGCTTCGCGCGCAGCAGCCTGCGTGCGCGATGCAGTTGTGCCTTGGAGCTGCCGACGGCCATGTCCAGCGAATCGGCGATCTCCTCGTGTTTCCAGCCCTCGATGTCGTACAGCACCAGCACCGCGCGGGCCCGCGGCGGCAGGCTGGCGACGGCCTGCTCCAGGTCCATCGACAGCGCCGTGGCGTGTCCGGCGGAATCGGCAGTGCCGATGGTGTCGAAGGCGTCCTCGTCGCCGTCCATGTGCGGCGTGGTGCGGCGGCCGCGCAACTCCATCAGCGCGGTATTCGCCGCCAGCCGGTGCAGCCAGGTGCCGAAGGCGCTTTCGAAGCGGAACGTCGGCAGCGCCTGCCAGGCGCGGACGAAGGCCTCCTGGGTCAGGTCCTCGGCGCGGCTGTGCTGGTGGCCGACCAGGCGCAGGATCACCCCGTGCACGCGGCCCGCGTGGCGCCGGTACAGCGCCTCGAACGCAGTAGCGTCGCCGCCGGCCGAGGCCCGCACCAGGGCGTGGTCGTCGTCGGGGACGGCGCCGGCGTCGGTCAGGGGCTCGGTCATGGTCGCCATCAGCATAGCCAGTGGGATGCGGGAGGGCGGGCGAAGGTTTAAGGGTGTGCGACACGAACTACCAACCACCAACTACGAACCCGGCAAGGGTTGCTAGTTGGTGGTTGGCGGTTGGTAGTTGGTGGGGGTCGGCCTCTGCTTCGGGCTGTCAGGCCCTCGCGGCACGCTGCGGTCCGTTCCTGCGGCCAATGTCGCAGGGCCCGCGTCGTCGCCAACGGCTAAAATAGGCCGTTTCCCCTCCCCGCAGCCGCCGAGCCAGCCGTGACCACGATCAAGCAGGACGACCTCGTCCAGTCCGTCGCCGACGCCCTCCAGTACATCAGCTACTACCACCCGGTCGACTACATCAAGAGCCTCGCCGCCGCCTGGGAGCGCGAGGAATCGCCGGCGGCCAGGGACGCGATGGCGCAGATCCTGATCAACTCGCGCATGTGCGCCGAGGGGCATCGCCCGATCTGCCAGGACACCGGCATCGTCACCGTGTTCCTGGAAGTGGGCATGGACGTGCGCTGGGAAGGCTTCAGCGGCTCGCTGGAGGACGCGGTCAACGAGGGCGTGCGTCGCGCCTACCAGCATCCGGACAACAAGCTGCGCGCCAGCGTGCTGGCCGACCCGGCCGGCAAGCGCCTGAACACGAAAGACAACACCCCCGCCGTCATCAACGTCAAGATCGTGCCTGGCGACAGGCTCGACGTGATCGTCGCGGCCAAGGGCGGCGGCTCCGAGGCGAAGTCGAAGTTCGCGATGCTCAACCCCTCCGACTCGATCGTCGACTGGGTGCTGAAGACGGTGCCGACCATGGGCGCCGGCTGGTGCCCGCCGGGCATGCTCGGCATCGGCATTGGCGGCACCGCCGAGAAGGCGATGCTGCTGGCGAAGGAATCGCTGATGGAGCAGATCGACATCCAGGACCTGATCGCGCGCGGCCCGGCGAACCGCATCGAGGAGATGCGCATCGAGCTGTACGAGAAGGTCAACGCGCTCGGCATCGGCGCGCAGGGCCTGGGCGGCCTGACCACCGTGCTCGATATCAAGATCAAGGACTACCCGACGCACGCGGCCAACCTGCCGGTGGCGATGATCCCCAACTGCGCCGCTACCCGCCACGCACACTTCACGCTCGACGGCAGCGGCCCGGTCGCGCTCGATCCGCCCTCGCTGGAGGACTGGCCCAAGCTCACCTACAACCCGCAGAACGCGCGGCGCGTCGACCTGGACACCATCACGCGCGAAGAAGTCGCCACCTTCAAGCCGGGCGAAGTGCTGCTGCTCAACGGCAGAATGCTCACCGGCCGCGATGCCGCGCACAAGCGCATGGTCGACATGCTCAACAAGGGCGAGGCGCTGCCGGTCGACCTGCGTGGCCGCTTCATCTACTACGTCGGGCCGGTCGATCCGGTGCGCGACGAAGTGGTCGGTCCCGCCGGCCCGACCACGGCCACGCGCATGGACAAGTTCACCGAACAGGTGCTCAGCGAAACCGGCCTGCTGGGCATGATCGGCAAGGCCGAACGCGGGCCGGTGGCGCTGGAAGCGATCCGCAGGCACAAGTCGGTGTACCTGATGGCGGTCGGCGGCTCGGCCTACCTGGTGTCGAAGGCGATCAAGGCGGCGAAGGTCGTCGGCTTCGAGGACCTGGGCATGGAGGCGATCTACGAGTTCGAGGTCAAGGACATGCCGGTGACCGTGGCGGTCGATTCGCAGGGCACGTCGGTCCACCAGACCGGCCCGCGCGAATGGCAGGCCCGGATCGGCAAGATCCCGGTGGTGGAAATCGCGTAGGGCGGGTCTTGACCCGCCGCCCATACCTTGGGCTATGGCGGCTTGGCGATGGCAGCTTGGGCGATGGCGGGTCGAGACCCGCCCTACGCGCCGTCAGGCGACGTGGTCCTCGTAATTGCGGCCGCCCTGGAACGGCATGGCGTGCTGGGCGACGATGCCCCTGGGCACGGTTTCCAGCTTCATCACGCCGTACTCCTCCGGCCACTCGTCCTGCGGCGGCAGCTTGAACGTGCCCATCAGCATGTCCACCAGCGGCAGGTGGATCGCGTAGTTGACGTCGATGTATTCCTGCTTCCGCGCGTGGTGCCAGTGGTGGTAGCGCGGCAGCACCACTAGGTACTCCAGCCAGCCGAAGCGCACGCCGATGTTGGCGTGCGCGACCACCGCCTGCAGCCCGACCAGGATCACGTAGGCGTTCACCGCCGGCGCCGAGAAGCCCAGCACCAGCAGCGGCAGCAGCACCAGGCTGCGCGTGAGCACGATCTCGACGAAGTGGATCCGCGATCCGGCCAGCCAGTCCATCTCGCGGCTGGAGTGGTGCACGGCGTGGAAGCGCCACAGCCACGGGATGTTGTGGTAGGCGCGATGCAGCAGTGCCTGGGTCATGTCGGCCACGAACACCGCGATCAGGAACTGCGCCCACACCGGCAACGACTGGATCGCCGCCTTCAGCGCCGGGAAGGCGGCGAGTCCGGCGATGGTGGAGGTCGAGGCGGTCACCATGATCAGGATGAACTGCACCAGCACGTGGCTCATGAAGAAGTAGGCGACGTCGGTGCGCCAGCCCTTGCGCAGCGGCGACACGCGGCGCTTGCCCAGGTAGTGCTCCAGCGGCACGAACACCAGCGCCGAGAAGAACAGCGAGATCACGAACCAGTCCAGCCCGAGCGAGTAGGGCGTCTGCCCGATCGCGTCGAACTGCACGTTGGTACCGCCGATCAGCACCGCCAGCGTGGCGCTGCCGACCCCGACCAGGGCGACGCGCTTGTTGCGGTCGCGCAGGATCGCCACGGTGCCGAGGATGAAGGCCGCGACCAGTCCCAGCAGCAGCAGGTGGCGGGCGAACTCCTCGCTGTAGACCGCGCGGAACTCCTTGCTGGTCAGCGTCTCGGGGAAATGGAAGCACAGCACCGCGAACACGCTGAGCAGGCCGAGCATTGCCGAGGCGTAGGCGAAGAACGAGCGTCGTTGGCGGGGTACCGCTGCTTCCATGGTCAGCTTCGTCGGCTGGGTCGGGCCAAGCGTAGCGCGTAGGGCGGGTCTTGACCCGCCGTCCGGGGGTCTTGACCCGCCATCCATGCCTTGAGCGGTGGCGGGTAGGGCGGTGGCGGGTCAAGACCCGCCCTACCATCTGGTGAAAGCCCAGGGCGTCCAGCCGCAAAGAGTGTCATTCGATCCGCGGCTCGAACCACTCCTGCAGCGAGATGCCCAGGCCGACGTAGGTCGCCTTGTGGTTGTAGTCGATCAGGCTTTCGCCATAGCCGTGGAACAGCTGCAGCCGCCCGCGCATCGGCAGCGAGCGGTGCATCGGGAAGCCCCAGTCGAACTGCACCGCGCCATGCGAGCGGTCGCCGCCGCGCAGCGAGTGCCGCGCCATCAGCGAGAACTCGTTGCGCCCGCGCACGTGGATCAGGGTGGCGTCGCCGCGGCCGATGTAGTCCTCGATGCCGGGATTGTCGTCGTCGCGCTCGCCCTCGCCGACGCGGATCCATGGGCGCAGCATCAGCGCCCAGTTGTCGCGGTCGAGGCCGACGTTGAACATGATCCGGTTCCAGCTGCGCGAGAGCGGATCGCCGCGGCCGTTGGACTGGTGGTTGATGCCGACCGCGGCCATGCGCCCCTTCCAGCCGGCGATGCTGTAGCCGTTGCGGAACACCAGCAGCACCTCCGGCTCGTAGTTGGTTTCGCGGAACGGGCGCGACTCCTCGGAGTTGTAGACCTGCCAGCGCGAGCTCTGGGTGTAGCCCATCCAGATGTCGCCGTTGTCGCCGAACAGGTTCTCCACCGCCTTGGTCTTGAAGCTCAGCTGGAACTTGGCCTCGATCGAATCCAGCCGGGTCGTCGGCGTGGTGACGGTGTTGTCCGGGTTCTCCGAGTGCGGCGTCTCGTTGATCGCGGAGGTCCAGAACGCCGGCAGCAGGTACAGCGGCTTGTAGGCGCGGAAATTGAAGATACCGAGCTTGGAATCGCGGGCCAGCTCCCAGCGGCTGTCGAGCAGCGAGCCGCGGCCGACGTTCGCCAGCGCGTCGTCCAGCGCATCGTCGTCGTGGCGGAACAGGTCGTCGCCGCGCTGCGTGGTCTGCTTGCGTGCCTGCGCGGCCTCGGCTTCCGCCGCCTGCAGCGCCCGCCTCGCCTCCTGCGCCGCGAGGTCCGCCTGCAGCGGACCGCTGAGGGTCACGCGGCGGGCGAGTGCGTCGTAGCAGGCGAGCCGGCTGGCATCGACCTCGATCGCGGCGCAGCGCTCCAGCGGCGTCGCGTCGATGGGTTGGGCGAGGCCGGGCGCGGCCACGGACAGCAGCAGGAACAGGGCCACGGGAGCGGAGCGTTGCGGATTCATGGCGTGGAAGGTTCGAGGAGGTTGTCGTCGCCATCGGCAGCCTGCTGCGCCTGGGCGAGCTGCTCGTCGATGTCGCGGTTGACCGAGGTGTCGGCGTCGGCGCCGTTGGTGGGCTCGGCATGGCCTGGCGTCGCCGCGTCGCCTGGGTCGCGCGCCGTGAGGACGTGGTACGTGGTCCGCGGCGCCTCGATGCCCGCGCGCGCGAACGCGGCCTTGACCAGGCGGATCGCCTCGCTGCGGACCTTGCCCAGGTCGCTCTCGCGCTGGTCGACCCAGCCGAAGAAGCGAAGCACGATGCCGGCGGGCGCGAACTCCTGCACGCTCCACGAGGGGCCGGGATCGGACAGCACGCCATCGACCTGCAGGATCTGCTTGATCGCCAGCGCCTGCGAGGCGCGGATCGACTGGGCGCCGTCGATGGTGACGGTGAAATCGAAGCGCCGCTTCGGGTTGCGGCTGTAGTTGAGCACGATCGCCTTGAACACCAGCGCATTGGGCAGGCGCAGTTCGTTGCCGTCGAGCGTCATCAGCACGGTCGCGCGCGAATGCAGCGCGACCACCTTGCCCTCGTTGCCGTCGATCACCACGTGGTCGCCCGGCGAGAACGGCTGGCGCAGGCTGAGCAGGATCCCGGCGACGTAGTTCTCGGCGATGTCCTTGAAGGCGAAGCCCAGCACTAGGCCGACCACGCCCGCCGATCCGAGCACGGCGGTGACCAGGGCGGTGGCGTTGAGCAGGTCCAGCGCGATCAGCACGCCGAACAGGGTGATCAGCGTGCGCACCAGCTTGCGGATCAGCCCGTCCATGTACGGGTTGTCGGTGCGCAGCCGCAGCAGGTGCAGCCGGCGCGAGACGACGCCGCCCAGCCAGGCCGCGATCACGACGATCAGCAGTGCCGCCAGCAGCAGCGGAAGCCCCGCCACCAGGTCCATGAACTTGGCCGTGACCCGGTCGAAGGTGAAGTCGAAGCGGCCACGGACGTCGGTTTCCGGCGGTGGCTCGGCCTCGGCAGCGTCCGCCGCCGCGGGCGTGGCGGCCTCGACGGTCTCGGGCGCGGCCTGCATGGCCTCCGCCGGCAGCACCGCCAGCACGCTGGCGAGCAGGAGCAGGCAGGCGACGAGGCGGGGCAGGGATCGCAGCGCAGGCATGCGGCGGAAGCAGGCGGAAAGCAGCAGTCTATCGTCGCCGCGGCAGGCCAGCGTCAAGCGGTCCACCACGACAGCACGAAGATGCCGATCATCGCGAACGCCAGGGTCAGCTTCAGCACGATGCCGACGAAGATCCCGAGCCAGGTGCCGACGCCGACCTTGGTCGCCTTGCCCAGATCATCGCCGCCGATGCTGCGGCGATCGATCAGCTCGCCCACGACCGCGCCGACGAAGGGGCCGACGAACACGCCGACGAAGCCGAAGAACAGCCCGACGAAGGTGCCGACCACGGCACCCACCACCGCCAGCCGGCTCGCGCCGACGCGCTTGGCGCCCGCGGCGGAGGCGAGGAAGTCGATGCCGATCGACAGCATCGTCAGCACCGCCAGGACCAGCAGCGTCCAGAAGCCGATCTGCTCGAAGCCGCCCGCCCATGCCGCCAGCAGCATGCCGGCGAACACCAGCGGCAGGCCCGGCAGGGCGGGCAGGATGGTGCCGGCGAGGCCGACCAGCACCAGCAGCAGGGCAATGGCGTAGTAGATCGATTGCGCGTCCATCCGGGCTCCCCGACGGCGGGGTGCCGTGGCCCACGCATTCTAGAGGGAGTGGACCATCGTGTTGATGGTCCGAAACGCGAAAGCCCGGCTCGCTGGCCGGGCTTCCTGGAGGAGGTGGGACGTCGGGCGCGTCAGTTCAGCCAGGCCTGGCCGTTCTGTACCCGCACGTAGGAGCCTTCGCGGATGCCGCCGAGTTCGCCCTGGTGGACCGAGGTGGTCCTGCCGTCGTCCATGCGCACGTGGATCACGTAGCCGCCGCGGCCGCCTTCGACCCGGTTCTGGATCGCGTTGCCGGCGACCGCGCCGCCAGCGGCGCCTGCTGCGGTGGCGACATTGCGGCGGCCCTCGCTGTTGGTGTTCTTGCGCGCCAGCTCCTTGGCGGCGACGGCGCCGACGATGCCGCCGAGCACCGGACCGACGACATTGCTGCCGCCGGAGGCCGCGGAGGTCTGGATCGAGATCACCGTGCCGCAGTCGTGGCAGCGTGCCGCCGGCTGGTTGTTGCCATAGCCGCTGCCGTATCCGGAGCCGTAGCCCGGCGAAGTGCTGGCGCAGCCGGCGAGGGCCAGCGTGGCGATCGTGGCGACACAGGTCATGTGCATGCGGATGTTCATGGGGCTCCTCGCTGGATGGTCGACGGGCCGCGACTGCGGCACGACCCGGACACTAGGAGGCGCACGGTGAACGCTGCGGCAATGCCGCGGCACGTGTGCGCGTCGGCACGCCGGCGATGCAGTCGCCGTTCAGCCGCACGCGATCAGCGGAAGTCCTGGTGGCAGGCCTTGCAGGCCTCGCCGACCTTCTTCGCCGCCTCGCTGGCGCCCTCGCATCCCAGCGGCGGTGAGGACAGCGCCGCGTCGAGCGTGGAGCGGAACTGGGCCGCATGCGAGACGAAGCGCTGGTCGTCGCGCAGCTCCGGCAGGGCGCGTTCGAAATCGTTGCCGAGGCTGCGCAGCGACTGCAGGTAGGGCAGGGTGTCGGTGGGGCTGCAGCGGTTGGCCTCGGCGTCGGCGCGCAGCTGCGCGGTTTGCGCTTCCAGCATGTGCATCAACGCCTGCGTGTAGTGGTCGCGCCAGGTCTTGCGCGCCTCCAGCGTGCGCAGGAGCATCACCAGCGCCACGATGCCGATCACCAGCCCGAGCCCGAACACGAACAGGTACTTCGCCGCCGTCGACGGCGGCTTGCGGACGGGCTTGTCAGCTGGCTTGCCGGCGGGCTTGTCCGCAGGGCTGTCCGCTGGCGCAGGCGGCGGCGTGGTCGACATGGCGGGCTCCGTGGCTGGCTGGCGCGGACGATAGCATGCGGTCGCGACCGGTAAACTGCGCGCATGCAGCAACAGGACGTCTGGACCGAACGTTTCTCCGGCATCGACCGCCTCTACGGACGCGGCGCGGTCGCGCGCCTGCGCGAGCGGCGCGTGGCCGTGGTCGGGCTCGGCGGCGTCGGCTCATGGGTGGTGGAGGCGCTGGCGCGCAGCGCGGTCGGGCACCTGTGCCTGATCGACGCCGACGACCTGTGCCTGTCCAACACCAACCGCCAGCTGCCGGCGCTCGACGGTCAGTACGGCCGCGGCAAGGCCGAGGCGATGGCCGAGCGCTGCCGCGCGATCAACCCGGCGATCTCGCTCGACGTGGTGCCGATGTTCCTCACCCCCGGCAACCTCGCGGAGCTGCTCGACCGCGATTTCGACCTGGTGGTGGACGCCTGCGACAGCTTCCGCAGCAAGGTCGAACTGATCGCCTGGTGCCGGCGGCGCAAGCTGCCGGTGATCACCGTCGGTGCCGCCGGTGGCCGCACCGACCCGACCCAGGTGCGCGTGCGCGACCTCTCGCGCACCGAGCACGACGCGATGCTGGCGCTGATCCGCAGGAAGCTGCGCGGCGAGTTCAACTTCCCGAAAAACAAGGACCGCTATTTCGGCGTGCCGGCGGTGTACTCGCTGGAAAACGTGAAGTACCCGCAGCCCGACGGCACGGTCTGCGGCCTGCGCCCGCAGGTCGGCCCGGATGCAGCGCTCAAGCTGGACTGCGGCGCGGGCCTGGGCGCGGCGACGCACATCACCGGCGCGTTCGCGTTCGCCGCGGCCGGGAAGGCGTTGGAGATCGTGCTCAAGCCTCGGCGTGTCTAACGAAGCCGAACCTGTCATCCCGAGCCCTTCGGCTTCGCTCAGGACAGGCTCCGCGAGGGATCTGCTTCTGCTTCTGCTCCATGCGTGCGGGCAAAGAGCAGATCCCTCGCTGCGCTCGGGATGACATTTGTGTGGGATGACGTTCTGTTGGAAGCTTCTCGGGGGGCGCCTTCCCTACGGCAGGCCGAACAGCCGGCGCGCGTTGGCGCTGGTGGCGTCGGCGATCACCTGCGGGTCGGCGTCGCGCAGGCGCGCGATGGTCTCGCAGACCTCCACCAGCCGCGCCGGTTCGTTGCGCTGGCCGCGGATGCCTGCATCCGGCTGGTCCGGTGCGTCGGTTTCCAGCAGCAGGTAGTCCAGCGGCATGGTCGCGGCCAGCCGGCGCAGGCGATTGGCGCGTTCGTAGGTCACCGGGCCGCCGAGTCCGAGCATGAAGTCGAGCTGCCACAGCTGCCGCGCCTGTTCGGCGCTGCCGGAGTAGCTGTGGACCACGCCGCGCAGGCTGCCGATGCGACGCAGGGTCGCGATCACCGCGTCCACCGCCCGGCGCGCGTGCACGATCACCGGCAGGTCGAACTCGCGCGCGAGCCGCAGCTGGCCTTCGAAGACATCCTGCTGCGTGGCGGGGTCCAGCCCTTCGACGTAGTAATCCAGGCCGCATTCGCCCACGGCCACGGGGCGCTCGCGGTCGATCCATTCGCGCAGCAGTGGCAGGTCCGCGGGCGCGTGCCGGTCGAGGTACATCGGATGCAGGCCGTAGGCCGGATGCAGGCCGGGCGTGTCGCGGCAGACCTCGCGCAGCTTCGGCCATCCGTCGGCATGGGTGGCGGGAACGACCTGCGCGTACACCCCCGCATCGCACGCGCGCGCGACCACGGCGGCGCGGTCCGCGTCGAACTCGGGTGCGTCCAGGTGGCAATGGCTGTCGATCAGCGGCATGGCGTCCGCGGCTCCGTGCGAGTGTCGCCCGCGACGGGATCAGGAATGGCGCGCGGCGTCGCCGTCGAGCGGCGGTGGCGGCGTCTTGCGGCTCTTCCAGTTCGCCAGCAGCAGGGTGCCCAGGCCGAGCACGATCTCGTCGATGAAGGGAATCGGGTCGGGCAGCAGGACGCTGACCGCGAACACGAGCGCGGTCACTTTGAACAGGGTGGGGTAGCGCAATCCGCGCGCCCAGTTGAGCAGCGGCAGCAGCAGCGGGTTGGCCATGCGGCGACTCCCGGACATGGAAAGGGCGACGGCGTTCACGCTAGCACGCCATGCGTGGTGTTGCGATTCATGGTCGCGTCAGTTTGCCGGGAACTTTTCCGGCTCTTGTTCAGCTTGGGGATGCTGCAATCTGCCTGCACGTTTCATCCGGCGAAGACCCGAAGGAGAGAGTCATGAAGAGCAACACCCTGGCCATTGCCCTTGCAGCCCTGCTGGTGGGCGGCGTCGCCGTCGGTGCCTACCACAACAGCCGCGACAACACCGATGCCACCGGCGAACTGGCCAAGGAGGCCAAGTTCGAGTACGCCGAGGTGGTTGCGGTCGATCCGGTGACGGAGAAAGCCCAGCTGTACGCGACCGTGATCGGCAGCGAGCCGGTGCGCGAGACCACCACCTCGACCACGCCGCGCGAGGTGTGCAACGACGTGGTGGTGCAGGAGCGCCTGCCCGAGCGCGACGGCAACGTCGGCGGCACGGTCGCCGGTGCGGTGATCGGTGGCCTGGTCGGCAACCAGGTCGGCGGCGGCAGCGGCCGCAAGCTGGCCACCGTGGCCGGCGCCGTCGGTGGCGGCTATGCCGGCCGCGAGATCGACCGTCGCCACGTCGGCGGCAAGGTGGTCGAACGCGTCGACCGCCAGTGCCGGACCGTGAACGACAGCTCGCAGTCCTCGAAGGTGGTCGCCTACAACGTGACCTACCGCAACCCCGACGGCACCACCGGCACCATGCGCACCGGCGACAAGCCCGGCGAGCGCATCGCCCTGGGCACCGAGGACCACACCATCGGCTACGACGTGACCTACCGCTACGACGGCGTCGAGAAGACGATCCGCATGGACGAGGACCCGGGCGAGCGCCTGCCGGTGCTCGACGGCGAGGTCATGACCCGGATGTCGGCCTCCGCGGCCACCCCCGAGCGCGGCTGAGCCCGGTTCCGGGCAGGCGGGTTTGCCCCACGGGCCGGCAATTGCCGGCCCGTTTCCGTTGCGGGGTGCGGAAGGCGCGCGGCCGGACCGTACAATGGGCGTCTTTCCTTCCCGAAACCGCGCACCATGGCCCTGAACCCCTACGATCTCTACGACGTCCGCTCCCTGCTCAGCGAGGAGGAGCGCGCGGTCCAGGACTCCGTGGCCCGTTTCACCGACGAGCGCGTGCTGCCGATCATCGGCGAGTGCTTCGACGAAGGCCGCTTCCCGACCGAACTGATCCCCGAGATCGCCGGCCTTGGCCTGCTCGGCGCGACGCTGCCGGCCGAGTATGGCGGCTCGGAGCTCAATTACGTCAGCTACGGCCTGATCTGCCAGGAGCTCGAGCGCGGCGACTCCGGCCTGCGCAGCTTCGCCAGCGTGCAGTCCTCGCTGTGCATGTATCCGATCTACGCCTACGGCACCGAAGAGCAGAAGCAGCGCTGGCTGCCGGACATGGCCGCGGGCAAGGTCATCGGCTGCTTCGGCCTGACCGAGGCCCACGGCGGCTCCGACCCGGCCAACATGAAGACCCACGCCAGGCGCGATGGCGACGACTGGGTGATCAACGGCTCCAAGATGTGGATCACCAACGGCAACCTCGCCGACATCGCCATCGTCTGGGCGCAGACCGAGGACGGCATCCAGGGCTTCGTGATCGAGAAGGGCTTCGCCGGCTTCAAGGCGCAGGTCATCAAGCACAAGATGAGCCTGCGCGCCTCGGTGACCAGCGCGCTGTTCTTCGACAACGTGCGCGTGCCCGAGGCCAACCGCCTGCCGAACGTGAAGGGCCTCAAGGGCCCGCTGGGCTGCCTGACCCAGGCCCGCTACGGCATCACCTGGGGTCCGATCGGCGCCGCCATCGCATGCCTCGACGAGGCGTTGAACTATTCGAAGGAACGCATCCTGTTCGACCGCCCGGTGGCGGCCACCCAGAGCGCGCAGATCAAGATGGCCGACTGGGCGCGCCGGATCACTTCCGCGCAACTGCTGTCGCTGCAGCTCGGTCGCCTGAAGGACGCCGGCAAGATGCAGCCGACCCAGGTGAGCCTGGCGAAGTGGAACAACTGCCGCATGGCCATCGACATCGCCCGCGAAGCGCGCGACCTGCTCGGCGGCGCCGGCATCACCACCGAACACTGCCCGATCCGCCACGCGCTGAACCTCGAGTCCGTCATCACCTACGAAGGGACCGAGACCGTGCACCAGTTGGTGGTGGGGCGTGAGTTGACTGGTATCAACGCGTTCTGAGTGCGTTCCGGGGAGGTGAGGCATGATCTGGAGACTGTTGTTTTCCGTCGCGCTCATGTTTGCGACGTCATCTGTCATCGCGGCGGAGGACGACGCGATAGTCGAAACTGGGGAAGCAGATGCCATCCTGCTGATCAATGTTCTCGAGCCGGAACTCACGCATTCGCACCTTGGCGTCACAGCGTTCACCAACTACGAGAACAAGCTGCCGAACGACTGGCGTCTGGATTCCTGGGCGGAACAGCTGGTTGTTTCGCTACTTTCGGATGCCGGGAAGCGCGTCGCCGTCATTGAGGCGCCGGAAGACCGCGCTGAAGCCATCCGCAACTACAAGTACGCGAAGACGGGCTGGACGAAGACCAGACTGGAGCCCGGATTCGCGGGCTGGCTCAAGGGAGAGATGGAGGCCAATGAGGCCTCGTCAGCTTTGATCGTCCGCAGTATGCAGCGGCGTTTCCCGCCGGATCTTCCGGTGTTCTACTCCGGATACGGCGTGATGTCGATGCACGGGAATGCCCCGAAGAGGGCATTCCTGTTCGCCAGCGTGAGCGTGGTATCGATCGCGGGCGATACCTTCGAATTGGGGCAGGGAGTGTTGCTGCGGGATTCGGACTGCCGAGAACGCTTCGATCCGGGCGAGATCAGCATCGAATCGTACAAGGACCTGGCACCAGAGCACATCGAGCCGTACCGGGAGCGGATCAAGGCTTTGATGGAGAGACGGGTACGGCAGAGCCTGACCTCGGCGGGGCTCCTGCCGGGCGAGGTCGAGAAATGCGTGGTCGAGAATGGCTGAGCGGACGCCATGGGAGGGGCCGGTGCTTGCAACCGAACGCCTGATCCTGCGCCTGCCGCGGATCGAGGATTTCGACCGCTACGCCGAGCTGCAGGCGCACGAGGAGGCCACCCGCCACATCGGCGGCGTGCAGCCGACGCACGCGGCCTGGCGCAAATTCCTGCAGATGCCGGGCGCGTGGGCGGTGCAGGGCTTCGCGATGTTCGCCGTGGTCGAGAAGGCCAGCGGGCAGTGGGTCGGGCAGATGGGGCCGTGGAAGCCGTTCGGCTGGCCGGGCAACGAGATCGGCTACGCCTTCCATCCCGATGCCTGGGGCAGGGGGTACGCGCTTGAATCGGCGGTCGCGGCGATCGACTGGGCGTTCGCGAACCTGGGCTGGGACGAGATCATCCACTGCATCGCGCCGGACAATGCCGCCTCGCAGAAGGTCGCCACCCGGCTGGGCTCGACGCTGAAAGGCCCGGGCAGGCTGCCGCCACCGCTGCACGAGGCGCGGGTCGACGTCTGGGGACAGACGCGCGAGCAGTGGCAGGACAATCGGCAACGCGTCCGGTAGGGCGGGTCTCGACCCGCCATCGACGACATCAATCGACGACATCAACGGCGGGTCGAGACCCGCCCCACGAAGAGAGCCACATGTTCGCGTCTGTTCCCGATCCCATCCCGGCCCGCATGAAGGGCCTCAACCGCGCCGAGATCTGCGACGTCAACTTCCAGGAGTTCGTGCGCGGCTGGAGCGGGCGTGCCAATGCGAAGCCGGCAGGCTCGGACGCGATCCTCGATGGCAGCGCGCTCGACGCGCGCGGCTTCCGCGAGCTGTTCGAATCGCAGCTGATCAGCCGCCACCTCGACCTGATGGCGCGCGTGCTGCGGGTGCAGAACAAGGTTTTTTACACCATCGGCTCCAGTGGCCACGAGGGCAACGCGATGGTCGCGCGGCTCACGCGCCACACCGACCCGGCCTTCCTGCACTATCGCAGCGGCGGCTTCATGGCCGAGCGCTTTCGCAAGCTGCCCGGCATGGATCCGGTGATGGATTCGGCGCTGTCGTTCGCGGCTTCCAAGGACGACC
>DAOMPM010000026.1:0-37487 GCA_035444805.1 Luteimonas sp. | reverse complement strand
AACGCACCCATGCCCCGAACCCTCCGCCTCGCCCTGCGCAGCCTGCTGGCGCTGGTGCTGGCGATCGCGGCGATCCCGGTGGTCAACCTCGCCGGCGCCTGGCTGTCCGAACACGTCTTCGGGCTACCGCCAGGTGGCACGCTGCGGCTCGCCGTCGACCTGTTCTGGATATCCATCGCCGGCTTCACCGGCGCCTGGCTGCTGGTGCGCACGGCGGCGGTCGCGAAGACCGCGCATGCCTGGTTGCTGTTCGCGATCTACCTCGCCGCCGGCCTGTACGGCGCGATCACGATGGGCGGCGATTTCCCGCGCTGGTTCGTGATCGGCTTCCTCGGCCTGCTGCCGCTGCAGGCTTGGCTGGGCTGGTGGCTGGCGTGGGGGCGGCGGGGAAAGATGCCCTAGCCGGGCAACTCCTGCGTCGGCGCCGCCAGCCGCTGCTGCACGTCCTCGCGCAGCTGTGCCAGTTCGACTTCCGCCTGCCGGCGCGCCTGCATGCCTTCGCGGTGGATCTCGCGCACCTCCTCCACCGTCTGGATCAGCTGCTCGTGCACGTGGCGCAGGGTGGCGACGTCGATCACCGCACGCTGGTTGGCCCTGGCGGTCTCGACCGAAGTCTGGCGCATCAGGTCGGCGTTCTTGCGCATGATCTCGTTGGTGGCGTCATCGATCGCGTTCGACAGCTCGACCGCGTTCTTCTGCTCGTTGAGCGAGAGCTGGATCGCGAACTGGCGCTTCCACGACGGGATGGTGATGTTGCGCACCGCGTTGAACTTCTCGATCAGCTGGATCGCATTGGCCTGGATGATGCGGATCATCGGCAGCGACTGGTCGGCGGCGTGCTGCATCACGGTGAGGTCGCCAACGCGCTTGTCGAGCAGGCGGATCGCGTTCTCGACCTCGCTGCGGCGGGTGCGCGAGTCCGGGTCTTCCAGCCCGGCGAGCTTCTGCTGTTCGTCCACGAGTTCGGCCAACCGCACCTTGCCGGCGGCCACGTGCAGGCCGAGCGCGTGGCGCTCGTCGACGACGATGTCGTACATGCGGTCGAACTCGCCCACGCGCTGGCCCTGGGTGCCCTGCTGGCGGGCCACGTCCTGCATCAGCTGCTCGATCTGCTGGTTGGTGTCGCTGAACTTCTGCACCAGCTCGCCCTTCGACGCCTTCATCCTGTCGATCAGGCCACCGATCACCGGCAGCTTCGACTTGCCGGCGAAGCCGTCGAGGTTGAGCGAGCGCGCGATCCGCACCACTTCGCCGAGCTTGTCGCCGGCGGCGTCGAGGTCGCGGTTGCGCACCTGGTCGAGCAGCTGGCTGGAGAACGCCGAGGTCTTGCTGGCGGCGTCGCGGCCGAACACGTGCAGGTTGCCGGGGGTGATGTCCTGCAGCGACTTGCCGATCTCGGCGATCGCGCCGCGGTCGGCTTCGACCAGGCCCAGCGCCTTGAGCGTCGATTCGTCGAGCACGGCGGTGGCGGGCACGAGGGCGCCGGAAGAAGAGGTGTCCTGGGTCATGCGCTTACTCCCGTGCTTGCGTCGGTGCGGGTTTGGGGTCGAGTGTACCGGCCATCGCCGCGACTTCCGACTCGATCGCGGCCTGGGCGTCGGCGGCCTGCGCGGCGTGGCGGCTGCCGGCGCGCGCGGCGTCGCCCAGCGCCTGCTGGCGCCAGGCCGGCAGCAGCACGTCGCGGATGCGCCGGTAGCGCGCGAGCAGGTCGAGCGACTGCTCGCGCAGCAGCGCAAGCTGGCCGGCGCCGATCGCCCACGACGCCTGCACGGTCGCCAGCTGGTCGAGGCGCTGGCGCAGGCGATCGCGCGGCGCGGCCACCGGGCCTTGCGCGACGCCGGCATCGGGATGCGCGTCGAGCCAGCGGCGGGCGCCGTCGATGCGCTCGCCGATGCGCGCGGTCGCGCGTTCGACCTCGTCCAGCAGCGCCTGCTGCACGGCCGTGCGCGCCTGCAGTCCCTCGGCATCGCGATCGGCGGCGGCGAGCAGGACACCGACCTGGTCGCGCAGGCGCATGGCTTCGGCTTCGCCCTGCACGTCACGGCCGAGCAGGCGCCCGACCAGGCCGGTGCCACGGCGCGCGGCGCGCGGGTCGTCGGCCTGCAGTGCGCGCCGCAGGGCATCGAGGCGGGCGACCAGGGCGGCCGCGGGGGCATGGTCCAGCGCGTCGGACAACCGCGTCTCCAGCGCCGCGTCGAGCGCGTCGGCAGCGTAGCCGACCACGGCCAGCGCGTCGTCGAGGTCGACCGGGGCGCCGGGCCCGGTCAAGGCTTGTCCTTGCCCTCGTCGGCGCGAAAGCGCAGCTGGCGCAGCAGTTCCTCCAGCTCGATCTCCTGCGCGCTCTTGGTCCGCGAACGCCTGTTTGCGCCTGTCCCTGCCCCCGCCGGCGCCTCGGCCAGCTTCGTGCGCAGCAGGTCGAGGATCTGCACCAGCGCCGCATTGAGCTGCGCCTGCCGCTCCTGGCCCTGCGACAGCTGCGCCAGCGCCGGCTCGAAGGCGCCGCGCATCGCCTCGGGCAAGGCCTGCAGCCAGGCGCCGTTGCCCGCATCGCCACCGTTGCGCACCGCCGCCGTGTCCTGCAGCGCGGCGAGCAGGCGCTCCCACGGCACCTCCGGCGCGACCGGCGCGGGCGTGCCGTTGCCCGCCTCGCGCAGCGAGGCCAGGCCACCGGCGATATCCGCCAGCTGCGCGACCACGCGCGCGCCGGTGTCGGCATCGTCGCCGCCCATGGCCTTGTTGCGCAGGAAGTCGCGCTTGATCTGTGCCCAGCGCGCGGCCTGCGCCTGATCCATCGTGCCGCGCAGCTCGGCCAGCTTGAGCAGGTTCTCCTCGGCGCCGGTGGTCAGCAGCTGCGCCTCGCCGAGGTAGTGGTCGGCGATCAGCTGCTGCAACTCGGCCGCGTTCATCACCGGCGAGATCTTCTCGGCCAGCTTGTTCATGTTGCGGTAGCTGCCCTGCAGCCGGAACGGCGGCTCGGTGCGGTACTTGTCGGCCTGCGCGGCGCTGGCGATGTACTGCTGGTTGACGCGGTAGACCACGTCGCGCACCTGGAGGAGCCGCTGCACGGTGGCGACGATTTCGTTGACCTCGGCGCCGCTGTATGCGTGCGACAGCGCATTGGTCGACACTTCCCGGCCGGCGGCCTTGTCGGCCAGCAGATAGAGGTCGGCGAGGTCGCGCGTGGCCAGCGGCGCCAGCACCGGGTTCGAAGTCAGGCTGTTCTCGATGTAGCTGAGCTTGAACGCGTCCTCCATGCCGCCGAGCACGTCGCCGAGGTTGTAGATGTCGGCGCGGTTGGCGAGCATGTCGGGAATCCTGAACACCTCGCCGGATTCGGTGTACGGGTTGCCGGCCATGACCACGCAGAACTTCTTCCCGCGCATGTCGTAGGTGCGGGTGCGGCCCTTCCACACGCCCTCGATGCGGCGGGTGCCGTCGCACAGCGAGATGAACTTCTGCAGGAACTCCGGGTGCGTATGCTGGATGTCGTCGACATACAGCATGGTGTTGCTGCCCATCTCCAGCGCGAGGTTGAGCTTCTCCAGCTCCTGGCGCGAGGTGGCGTCCGGCGCCTGCGCCGGATCGAGCGAGCGCACCTCGTGGCCCAGCGCCGGGCCGCTGATCTTCATGAAGACCAGGCCCAGACGGCTGGCGACGTACTCCATCAGCGTCGTCTTGCCGTAGCCGGGCGGCGAAATCATCATCAGCAGGCCCATCAGGTCGCTGCGCTTGTGTTCGCCGACGGTGCCCATCTGCTTGGCGAGGTTGTCGCCGACCGCCGGCAGGTAGACCTCGTTGATCAGCTTGTTGCGCACGAACGAGGTCAGCGGATGCGCCCTGAACTCCGACAGCCTCAGCGCCTCGCGCTCGCGCGCGGCGATCTTCTGGCGAACGGCCTGGTAGCGCTCGAAGCCGGGCACGAACTGCGTGCGGTGCCTGCGCCAGCGGGCGAGGAAGTCGTCGACCGACAGCGTCATCGCCCCGCCTTCGATCCGCGGGTGTTCACCGAGCAGGCCGTCGACCGTCGCCACCAGCGTCGCCTCGACGATGCGATGGCGCAGGTCGCGCCCGGCCAGCCGCAGCGCGATCGCCTCCGGCACGTAGCCGGCCAGCGCGGCGCGGCGCGGGTCGCGGCACATCGCCTGCAGCCACTGCCCGACCAGCGCCCACTGCGTGGCCGGGTTCGCCGACAGGCGCTGCAGCGAGCGCTCGAAGCCCTCGTCCATGCCCGCCGACTGCAGCTGTTCGTCCAGCGCCGCGAGCAGCTGGCGCGCGTAGTGGCTGAAGCCGAAGGTGGGATCGCCTTCGCGCAGCTCGGCGAGCAGATAGTCGGCCGCGGTCGCCGGCAGGGCGGCGTCGAACGGCAGGCCCGTGTCCTCGACGAAGGCGGACAGCGCCGACGCCATCTCGTCGCGCAACGCATCGAGTCCATCGCGCGCATCGAACAGCCGGCGCACCGTGTCCGCGCCGGCCGCACGCTCGGGCCAGTGCGCGGCGTCCTCGCGGCGCCCGTGCCGCTGCCAGAACAGCAGCGCCAGCGCGCGCGCGGAGGGGGCGTGCACCAGCGCACCGGCGCCGCGGTACAGCGGCACCAGCGACTGCAGCAGTTTCGTCGCGTCGTGATCGTGGATGCCCTTCTCGTAGCCTTCGCGGTAGCGCGGCGCAGCGAAGTCGCGCACCAGCCGGTCGAGCACGGCGGGATCGGCCTGCGCGTGCTCCAGCGCCGCCATGTCGAGGCCGTCGCGGCCGGCGTCGGCGGCGTCAAGGACCAGGCCGGCGAGGTACTCGCCGCGGTACAGCGATGGTGATTCCGAATCCAGCCCGACCTGCCACCAGTCGCGCAGCGCGTCGAGTTCGGGATCGTGCAGGGTCTCGTAGTAATCGGTGCCGGTGAGGTGCACCGCGAGCGCGTCGCCGCGCGGCAGCAGGCTCAGGTCCAGCGGCTGGGTGTTGACGCTGAAGCGGTGGCGCGGCCCGAGGCGGATGACCTGGCCGCCGTCCTCGAACAGGTCGCTGCGGTCGCGCAGGCTGCGCACGGCCTGGTCGCGGATGCCCTTGAGCCGCGCCTCGACGTCGTCGGCCCTGACGCTGTCGCGGTACCCGCGCAGCCGCTCGGCCAGCTCGCGCAGCTTGAGGATCAGCGGGTCGCCGGCGAAGAAGGCGTTGAGCTCGTCGAGCGTGGTGAAGCGTTCGCTGCGGCGGCCGAGACCGTCGAGGATGCGCCCGGCCGCGTCGGACACCGCCTGCGCCTTGCGCTGGCGCTCGTCGAGCAGCGCCTGCTTGTGCGCCTCGAAGGTGTCCAGCAGCTCCTCGCGCTTGGCGACGATGTCGCCGAGGAACTGTTCGTGCTCGCCGAACTGGCTCTCCAGTTCCTCCAGCTGCACCATCAGCCGCGCCAGCTGCTCGTCGGCGCGTTCGGGGTCGGTGGCCAGGCCGAGCGCGCTGGCGATCGACTGCGAGAACAGCGAGAACTGCGCGCCGAACTGCGCCACCGCTTCGGCCGAGCCGAGGCTGCGCCGCTTCTGGTCGGCGCGGGCGCGGGCCTGGTTGAGCCTGGCGTAGATCGCCGAGATCGCCTCGACCACGCGCGTGCGCTGGGTCGCGTCGTCGACCTTCAGCCCGGCCATCAGCTCCGACAGCATGTCCAGCTCGCCGGACATCGCCTGCATCGCCTGCAGCTGTTCGGCCAGCATCTTCGCGGTCTGCGCCTGCTGCGCGGCGGCGTCGAGCTGCTGCAGCCGCGCGTGGAACGGCGCCAGCGCCTTGTCGCCACCGAGGAATTCGCCGGTCGCCGCGCCGATACGCGCCTGCGCCTGCTGCAGTGCCTCGCCCATCGCGTCGATCGCGGCGGTGTCGATGTAGCGATAGTCACGCAGGGTCAGCAGGTGGCCGCGCTGGCGCGAGAGTTCGCCCAGGGCGTCGGTGAATTCGCCGATCGCGCTCCAGTTCTCCGGCTGCAGCCGCGACAGCAGCGCGCGATGCGCGGCGGTCGCCTCCGCCATCGCCGCGTCGGACTGGCGGCGGATGCCCTCGACCTTCTCGTACTCGTCGAGCACCGACTCGCCGGTGGCGCTGATCTCGTGCAGCAGCGCGGCGGCGCCGTCGCAGTGGGCGTCGTCGAGCCAGTGGTGGGCATCGAACAGGCGCCGGGTGTTGTGCACCAGCAGCTGGTAGCGCGGCAGCGAGACCTGCGGCTGGTCGATCTCGCGCGACAGTTCGAGCAGGTCGGAGATGCCACGGACCAGGGCGGCGTTGCCGATCCGGCCCATGAAGCTGGTGCCCGCGGGCTTGCGCGCGGCGAACTCGTCGCTGGTGAACGGCGTCAGCCAGACCTGCATCGGATGGATCCGGGTCGGCGCGTCGCCCTCGGCGTGGAACAGCACCATGCGCCCGTCCTGCAGGAAGGCATAGCCGTGTCCGAACACCGGGTTCTGCAGCTCGCGGCGGATGGTGTTGTAGACGAACAGCGCCGAACGACCGGCCTCGCGCTCGTAGAACACGTACAGCACGTCCTCGCCGTTGGGCGAGCGGATCGTGCGCTTGTACTGCATGCCCTGCATGGCCGCGTCGAAGGCCTTGTGCTCGCCGTTCTGCAGGTAGTAGCCGCCGGGGAAGATGACGCCGTGGTCCTCGGGCAGCTGCACGCAGGCCTGGACGATGGCGTCGTTGCGCACCACCGCGCCGGTGAGCGTGTTGTAGATCAGCCCACGCCACTGCGATTCCCGGTAGGGCAGGATCTTGAGCAGGACCAGGCTGCCGACCCTGGCGAAGTCGATGCTGGCATCGTCGAGCGACTGGGTGCCGTCCTCCACCGGCTCGCTGTACACGCCCTGGCCGGTGCCGGTGTTGTTCTCGACCTTGATGGTGAGGTCGCCGCCGGTGGTCTCGACGAAGACGGTGTCGAGGATGTTCAGGTGCGGGAAGCGGCCGGCGACCATCAGGTCGCGGGTAGCGCGGGTCCACTCGAAGTCGAACGGCGGCGGCAGGCTGATGTCGCGTTCGCCGCGCGAGTCGATCCAGGTCAGTTCACCGGCGTTGGAGATCGCCCAGCGGAACACGCGCACGTCGTCGCTGCGCTCTCCGATCTGGAACGCGGCCAGCAGCTTGCCATCGCGCCGGATCAGCTGCAGCAGGCGGGCGTGCTTGTAGTAGGCGTAGAGTTCGGTGAAGTCGCGGACGAAGCCGGGATCGGCGAGGAAGCTGCCGCGATGGTCGACCGGGGTGACGTCGTAACCATCGGGGCCCTCGACCATCCGGTACAGGCCGAACACGTCTTCGACCCGGGTGGTCTTCTTCAGGCCGATGTAGACGTTGTAGCCGAACAGCAGCAGGTCGTCGCCAACCTGGACGATGTCACGGCCGATGCAGTTGTGCTCGCTGCGGATGCGGAAGCGGCCGGCCACCTCCAGGCGGCTGTCGCCGAATTCCTGCAGGCGGCGCGTGTTGAGGCCGTCGACGATCCCGCGCAGGCGCGCACCCTGCTCGACCAGGCGCCGGCGCAGCACCTCGTAGGCGCCGCCACTGGCGACGGCCTGGTCGGCGGCGCTCGTCGCCGATGCGCCGGCATCAGCGGTCGTGGGCTTGTTGTCCTGCGTGGGATCGGTCATCGCCAGTAGTCGTCCTGCCTGTCGTCTAGCTCCTCCCCTCGCTTGCAGGGGGAGGTTGGGAGGGGAGTGCGAGGCGCGTAGCGCCGAGCTTCCGGCGAAGAGCGCCCCCACCCCAACCCTCCCCCGCTACGCGAGGGAGGGAGCAAGCATCAGGCCGCGTCGCCATCCACCTTCGGCAGCGCCTTGCCGCGGTCGATGCCCAGGTACTTCTGCATCAGTTCCTGCACCACCGGGCTCTTGTCGGTCAGGCCCTCGATCGACTTGCCGATCGAGATCGCCCGGACCAGGCTGTCGAACATGCCGCCGTCGCCGCCGACCATGTCGATGTCGGCGTTGCGCAGCGCGGTGGCGACCATCTCCGCGTTCTCCTTCGAGATTTCCTTGCCCGCCTCGATCGACGCCAGCGCCTGCTTGAGGCTGGTGTCGAGCGCCATGCGGTATTCCTCGTGGCTGCGCGCGTTCTCGCTGAGCGCGTCGATCGCGAGGAACTTCTTCGTCAGGCCCTCGGCCTCGGCGAACAGCTTCTTCTCGACCACCGTGGCTTCGGCCAGGCCGATCGACTCAGTCGCCGCCGCCTTGGCACGGCCCAGTTGCTCCTCGCCCTGCGCCTGCGCGCCCATCTTCTCTGCCAGCACCTTGGCCTCGGCGGCGCCCTGCTTGAGGTTGGCGTCGGCCATCACGTCGACCACGCGCGCCTCGGCGATGCCGACCTTCTCGATCGCCACCGCGCCGGCTTCCTTCACCTGGGCATCGGCCAGGCCCGGCGCCGCGCGTTCGGCGCGCACGCCCTCGGCCAGCGCCTTCTTCGCCTCGGCCTGCCTGCTCGCGGCCTCCAGCTCGGCCTGCGCCAGGGTGGTGATCTCGACCGCCTTGTGCTTCGCCGCGGTCTCGTCGGCCTCGGCCTTCTTCACCGCTTCCAGCAGCGCCTGCTGCGCCCGCGCTTCGGCGTCGAGGATCGCGACCTGCTTCAGGCGGTCGGCCTCTGAGACCTCGCGCACCTCCTTGATCCGCTCCTCCTCCTGCGCCACGGTCTTGTCGATGGCGATGCGCTCGCGGGTGATGTTGGCCACGTCCATCTTGCCCTGCTCGACCACCTTGTCGCGCTCCACGCCCTGCAGCTGCACCTCGCGGTCGGTGGTGACCAGCTCCAGCTGGCGTGCACGCGCGACGCGCTCGGCCTCGATCGCCACGGCGCGCTCGCGGTTCTGCTCGGCCACCTCGACCTCGCGCATGCGGTTCTGGTCGCGGATGTCGATCAGCTGCTGGGCCTCGATCCGCGCCTGCTCGGCGACCAGGCGCTGCTCTTCCTGCACCTTCTGCGTCTCCGCGGATTCGCGCGCCTGGATGGTCTCGATCTCGCGCTTCTGCCGCGCCTCCGCCTCGGCCTGCTGGCGCTCAAGCGCCAGCGTCGCCTCGCGGGTCTCGACGTTCTTCTTGGTGATCGCCAGGTGCTCGTTCTGCGACAGCTCGTTGGTGATGACGTTCTGCGAGGCGGTCAGCTCGGTGATCTTGCGGATGCCCTCGGCGTCGAGGATGTTGCTCGGGTCGAGCAGGTTCTTCGGCGTCTGCTCGAGGTAGTCGATCGCCACGTCCTCGAGCACGTAGCCGTTGAGGTCGTTGCCGATGACCTTGACGATCTCGTCGCGGAATTCCTGGCGCTTCTCGAACAGGTCGGTGAAGTCGAACTTCTTGCCGACCGTCTTCAGCGCCTCGGAGAACTTGGCGTTGAACAGCTCGTCGACCGCGTGCTTGTCGGAGGCGCGGTCGGCGCCCAGCGCCTTGGCCACGCGCAGCACGTCGGCCTGGGTCTCGTTGACGCGCAGGTAGAAGGCGACGGCGATGTCGGCACGCATGTTGTCGCGGCAGATCAGGCCTTCCTTGCCGCGGCGATCGACCTGCAGGGTGATCAGGCTGATCTTCATCAGCTCGGCGCGGTACAGCACCGGGATGATCAGGGCGCCGGTGAAGTGCACCTTCGGCGTCGAGCTCATGTCGTTGACGATCAGCGCGGTGCCCTGGTCGACCTTCTTGTAGAAGGCCTTGAAGATGATCGACAGCACGACCAGCAGGACGGCGACGCCGATCGCGCCGATCAGGAAGGGGCCCAGCAGTGCGAGTTCCATGAATCAGCTCCTGTCGAAACGTGTGCGGTTGCGTTACAGCGTTGGATGGTCGCGCTCGGCCAGCACCCGCCAGGTGTTGGACTGCGCATCGTGTTCGAGCAGCACCACGCGGTCGCCGCGCGCGATCACCGCGGCGCCGTCGTGGCGCACCTGCAGGATCAGCCCGGCGCCGCCGTCGTCGAGATCGGCCATGCCCTGGCCGCCGTCGACCGTCGGCGTGCGCACCACCGCCACCCTGCCGACCAGCGAGGCCTGCGGCGGCGGCCGCAGCCGCAGCACGAAGCGGCGCAGCGGGCGCAGCACGAAGGCGGTGAGCAGGATCGCCGGCACCGGCGAGAGCAGCAGCACGAGCGTGCCGAGGCCGTAGCGCAACAGGTCCGGCAGCGGGCCGAGCAAGAACAGGTGCACGAAATAGGTGATCGCCCAGGCGAAGAACGCCAGCACGCTCAGCACCAGCAGCGACGGCAGGCCATCGAGGCCGAGGCGCGAGACCATGCCACCGGCCTCGCCGTTGCCCAGGTCGATGTCCAGCGCATCGAGGCCGAGCAGGCCGATCGCTGCCACCAGCCAGAACAGCAGCAGGCCGCCGAGCACGATGCTCCAGGCGAGCGTCGGATACCCCAGGCTGGTTGTCAGGAATAGCGTCACCCGTCCCCCGCTCCTTCAGTGCCGGTGCGATGGTGCCGCACGGCGTCCCTTCCGCCGGCACCGCTTGCCGCGAGCGACGCGGGCCGGCCTTCCATGATGCCAGTTTCCCGCGTCGATCGACTCCATGACGGGTTGGCGCGGTGGATGTGACCGCACGAGGCGGCTGTAGGACCTGCCGTGGACCGGGGTCGCCAGCGGTCAGCCCCGCCGCGGCAGCGCGGCGAGGATCGCCCACAGGCCGCCGATGCCGGCGATCCAGGACGACAGCGGCACGCCGACCAGCGCCGGGCCGCCGGCCTCGAGCGCGTACAGCACCGCGGCGACGATCAGCAGGCCGACGCCGAGGATCGCGGCGACCATGCGCCGCTGCATGGCCTTGAGCGTGGCCGTGATCTCGACGATGTCCTGCGAGCGCATCTTCAGCTCGTGTCGGCCTTCGACCTGCTGCTGCAGCCAGGCGTGCAGCAGGCGCGGCATTTCCGGTGCGCGCGTGACCATCTCGGGCATGCGCTTGCGGAACTCGGACGCCAGCCGCTGCGGGCTGTAGCGATCGACCAGGATGCGTTCGAGCACCGGTCGCGCCACCGCCCAGATGTCGATCTTCGGGTCGAGCAGGCGGCCGATGCCTTCGATGGTCAGCAGCGTCTTCTGCATCAGGATCAGCTGCGGCTGCAGGGTCAGCTCGTACTTCTGCGCGGTGCGGAACAGCTTGCCGAGCACCTCGCCCAGCGAGATTTCCGACAGCGGGCGGGTGAAGTAGGGCTCGCAGACCGCGCGCGCGGCCGCCTCCAGTTCGTCGATGCGGATGTGCGACGGCATCCAGCCGGCCTGTACGTGCAGCTCGGCGATGCGGCGGTAGTCCTTGTTGAAGATCGCCATGAAGTTCTCGGCGAGGTAGTACTGATCCTCGCCGGAGAGCTGGCCCATGATGCCGAAATCGAGTGCGATGAAGCGCGGGTTCTGCTGGCGCTCCGGGTCGACCCAGATGTTGCCGGCGTGGGCGTCGGCGTGGAAGAAGTTGTCGCGGAACACCTGGGTGTAGAACACGCGCACGCCCTTGGCCGCGAGCGCCTTGCGGTCGATGCCGGCGGCGTCGAGCGCGTCGACGTCGTCGCTGTTGATGCCGCGCACGCGCTCGAGCGTGAGCACGCGCTGCGCGGTGTGGCTCCAGATCGGCTCGGGCACGTACAGGTCGGGCGAATCGAGCCAGAAGCGGCGCAGCACCGAGGCGTTGGCGCCCTCGCGCTGCAGGTCGAGCTCGGCGGCGAGCGTGTTCTCGATCTCGGCCACGACCTCGCGCGGGCGGATCTTGTCGGCGTTGGGGTGGGTGCGGTCGACCAGCCCGGCGAGGTTCTTCAGCAGCGCGATGTCGCCGGCGATCTGCTTCTCGACACCTGGCCGCAACACCTTGACCACCACTTCGCGCGGCGGCGCATCGGCGCTGGCATGCAGGGTCGCCGCGTGCACCTGCGCGATCGAGGCCGAGGCCAGCGGCACGGTGTCGAAGGCGGCGTAGAGCGTGGCGATCGGCGCGCCGAGTTCGGACTCGACGATCGCGCGCGCGGCGTCGCCGTCGAACGGCGCGACCTGGTCCTGCAGCAGGGCCAGTTCGTCGACCAGGTCCGGCGGCAGCAGGTCGCGGCGGGTGGAAAGGATCTGGCCGAACTTGACGAAGATCGGGCCCAGCTCCTGCAGCGCCAGGCGCAGGCGCACGCCGCGCGGCTGCGACGCGATCTCGCGCGAGGCGCGCGGCACGAACGGCCGCATCAGCTTCAGCCAGCGCGCGGCCGGCGTGTCATCAAGCAGGTCGTCGAGCCGGTAGCGCAGCAGCACGCGACCGATGCGCGCCACGCGCAGCACGCTGCTCAAGCGCTGCTCCCGGCGGCGGACAGCCGCGAGACGCGCGCGGCGAGGCGGTCGACGTCGTCGCGCAGCACGTCGACGTCGTCGTGGAAGGCGTCGAGCTCGGCGCGCGGGACCACGTCGCGCGACTCCTCGGTGACGTACTCGGCGGCGCTGTGCGCGGCATTGCGGCCCAGTTCGCGCGCCTGCCGCAGCGCACCGGCGAAGGCGTTGGCGACCTGCACGCCGATCACCTCGCCGAAGACCGACACGAACGGCTTCTGCCAGTCCGGATCAAAGCGCTCGGCCAGCCGCTGCAGCTGGCGCGCCAGTTCGGCATCGCCCGACACGCGCACCTTGCCCACCGGCGGCGCGTCGTCGCGGCGCAGGAACGGCAGCTGCGAGAGCATGCCGGCGAGCGTGCTGCGCACGGCGAGGTCGGGCTCGTTCGCAGGATCGACCGGGCCGACCGCCAGGCGCGCGGCCTCGACCCGCAGCTGCAGCGCCAGCGGCGGCGATTCCAGGGTCAGTTCGACGCGATGGCCATCGAGCCGGCGCAGGGCGTCGCCGGTCTCTGGATCAAGCGCGACCGCGCGATTGAGCGCCAGCTCCAGCGCGCGGCCGGCGATCGGCTTGAGCGCATCGAAGGGCGAGGGCGGGGACGTGGCCATGGCGCATTGTAGCGGCTGCCCCGCCGCCGGCCGTGCCGGTCAGTGATGCGGCCGGTCGCCCTGCGCCTGCAGCAGCGCGTCGGTGTCGATCAGCTCGGGGTCGCGCAGCACCTCGGCCAGGCGCTCGCGGTCGAGCTGTCCGGTCCAGCGCGCGATCACCAGGGTGCCGATGCCGTTGCCGGTGAGGTTGGTCAGTGCGCGCGCCTCGGACATGAAGCGGTCGATGCCGACGATCAGCGCGATCCCGGCCAGCGGGATCACGTGGTCGAACGCGGCCAGCGACGCCGCCAGCGTCACCAGTCCGGCGCCGGACACGCCGGCGGCGCCGTTGGAGGAGATCAGCATGAACAGCAGCAGCCCGATCTGCGTGCCCAGCGGCACCTCGATGCCGAACGCCTGGGCGATGAAGATTGCGCCCATCGCCATGTAGATCGCGGTGCCGTCGAGGTTGAACGAGTAGCCGGTGGGGATGGTCAGCCCGACCACCGACTTCGGCACACCCGCCGCTTCCAGCTTGACCAGCATCCGCGGCAGCACCGACTCCGACGACGAGGTGCCGAGCACGATCAGCAGTTCGTCGCGGATCAGGCGGATGTAGCGGAACACGCTGAAGCCGCACCAGCGGCAGATCGGCCCGAGCACGCCGAAGACGAACAGCAGGCAGGCCAGGTAGAAGCCCAGCATGAACTGCGCCAGCGAGCCGAGGATCTGCGCCCCGTACTCGCCGATGGTGAAGGCCATGCCGCCCATCGCGCCCAGCGGCGCGAACCACATCACGATCCGGATCACGCCGAACATCAGGTGCGCGAAGGTGTCCAGCGCGCGGACCACGCCGCGCGCGCGCTCGCCCATCATCGTCAGCGCGCAGGCGACCAGGATCGCCAGCACCAGCACCTGGATCAGCTGGCCGTCGACGAAGGCACCGAAGAACGAGTCCGGCACCAGATTGAGCAGGAAGCCGGTGACGCCCTCGCCGGCCGCGCCGCCGGCCAGCTCGATGGTGCGGTCGGCACCGGAGGCGTCGAAGGTTTCGATGTCGAACCCGAGCCCGACACCGGGCTTGAGCACGTTCACCACCACCAGGCCCAGCGCCAGCGCGAACACGGTGGTGACGTTGAAGTAGATCACCGTGCGCAGCGCCAGCCCGCCGGCCTGGGCGAGGCTGCCGAGGCCGGCGATGCCAACCACCACGGTGGCGAAGATGGTGGGCGCGATCACCACCTTGACCAGCTTGATGAACAGGTCGGCCAGCCACTTCATCTTCGCGCCGGTCTCGGGCGCGAACACGCCGATGGCGATGCCGACGGCGATGCCGAGCAGCACCCAGAAGTACAGGTGGTGCCAGAGTGGCTTCCGGTTCCGGCGCACGACGCCCGGGGTGGGACTGCCGGCGGGCGCGGTCGTTTCGGTCATGGCGATCGGGTCCGTGTCCAGCTCAGGCGGGGCGCAATGACGCCTGCAGCCGTTGCAGGCCCTCGGCGATCGTCACCCGTGGCTTATATCCGAAATCGCGCGTCGCCGGCGCCATGTCGTACCAGTGCGTGGTGCTCAGCTGCTCGGCCAGGAAGCGCGTCATCGGCGGCTCGCCCTTGAGCCGCAGCAGCGGCCACAGGGTTTCGCACACCGCGCCGATCGCGTAGGCCGCGCCGAACGGAATCGAGCCCTGCACCTGCGGCGCACCGGCGGCGGCGAGCAGGGCGTTGACGATCTCGCGCGTGCGCATCGGTTCGCCATTGCTGATGAAGTAGGCCCTGCCGGCGCAGGCGGCGCCGGGCGCGAGATGGTCGAAGGCGTCGAAGTGCGCCTGCGCGGCGTTGTCGATGTAGGTGGTGTCGATGCGGTTGTCGCCACCGCCGACGAAGCGCAGGCGCCCGGCCTGCGCGCGCTCGACCAGGCGCGGCAGGATCTGCTGGTCGCCCGGGCCCCAGATCAGGCGCGGGCGTAGGGCGACGGTGGCGAGGTCGGCATCGTTCGCGGCCAGCACCGCCTTCTCGGCGATGGTCTTGGTGGTCGCGTACGGCGCCTTGAAGCCTTCGCCGTAGGGCACGCTGTCGGCGGTTCCGCCCTCGACCGGATGGGTCTTGCGGTGGGTGACGCTGGGCGTGGAGGTGTAGACCAGCCGGCCGATGCCGTGCGCGCGGCAGGCATCGAGCACGTGCTGCGTGCCGGTGACGTTGGCCGAATGATAGCTGTCGTAGCTGCCCCAGGCGCCGGCCTTGGCGGCGTTGTGGAAGATCGCGTCGACACCCTGCGCGGCGGCGAGCAGCGCATCACGATCGGCGAGATCGCCGCGCAGCTGCTGCACGCCGAGCGCGTCGAGCGCCGGATAGTGGCCGCGGTTGAAGCTGGCGACGTCGTGGCCGCGCTCGACCAGGCCGCGGCACAGTGCCTGGCCGAGGAAACCACCGCCGCCGGTGACGAGGATTTTCATGGCTGGCTCCTGGCCGCGGCCCAGTCGGCCAGCTTCTCCCGCCCGATCTTCGCATTGTGGCGAATATCCACCGGAAACCCCGGATGGAACAGGAAGCTTTCGATCCGCGCGGTGTGCGGGAACCGCGCACCGATGCCGCGCAGTTCGCGTTCGATGCGCGGATGCTCGCTACTACCAACGCCTGCGTTCGTTTCGACACACAACACCGGCCGTTGCATGCCAGACTCGCCAACACCGACCAGCGCCGTGCGCCGCACCTCCGGATGCGTGTTGAACACCGGCTCGACCTGCTCGGTGTACAGCGCTCCGTCCGCCGTTTCGACGCGATGCGACTTGCGCCCGCAGAACCACAGCCGGCCGTCGGCGTCGAACCAGCCGAGGTCGCCCATGCGGTGGACGATGCGCTCGCCGCCGTCCGTGTCCTCGCGGATCTTCGCCAGCCGCGTCTGCGCCTCGCGGTTGAAGTAGGCATCGGTCACGCTCGGCCCCGCCACCGTGATCTCGCCCACCTCGCCCGCCGCGACCGGAAGATCATCCGACCAAGCCTCGATCGCCTCGTCGCCGATGCGGATGATCCGCACCTCGTTCGGCGCCACCGGGCGACCGACGCAGATGCCCGCTCCCTGTTCGGTGCGCTCGCGAAGTTCCAGCAGTTCGCGCCCCTCGATCACCGCCACCGGCAGGCATTCGGTGGCGCCGTAGGGCGTCCAGAAACGTGCGTCGGCCGGCAGCAGTTCCAGCATCCGCGCCACCACCTCCGGCGGCACCGGCGCGCCGGCCGAGGTCACGCGCTTGACCGTCGGCAGCGGTGCGCCGTGGTCGGCCAGCACCCGCATCAGCGCCGGCGAGCCGAACAGCTGGTCGGCGCCGAAGCGCGCGATCGCGGCGTGCAGCCTGCGCGGATCGGCGCTGGCCGGGCGCGTGGGATCCATGTCGGGGATGATCGAGGTCAGGCCCAGCGCGGGATCGAACAGCGCAAACGGCGGGAAGGTCGGGAAGTCGATGCCGCCGGCTTCGATGCCGAAGGCCCCGCGCAGCATGTCGACCTGGGCGACGAAGTGGCGGTGGCGGTAGACCACGCCCTTGGGCACGCCGGTCGAGCCGCTGGTGAACAGGATCGCGGCGACGTCGTCGGGCTGCGTCTGGCCCATCTGCGGTCCGGCGCCCGCGCCGTCGCGCTCGACCTGCGCCAGCGTCGCGTCCGACAGCAGTGCCATGCGCCCGGTGGTGATCCGCACCCGTGCCGCCTTCGCCCAGCCCAGCAGCACGCGCGCGAACTGCGCCAGCGGGATGCCGATGAAGGCCTCCGGCCGTGCTTCGTCCAGGCATTGGCGCAGCGCGCGCTTGTCGATGCCCGGATCGACCAGCACCGGCACCGCGCCGGCCTTGAACAGGGCGAACATCAGCAGGAAGAACTCCGGCGTCGGCCGCACCATCAGCACCGCGCGGGTGCCGCGGACGATGCCGCGCTTGGCCAGTCCGGCGGCGATGGCGTCGCTGCGTGCGTCGAGTTCGCCATAGGTCAGTGACACGCCGTAGCCGCCGTCGCGGCCCGGGCAGCGCATGGCGACGCGGTCCGGCGCCTCGGCCGCCAGCCGCGGCAGCGCGGCGGCGATGTTGCAGACTTCGGTCATCGCGCGATTATCGCCGCTTGCGATCCGGTCCGCGTACCGCATCCCATGGGAGCGGCTTTCGTGGGAGCGCCTTCAGCCGCGATCGCATGTCCCGTTGCCAACATCGCGGCTGAAGGCACTCCCACAAAGACCGTTCCTGCATAAACCGCTTGCGCGACGTGCCGGCTTGCCGAAGAATCCCGCACCCGACCACGACGCGACCGGCCCGCGTGCCCCATCCCTGCCTGAGCTGCGGCGCCTGCTGCGCCCATTTCCGCGTCAGCCTGCACTGGTCCGAGGCCGAGCCCGCACTGGGCGGCACGGTGCCGCGCGCGCTGACCGTGCCCCTGCGCAGCCACGAACTGGCCATGCGCGGCACCGCCGGCGGCGACGTCCTGCGCTGCGTCGCCCTGGAGGCCGACATCGGCCACCATTCCCGCTGCAGCATCCACCCGCTGCGTCCGCAGGCCTGCCGCGACGTGGCGGCGTCCTGGGAGTTCGGCGAAGTCAGCGACCAATGCGACCGGGCCCGCATCGCCCATGGCCTGGCGCCGCTGACCGGGGACGACTGGAGCTGGCGCGAATTCGCGGCCTGATTCCCGAGATTCCGGACGTAGGAGCGGGCCATGCCCGCGACCCGCAGCAACCCGGGGCATCATCGCGACCCGGTCGCGCCCATGGGGCGCTCCTACAACCGCCTTCCCGCAGGAGCGGGCCATGCCCGCGACTGCTGTCCCGGTGCATCGACAACACCGGTCGCGCCCGTGGGGCGCTCCTACAGCGGATTGCGGTCGAGGAAGGCGCGGATCGCCGGCACCAGCACCTCGTGCTTGTCTTCCAGCACGTAGTGCCCGGCGTCGTCGAAGGCCATCACCTCCGCGCCGGGCAGCTCGGCCCGGAAGCGTTCCAGGAAATGGTGGTCGAACACGAAGTCCTTCAGCCCCCAGCCGATGAAAGCCGGCAGGCCGGCGTACTCGTGCAGGCGCTTGCCTGACTCCTCCAGCAGCGGCCAGGCGCGGTCCATCAGCGACAGCGGGATGTCCTGCATGAAGCGCACCGTGGAGATCCGATTCTTCCACGAGTCGTAGGGCGCGACATAGGCGCGGCGCACCTCGCGCGGCATCTTCCGTTCCACGCCGAAACGCGACGCGCCGCCGGAAAACGCGTTGAAGCCGCGGATCACGATTTCGCCGATGTTGTAGTCGCGGCCCAGCGCGATCTGCCAGGGCATCGGCTTGGCTGCCGGCATCGGAAACGCTGCGGTGTTGAGCACCACCAGCCGCCTGACCTGCGCCTGGTGCGACAGCGCCCAACCGAAGCCGATCATCCCCCCCCAGTCGTGCACCGCGAGGGTCATCGGGCCGGTGATGCCGAGGTGGTCGAGCAGCGTGGACAGGTCATCCACCCGCGACTGCAGGGTGTAGTCGTAGCGCGGCAGTGCGTTCTCGTCGTCGTCGGGCTTGTCCGACAGGCCCATGCCGACATGGTCGGGCACGATCACCCGGTAGCGGTCACGCAGGCCGAGCACGAGGTGGCGCCAGTAGTAGCTCCACGAGGGATTGCCGTGCAGGGCCACGACCACCTCGCCGTCGCGCGGGCCTTCGTCGAGGTAATGCAGGCGGATGCCGGGCCGCACTTCGAGGCGGTGGCCGGTGAAATCGTAGTCGGGGAAGCGCACGGGCTCGGGGACGGGTTCGCGGGGTGCCATTGTAGCGGGAGGCAAAAACTGGGGTCAGAGTACTGTTTCTGCGTGCAGAAACAGTACTCTGACCCCAGTTTTTCCAGTTTTTCAATACACCTGCAGCGGCCCCAGCGGCACGATGCCGGTCGGGTTGATGGTGCGGTGGCTCTCGTAGTAGTGCCGCTTGATATGGTCGAAGTGCACCGTGTCGCGGACACCGGGCAGCGCGATCATGCGCGCGGTGAAGGCGTGCAGCGCGGGGTAGTCGGCGATGCGCCGCAGGTTGCACTTGAAGTGGCCGTGGTAGACGGCGTCGAAGCGCAGCAGGGTGGTGAACAGGCGGATGTCGGCCTCGGTCAGCTGGCCGCCGACCAGCCAGTCCTGCGTCGACAGCCGCGCCTCCAGCCAGTCCAGGGTGTCGAACAGCGCCCGCACCGCGTCCTCGTAGGCCGCTTGCGTGGTCGCGAAGCCGGCACGGTAGACGCCGTTGTTGACGTCGGGATAGACCCGCGCGTTGACCACGTCGATCTCGTCGCGCAAGGTCTCGGGATAGAAATCGCCGGGCTTCGCGCCGAGCGCGTCGAAGGCGCTGTTGAACATGCGGATGAGCTCGGACGACTCGTTGCCGAGGATCGTGTCCGTGTGCTGGTCCCACAGCAGCGGCACCGTCACCCGCCCGGTCATGCCCGGCTTCGCGCGCGTGTAGAGCTGGTGCAGGTACTGCGCGCCCATCACCGGATCGGGCGTGACCCCGGGCCCGTCCTCGAACGTCCAGCCGTGCTCGAGCATGCGCCAGTGCACCACCGACACCGGCAGCAGGTCTTCGAGTCCCTTCAGCGCGCGCACGATCAGCGTGCGGTGCGCCCAGGGGCAGGCGTAGCTGACGTACAGGCGGTAGCGGCCGGCCTCGGCGCGGTGGCCGCGCTGCCCGTCCGGACCGGGCCCGCCGTCGGCGCTCAGCCAGTCGCGGAACTTCGCTTCCTCGCGGCGGAATTCGCCGTCACCCGAAGTGTCGTACCAGGTGTCCTGCCAGGTGCCGTCGACAAGCAGTCCCATGGCCCGCTCACCCCCAGAGCCCGAAAATCACGCCGAACAGCCCGAACTGCACCGCGTGGTAGCCACCGTCGATCAGCCACAGCCGGAAGCTGCGACCGGCGAACTGGTAATTGATGCCGAAACTCGCCGCGACCAGGCCGATGCCCGCCAGCGCGCCCAGCCGCAGCGCGTCGTCGAATGCGGGCGACGGACCGACCAGCAACGCGAAGCAGGCCGCCGCCAGCAGCGAGAACGCGAAGGCGACGCCAAACACCTTCGCCGGATGCCCCTGCCCCGCCGCACTGCCGTTCTCGCGGTTCCAGGCCTTGCCGAACAGCATCGGCGAATACCACAGGCCGCCGACGACGAAGCTCGACACCGCGGCCAGCAAAACGATCCAGTAATTCATGTCCATCAGCCTCCGGCCTGGTACTGCTTCTCTTCGACGAACTCGGAGCCGGCCAGGCGGTTGATCCCGTTCTTGATCGCCACGCGCTCGCCGTTGCGCACCGCCACCGCGCGGGCCAGCTCGATGAAGCCGTCGTCGAAAGTCTTCGCGGCCTCGCGTGCGCGCAGCCCGTCCTGCACGTCCCACATCAGCTCGTTGACCGCCTTGAGCCGGTCGTAGTGCCCCGCCAGCTCGGGGGTGGCCGCGACCACGCGCTCCCAGATCGGACGCAGGCCCTGCATCTCCACTTCGACGTGGGCGCGCTTGGCGGCGTCGCCGATGCGCTCGTGCTTGATGTGCAGGATCGACAGCTTGTCGGCCAGCTCGCCGACGGACACGGGGACGGAAATGGTCTGCATGGGGTCCTGCCTGGGTGTTCGACTGAGCCCATCCTAGGGAACCGCTGAGCAACTGTCATTTCGAGCGCAGCGAGAAATCTGCTTGTTGATTCTCTGCCTGAGATTTCTCGCTGCGCTCGAAATGACAATCCCGATCTGTTCGGACTTCTCCGGTGCAGGACTGCCTCAGCGTCCAATGCCACCCGCGGAACACGGCATCCGCGACGGTAAACTGTCCAAAGCCGACGCCCGACCCGGCCAGGACACGCCGCAATGCCCACTCCCGCCCCGCCCCCGCCCTACCTCGACGACAACCAGATCGAGCGCCTGTCCGAGCTGCTGGAGCAGCGCGCGGTGCCGTTCAAGGGCTTCAACCTGGAGGCACTGGACGGCTTCCTGTCGGCGCTGGTGGTGGCGCCGTCGCTGGTGCTGCCGAGCGAATGGCAGCCGCTGGTGTGGGGCGGCAAGCCGCCGCGCTGGGATTCGGAGGACGAAGCGTTCCAGGTGCAGGACCTGCTGATGGGCCACTGGAACATGTGCGCCGCGCGCGTGCGCCACGGCAGCGACGAACTGCCTGACCACCTCGCGCCGCTGATGTGGCTGCCCGAGGACCCGGAGCTGACCGGCGAGGAGGCCCTGCACGAGGACGAACTCGATGTCGGCGGCGACTGGGCGCTGGGCTTCTTCACCGCAGTCTCGCTGCGCGAGGCGGAGTGGGACCGATGGCTGGACGAACACGACTGGATCGAGGAGATCTTCGACCAGCTCGACCGCCTGGCCAGCGGCGAGGCGGTCAACCCGGACGACCCGACCGCCGAGGCAACGCCAGTCAGCTACCGCGAGCGGCTGGCGATCGTCGTCGGACTGCCGGACATGCTGGCCGACCTCAACCACCACCGCGTCGATGCCCTGACCCCGCGCGCCCCGATCCGCCGCGAGGCCACGCCCGGGCGCAACGACCCCTGCCCCTGCGGCAGCGGGAAAAAATACAAGAAGTGCTGCGGGGCGAATTGAGGTCGGCGTGCGGGCTCAGGGCGCAGCGCCGGACACTTCCAGCCTGCGCCCCAGCGCCCGCAGCGCGTCGGCGATGGTGTCGCCCTTGGTGACGTGGCGCCGGGTTCAGGCGCCTGGCGGATCGCCTGTCAACCGATCAACGCCGCGCGCAGCTTCTTGTCCATCCCGCTCCACATCGCCGAATCCGTGGTCCCGAGGCGCAAGTAGTCGAGGATTTCGAGCCTCTGCTTCCGCAGTGCCTGCACCGAGACAATACCGATCACGTGGTAGAGCGGCGCGATGTCACCTTGCCATTCGTCCGGAGGAGCTTCGTGCAGGCGGTACCCGGCGACGCGACCCGTCCACGGCAACAACGCCCTCTCTCGCCGGCGATTGCGCCTCGGCGGCAGGGCCATGACGGCGCGGATCCCGGCTTCGCGCACCGGGCTCATGCCGAACAGGTCGGCCATGTACGAGAAGCGGCCGTTCTTCGCCCAGGGCAGGATGCTGCGCCACATTTCCATGACGTCGTCGCAGGACAGGATGTTGAGGCGCAGTCCGTTGGACACGCGCTTCGACCAAGACAGCATCAGGTGCAGGGAAACCGTGTCGATGCAGTGGCCCGGGCCGATGCGGACGTGGCGGCTGCCGTCGACCACGTGGTAGCGACGCTCGCCGGTGTCATCCAGTTCCACCGATGGATTCCAGGCGACTCTCCCCGTGAGCACCCATTCCAGGCGCTGCATGCTTGACTCATCGACAGAGCCGCCGGGCGCGTCCGTCGCCTCGATCACGCACTTCCTGGACATGATGTCGTAGTACTCGCGATCCAGGTCGTGCAGCAGCTTCGCGCGCTCGATCCGGCGCATTTCCTCGGCCGCCTTCTTCTGGCTGCGGTGGATCAGGGCGTAGGCCACCAGGGCCGCGCCCAACGCCAGAAGGAGCTGGAAGGTATCGGCATCGGGCTTGGCACTGAATCCAAGCAACTTGACGCTGCTTGCCAGCCACTCGAACACCGGGAAGGACGAGTCTGATGCCACCAGTGGACTCCTCTGCGCTCACCATCGACGTCCATCGCCACGGACGCCCAGCGCGGATCGTGCATTGCCAGCGGGTTCGGCTCAAGCCTGCGCCGGGCGCATACGAAAAGGGCCGGACATGCCGGCCCCTACTTTCAGTCACCAGCAGCCGGGCTCACCAGACCACTTCGGCCATCGAACAGTTCAGCCCCGAGCCGATGCCGAGCAGGGCGACGCGATCGCCCTTCTTCAGGCGGCCCATCTCGCGCAGCTTGCTGAGCACAATCGGCACCGATGCCGGGCCGATGTTGCCGTGTTCGCCGAAGATGGTCAGGACCTTCTTCGGGTCGATGCCGATGGCCTTGGTGAAGGCGGCGGTGTGGACCTTGCTGACCTGGTGGATCACGAACTGGTCGAGTTCGTCGGCCACCCAGCCCAGCGCCAGCTTGGCGGCGCCGAAGGTCTTCTGCGACAGCTTGATGCCTTCGATCAGCAGCAGGCGGGTGTCGGTGACCATGCCGTCGAGGTTGCCGCGGCACAGCTTGTTCCACTGCGTCGCGGCGCGGGTCACGCCGCCGCGGTAGCGCGGCGCGCCGGGGGCGAGTTCGGCGCGGGCCAGGACCATGGCTGCAGCACCGGAGCCGAGGGTGAGGGTGGCCAGTTCGTTGCGGAACTGCTCCTCGGTGGTGTCGGCGCTGGTCAGGCGTTCGAGGGTCTTCTCGTAGGCGAGGTCAGCGGTTTCGCCGTCGACGATCAGGGCGTAGTCGATCTCGCCGCGCTCGATCATGCGGCTGGCGATGTCCATGCCGTTGATGAAGGCGAGACAGGCGTTGGCGACGTCGAAGTTCTGGCAGGTGTCGGACAGGCCGAGGTTGCCCGAGACGATGCTGGCGGTGGACGGCTCGAGGTAGTCACGGCTGACCGAGGTGTTGACCAGCAGGCCGACCTTGTCCGGGTCGATGCCGGCATCGGCCAGCGCCTTGACCCCGGCGAGAGTCGCCACTTCAGACGCCTGCACGCCTTCTTCCCACAGGTAGCGGGAGTGGATGCCGGCGATGTCGCCGAGCACGTCGATCTTGATGCCGAGGCGGTCGAGCGTCGGCTTGAGCCGGGCGTTGATCTCGTCGGAAGACAGCCGGCGCGGGGCATCGATGTGCGCCAGGCCAGCAATGGCGACGTGTTGGAAGAGCATGGGCAAGGCGCCGGTGACGGATACGGAGCCGTACAGGATACCGTCTTTCGGGGGTGGGGGCGGGAAAGCGGGCCGGCGGCGTCTCACGCATGCCTGCGACAGCATGGCAAAAAAACAGGGGTCAGAGTGGTCTTTTGCCTCGATTTGCCCGGCAGCGGCGGCAGGGCACGGGGCAAAAGACCACTCTGACCCCTGTTTTTGCTCTCAACGGCCGCAGCGCCAGGCCGCGAAGCGCTGGCTGCCGCCGGCCGGGTCGGCCAGCGGGTGGATGGTGTCGGCCTGCAGGCCGGGGGCCTCGTTGCGGGCCAGGGTCTCCAGTTCGTCGCGGACCTTGATCGGGTTGCGCTCGATGAAGGCGATGGAGTGCTTGACCGAGACCTCGACCTCGCCGCGCTTCTCGCAACCCGACGGCGCGCCGGTGACGACTTTCACCGCGCTGGCGCCGGGCGCCATGTGCACCCAGGTGCAGGCGGACAGGGCGAGCGGGAGGGCGAGCAGGACAGCGAGGCGCATGGGGTGGGTCCGGTCCGGGGTTGGCGGGAGTTTGCCGCAGCGGGGATGAACGTAGAGGGTTGGTAGTTGGTAGTTGGTAGTTGGTGGTTGGTGGTCGGGATTCCGGTTTCTCCACCAACTACCAACCACCAACTCGCTCTACCCGTCCGCCACCAGTGGCGCGTGGGTCGCGCGCATGGCGCGCTCCTACTTGGCGGGCTTGCCGTCGGCGTCGATCACCTGCACTTCGCCCAGCTTCAGCGCGCGCACCGGCGCTTCGGTCTGCTTGAGGTCGCCGACGATCACCCAGGTCAGGGCGTCGGGGCGGAGGGTCTTCGCCGCTTCGGCCACCTGCGCCGGGGTGATCGACTCGACCTCGGCCTTGCGCCTGAACACGTAGTCGTCCGGACGGTCGTAGAGGACGATGCCGCCGATGGTGCTCATCACCGAGCGCGCGGTCTCGTAGGCGCCGGGCAGGCTGCGGGTCTGGATCGCCTGCACCCGCTCGACCTCGGCCGCACTGGCCGGGCGCTCGCCGTCGGCGAACTGCACCAGCTCGCGCTGGATCTCGGCCATTGCTTCACCGGTCTTGTCGATCTGCACCGGCGCCGACACCAGCCAGCGGCGCTGGCCGAGCGCGCCGCCGAGCGCGCTGCGGGCGCCGTAGGACCAGTGCTTGTCCTCGCGCAGGTTCATGTTCAGGCGCGCGGTGAAGTCGCCGCCGATCACGCCGTTGGCCATCTCCAGCCGCACCGCGCCCGGGTCGGTGGTCGACGGCGCCAGCTGGGCGGCGAAGATGTTGGCCTGGACCGCGCCGGGCTGGTCGATCAGGAACACGCGCGGCGCCTGCGGCAGCGCGACCTGCGGCACCGCCACCGGCGCCGGTGCGTCGCCCTGCCCGGTCCAGTCGCCGAAGTGGCGCTCCAGCACCGGCACGATCTCGGCCAGGGTGGTGTCGCCGACCACGATCAGGGTCGCGTCCTCCGGACGCAGCCACTGGCGGTGGAAGTCGAGCAGGTCGTTGCGGGTCAGCGCCGCGATCGAGACCTCGCTGCCGCTGCCCGGCGTGCCGTAGGGATGCGCGGCGCCGTACAGCAGGCCCGGCAGCACCCGCATCGCCATGCCGCTCGGCTGCGCCTTCTGCTGGCGGATGCCGGCGATCCAGGTGGCGCGGACGCGTTCGATCTCGGACGCGGTGAAGTCGGGGCGGCGGACCATGTCGGCGAACAGCGCCAGCGACGGATCGAGGTTTTCCTTCAGCGCCGACAGCCAGGCGTTGCCGCCGTCGGTCGAGGCGCCAGCGCCGAGGCTGGCGCCGAGCGCTTCGGCGCGGTTGGCGAAGTCGAGCGCGCCGATCCCCGCCGCGCCCTCGTCGAGCAGGCCCATGGCGAACTCGGCCACGCCCTCGCGGCCGGCGGAGTCGCTGCTGTTGCCACCGTTGAATTCGTAGCTGAACTGCACCACCGGGATGTCGTGGCGCTCGGCCAGGATCACCGTGGTGCCGTTGCCCAGGGTCGCGCGCTGCAGCGACGGGAACTTCAGCTCGGGGAAGCTCGTGGTCTGCGGTACGCCGAGGCTGCGGTCCACGGTGGCGGCGGTGGTGCTGAACTTCGGATCGGGCGCGGGCAGGTCGAACGGCGCCGGCACGCCCGCCGGATCCTCGACCAGGGCGGTGCGCTCGCCCGGCTCGACGACGATGGTGTGGCTGCCGGCGCCGAGCCACTTCGCGCCGACCGCGCGCACGTCGGCGGCGGTGGTCGCGTCGATGTTCGCAAGCGAAGTGCGGAAGCAGCCCGGGTCGGCCTCGTACACGGCGCACTCGGCCAGCACGTCGGCCTTGCCGCCGAAACCGCCGATGCGCTCGATGCCGCGGATGAAGCCGGCGCGCATCATCGTGCGTGCGCGCTCGAGTTCAGCCGCGCTCGGGCCCTCGGCCACCAGCCTGGCGATCTCCTCGTCGATGATCGCCTCGACCTTCGCCGGGTCGACGCCCTGTTTCACGGTGGCGACGATGTAGAAGTTCGAGCCCAGCTGCGAGGCGCCGGCCATCGCGCTGATGTTGTCGACCAGCTGCTCGCCGTGCAGCAGGCGCGCGTCCAGGCGCGAGGAGCGGGCGCCGCCGAGCACGTGGCCCAGCACCTGCAGCTGGTCGAGTTCGACGCTGCCGGTCTGCGGCACGTTCCAGACCCGGTAGATGCGCGGCTGCGGCACCTTGTCCTGCATCACCTCGCGGGTGGTCTGCGGGCGCTTGGCGACGTCGACCGCCGGCTGCGCCATCGTCGGCCCGGCGGGGATGTCGCCGAAGTACTTCGCCACCTTCTCCTTCGCGGTGGCCAGGTCGATGTCGCCGGCCAGCACCAGCACCGCGTTGTTCGGGCCGTACCAGGCGTGGAACCACTGCTTGACGTCGTCGAGCGAAGCCGCGTTGAGATCGTTCATCGAGCCGATCACGCTGTGCCCGTAGGGGTGCGCAGCCGGGTACAGCGCCTGGGTCATCTTCTGCCAGACCTGGCCGTAGGGCTGGTTCTCGCCCTGGCGCTTCTCGTTCTGGACCACGCCGCGCTGCTCGTCGAGCGCGGCCTGGTCGATCGCGCCGAGCAGGTGGCCCATGCGGTCGGACTCCATCCACAGCGCCATGTCCAGCGCGGTGGTCGGCACGTTCTGGAAGTAGTTGGTGCGGTCGGTGTTGGTGGTGCCGTTCTGGTCGGTGGCGCCGACCGCGCGGAACGGGTCGAAGAACTCGCCGCGGTGGTTCTCCGAGGACTGGAACATCAGGTGCTCGAACAGGTGGGCGAAGCCGCTGCGCCCGGACGGCTCGTCCTTGCTGCCGACGTGGTACCAGATGTTGACCGCCACGATCGGCGCCTTGCGGTCGGTGTGCACCACCACGCGCAGGCCGTTGGGCAGGGTGAAGCTCTGGTATGGGATGTCGACGCCGGCCCTGGCGGCCGCCGGCGGCGCCTCGGCCCAGGCCAGGGGCGCGGCCGTGCCCAGGGCGGCGGCGAGCGCGATGGCGAGGAGGGTGCCGCGGCGCGGCTGGCGTTGGAACGTCGACATGGGGGCTTCCCTGATGGCCAAACCCCCATGGTACGGTCCCGCGCCGGCCGCTGGACTGGGCCATTGGTCCCGGTCCGGGGGACGTTCGCCGCGAGCTTCTGGGCAAAACACCGAAGTGTGTTCACTTTTTACAAACTTCGGTGTTTTTTGGTGACCGGAAGCCTAGCCCGCCTCGCAACTAGGTTCCCAACGTCTATCTCACCCTCTGATACCGCGTGCTGCTACCTCTAGCTAAGCCGCGCCATCCGCCTGTCTCAACAACCGGCGAGATTAACGGAGGCGCCGTGGGGACCCTAGAATGAGCCCCTAAGACGAGGGAAACCGTAGCGTTGAAGATCGAGGACATTGCCAGGGGCCAGCGGTTGGTTGGGGTGGACCCCGCTGGACCCGTGGAAGTCGTGGCCGTAGCGCCCGGCGGGCAGGACGCCATCACCCTCGTGTTCCGGTCCCCGGCTGGGGTCATCGCTGAGCGAATGCTGTTCCGGGACGACGAAGCGTCCTTGGCCGAGGCCACTGCCACACGTCCTTGGTCGTTTGCGGCCAGCGGCGAGGCCTTCCAGTTGGCCGCCGAGGCGCTGCGCATCCGCTTCGCCCACCTGTTCGACCCGATGATGGCCGTCCACACCTCGGACGTGGAGCCGCTGCCGCACCAGATCTCGGCCGTCTACGAGGCCATGCTGCCGCGTCAGCCGCTGCGGTTCGTGCTGGCCGACGACCCCGGTGCAGGCAAGACCATCATGGCCGGCCTGCTGATCCGTGAGCTGATCATGCGCTCCGACGCCCAGCGCATCCTGGTGGTGTCGCCGGGCTCGCTGTCCGGCCAGTGGCAGGACGAGTTGCGCGACAAGTTCGGCCTGGAGTTCACCCTGTTCAGTCGTGAGCAGCAGGAGCTGTCCGCCAACGGCAACGCCTTCACCCAAACCGACCGCATGATCGCGCGGCTGGACCAGTTAGCACGCAATGACGACCTGAAAGAGAAGCTGCGAGCGTCGCACTGGGACCTAGTCATCATCGACGAGGCCCACAAGTGCGCCGCCAGCTTCTCCGGCGGCGAGGTCAAGAAGACCCAGCGCTACGAACTGGCCGAACTGCTCGGCTCGATCTCGCGCCACTTCCTGCTGATGACGGCCACGCCGCACAACGGCAAGGAAGAAGACTTCCAGCTGTTCATGGCGCTGCTCGACGGCGACCGCTTCTACGGCAAGTTCCGCGAGGGCGCCACGCGCGTGGACGTGTCCGACCTGATGCGGCGCCTGGTGAAGGAAGAACTGCTCAAGTTCGACGGCACCAAGCTGTTCCCGCCGCGACTGGCCTACACCGCCAACTACGACCTGTCGCCTGCCGAGGAGGCACTGTACGCGCATGTCTCGGACTACGTGCGCAACGAGTGGAACCGGGCCGAGCAACTGGATGGCAAGCAGCGCAATAGCGTTGGCTTCGCCCTGACCATGTTGCAGCGCCGTCTGGCATCCAGCCCGGCCGCCATCTACCAGTCGCTGTTGCGCCGCCGCAAGCGGCTGGAAGAGCGGTTGGACGAAGCCAAGCTGATCGCCCGCGGCAATCGGGCTGGTGAGGAGCGCCCCATCTACGGCAAGGTGGTGGCGATCGACGTGCCGGACGACCTGGACGAGGCCGAGGACGAGCTGCCGCCGGAAGACTTCGAGAACGTCGCCGACCAGGCGGTGGAGCAGGCCAGCACCGCCGACACCATCGCCGAGATGGAAGCCGAGCTGTTCACCCTGCGCTCGCTCGAAGCCGAGGCCCGGGCGCTCTACGACAGCGGCCACGACCAGAAGTGGCGCGAGCTGTCCCAGATCCTGCAAGACAGCGCGCTGATGTTCGATGCCAACGGCAGGGCTTCAGGCGGGGGTCGAACAAAAAGGAGGCCGCGCGCGAGCGTGAGCGCCTGTTCGACATCATCCGCGAGCTGGTGAAGTGGGAGAACACCAACAACGAGGAAGTCCTGGCACGGGCACGGGCGGAGATCCGCAAGAGCTGGGAAGAGACGTGCGAACTCAACAAAAAGCACCCGCAGGCGGCTGAACTGTTCAATCCGGCCAACCTGCCTGCGTTCCATGACCCGTTCGCGGGTGGTGGTGCCATTCCACTGGAGGCGCAGCGGCTGGGTCTGGATAGCCATGCCAGCGACCTGAACCCGGTAGCGGTGCTGATCAACAAGGCGATGATCGAGATCCCGCCGAAGTTCGCCGGCTGCAAGCCGGTGGGGCCGGTGCCTGCTGGAGAGAAGCAGACGAGGATGGCGGAAGACTGGTCGGGCGCGCGCGGCCTGGCCGAGGACGTGCGCCGCTATGGCCACTGGATGCGTGAGGAAGCGCAGAAGCGCATCGGCCACCCGTGTCCATGACGGCTCCGCCACGCCGGAGTACCAGGACCCGGTGCTGTTCTTCCAGCGCACCTTCATCACAGAGGGCATGGGTTCGCTGCTGACGTCGGTGGCCAAGCGGCTTGCCGGCAATGGCGGTGATCCGGTCATCCAGTTGCAGACCGCATTCGGTGGCGGCAAGACCCACACCATGCTGGCGGTCATGCACATGGTCAGCGGCAAGGCGCCGAAGAGCGACCTGGCCGGCATTCCACCCTTGCTCGATGCCGCAGGCGTACTGGACCTGCCCGTTGCCAAGGTGGTGGTGCTGGATGGCGTGAAGCTGTCGCCCAGCATGCCGAGGCGCGTGGATGGCCATACCCTGCGCACGCTGTGGGGCGAGCTGGCCTGGCAACTTGGTGGCGCCGAAGCCTATGTGGCCCTGGCCGACGCCGATACCACCGGCACCAACCCGGGCAAGGACCTGTTGGCCGAGCTGATCCGCAAGGCCGGACCCTGCGTGATCCTGATCGACGAGCTGGTGGCCTACATCCGCCAGTTCGAGGACGGCAAGTCGCTTTCCGGCGGCACCTACGATGCCAACCTCACCTTCATCCAGGCGCTGACCGAAGCCTTGAAGGCCGCACCGCAGGCGGTGCTGCTGGCGTCCTTGCCGGAGAGTGAGCGCGAAGCCGGCAGTGAGCGCGGCGTCGCCGCGCTGCATGCGCTGGAACATTACTTCTCCCGCGTCCAGGCAATCTGGAAGCCGGTCAGCACCGAAGAGTCATTCGAGATTGTGCGCCGTCGCTTGTTCGCCGAGATCCGCGACCAGGACACGCGCGACACCGTCTGCCGTGCCTTCGCCGATTGGTACGTGAAGCACGCCGACGATCTTCCTGGGGAGACGCAGGAAGGCCGCTATTTCGACCGCCTGCGTTCGGCGTACCCGATCCATCCGGAAGTGTTCGAGCGCCTGTACCAGGACTGGTCGGCGTTGCCGAACTTCCAGCGCACGCGTGGCGTGCTGAAACTGATGGCGCGTGTGATCCACCGCCTGTGGCAGAGCGATAACAAGGACCTGCTGATCCTGCCAGGCAGCCTGCCGCTGTACGACCCAGAGGTCAGTGCCGAGTTGACCAGCAATCTGCCGGTGGGCTGGGACCCGGTGATCTCTCGCGACGTCGATGGCGAGCGCAGCGAGCCGGCATTGTTGGAGACTCAGGAGGCGCGTTTCGGGTCGGTCCAGGCGTGCCGTCGGATCACCCGCAGCATCTTCCTGGGCAGCGCCCCCGTATCCGGCAACGAGATGGCGCGTGGCGTGGAGACCGAGCGGCTGATCCTGAGCTGTGTCCAGCCGGGCCAGGCGCCGCACGTGTTCAAGGATGCGCTGTCGCGCTTGAAGACGAGGCTGACCTTCCTCAACGAGGGCAACAATCGCTGGTGGCTGGACGTCAAGCCCAACCTGCGACGGGAGATGGAGGATCGCAAGCGGCGCTTCCAGGATCCCGAGGTGTTCGACGAAGTGGCGGACGTGCTGCGCAAGGTGCTGGGAGGCGGCTCCATCGCGCACCACCACATCTTCACGCCTGCCGCGGACGTGCCGGACGAGTGGGACCTGCGCCTGGTGGTGCTGTCGCCCAACACCGGTTGGACGCGTGGAGCCGGTCCTAACCCGGCGCGTGATGCGGCTGCGGCGATCCTGCGGGATCGCGGTGGCCAGCCGCGCGTGAAGCAGAACCGCCTGCTGTTCCTCGCGGCCGATGCCGACCAGGTCAGCCACCTGAAGGAAACCGTGCGCGCACTGCTGGCGTGGCGCAGCATCGAAACCGACCTCAAAGAGACCCGGATCACGCTGGACAACATCCAGGCCAAGCAGGTCAGTCAGAACAAGGATCAGACCCGCGACACGGTGCTGCGGCTGGTGCGCGACACCTACAAGTGGCTGGTGGCGCCCTCGCAGACCGTCAGCCGCAAGGACGGCACGGTCGGCGAGATCGAGTGGGAGGCGCAGGCGCTGAACTCCGCCGCCGTGGGCCTGGGCAAGGAGATCGACCGGGTGCTCGCCGACAACGAGTGGGTGATCGCCCAGTGGGCGCCGGTCAACCTCCACTACCTGCTCAAGGCATGGTTCTGGAAGGACGGCGCCGTGGACGTGAAGGCGCTGGACGTGTGGCAGAAGTCGTGCAGCTACCTGTACCTACCGCGCCTGCAGAACTCGCATGTGATGGCGCAGGCCATCGCGGCCGGTGCATCGAGCCTCGACTTCTTCGGCCTGGCCAGTGGCAAGGAAGGCGACCGCTATCTCGGGTTCACGTTCGGGCAGGCGACGTCGCCGTTCATTGACGTGGCGCTGCTGATCGAGCCGGGCAAGGCCGCGGCCTACGAAGAGGCCACGCGTCCGCCACCTGTCATTACGCCCGATCCGGACCCGAACCCCGATCCGGATCCCAGCCCCAATCCAGACCCGGTTCCGCCGCCGCCAGGACCGACCGCCACGATGCCCACGCACTTCTGGGCGTCAGCGGAGCTGGATCCCGTCGGTGCGTCGTTGAAGTTCGCGAACATCATGAAGGAGCTGGTGGAGCTGTTCAGCGCCCGCCATGGCACGAACGTGGTCATCAAGGTGGACATCGAGGCCAGCGACAGCCGAGGGTTCGACGAGACCACCGTGCGTGCGGCGAAGGAGAACAGCCGCGTGCTGGGGATTTCGACGGCGGATTTTGACTAGCCGCGACAGTGGGGGGAGTGCCGAGATGCTTTTCACGAACAGGAACAGCCACGGCGACTTCATAAGGCCTGCGTTGTTGACTTCAGCTGGCAAGTCTTGCTCCTCCCCTTGCTCGCGCAGCGAGCAGGGGGGTGAAGAGGGCCGCTTGTGAGCCATCGGCTCGCGGCCCGATGAACGCCCGAAGGCGGTGCCGGCGGGCCGGACGGCCGGGAGGGGGTGCCTTGCGCACGATAGCCATCGTGCGTCGCGCGAAAAGCACCCCTCCCCAACCCTCCCCTTCGCTGCGCGAAAGGGAGGGGGCAAAAAAGCCGCCCGGCCCTCAGGCGCAGCCTTCGGGCGCTCAGTTCCCGGCGGCGGCCTGCTCGTCCTCGCGCCTGCTCCAGCGCTCGGCTTCGGGCAGCTGCCCGTCGCGCAAACCAGCGCGCGGATACGCGTCGATCACGCGGCCCTGTTCGTTGACCACCACCAGGCTCTGGTAGCGGCCCTGCAGGGTCAGCATGATGGCGTGCGACTGGCTGGCGACGTGGTCCAGGTACCAGGCCTTCTCGCCCTGGTGGCTGTTGCCGATCTTGCGCACGCCCACGCCCCAGGCGCCGTCGCCCATGTAGACCACGCCGCGCGGATCGACCTTGCCGGCGCGGATCGGCCAGCTGCGCTTGTAGGTGTGGTCGTGGTGCTCGAACACCATCGGGATGCGGTGCTGTTCGAACAGCGGCGACCAGTGTTCGCGCACGCGCTTGTGCACCTCGCCGTCCCAGTGCCGCGCCGAGGGGTAGGCGCCGACGTGGTAGACCGGCAGCACGTGGGCGACGCGTCCAGCGCGGCGGTCCAGCGCCTGCCGCAGCCAGCGGGTCTGCTGGCCGGCGATCGGGTTGGAATGATCGGTATCGAGCAGCAGCAGGCTCAGGTAGTCGCCGAAATCCAGCGCGCCGTAGCCGGGCTGGCCGGGGAACGCCGACAGCCGGTAGTAGTACGGGGCGATGCGCAGGCGCGAGGCGTCGTCCTGGGTGTAGGCAGGCTGGTCCTTGCGCAGGTCATGGTCGTTCTTGTTGTAGTAGCCGCCGCGCACCTCGTGGTTGCCGATGCCCATCACCAGCGGCACGGTGCGGCCATCGGGGGTGACGAATTCGCGCATCACCACGTCGAGGAACTCATGCCAGCGGCCGATGTTGCGTTCGTCGCCGTTGGCGTAGGCGAGGTCGCCGCCCCAGACCACGAAGTCGGGATCGAAGCGCATCGCCTGGCGGGTCACGCGGCGCGAGACCTCGTTGCCGCGCACGTCGCCGCCGATCGCGATGCGCACCGGCCGACTGAGGTTCTCGACCGGCATGGTGCGGAAGCGGCGCTCGCGCTCGTAGCCGCCGACCTTGAACAGGTACTCGGTGTCCGGCTGCAGCCCGGTCAGCTCGACGCGGTGGACGACGCGGTCCGAGGCGGGAATCGCCTGCCGGCTGCCGCTGGCCACGGCCCACTCGTGCTCGCCTTCGGCCGGACGCCAGGACACGCGCACATCGTCATCGGCCTGGTCGACGTGCCAGTCGACGGTCATCGTCGTGGTCGGGTCGCGCTGCCAGGCCAGCAGCAGGCCGTGCGGATCCAGCGCCGCCTGCGCCAGCGCCGGCAGGCAGGCCAGCGCGGCGAACAGCAGGCCCAGGATCATCCGGTGGATCGAACGCGGCATTGCAACACTCCTCTTGGTCACGGTCGGGCGTCGTTCTCGACGCCATGGCTTGCGCACGCAATCGCCGGGCCTGGATCCTCGCGCGCAACATCCAGACACCCTGCCGTGCGCATGTTGCGCTCCCGTGAATCGCCGGTTGCGCCGGGTGACGACACCGCCGGCCGTCATTGTCGCGTCATTTGCGGTCGCGATCATGCCCGGTTGCCGCAAGCCGGCACGGATGCCCGCCCGCGCCCGCCACCTCCACATGACGGCCGCCGATGGTGCATGCTCGTGTCATGGACACCCGATCGCTCACCGCGCTGGTCACCGGCGCCAACCGCGGCCTCGGCCTGGAATTCGTCCGCCAGCTGCTCGCCGCCGGCGACCACGTGGTCGCGACCTGCCGCCATCCGGGCAAGGCCACCGCGCTCAACCTGCTGGCCGGGGAATACCCGGGGCGGCTGCACGTGCTGCCGCTGGACGTGGCCGAGCCGAAGTCGCACGCCGAACTGGCGCGCGAGCTGCCGCTGGTGCTGGACGAAGGCGACGACGGCGCGCCAGGCCGCATCGACCTGCTGGTCAACAACGCCGGCGTGCTGCACTCGGGCGAGCGCTTCGGCAGCCTCACCCGCGCCAACCTCGACGACAGTTTCCACATCAACGCCGCCGGGCCGCTGCTGCTGACCCAAGCGCTGGCACCGCTGCTGGCCGACGGCGATTCCGCGCAGGACCGACCCGGCGCGCGCGTGGTCAACCTGTCCTCGCCGCTGGGGTCGATCGCTTCCACCACGCGCTTCGGCACGCCCAGCTACAACATCAGCAAGGCCGCGCTGAACATGGCCACGGCGCTGCTGGCGCAGGCGCTGGCCGGGCGCGGCATCGTGGTGGTCGCGCTCAGCCCCGGCTGGGTGCGCACCGACATGGGCGGCGAGGGCGCCGAACTCGAACCGGCCGACTCGGTCGCCGACCTGCTGCGCGTGGCGCAGGCGCTGACACCCGCCGACAGCGGCCGCTTCCTCGACCGCGGCGGCGCCCCGCTGCCCTGGTAAGCCCGGCAACGGCGACTGCGCGACAATGCGCGCGTCCTCGCCCCGGCCGGCTCCGTGTTCGACCTGCTGCTCTACCAGCCCGAGATCCCGCCCAACACCGGCAACGTGATCCGCCTGTGCGCCAACACTGGCGCGCGCCTGCACCTGGTGCGGCCACTGGGCTTCGACCTCGACGACCGCAACCTGCGCCGCGCCGGACTCGACTACCACGAGTACGCGACGCTGCAGGTGCACGACTCGCTCGACGCGGCGCTGACGGCGATCGCACCATCGCGCCTGTTCGCACTGAGTACCCGTAACAGCGTGCGCTACGACCAGCCGCGCTATGCGCAAGGCGACGCCTTCGTCTTCGGCCCGGAAACCCGCGGCCTGCCCGACGAGGTCCTCGCGCGCATCCCCGTTGATCACCGCCTGCGCCTGCCGATGCGGCCGGACAACCGCAGCCTCAACCTGTCCAACGCGGTGGCGGTGGTGGTGTTCGAGGCGTGGCGGCAGTCGGGGTTCGTTGGCGGCGGTTGAGGCTCGGTCTACTGCGCCGCCGCCTGCCTGGCGATGTACGCGCGCACTTCCTCCTCCAGCACCGGCAGCGGCACCGAGCCGAGGCCAAGGATGGTGTCGTGGAACGTCTTCTGGTCGAAGCGCGCGCCGAGTGCGCGCTCGGCCTCTTCGCGCAGGTCGCGGATGGTCTTGTAGCCGATGTAGTAGGACAGCGCCTGCCCCGGCCATGAGATGTAGCGGTCGACCTCGTTGACCACGTCGTGGTGGGCCAGCGCGGCGTGGCCGGCGAGGTAGTCGATCGCCTGCTGCCGGGTCCAGCCGTATTCGTGCAGGCCGGTGTCGATGACCAGTCGCGCCGCGCGCCACATCTCGAAGGTCAGGCGGCCGAAGTCCTCGTAGGGCGTCTGGTAGATGCCCATCTGCTTGCCCAGCCACTCGGTGTACAGCGCCCAGCCCTCGCCGTAGCCGGAGAAGTAGGTGCTCTGGCGAAAGTCGGGGCGTTCGGGCGCCTCCAGCGCCAGTGCGGCCTGGAAGCTGTGGCCGGGCGAACATTCGTGCAGGGTCAGCGCCGGCAGGTTGTACAGCGGGCGCGAGGCGAGGTCGTAGGTGTTGAACATGCACGACTCCAGCCCGCCGCGGCCGGCGGTGTAGGTCGGCGCGATGTCGTCGGGCACTGGCACGATGGTGAAGCGGTAGCGCGGCAGGATGCCGATGGTGTGCTTGAGCTGGCCGTCGACCTGCTTGGCGATCCACGCGGTGTAGTGCAGCAGTTCGTCCGGCGTCTTCGCATAGAACTGCGGATCACTGCGCAGGAACTGCATGAACTCCGCCAGCGTGCCCTTGAAGCCGGCGCGCGCCATCACCTCGTGCATCTCGGCGGTGATCCGCTCGACCTCGGCCAGGCCGAGCGCATGGATGTCCTCCGGCGCCATGTCGAGGGTGACGTACTCGCGGATCTGCGAGCGATAGAACGCGGCGCCGTCGGGCAGGTCGCTGGCGGCGATCGTGCTGCGCGCACGCGGCATGTACTCCTCGCGGATGAAGGCGAGCAGTCGCGCATAGGCCGGCACCACCTGCTCCAACACCACCTTGCGGCCTTCGGTCTGCAGCCGCGTACGCGCCGGTTCCGGGATCGACGCGGGCATGGCCTCCAGCGCCGCGAGCAGCGGATTGCCGGCATCGCTGCGGGTGTACGGCACGATGGTCTCGTCGCGGCCGTCGAGCGTGGCCCGCGGCACGCTCCAGCCGCGCGCGAGGCCGCGCTGCATGTTCGCGATCTGCTCGTCGAAATAGCGCGGCAGGTCGCCCATCCGGGTGATGAAGCTGGTCCACTCCGCCTCGCTGCGCCAGGGCTGGCGCGGCGTGTGGTCGCCCCAGAAGAAGGTGTCGCTGTTGAACGGCGCTTCCCAGGTGCGCCACTGTGCGTTGTTGAGGCTGGCCTCCAGGCTGGTGCGGAACACGGCGGCGCTGACGCGGTCCTCGTTCGACAACCCCGCCTCCGGGATCGCGTCCAGCGCCTGCAGCGTCTGCTCCCAGTGCGCGATCCGGCGCACCCAGTCCGCGGGCGCGACCGAGGGCATGCGATCGCCCATCCGCCAGCGGCCATCGACCTGCACCCAGCCGTACTCCTCCCGGCGCCACGTCTGGTCCGCGTCGAACACCGCGTGCAGGCGGGTCGCAACGTCCTTCTCCGCGACGCCGGCATCGGCCGCCCGCGCCTGCGCCATGCCGGCGTGGACGGGCAACGCCGCCAGCATCGCCGCGCAAAGCGACATCGTGAACAGACGGGTGCGGCATGGCGACATGGCGGTGGCTCCTGGAATACCGGTCCGGCGGCGAACGCCCTCCCCCCGGTGACCGGCGCGAGTGCGGGAGGCATCCACCATCTTCGCGGATGGGTCCGGCGCGCACTAGCACCGACCCGTCCGGCGATGTGCGGAAATCGGCAAAGCAGCTTGTGGGCGGTCCTGACCCGGCGCTACCCGAAAAGTTCCTGAACTTGCCGGTTCAGTATTCAGGTCCGGTTGCGGGCCGTC
>DAOMPM010000025.1:0-40632 GCA_035444805.1 Luteimonas sp. | reverse complement strand
AGCCCGGCGAACAGGTCGCGACCAGCGGCCTGCTCAAGCTGCGCAACGAGGCCGAGGTGACGATCAACAACTCGGTGCAGCCGACCGCTGACGCGGCGCCCGCGGCAGAGAATCGCTGAGGAGCCGGGGCTCGGGGCTAAGAAACTTGATCAGCCCCGAGTTCCTGCTTTTGCCCCCTCCCTTTCGCACAACGAAGGGGAGGGCTGGGGAGGGGTGCTTTTAGCGCGACGCATGAATGCTGTCGTGCGCAAGGCACCCCCTCCCGGCCTCCCCCTGCTCGCTGCGCGAGCAAGGGGAGGAGCAAAGCTTGCCAGCTGAAACACATGGTTGATCAAGTTTCACTAACCCCTAGTCGCTAGCCCTTAAGCCCCCGCCCCCAGCCCCTTGCCCCCGCCATGAAATTCACCGACATCTTCATCAACAAGCCGGTGCTGGCGATGGTCGTCAGCCTGTTCATCCTGATCTTCGGGCTGCGCGCGTTCACCGAGCTCAACGTGCGCCAGTACCCGGAGCTGCGCAATGCGGTGGTCAACGTCAGCACCGTGTACTACGGCGCCGACGCCGACCTGATCCAGGGCTTCATCACCACGCCGCTGGAGCGCGAGATCGCCAGCGCCGAGGGCATCGACTACCTCGCGTCCACCAGTTCGGCCGGCGTGAGCACGATCCAGGCCTACATCCGCCTCGACCAGGATCCGAACGAGGCGCTCACCCAGATCGCCGCCAAGGTCAACAAGATGCGCGGCCAGCTGCCGCCGGAGTCCGAGGATCCGGTGATCGACCTGCAGCAGGGCCAGCAGATCGCGGCGATGTACGTGTCCTTCGCCAGCGAGACGCTCGACAACAACCAGATCACCGACTACCTCACCCGCGTGGTGCAGCCGAAGCTGGTCACGGTGCCGGGCGTGCAGCGTGCCGACATCCTCGGCGCCGGCACCTTCGCCATGCGCGTGTGGCTCAAACCTGATCGCATGACCGCACTCCAGGTCACCGCCAGCGACGTCTCCAACGCGCTGGCCTCGAACAACGTGCTGGCCGCGGTCGGCTCGACCAAGGGCCAGATGGTCGCGATCGACATGACCGCGCGCACCGACCTGCGCAACGCCGACGAGTTCCGCGCCCTGGTGGTCCGCGAACAGGGCGGCGCGATCGTGCGCCTGGGCGACGTCGCCGACGTGATGCTCGGCTCGGAAAGCTACGGCACCTCGGTGCTGATCAACGGCGAAGCGGCGACCTTCATGGGCATCTTCGTCTCGCCCGACGCCAACTCGCTGGACGTGATCGGCGAGCTGCGCGTCCTGTGGGACAACGAGATCGTGCCGCAGCTGCCCGAGGGCGTCACCGCGAGCATCCCCTACGACAGCACCGAGACCATCCAGGACGCGATCGACGAGGTGGTGCGCACGATCATCGAGGCGGTGGTCATCGTGATCGTGGTGATCTTCCTGTTCCTGGGCAGCATCCGCAGCGTGCTGATCCCGGCGGTGACGGTGCCGCTGTCGCTGATCGGTTCGCTGTTCCTGATGCTGCTGATGGGCTTCACCATCAACCTGCTGACGCTGCTGGCGATGGTGCTGGCGATCGGGATCGTGGTCGACGACGCGATCATCATGCTGGAGAACATCCATCGCCACATCGAGGAGGGCCTGTCGCCCCATGACGCGGCGATCAAGGGCGCGCGCGAGCTGGCCTGGCCGGTGGTGGCGATGACCACGACCCTGGTCGCGGTGTACCTGCCGATCGGCTTCCAGGGCGGCCTGACCGGCATCCTGTTCACCGAGTTCGCCTTCACCCTGGCTGGCGCGGTACTGCTGTCGGGCGTGATCGCACTGACGCTCACGCCGATGATGAGCTCGAGGATCCTCAAGCCCCACGCCGAGGGCAGCAAGGGCCGGCTGGAGGCGTGGCTGGACGAGCGCTTCGAGCGCCTGCGTCTGGCCTACCGGCAGCGGCTGCACGGCGCGCTGGAGACGAAGTCGGTGATCGCCGTGTTCGGTGCGATCGTGCTGGTGTCCTGCGCCTTCCTGTACACCACCGCGCCCAAGGAGCAGGCGCCGCTGGAGGACGAGGGCTTCATCTTCTCGATCGCGCAGGCCGATCCGACCGCGACCCTCGACTACGTCGAGCGCTACACCGGGGAAGTCACGCGGATCGCCATGGAGACGCCCGAGGTGCAGGACTACTTCCTGTTCAACGGCGGCTTCGGCGCCAGCGGCGGCGGCGCAAGCCCGATCGCGATGGCCGGCTTCGTGCTCAAGCCCTGGGGCGAGCGCGAGCGTTCGACCAAGCAGGTGCTCGACCAGGAGCTGCAGCCGAAGATCAGCGAAGTGGCCGGCCTGAACACCTTCGCCATGGTGCCGCCCTCGCTGCCCAGCGCCGGCGGCGACGGCGGCGGCGAGTTCGTCATCGGCGGCGTCGGCGACCTGTCGCAGCTGAGCGAGCTGGCCGACGCGATCCTGCAGCGGGCGATGGACAGCAAGCGCTTCATCTTCCTCGACAAGGACCTGAAGATCGACAAGCCGCGGATCGAGGTCGAGATCGACCGCGACAAGGCGGCCACGCTCGGCATCGACATGCGCACGCTGGCCGCGGACATGGCGGCGATGCTCTCGGGCGGTTACACCAACCGCTTCGCGATGCAGAACCGCTCCTACCTGGTGATCCCGCAGGTGCAGCGCAGCGACCGGCTCAACGCCTCCGACCTGCACAACTACTACACCCGCACCCGCGACGGCGAACTGATCCCGCTGTCGACCCTGGTCACGTTGAAGGAAAGCACGCAGCCGCAGTCGCTCAAGCGCTTCCAGCAGCTCAACGCGGTGGCGATCACCTTCATGCCGCGCCCGGGCGTGAGCAAGGGCGAGGCGCTGGACATCCTCGACCAGGCCGCGAAGGACGTGCTGCCGCAGGGCTACAGCGTCGACTACGCCGGCGAGTCGCGCCAGTTCAAGCAGGAGGGCTCGGCGATGCTGCTGACCCTGGGGCTGGCGCTGATCGTGATCTTCCTGGTGCTGTCGGCGCAGTTCGAGAGCTTCCGTGACGCGCTGATCATGCTGCTCACCGTGCCGATGGCGATCTGCGGCGCACTGCTGGCGATCAACGTGCTGGCGATCGTCAGCGGCATCCTCGGTTTCTCCGGGATCGAGGCCTTCCCCGGGATGAGCATCAACATCTACACCCAGGTCGGGCTGGTAACCCTGGTGGGCGTGATCTCCAAGCACGGCATCCTGATCGTGGAGTTCGCCAACAAGCTGCAGATCAATGAAGGCTTGAGCAAGCGCGAGGCGATCGAGGAAGCCACTTCGATCCGCCTGCGCCCGGTGCTGATGACCACCGCCGCGCTGGTGTTCGCGATGGTGCCGCTGCTGATGGCCAGCGGCCCCGGCGCCGCCTCGCGCTTCGCGATGGGCACGGTGATCGCCTCCGGCATGACCATCGGCACCCTGTTCACCCTGTTCGTGCTGCCGGCGTTCTACCTGTACCTGGCGCGCGACCATGCGCACGACCGCGACTATGAGAAGGCGACCGTCGACGCCGTTCCCGCGCATCCGTAGGAGCGGGCCATGCCCGCGACCGCTTTCCCGGTGCATCGATAGCGCGGGTCGCGCCCATGGGGCGCTCCTACGGGAGCATCAGGCTGGACGGATCGCCGGTCGTCGCATGCGCCAGCACGCCCAGGCACGGCACCGGCAGCGCCTCGCGCAGCAGCGCGAGGTAGTCGTCGACGCGATCGAAGTCCGGATGGACACAGTTGCCGATCCAGCCGACGAGCCGGCAGCCGTCGGCCTCGATCGCGCGCGCGGTGAGGCGCGCATGGCTCAGGCAGCCCAGGCGCAGGCCGACCACGAGCACGACGTCGGCATCGATCACACGCACCAGCGCGGACTGGTCGAGTCCGTCGGCCATCGGCGCCAGCCAGCCGCCGGCGCCCTCGACCACGACGGCGTCGGCACCTGCCGACAATCGTGCATGCGCCGCCAGCAGCACCCGCAGCCCGACCGACACGCCGACATCGCGCGCGGCCAACTGTGGCGCGGTCGCCGCCGGCAGCGCGTACGGATTGACGTCGGCATACGCGGGCGCCGGATCGCTCGCCGCCAGCAGCGCCAGCGCATCCTCGTTGCGCCAGCCCTGCGCCGTCGCCTCGCAGCCGCTGGCCACCGGCTTCATCCCGACCGCGCGCAGGCCACGCGCGCGCAACGCGTGCAGCAGGGCCACCGCGGCGAAGGTCTTGCCGATGCCGGTGTCGGTGCCGGTGACGAACCACGATCGCGTCATGCCGCGTCCCGCGGGCGCAGCGCCGATGCGCCTCTTTGCAAAGCCTGAAGCCGCGTCACCGCTCCTCCGGGCGCGCCGAAGCGCGCTGCTACACTGGCCGAATGTTCTCTGCGTCCAGTCTAAGCGGCGACAAGGCGCAGCAGTACACGCAGCTGGCCGAACAGGCGCGCGCACTGCTGCACGGCGAGCACGACCGCATCGCCAATGCCGCCAACCTCGCGGCGCTGGTCTACCACGCGCTGCCGCGGCTGAACTGGGTGGGCTTCTACTTCTTCGATGGCGCGGAACTGGTCGTCGGTCCGTTCCAGGGACTGCCGGCCTGCGTGCGCATTCCGCTGGACAAGGGGGTCTGCGGCGCGGCGGCGCGCAGCCGCACGACGCAGCGGGTCGAGGACGTGCATGCCTTCCCCGGCCACATCGCCTGCGACGCCGCCTCGCGCTCGGAACTGGTGGTGCCGCTGGTCCGGGAAGGCGCCCTGCTGGGCGTATTCGACCTCGACAGCCCGGATCCGGCCCGTTTTGACGTTACAGATCAGGAGGGGCTGGAAGCCATCGCCCGCATCTACGTCGAATCCCTGCCATGCACGCACCGCTGAAGCTGCGCAACATCGGTCCCAAATCCGCCGCCTGGCTGCGCCAGGTGGGCCTGCGCACGGAGGCGGACCTCGTCGCCGCGGGGCCGGTGGACGCCTTCATGCGGGTCAGGCGCGCCGGCTTCAAACCCAGCCTCAACATGCTCTACGCGCTCGAAGGCGCGCTGCAGGACTGCCACTGGCAGGAGGTGCCCGAGGCGCGGCGCACCGAGCTCGTCGCCGCGGTCGAGGCCGCCACCGCCGAACTGCCGCCGCCACGCGGCCGCCCGGCCGCCGCACCGGTGACCACGACCATCCACCAGGATCCGGATGCGCTGCCGGCACCGGATTTGCTCGACGAGCCCGATCGGGACGACTGAAGAGCAAAAGCAGGAAAAACAGGGGTCAGAGTACTGTTTCCGGCGCCTTACCCGCAGCCGGATGGACGTTCGCTGGAAACAGTACTCTGACCCCTGTTTTTCCTGCTTTTCCTGTTTTTGCTTTGGCACGCCCCACCCCGATGCCGTAGACTGCGCGCACTTTCTGGTGACCCGAGGGGATTCCCCCAAGGGTTGAAACGGGAAGCCGGTGACCTTCCGCCTGCGCCATGCGGGCGAAGCATTCCGGCGCTGCCCCCGCAACGGTAAGCGTGGAACACCCCCGGCAAACCGCCACTGTGCTTCGCACGGGAAGGCGCCGGGGACGGACGCAGGATCGGGACACCGGCCCTTCGCTCCTCCCGCAAGCCCGGAGACCGGCCCGAAAGACGACTGGTTGCGATGCGGAGGGCGTCGCGGCGGCAGCGCGCGCCGCATCCGGCACGTCGACTCCCGTCGCTCCCCACTGCATCCAGCCTCCTGACGACACCGTCGCGCGGGCGTGCGCGATGCATGGAGCCCTTGATGAAATTCCAGCACCAGATCCTGTCCCTCGCAGTGGCGCTCGCCCTGCTCCCGGCCGCCACGGCCCACGCGGCCGCCCAGGCCACCGACCTCGACACCATGGTGGTCACCGCCACCCGCACCGCGATCAACGCCGAGGACAGCAACGTCCCGGTGCAGGTGCTCGACCGCGCGGTGATCGAGCGCAGCCAGGCGACCTCGCTGCTCGACCTGCTGCGCGGCCGCGCCGGCATCAACCTCGCCAACCAGGGCGGCCCCGGCAAGCTGTCGTCGGTGTTCATGCGTGGCACCGAATCCGACCACGTGCTGGTGCTGGTGGACGGCGTGCGCATCGGCTCGGCGACCGCGGGCATGGTGATGTTCCAGGACCTGCCGCTGGACCAGATCGAGCGCATCGAGATCGTGCGCGGACCGCGTTCGAGCCTGTACGGCTCGGAGGCCATCGGCGGCGTGATCCAGATCTTCACCCGCCGTGGCGGCGACGACGAAGGCCTGCGCCCGAATCTCAGCCTGGGCGTGGGCAGCAACAGCCTGCGCCAGGCCAGCGCAGGTATTGCCAACCGCGGCGAGCGCGGCTGGTTCCTGGCCCAGGGCGCGTGGCAGCGCACCGATGGCATCAACTCCTGCCGCGGCACCGCCGAAGGCTGGGGCGCGGGCTGCTTCGCCGACGAGCCCGACCGCGACGGCTACCGCAACACTTCGGTAAGCCTGCGCGGCGGCACCAAGGTCGGCGAGCGCGTGGAACTGGAGGGCCATGCCATGGTCGCCGATGCCTACAACGAGTACGACGGCAGCATCTTCGGCGGCAACGAGGCCGACAACCGGCAGGAAGTGTTCGGCGGCCGGATGGGCTGGCGCCCGAACCAGCGCACCGACGTCAATGTCCGCATCGGCCGCGCCAACGACAAGGCCGAGAGCCACTTCCGCGACCACGCCACCGGCACGCGCAGCTTTGCCAGCAGGATCGACACGCGCCGCGACACCGCCTCGGTGCAGGGCGACTTCGCCATCGGCGACGACCAGTTGCTCAGCGCTGGCGTCGACTGGCTGCGCGACAAGGTCACCGGCAGCACGGCCTTTACCGTGCGTGATCGCGACAACACCGGCCTGTTCGTGGCGTACCAGGGCGGCTTCGGCGCGCACAGCCTGGAGGCCAGCCTGCGCCACGACGACAACGAGCAGTTCGGCGGCCATTCCACCGGCAGCCTCGGCTACGGCCTGAAGTTCGGCAACGGCTTCCGCTTCACCGCCAGCGCCGGCACCGGCTTCAAGGTCCCCACCTTCAACGACCTCTACTACCCGGGCGGCTGGGGCAATCCCGAGCTGGAGCCGGAGGAGTCGACCACGCTCAACCTCGGCATCGCCCAGTACGGCAAAGGCTGGAACTGGACCTTCAACGCCTTCCAGACCGACGTCGACGAACTCATCGGCTACGACGTCAACTTCGCCCTGCTCAACGTCGACGAGGCGCGCATCCGCGGCGCCGAACTGACCGGCTTCATGTCGCTGGCCGGCTGGGACATCAATGCCGAGCTCAGCCATGTCGATCCGCGCAACCGCAGCGTCGGCAGCAACCACGACAACTGGCTGCCGCGTCGCTCTCGCAATACTGCGCGGGTGGACGTGGACCGGGCGTTCGGCGCCTTCCGCGCCGGCGTGAGCGCGTTCGGCAGCGGTGCGCGCTATGACGATGCCGCGAACTTCAACCGCCTGGGCGGCTACGGGACGATGGATCTGCGGCTGGAGTACGCGATCAGCGAAGCATGGACGCTGCAGGCGCGAGCGAGCAACGTCTTCGACCGCGAGTACGAAACGATCGCCTGGTACAACCAGCCCGGTCGCGAGTACCACCTCGCGCTGCGCTGGCGGCCGGCGGCGCGCTGACAGACCGCCAGTCGCGCGCATGTGCCTCTTGTAGGAGCGCGCCATGCGCGCGACCGGCGTGCATCGCGACCGGAGAAGCCGTCGCGCGCATGGCGCGCTCCTACAAGGAGAGGAGGGAGCGCAAGTCGCCGGTGACCGTCACGGCACCGGCGCCATGCACGTCGAAGCCGCGGTGGTAGCCGTAGTCCACCAGCGCCAGCGGCATGCCGGCGGCGCGCGCGGCCTCGGCGTCGGTGTGCGAGTCACCGACCATCAGGCAATCGCCGACCGTTACGCCGAAAGCGTCGGCAAGATGCCGCAGCGGCAGCGCATGCGGCTTGCACTCAGGCAGCGTATCGCCGCCGACGATGCCGTCGAACATTCGATGCCAGTCCAGCGCATCGAACAGCGGTGCGATGAACCGTTCGGGCTTGTTGGTGCACAGCGCGACCTTCACCCCATGCGCGCGCAGACCACGCAAGGCCTCCGCCGCACCGTCGTAGGCGCGCGCCTGTTGCGGCAGCGAGTCGGCGTAGTGGCGCATCAGCAGCGCGAAGCGGTCATCGAAGGCGGGGCCGTCGGGCAGGTCGGCACCGACGTGGCGCAGGGCCCGATGCAGCAGGATGCGCGCGCCCTCGCCGATCCACTCCAGCACCACCGCAGGTTCCGCGCGCACGTGCCCCAGTTCGGCGAGCGTCTCGTTGACCGCGCCTGCGATGCCGTGGGCGCTGTCGATCAGGGTGCCGTCGAGATCGAACAGCATGACGCGGAACGGAAGTGGCATCGCATCGCTCGTCGAAGACGGATCGGGCAGTCTATCGGCTGGGCGCGTGGCGCACGACCCGCTGGCGCGGTGCGCGGCGTCATGTCAACTTGCGATCAAGAACTGCAGGAGCGGGCCATGCCCGCGACCCTCGAGCCCGGGGCACCGTCGCTGCCCGGTCGCGCCCATGGGGCGCTCCTACACCGTTCCATATTCCTGGTTGCGGTTGAGTTTCAAGCGTCGCGCGCCTGCGCTTGTGCGGCGAATAGCTCCGGCTGCTGCACATCCTCGTCCGCATCGCGGAAGTTGGACAGGCCGACGCCGACCAGCCGGTAGCGGGTCGATTCCGGCAGCTGCACGCGCGACAGCAGCGACAGCGCGACCGCGGTGAACGCGTCCAGCGAGGCCGGCGGCGCATCCGGCGTCAGGCTGCGGGTGAGGATGCGGAACTGCGCGGTCTTGAGCTTCAACACCACGGTGCGGCCGACGCGATCGGTCTTGCGCGTCGCGTTCCAGGCCTTCTCCGCGATCCGGCGCACGTGCGGCGCCAGTTCGTCCAGCAGCAGGTCGCGCTCGAAGGTGTCCTCGGCCGAGATCGACTGCACCGGCTGGTCCGGTTCCACCGGGCGCTCGTCGATCCCGCGCGCGCGCCGGTACAGCGCGGCGCCGAAGCTGCCGAAGCGCGCCTGCAGCTCTTCCTGGGTGAAGCCGCGCAGGTCGCCGACGGTGGCGACGCCGATCTGCTCCAGCTTGCCCTGCATCACCTTGCCAACACCCGGGATCTTCGCCACCGGCAGCGGCGTCAGGAAGGCCTCGACCTGCGCCGGCTTGACCACGAACAGGCCGTCGGGCTTGTTCCAGTCGGAGGCGATCTTGGCGATGAACTTGTTCGGCGCCACGCCGGCCGAGGCGGTGAGCCGCGTGTCCTCGCGGATGCGCTCGCGGATCGCCTGCGCGGTCGCGGTGGCGCTGGGCGAGGCGATCTTCGGCGCTGTGACGTCGAGGTAGGCCTCGTCCAGCGACAGCGGCTCCACCAGGTCGGTGTGCTCGAGGAAGATCGCGCGCACCTGCCGCGACACCGCCTTGTAGCGCACGAAGTCCGGCGGCACGAACACCGCCTCCGGGCACAGCCGCTCGGCGCGCACCGCCGGCATCGCCGAGCGCACGCCGAACGTCCTGGCCTCGTAGGACGCCGCGCACACCACCGAGCGCGCCCCGCGCCAGGCCACGACCACGGGCCGGCCGCGCAGCGACGGATCGTCGCGCTGCTCTACCGACGCGTAGAACGCGTCCATGTCGATGTGGATGATCTTGCGCACGGCCGTGCACGGATTCTAGGGCGCGGCGGCGCGCGGCGCCCGGACAGGGCGCCAGGATGCCCGGCCTGCTGCGGATCACGGACATGACCGAGACGAACCCGCTTTTGTAGGAGCGCCCCATGGGCGCGACCGGCGAGCGAGGGTGCGCGGTCGCGCGGGTCGCGGGCATGGCCCGCTCCTACGGAAGAACGCACGGCCAGATGGCTCAAACGGATGATGACCCATAAAAAAGCCCCGCAGGCAGGGGGGGCCGGCGGGGCTCGGGGAACGGGACTCGGGGAGAAGTCTTCGTTCCGGGATCTGCTCCAGGGGATGGGAGAGATCAGCGACAGACCTTGCATCTGTCGCGAGCTATATGACCATTCCGAACATTGAGAGTTCGTGAAGATTGGAGAGGGAACCCGGCTGAGTTCAGCCAGCGTTTACCTCCGTCAAGACGCGCTGGTTTCCAGTCGCGTTACATGCCGTTACATCGGTATGCCGGAAGTCATGCCACGCGGGAAATCCCGCTGGAAACCGCACGCTAACCTGCCTGCGCGCATCGTCCGTTTCCCACGAAACCGAGCGCGGAAATCCCGTCAGTGCGCCTCTTCCCAGTTGTCCCCGACGCCCGAATCCACCACCAGTGGAACACGCAGTTCCGCCGCCGCCGCCATTCGCGCCGGCACTTCCGCCAGCAGGGTGTCGACGAAGCCGGCGTCGACCTCGAACACCAGTTCGTCGTGCACCTGCAGGATCATCAGCGCCCGGTCGGCGTGGCCGGCCAGCCAGTGGTCGATGTCGATCATCGCGCGCTTGATGATGTCGGCCGCGGTGCCCTGCATCGGCGCGTTGATCGCGGCACGCTCGGCGCCGGCGCGCTGCGCCTGGTTGCCCTTGTGGATGTACTCCAGGTACAGCCGGCGGCCGAACACGGTCTCGACATAACCCTGGTCGCGCGCCTGCTGGCGGGTGCGCTCCATGAAGTCGCGCACGCCGGGGTAGCGCGAGAAGTAGGTGGCGATGTAGTCCTGCGCCTCGCCGCGGCCGATACCGAGGTTGCGCGCCAGGCCGAAGGCGCTCATGCCGTACATCAGGCCGAAGTTGATCGCCTTGGCGGCGCGGCGCTCGTCCGCCGTCACCTCCTCCAGGCTGCGGCTGAACACTTCCGCTGCGGTGGCGCGGTGGATGTCGGCGCCGGCGGCGAATGCGCTCAGCAGGCCGGCGTCCTCGGACAGGTGGGCCATGATCCGCAGTTCGATCTGCGAGTAGTCGCAGGCAACGATCTTCCGGCCTTGCGGTGCGACGAAGGCCTTGCGGATTCGGCGGCCGTCGCCGGTGCGGATCGGGATGTTCTGCAGGTTGGGATCGCTCGACGCCAGCCGCCCGGTGGCGGCGCCGGCCTGGTGGTAGCTGGTGTGCACCCGTCCGGTGTCGGGGTTGACCATCTCAGGCAGCTTCTCGGTATAGGTGCTGCGCAGCTTGGCTAGGCCGCGGTAGTCGAGGATCACCCGCGGCAGTTCGTGCTGGTCGGCGATCGCCTCCAGCGCCTCCTCGTTGGTGCTGGGCTGGCCCTTGGGGGTCTTCACCAGCGCCGGCAGGCCGAGTTCGTCGAACAGCAGCGCCTGCAGCTGCTTGGGCGAGTCGAGGTTGAACGTGCGGCCGGCGAGTTCCGTGGCCTTCTGCTGGGCGGCGAGCATGCGCCGCGACAGGTCGGCGGTCTGCCGGCGCAGCTCGTCGGCGTCGACCAGGACGCCGTTGGCCTCGATGCGCTCGAGCACCGGCACCAGCGGCATCTCGATGTCGCGGTAGACGCGCTCCAACGCCGGCTCGGCGGCCAGCTTCGGTGCCTGCACGCGGTGCAGGCGCAGGGTGATGTCGGCGTCCTCGGCGGCGTAGCGCGTGGCGTCGTCGATGGCGACGGCGGAGAACGGGATCTTCTTCGCGCCCTTGCCGGCCACCGCCTCGTAGGGGACGGTGTCGTAGCCGAGCAGCCGTTTGGCCAGCGAATCCATGTCGTGGCGCTGGCTGGAGTTGAGCACGAAGCTCTCGAGCATGGTGTCGTCGGCGTAGCCGCGCACGGCGACGCCGTGGCGGCGGAACACGTGCAGGTCGTACTTGCCGTGCTGGCCGATCTTGCGCAGGCCGGCGTCTTCCAGCAGCGGCTTGAGCGCGGCGAGCGCGGCACTGCGGTCGAGCTGCGCTGGCGCGCCCGGATAGTCGTGCGCCAGCGGCAGGTAGGCGGCGCGGCCGGTTTCAATAGCGAAACTGATGCCGACGAGGTTGGCGCGCATCGGGTCGAGCGAGTCGGTTTCGGTGTCCAGCGCGAATTCGCCGGCGCCCTTGAGCTTCGCGATCCACGCGTCGAGCTGCGCCTGCGCCAGGAGCGTCTCGTACTCGCCCGGCGCCGACAGCTCCGCCGCCGGCGGCGCGTCGTCCGCGGCGGCCGGCGCGGCGTAGCGGCCGCTGCCACGGGCCTTGCCCGGCTCCTTCTCGGCCACGGCCGGTGCTGCGCCGTTGCCGTCGAGCTCCTTCAGCGCCTGGTTGAAGCCATAGCGCGTGTACAGCTCGCGCAGCGCCTCGACGTCGCGCTCGCGCAGGCGCAGGTCGGCCGGCGCGAGGTCAAGCTCGACGTCGGTCTTGATCGTCGCCAGCTGCCGGCTCAGCGGCAGCTGCGGCAGCGTCTCGCGCAGGCTCTCGCCGATCTTGCCCTTGACCGCGTCGGCGTTGGCGATCACGCCATCGAGCGTGTCGTACTCCGCCAGCCACTTGGCCGCCGTCTTCGGCCCGCACTTGGGCACGCCGGGGATGTTGTCGACGCTGTCGCCCATCAGCGCCAGCATGTCGACGATCTGGTCGGCGCGCACGCCGAATTTCTGCATCACCGCATCGTCGCTGTCCATGCGGCTGCCGGTCATGGTGTTGACCAGCTCGACGCCGCCATCTCCGTTCTCCGACGGCCGCACCAGCTGCGCGAAATCCTTGTCGCTGGTGGAGATGGTCACGTCGACGCCATCGCCCGCGCCCTGCAGCGCCAGCGTGCCGATCACGTCGTCGGCCTCGACGCCGGGCACGCGCAGGATCGGCAGGCCCAGAGCCTCGACCAGCTGCAGCATCGGCTCGACCTGCGCACGCAGCTCGTCGGGCATCGGCGGGCGGTTGGCCTTGTACTGCGGATACAGCTCGTCGCGGAACGTGGGCCCGCTGGCGTCGACCACGAAGGCGGCGTAGTCCGGCTGCTCCTTGAGCGTGGCGCGCAGCATGTTGACCACTCCGAACAGCGCGCCAGTCGGCTCGCCGTCGGCATTGGTCAGCGGCGGCAGCGCGTGGAACGCGCGGAACAGGTACGAGGAACCGTCGATCAGCACGAGTCTGGGCATGGGCTGATTCTACGCGCGGCGCACCGCGCCATCGTTTACACGGCGCCTCAAAGAGCCCGATTCCTGCCGTCACGGCGCATAATGAACGCCAGCCTCTCCCCCGGACCGACACGATGCCCGCAAGCCGCCGCCTCCTCCCAATCGCCCTGTCCGCACTGCTGCTGGCGCTGGGCGCCTGCGCCACGACGTCGCTGCCGCCGGGTGTCTATCTCCCGCCGGATGCGGTCGAGAACACTCGCACCGAGGCCAACGGCGACGTGATCACCGAGTACCGGGTCAATGGCGACTTGCGGGTGGTGCAGGTGAAGCCCCTGCGCGGACCGACTTACCACCTCTACATGCGCGACGGCCAGGTGCTGTCGAGCAAGCCGGGCGACAACCCGCCGCAGACCTATTTCAAGCTGTTCAGCTGGTGACCGCGCGGCGGTGGCCGCGCCCGTCCGGCTACCGCACCACCAGCACCGGCAGCGTTCCCTTGCTGACCACCGCCTGCGCCTGGCTGCCGAGCAGCAGCTTGCGCAGGCCGCGGCGGCCGTGCGAGGCCATCACGATCAGGTCGGCGCCGCACTCGGCCGCGGTTTCGAGGATGGCGTCGGCCGGAATGCGCTCGGCCACGTAGCGCGTCGCGACGGCGACGCCGGCGGCAGCGGCCTTCGCCTGCGCGGCGGCGAGGATCTTGTCCGCCTCGGTGGCCATGTCCTCGAGGTGGCTGGTGCGCAGCTCGCCCGACAGCGACATGGCGCTGGGATCGCCCGGCATCGCATCCGGCCAGGGTTCGGACACGGTCACCAGGGTCACGCTGGCGTGCAGCGCCGCGGCCAGCGCCAGGCCGGCGTCGAGGCCCTTGTCGGCCAGCTCCGAGCCGTCGGTCGCGATCAGGATGTGCTTGTACATGGAACACCTCGCCCGTGGTGGTTGCCGGCGACATGTCACCGCGGATCGCCGCGGCCGGCATTGATCCAGCGCAAGACGGCGGGCAACTGATACCAATTCTCGATCAAGGCGATGAACGTAGGAGCGGGCCATGCCCGCGACCCGCGGCAGCTGGGGCATCGTCGCGCCCCGGTCGCGCCCATGGGGCGCTCCTACGCCATCCCGTACTCCTGATCGCGAATTGGCGTGACTCCCGGCCTCTCAGCCGCGCTTCACCGCATGGCCGCCGAAGGCGTTGCGCATCGCCGACAGCAGCTTGTCGGCGAAGGCGTCGCCGTCGCGCGAGCGCAGTCGTTCGATCAGCGACTGGGTGATCACCGGCGCGGCGACGTCGAGCTCGATCGCCTCGGCAACGGTCCAGCGCCCCTCGCCCGAATCCGGGACGTAGGGTGCGATGCCATCGAGCTGCGGATTGTCCGCCAGCGCCTGCGCTGTGAGATCGAGCAGCCACGAGCGCACCACGCTGCCGTGTCGCCAGAGTTCGGCGAGTCCGGCGATGTCGGGCACCAGCTCGCGCTTGCGCTCGAGGATGGCGAAGCCTTCGGCGTAGGCCTGCATCATTCCGTACTCGATGCCGTTGTGGACCATCTTGGCGAAGTGGCCGGCGCCGCTCGGCCCGACGTGGCCCCAGCCGCGGTCGGGCGCCGGCGCCAGTGCCTGGAACAGCGGCGACAGGCGCGCCGCCACGTTGGCATGGCCGCCGACCATCAGGCAGTAGCCCTCGTCAAGGCCCCAGACGCCGCCGCTGGTGCCGACGTCGAGATACGTGATGTCGGACGTGCGCAGCGCCTGCGCGCGTCGCTGGCTGTCCCTGTAGAACGAGTTGCCGCCGTCGACCAGCACGTCGCCCGCGGACAGCAGCGGCCGCAGTGCGTCGATGGTCGCATCCACCGCCTCGCCCGCGGGCACCATGATCCACAGCGCGCGCGGTGCCGAGAGCAACGCCACCAGCGCTTCGAGCGAATCGGCGGTGGCGATGCCGTCCGCCTCCAGCCGCGCCCGCGCTTCCGGCACCGGATCGAAGCCGGTGACCGCATGCCCGCCACGCACCAGCCGCTGCGCCATGTTGGCGCCCATGCGGCCCAGTCCGATCATGCCCAGTTGCATGTGGATCCTCCCTGTGCCCGGCATCTCGCCCCGCGTCAATCCGCCGGATTGCTCGTGACGATACCATCGCCAGCATTTCGCATCCGCGAGCGACGCCAGCTTGTGATCAGGAGCGGGAGCGTAGGCGCGGGCCATGCCCGCGACCCGCGCAGTCTGTCCCCGTTGCTCTCCGGTCGCGCCCACGGGGCGCTCCTACGCCGTGCTTTGATTTGAAACGGTTTCGGGGATCCGCCTACGCAGGGGACAGGTTGGCGTAAGCCATCACCAGCCACTTGCTGCCCACCTCGTCGAAGTTCACCTGCACCCGCGCGTGCGCGCCGTTGCCTTCGAGGTCGGTGACGACGCCGCTGCCGAACTTCGCGTGCACGACGTTCTGGCCGAGCTTCAGTCCGGGCGACTGGTCGAGCGAGGCGTGGCCCCAGTCGCGCCTGGGCTGCGGCGCGAACGCCGGGCGCGAGACCTGCACCCGCGGGCGCACTTCGTTGAGCAGGGCCGAGGGGATCTCGCGCAGGAAGCGCGAGGGCACGCCGTACATGTCCTGGCCGTGCAGGCGGCGCGACTCGGCGTAGCTGAGCACCAGCTTCTGCCGCGCGCGGGTGATGCCGACGTAGGCCAGCCGGCGCTCCTCCTCCAGCCGCCCGCTCTCCTCGATCGAGCGCGCGTTCGGGAACAGGCCCTCCTCCATGCCCGCGAGGAACACCAGCGGGAACTCCAGACCCTTGGCGCTGTGCAGGGTCATCAGCTGCACGCCGTCCTCGCCTGCCTGGGCCTGGCCTTCGCCGGCCTCGAGCGCGGCGTAGGCGAGGAAGGCGACCAGTTCGCTCAGCTGCGCAGCGTCGTCCTCGTCGCCCTTGACGAAGCGCGAAGCGACCGAGACCAGTTCGTCGAGGTTGTCCACGCGCGAGTCGGCGGCGCCCTTGGATTCGTTGGTGTAGTGCAGGCGCAGGCCCGAGCGCAGCAGCACGTGGTCGATCTTGTCCTTGAGCGGCAGCTCGGCGACCTCGCCGTCGAGCGCGTCGATCAGCGTGTGGAAGCCCGCGAGCGCATTGCGCGCGCGCGCCTGCAGCGCGCCCGCCTGCTGCACGCGCAGCGAGGCCTCCCACAGCGACACGCCGGCGCCGCGCGCCTGCCGCCGCACTTCGTCGAGCGTACGCTCACCGATGCCGCGCGCGGGCGTGTTGACCGCGCGCTCGAACGCGGCGTCGTCGGCGCGATTGGCCACCAGCCGCAGGTAGGCCAGGGTGTCCTTCACTTCCGCGCGCTCGAAGAAGCGCACGCCACCGTAGACGCGGTAGGGCACCTGTTCGGCCAGCAGCGTTTCCTCGAACACGCGCGACTGCGCATTGCTGCGGTAGAGCACCGCGCAGTCGCGGTGGCTGCCGCCGCCCTGCACCCACTGCGCGATCCGCCCGACCACGAAGCGCGCCTCGTCGATCTCGTTGTAGGCGGCGTACAGGTCGATCGGCTCGCCCTCGCCGCTGTCGGTCCACAGCTGCTTGCCCAGGCGCTCGGGGTTGTGCGCGATCACCGCGTTGGCGGCATTGAGGATGTTCGCGCTGGAGCGGTAGTTCTGCTCCAGCCGGATCGTCTGCGCGCCGGGGAAGTCGCGCAGGAAGCGCTGCATGTTCTCGACCTTGGCGCCGCGCCAGCCGTAGATCGACTGGTCGTCGTCGCCGACCACGAACACCTGCCCACTGTCGCCGGCGAGCAGGCGGACGAAGCCGTACTGCACGGCATTGGTGTCCTGGAACTCGTCCACCAGCAACTGTCCGAAGCGCTGGCGGTAGTGCGCCAGCAGCGGCGGATGGTCGCGCAGCAGCTCGTGCGCGCGCAGCAGGATCTCGGCGAAGTCGACCAGGCCGGCGCGGTCGCAGCGTTCCTGGTAGAGCGTGTAGCTCTTGAGCATCACGCTCGACCACTCGTCGCCGCCGGACTGGATGTGCTGGGGCCTGCGGCCCTCGTCCTTCTGCGCGTTGATCCACCACGCGATCTGCCGCGGCGGGAAGCGCCCGTCGTCGAACTCCAGCTGCTGCACCACGCGCTTGACCAGGCGCAGCTGGTCGTCGCTGTCGAGGATCTGGAAGCCCTCGGGCAGCTTCGCGTCCTGCCAGTGCAGCCGCAGCAACCGATGCGCGAGGCCGTGGAAGGTACCGATCCACAGCCCGCGCGAGCCGTGGCGCAGCTGCGCGTCGATGCGGTGGCGCATCTCGGCGGCGGCCTTGTTGGTGAAGGTGACGGCGAAGATGCCGTGCGCGGGCACGCCGACCACTTCGTTCAGCCAGGCGATGCGGTGGGTGAGCACCCGGGTCTTGCCGCTGCCGGCGCCGGCGAGGACCAGGTAGTGGCCGGGAGGCGCGGACACGGCCTCGCGCTGGGCCGGGTTCAGCCCGTCGAGCAAATGCGATACATCCATCGACACATTCTAGGCGACGTGGCGGGACGGTCTCCGCAAGCCGGGCAGGCCCGCGCAGCCTGGGCTCATGCCGACTTGCGATCAAAAGCAGGAGCGCCCCATGCGCGCGAGCGGCGCGCGACGCTGCCCCGGGCATCCATGCTGCGACGCACCCGAACCATCCGCGGAATCAATGCGTTGGCGGTCGCGACGGGGAGTTTCCCGGGGAAAGTTTGACAGCGTTGTCACGCGCCCTGTACATAGCGTTCCGGTAGCGGCTACGGTGATGCGCCCTTCCGGCGCGTCGCGCCGGGTGCGGGGCCGGCGGCGGGACATTCCCGGCCTGCGCCGGCGTGTCCGGATCCGCCCGCTCCATCCTCTTTCCAGCAACGGCAGGCCCCATGACGACCCACAAGACCCGATGGTCGCAGTTCCTCGTCCTGATCACCGTGTTCTTCTTCTGGGGCTTCGTCGCCGCCAGCAACGACATCCTGATCCCGGTCTTCAAGCACGCCTTCCACCTGACCCAGGCGCAGAGCCAGTACGTCGCAGTCGCGTTCTACGTGGCCTACACCGTTGGCTCGCTGATCTACTTCTTCACCTCGAAGCTGATCGGCGCCGACGTGCTCAACCGCATCGGCTACAAGAACGGCATCTGCCTCGGCCTGCTGATCTCGGCGATGGGTTCGCTGCTGTTCTATCCGGCCGCGAACGCCGGCTCGTTCGGGCTGATGCTCTCGGGCCTGTTCATCGTCGGCCTCGGCTTCTCGCTGCAGCAGATCGCGGCCAACCCGCTGGCGATCGTGATGGGCGACCCGGCCACCGGCGCGCAGCGCCTGACCATGGCCGGCGGCGTCAACAACTTCGGCACCACGATCGGGCCGCTGCTGGTGAGCTTCGCGATCTTCGGCAGCGTGAGCGCCGGCGGCACCGAGGCCAGCATCGAAAGCGTGAAGATCCCCTACCTCGTGCTCGGCGCGGCGTTCGTGCTGGTCGCGGTGTTCCTGAAATTCTCCTCGGTGCCGAACCAGATCGACCTCGAAGGCCTCGCCGCCGACGAGGCCGAGGACGCCAGCAAGCTGGTGCACAAGAAGTCCGCGTTCGCGTATCCGCAGCTGGTGCTGGGCATGGTCGCGATCTTCGTCTACGTCGGCGTGGAAGTGTCGACGATCGCCAACCTGCCGGCCTACCTCGAGCTGCCGGAGGAGCAGGGCGGGCTCGGCATCGCGACCGCGCTGATCGCGCCGTTCGTGTCGCTGTACTGGGCCAGCCTGATGATCGGTCGCTGGGCCGGCGCGGCCGGCGCGTTCGAGGTGCGCATCAACACCCGGCGGATGCTGACCGTGCTGCTGCCCTACCTCGCGTTCGGCGTGTTCCTCGCGGTCAACTCCATCGCCAGCCACGAGATCTCACACTTCTTCGTGTACGGGTTCGTGATCGTGCTGATGATCGCCGCGACCTTCGCCAGCCGCGGCAACCCGGCGCGGATGCTGCTGATCTTCTCGCTGTGCGGCATCGCCGCGCTGCTGACCGGCATGTTCACCAGCGGCATGACCAGCGTGGTCGCCTTCATCAGCGTCGGCCTGTTCTGCAGCATCATGTGGCCGTGCATCTTCACCCTGGCCATCACCGGCCTGGGCCGCAACACCAACCAGGGCAGCAGCCTGCTGATCATGATGATCATGGGCGGCGGCATCGTCAGCTATCTGCAGGGCTCGCTGGCGGACAGGATCGGCATCCACTACAGCTTCATCGTCGGCGTCGCCTGCTTCGCCTACCTCGCGTTCTACGCGTTCAGCACCACCGGCATCCTGAAGAAGCAGGGCATCGACCTGGACAAGCTGGCGGCGCAAGGCGGGCACTGAGCCAGCGGCGACGGTGTCTTCTTTCGGGGACTTCTCCCAAACGAGGGAAATGCTGGACGCCGCTGGATGAAGGCCCTGCCTGCCTAGCCTTGGATGAACGCCGCGCCCTGTCGGCCGGGGATCGCTCTCCGCTCGATCAGGGCATCCTGCCCTGACTCGCGCGCAAAACATCCATGTTTTGCTTTCCGCGATCCCCGGCCGCCAGGACGCGGCTCACCGCGGCTCATCCTGCAATGCTTCGATGCTCTGCTGTTTGCTTCAAACGAAGCCATGCCGATGACTGGCCGATGGGCGTCCCGGGCCGGGGGTTGCGGATAGCAGCGCATGGATGCGCTGCGGCGGTGAGTCAGCCAAGGGTGAGCGGGGAGGGTTTGCGCGGCACTGCCGCGCGTCCGTGCGAACGCCCGGCGCGCTGCGCCGGGCCGGACCGCGAAGCGGGCTGATCGAGCCGGGGAGCAATCCCCGGCCCGGGACGACTTCCGGACGCAAGCCCGGATCCCGCCCCGAGCAATCCCGCCAAGCGCCACTTGAATGGAAAAACCTTCTTTCGGAGGACGTCCGGCGCCGCGTCGTGCGCCGGTGGTTCAGCCCCGGGGGCCGGTGGAGCGGCGCAGCTGCAGGGTGTAGGGCACGGTCACCATGCCGCCCTCGTCGCGGTCGCGGATCGCCTTGAGCAGTTCGATGCCGGCGAGCCGGCCCATCTCGCGCGTCGGCTGGCGCACGGTGGTCAGCGACGGATAGATGTGGCGCGCGATCGGGGTGTCGTCGAAACCGCAGACCGACACGTCCTTCGGCACCGACAGCCCGCGTTCGCAGACGGCACCGATCGTGGCCGCGGCCATGTCGTCGTTGGCGGCGAAGATCGCGGTCGGCGGATCGGGCAGGTCGAGCAGGCGGTTGGCGGCGGCGAAGCCGGAGTCGTAGGAGAACTCGCCGTCGACCACCAGCGCCTCGTCGACCGCGATGCCCGCGGCCTTGAGCCCGTCGAGGTAGCCGGCCAGCCGCCACTCGCTCGCGCCGTGTGCGGGATGGCCCTTGATGTGCGCGATCCGCCGGTGGCCGAGCGCCACCAGGTGGTCGATCATCTCGGCCACCGCGCGGCGTTCGTCGACGATCACGCCGATGCGGCGGTTCTCCTCGCGCGGCGAGATGCTCGCCCAGGGGATGTCGAGTTCGTCCAGGCGCGCGAGCAGGGCGGCGTCGTCGGTGATCGGGGGGGTCAGCACGACGCCGTCCACGCGCGTCTGCAGCACCAGCGCCTCGACCTTGGACACGATGTCGTTGGCGTCGTACACCAGCGGCGCCAGCATCACGTTGTAGTGCCGGGCCTGGCAGGCGTCGAGCACGCCCAGCTCGACCTCCATCAGGTAGTTGCTCGACGGGTTGTCGTAGAGCATCGCCACCAGGTAGGACTTGTGCCCGGCGAGCACGCGCGCCGACGGGTGCGGCCGGTACTGCAGGCGATCGACCACGGCCTGCACCCGCTCGCGGGTCGCCTCCGAGACGTTCGGTTCCTCGTTGAGCACGCGCGAGACGGTCTTCATCGACACGCCCGCTTCCGCCGCCACATCCTCGATCCGTACCCGCGCCATCGTCCTGCCGGTCCCGCCGGTGAAGGCTGCGGATTCTGCCAGACCCTCGCCGTCCGCGGTCGCGTTGCCGACGCTGCGGGCGCGCTGGCGGCCCACATCCCTGCGTTGCGGTGCCATCGACTCCTCCTGGGGAAGCGCGCCTGCCCGCTTGTGCCATGCAACAAGCATCGTCGACGCGATGCGGGTATGGTACGCGCTCTGACAACGCTGTCATGGCCACGATACACCATCCCGTGCGCCGTGACGCGCCCGGCCCGCCACCCCGAACGGATCCGCCCCCATGAGCCCAACCAGAAGTCCCCGCGCCGCCTTCGCCGTCACGCGTCTTGGCGCCGGCCTTGCCGCCGCGCTGCTGCTCGCCGCCTGCAGCGGCGACCGTCCGTCCGCGGGCGAGGGCGGCAGCCCCGGCGCGGCCGGCTCGGCGGATGCGGGAACGATCCATCCGGAAGTCTGGCCGCAGCCGCAGTGGCCGTTCGCGGCGGACGCGGAGCTGGAGAAGAAGGTCGACGACCTGCTCGCCTCGATGACGGTCGAGGAGAAGGTCGGGCAGATCATCCAGGGCGACATCGGCAGCCTGACCCCGGACGACGTGCGCAAGTACCGGCTCGGCTCGATCCTCGCCGGCGGCGGCTCCGATCCCGGCGGCCGCTACAACGCCGCGCCGCAGGAGTGGCTGGACCTGGCCGACGCGTTCTGGGAAGCGTCGATGGACACCAGCGGCGGCGGCAAGGCGATCCCGGTGATCTGGGGCATCGACGCCATGCACGGCCAGAGCAACATCGTCGGCGCCACCCTGTTCCCGCACAACATCGGCCTGGGCGCGACGCGCAATCCCGAACTGATGCGCGAGATCGCGCGCATCACCGCGATCGAGACCCGCACCACCGGCATGGAGTGGACCTTCGCGCCGACCGTGGCGGTGCCGCAGGACGACCGCTGGGGCCGCGCCTACGAAGGCTATTCCGAGAACCCGGAACTGGTCGCCAGCTACGCCGGCGTGTTCGTCGAAGGCCTGCAGGGCACGCCCGGCAGCGCGGAGTTCCTCGACGACCACCACGTGATGAGCTCGGTCAAGCACTTCCTCGGCGACGGCGGCACCACGAACGGCAAGGACCAGGGCAACACCGAGGTCAGCGAGGCGGTACTGCGCGACGTGCATGCCGCCGGCTACGTGCCAGCATTCGAGGTCGGCGCGCAGGCGGTGATGGCCTCGCACAACACCATCCACGGCCTGAAGATGCACAACCACAAGCCGCTGCTGACCGACGTGCTCAAGCACCGCATGGACTTCGGCGGCTTCATCGTCGGCGACTGGAACGGCCATGGCCAGATCAGGGGCTGCACCAACACCGACTGTCCGCAGACCTTCAACGCCGGGCTGGACATGGCGATGGCGCCCGACAGCTGGAAGGGGCTGTACGAGAGCACGCTTGCGCACGTCAAGGCCGGCACGATCCCGATGGCGCGCCTGGACGACGCGGTGCGCCGCATCCTGCGGGTGAAGTTCCGCATGAACCTGTTCGAGAAGCCGAAGCCGTCCGAGCGCGCGCTGGGCGGGCGCTTCGAGCTGCTCGGCGCACCGGAACATCGCGAGGTGGCGCGCCGCTCCGTGCGTGAATCGCTGGTGCTGCTGAAGAACCAGGACGGCATCCTGCCGCTGGCGCCGAACACCAGGATGCTGGTGGCCGGCGACGGCGCCGACAACATCGTCAAGCAGGCCGGCGGCTGGACCCTCACCTGGCAGGGTGGCGGCACCACGCGCGCCGACTTCCCGAACGCCGACACGATCTGGGACGGCCTCAAGCGACAGGTGCAGGCCGCCGGAGGCAGCGTCGAACTGGCCGTGGACGGCAGCTACCGGCAGAAGCCGGACGTGGCGGTGGTGGTGTTCGGCGAAGACCCCTACGCCGAGTTCCAGGGCGACCTGCCCGACCTGATGTACCGGGGCGGCAGGTCCGGCGACCTGGAGCTGATCCGCAAGCTCAAGGCCGACGGCATTCCGGTGGTGGCGGTGTTCCTCAGCGGCCGCCCGCTGTGGCTGAACCGCGAGATCAATGCCGCCGACGCCTTCGTCGCCGCCTGGCTGCCGGGCGGTGAGGGCGAGGGCATCGCCGACGTGCTGCTGCGCGGCCGGGACGGCCAGGTGCAGCACGACTTCAAGGGCAAGCTCAGCTTCTCGTGGCCGCGCCGCGCGGACCAGTTCGTGAACAACTTCGGGCAGGACGGCTACGACCCGCTGTTCGCGTTCGGCCACGGCCTGACCTACGCCGACAACGGCAACCTCGAAGCGCTGCCGGAAGACCCGGGCATCGACCCCGATGCCGCGCGCACCAATACCTGGTTCGAGAACGGGGTGGCGGCCACCGGCCTGACCCTGCGCCTGGTCAGCGCCGATGGCGCCGCGCTGGACATTTCCACCCAGCCGCAGGCCGCGTCCTACGACGACGGCGTCGCGATGACGACGATCAATACCGAAGTGCAGGAAGGCGCGCGCGAGTTCGCCTGGAAGAGCGAGGCGATGGTGGAGCTTCGCGCCAACGCGCCGCTCGACCTGGCGCGGGAAAGCACCGGCGATGTGTTCGTGGTCGCGACCCTGCGCGTCGAATCGCTGCCTGCCGACGGCAACGCGGTCTTCGTCGCCGATTGCGGCGAGGGCTGCCGCGCCGAACTGCCGCTCGGCCAGGCGCTGGCGAAGCTGCCGACCGCCCAGTGGACGCGCCTGGGCGTGCATATCGGCTGCCTGCGCGCGGCCGGTGCCGACCCCGGCAGGCTCGACGTGCCGTTCGCCCTGCGCACCGGTGCAGGGGCGAAGATCGCACTGTCCCAGGTGGCCCTCGCCACCGAGTTCGACCAGCAGCTGGACTGCCCGACGCAGTGACGGATCCGCGGGAGCGCGCCAGCGCGCTCCCGCCGCCGCGCTTTACTCCCCTCGCGCCAGCCAGCGGAACGTCACCACGCTCTTCGCCGGCAGTTCGTGTTCGAAGCGACGTCCGCCCTCGCCCACCGTGATCGTGCGCGGTTCGTCGCTGGAGTTGCTGACCATCAGCACCCGCGAACCGTCATCCGCGTTCTCGAAGGCGACGTTGTCGATGCCCTCGCCGGCTTCCGTCGACCCGATGCGCCAGGCGTCGCGGCGGACGAAGCGGCTGGCGTGCGCCAGCGCGTAGTAGTCGACGGTGCGGGTGACTTCGCCGGTCTTCGAATCGATCGTCACCAGGCCGCGGCAGGTGTAGCAGCCGCCGGTGTTCGGCCCGTTGTTCTCGTCCAGCGCCAGGTTCCAGAACAGCACGCCACGCGCCCAGTTGCGCGTGGTCCCGATCACCAGGTTGCGCGCCTGCAGGGTCAGGCCGCCGCTGATCACCGGCTCCCAGTCGCCGCCGGAACATTCGGTCAGGTACACGTCCTTGTCCGGGTAGGCATCGCGCACCGGCGTCTGCGCGTCCACGCTGCCGCCGTAGCAGTGCCAGGCCACCGCCGAGACGTGCTTCGACGCCGCCGGGTCGGCCAGCACCGCCATCGGTTCTTCCGGCTTGTCCCAGTTGTGGTCCCAGTCGAAGATCTGCAGCTGCGGATGACGCTGCTCGCGCAGCGGACCGAGGTGGTCACCGATGAAGCGTGCGCGCGCCGGCGCGTTGAAGCGCATTCCCGGATAGTCCTTCGGCTCGTAGTCCGGCTCGTTCTGCACGGTCAGCGCGAACACCGGGATGCCCTCGCCGGCGTAGGCGTCGACGTAGGCCAGCAGGTAGCGGGCGAAGGCGTCGTAGTGCTCCGGCAGCAGCTGGCCGGTGACCAGGCTGCCGCTGTCCTTCATCCACGCCGGCGCGCTCCACGGCGAGGCCATGATCTTCAGCTGCGGGTTGATCGCGAGCGCCTGTTGCGTCACCGGGATCACGTCGTCGCGGTTCACGTCGATGCTGAAGTGTTCCAGCCCGGGGTCGGGCTTGCCGTCCGGCGGATCGTCGAGGCTGTAGTGGTGGCGCGAGAAGTCGGAGGCGCCGATGGTCAGCCGCGCGAAGTCGAAGCCGACGCCGTCACCTTCACGTCCGAACAGGTGGCGCAGCAGCGCGTCGCGCTGCGTCTCGCTCATGCGGTGCTGGATCAGCCACGCGGATGCATCGGTGATCGAGGCGCCGAAACCGAGCATGCGCTGGTGGCGGGTCTGCGCGTCGATCTCGATGTCCGCGGCGTCGCCGGACGCGGTCATGGTCAGCGTCGAGGGCGAGAGCGCCTGCTGCAGGTCGCTGGTCGTGGTCCAGACCTCGACCCGGTCCGGATCCGGCGCCGCGGCCTGTTCGACGGATTCAGTCGTGCAGGCGGCCAGCAGGACCACGCCGACCGCCAGGACCGCATGCCGGCAGCCCCCTGCAAGCCGCGCCCGGGGCGCGCAAAAGACATGCTGCGACGCAGCATCCGCGCTCGGTTTCCGCACCTCGTCACGTTGTAAAGATTCGGTAAAACAAGACATTGCGCACGGCCCCTCGGAATGCATTGACAAGGCAGCCTCGCATCGTTATGACAACGCTGTCAACTTTCCGGGAGCCACCCTTCATGCCTGCGTTTTCACCCGCTTCTTCCGTCCCCGCATTGTCAACTTCTGGCAAGGCCGCGCCGCGCCGGCATCGACTCGTCCTGGCCTGCCTCGCGGCCCTGGCCTGCCCGGTCGTTGCGTACGCACAGGACGTGCAGCAGGCCCCCGCCGATCCGGAGGCGACCGATCTCGACGCGGTCCGCGTCACCGGCATCCGCAGCGCCATCGCGACCGCGATCGAGCTCAAGAGTGATTCGACCTCGATCGTCGAAGTGGTCAGCGCCGAGGACATCGGCAAGCTGCCCGACATCAGCATCGCCGACTCCATCTCGCGCCTGCCGGGCCTGACCATGCAGCGCGTCGACGGCCGCGCCCAGGTGATCCACATCCGCGGCATGTCCGAGCAGTTCGGCGGCACCCTGCTCAACGGCCGCGAGCAGGTCAGCACCGGCGGCAGTCGCGGCGTGGAGCTCGACCAGTACCCGGCCGAACTGATCAACGGCGTGGTCGTCTACAAGACGCCCGATGCCACGCTGCTGGGCCAGGGCCTGTCCGGCACCATCGACATGCAGAGCATCCGCCCGCTGTCCTTCGGCGAACGCCGCGTCACCTTCAGCGGCCAGGGCGAATACAACTCGCTGGGCAAGCTGATCGACGGCAGCGAGGACACCGGCTATCGCATCAGCGCCTCCTACGTGGACCAGTTCGCCAATGACACCGTCGGCTTCGCCATCGGCGTCGCACGCATGGCCTCGCCGTTCCAGGAAGAGATGGAGCAGGCGTGGTGGTGGGGCAATCCCGACGCCTGGGGTGCGCCGCAGGCCGGCAAGCCCCCCGGTGCGGTGGCGCGCCAGGCCGGCGAGGCCGCGCTGAAGTCGCGCGACATCACCCGCGACGGCGTGATGGCGGTGCTCGAGTTCAAGCCCAACGACACCTGGCACAGCCTGCTCGACGTGTACTACTCGAAGTTCGACCAGGACGAAGCCGAAAACAGCATCATGTGGAACAACGACCCGTGGTGGAGCGCCAACGGCCAGGGCGTGACCTACGGCAACGTGGGCACCACGCAGGTCGGCGGCGTGCCCGTGGTCACCAGCGGCACGCTGCTGGGCGTGGGCGCGCTGAACATGCTCAACGAGCTCAACACGCGCGAGGACGAGCTGTTCTCCGCAGGCTGGGCCAATACCATCCAGTTCGCGGACATCTACACGCTCAAGACCGACCTGAGCTACTCGCGCGCCGAAAGCACCCGCACCACGCTGGAGCTGCAGTCGGCCTTCGGCAGCCCGCGCGACATCGCTTTCAACCTGACCACGGGCAGCGGCTTCAACCGCTTCTCGATCCCTGGCCTGGACGACCCCACCCAGATCTACCTGGGCATGGACGCGATGGGCTGGGGGCGCGACGGCCGCACCGATCTCGCCTCGACCGAGGACACGCTCAAGTCCGGGCGCATCGAACTCAACCGGCTGGTGGAATCCTCCGACTTCCTGCGCAGCTACGACGTGGGCGTGAACGTCACCCGCCGCGACAAGGACCGCGAGTACGTCGCCTACTACGTCGACCTCAAGAATGGCCGCACGCCGGTGCGACTGGACGCGGTGAACCATGGCTGGGCGTCGATGGACTACCTCGGCCTGGGCGACGTGCCCAACCTCAACGCGCGCGACCTGGTGGCCAGCCATTACGACCTGCGCGCCGAGCCCAGCGAAAACGACCTGATGAAGAACTACGGGGTCGAGGAGGACATCAAGACCTTCTACTTCAAGGCCAACCTCGACATGGACCTGACCGACAACGTGCGCCTGCTCGGCAACGTCGGCGTGCAGTACGTGCGTTCCAAGCAGAGTTCCACCGGCCCCACCGTCGCCCGCGACCCCATCACCAACGACTGGATCATCGCCGGTGGCCAGACCATCGGCGCGTCCTACGGCGACATCCTGCCGAGCATGAACCTGTCCGCCGACTTCGGCAACGGCACCATGCTGCGCTTCGCCGCGGCCAAGACCATGATGCGCGGCCCGATCGAGCAGATGGGCGCCTACACCACGGCCGCAGTCGATCCGACCACGCGCACCTGGAGCGGCTACGGCGGCAATCCGAAGCTGGAGCCGTACCGCGCCACTGCGTACGACATCTCGCTGGAGAAGTACTTCGGACCGACCACGTACGCAGCCCTGGCCGTGTTCTACAAGAACCTGGAGACCTACGTCTACACCCAGAACCAGCCCTGGGATTTCACCGGCTACGATGACCTCGGCATCACGCCGATCTCCCCCGTCGGCAATTTCAGCCGGGCGGTCAACGGCAGTGGCGGCTACATGCGCGGCGCCGAACTCAGCGGCGCGCTCGGCGGCGACATGATCCATCCGTCGCTGGACGGCTTCGGCCTGATGCTGAATGCGTCGTACACCGAATCGTCGATCGATCCCGATGGCCCCGGCGGCTCCGACACCGACACCTTGCCCGGCCTGTCCAAGGTGGTGGCCAACGCCACGGTGTACTACGAGAAGCACGGGTTCTCGGCGCGCGTCAGCCAGCGCTATCGCGACGAGTACCGCGGCGAGTACTCGTCGTTGTTCGGCGATCGCGTCTACCAGAACACCATGGCCGAGAGCACCATGGACCTGCAGCTGGGCTACGATTTCTCCGAGTCCAGCCGACTGGCGGGGTTGTCGATCCTGCTTCAGGTCAACAACGTGACCAACGAGCCGTACCGCACCGAAGTCAGTGCCGGCGGGATCGACGAGGTGGTGTACCTGCCGATGCACTACAGGGAATACGGCCGCCAGTACCTGGTCGGCGCGCGCTACGCGTTCTGAGTTTCGCCCTGTCGCAACACAGCGGGCCGTCCTCGTGACGGCCCGCTGCGTTTCCGGCGCCTACAATCGGCAGATCCCCGCCGCCGGAGCGATCAAGATGATCGACCTGTACTACTGGCCCACGCCCAACGGCCACAAGATCACCCTGATGCTCGAGGAACTCGCCGAGGCCGGCGTAGGGCTCGACTACGCGATCAAGCCGGTCGACATCGGCAAGGGCGACCAGTTCACGCCGGAGTTCCTCGCGATCTCGCCGAACAACAAGATGCCGGCGATCGTCGACCACGCCCCCGCCGACGGCGGCGCGCCGATCAGCGTGTTCGAGTCCGGCGCGATCCTGCTGTACCTGGCCAACAAGTCCGGGCGCTTCTTCGGAGAGGATGTCCGCCGCAAGGTCGAGGTCAACCAGTGGCTGATGTGGCAGGTCGGCGGCCTCGGCCCGATGACCGGGCAGTACGGCCACTTCCACGTCTACGCGCCGGAATCGATCGACTACGCAAAGACGCGCTACGGCAACGAGGTCAGGCGCCTGCTCGGCGTGCTCGACAAGCTGCTCGCGGGGCGCGCCTTCGTCGCCGGCGACGACTACAGCATCGCCGACATGGCGATCCATCCGTGGATCAACGCCTACGACAAGGCGCCGATCGACATGACGCCATACCCGGACCTGCGCCGCTGGCAAGCCGCGATCGCCGCGCGCCCGGCCACGCAGCGCGCCTATGCGCTCGCGAAGCAGGTCAATCCGGACGCCGGCAAGCCGATGTCCGACGAGGAGAAGCTGCTGCTGTTCGGACAGCGACCGCGCTGACGGACCGGCGCCAGCGCGTCATCTCCATTCGGGTGTAGGAGCGGGCCATGCCCGCGACCGGGGCAGCCGGGGCATCATCGCGCGCCAGTCGCGGGCATGGCCCGTTCCTACACCTGAGTATCACCAGTCATCGCTGCGGAACGGCGGCGCCGGCAGGCCGGCGGCGTTGCCGAGGTTGGCTTCGACCGGCGCGTCCTTCCATGCGTAGCGCACCGCGACCGGCGACGGCACCGCGCGGCTGCGCACGACGATGCGATCGCCCTCGATCGCCGCTTCCGCCGGATGGAACAGGCGATCGGCGCCCGCCAGGTCGAATCCACGCAGGGCACCACCGCCGCGCACTGCGAGCGCGCTGTCGCCGGCGTCGAAGGACAGCGTCACCGCGCCGCGCCCGGTGCGCATGCCGGTGAACCGCGGGCCGGCGTGGACCAGCGCCTCGCCGTAGGCCACGTGCCGCGCGGCCAGCGCGAGCCGCCGGCCCACGTCCTGCTTGTTGCGCGGATGGATGTCGGCGACGTCGCCGATGTCGATGGCCACCACCTGCGCCGTCGCCGGCAGCGACAGCGTCGCAGACTGCGATTCGCGCAGCACCGCCCACGGGCTTTGCGCGCCTGCGTCGCGGCCGGAACCGAAGCTCGCCAGCTGCACCCACTGGAAAGGCAGCTCCGGCGCGTTCCACTGCCTCCGCCACTGCCCGATCATCGCCGGGAACTGCGTGCGATAGCGCACCGCCTCGTCCACCGTGTCGGCGTTGGATTCGCCCTGGTACCAGATCACGCCGCGCAGCGGGAACGGCTGCAGCGGATGGATCATCGCGTTGTAGAGCAAGGCAGGTGACTGATTCTTGCCGTCGACCAACGACACCGTCACCTGCGCCGGGCGGAACTTCCATTCACCCGCCAGCATCCGTGGCGCGCCATCGACCGGCTGCACGAACAGCTCGCCGGGCGGGCCGTGGATGCCGCCACCACCGCCGGTGTCGGTCACCCGCACCGCGATCGCGTTCGCGCCCGCGCGCAGGGCGGATCCGGGCACCATGTAGCGCCGGGGTTCGTCGTACTGCATGCGGGTTTCGCCCACCTGCACGCCGTTGACCCAGGTGCTGTCGGAGTCGTCGATGCGACCCACGCCGAGCAGCACGCCCGCCTTCGCCTCCGCGTCGTCCAGGGTGAACGTGGTGCGGTACCAGGCCTCGCCGTCCATGCCGTCCCAGCCGGCGTCTTCCCAGAGACCGGGCACGCGGATCGCAAGCCACGCCGCGTCGTCGAGTTCCGGCGCCTCCCAGCCGACGCCATTGGCGGACGCGTCGCCGAAGCGCGCGAGCCTGCGGCGCAGTTCGGACAGGTTGCGTTCGTCGGCCTCGGCGCGCTCCCGCGCATCGCGTTCGATGTCCCCGCGCTCCAGTCCGAGCGTGCCGGCATCCATCCAGGCCTCGATCCGGCTGCCGCCCCAGGTGCTGTCGATGATGCCGATCGGCACGCCGGTCGCCTCGCGCAGCTCGCGCGCGAAGAAGTGCGCGACGGCGGAGAAGTCGCCGGCGACGGCCGGTGACGACGCGATCCATTCGCCGCCCGCTAGCTGCCACTGCGGTTCACCAGACCACGACCTCGGCACCTTGTAGTGGCGAATCAGCGGATCGATCGCGCGCGCGGCTTCCGCGTCGGCATCGTTGGACGCCCGGATCGGCCACTCCATGTTCGATTGGCCCGAGGCCAGCCACACGTCGCCCACGTACACATCGCGCAATTCCTTCGATTGCGCGCCATCGTCGATGCGCATCGCGTGCGGGCCGCCCGCCGCCAGCGCGGGCAGTTCGATGTGCCAGTCGCCGTTGGCATCCACGCGCGCCTCGCTGGCGGTCCCCGCGAACTCCAACACGATGCGCGCACCGGCCTCGCTGCGGCCCCAGACCCGGATCGGCTGGTCGCGCTGCAGCACCATGCCGTCGGAGAAGATCCGCGGCAGCTCGAGCGCATGCGCGCCCATGACCGGCAGGAGCACGAGGCCGGCGGTGAAGAGGCGAAGGGTCCATCGGCGCATCAGGGGTCTCCAGGTCGCGTCCCGCACCTGCTGCCGCAGGCCGGTGTGCCATGGTAAGGCCCGCCGACGACGGCGCGGACACGTGGCCCTTCCCGCCGGTTCCTGCTGCCGGTGGTCGACGCTCCTACAATAGGCCTGCATTCCATCCGGATCCGCACATGCGCTTGCTCACCATGCTCGCCACGACCCTGATCGCCACCGCCGCACACGCCACGCCCGCGCCCGCCGATGGCAGGCTCACCCTCGAAGCCATCACCGGCGACGCACCGCTGTCGGGGCCGACGCTGATGAAGCCGCAGGTCGCGCCAGACGGTTCGCGCGTGACCTTCCTGCGCGGCAAGGACGCCAATCGCAACCAGCTCGATCTGTGGGAGTACGACGTCGCCAGCGGACAGACGCGGATGCTGGTCGATTCGCGCGTGGTGCTGGCGGGCGAGGAGACGCTGAGCGACGAGGAGAAGGCGCGGCGCGAGCGCCAGCGCATCGCCGGACTGTCGGGGATCGTCGACTACCAGTGGGCGCCGGACGCGACGGCACTGCTGTTCCCGCTTGGCGGCGAGCTGTACCTGTACGACCTGGCGAAGTCGGGCGCGGACGCGGTGCGCAAGCTCACCGACGGCGGCGGCTTCGCCACCGATCCGAAGCTCTCGCCCCAGGGCGGCTTCGTCAGCTTCATCCGCGAGCGCGAGCTGTGGGCGATCGACCTCGCCAGCGGCCGCGAGATCCGCCTGACCTTCGATGCCAGCGGCACCATCGCCAACGGCATCGCCGAGTTCGTCGCCGACGAGGAGATGGACCGCCACACCGGCTACTGGTGGGCGCCGGACGATTCGGCCATCGCCTTCGCGCGCATCGACGAGTCGCCGGTGCCGCTGGTCAAGCGCTACGAGGTGTACGCCGACCGCACCGAGGTGATCGAGCAGCGCTATCCGGCCGCCGGCGAGGCCAACGTGCGGGTGCAGCTGGGCGTGGTGGCGCCGAAGGCCGGCGCGAAGCCGCGATGGATCGACCTCGGCGCGGAGCCCGACATCTACCTCGCCCGCGTCGACTGGCGCGACCCGCAGCGCCTCACCTTCCAGCGCCAGTCGCGCGACCAGAGGACGCTCGACCTGGTCGAGACCACGCTGGCCACCGGCGCGCAGCGCGTCCTCGTCACCGAAACCTCGACGACCTGGGTGCCGCTGCACAACAGCCTGCGCTTCCTCAGGGACGGACGCTTCCTGTGGTCGTCCGAGCGCGACGGCTTCCAGCACCTGTACCTGGCGTCTGAGGACGGCGCGCAGCTGGCCCAGCTCACACGCGGCGACTGGCCGGTCGACGCGCTGCTGGCGGTGGACCAGGACCAGGGGCTGGTCTACTTCAGCGCCGGCATGCGCACCACGCTGCCCGGGGTGCGCACGGACAACCTGCTGCCGGAACCGGCGCCGGCGCCGACCGAGCGCCACGTCCACGCCGTGCCGCTGGACGGCGGCGCGATCCAGACGCTCTCGCGCGAACGCGGCGTGCACGATGCCAGCTTCGCGCGCAACGCCAGCGTCTACGTCGACAGCTGGTCGAACACCGCCACGCCGCCGCAGATCGACCTGTTCCGCGCCGACGGCGTGCAGCTGGCGACCCTGCTGCCGAACGAGCTCGACGACCCGCAGCATCCCTACGCGCCCTATCGCGCCGCGCACCGGCCGACCGAATTCGGCACGCTCACGGCAGCCGACGGCGCGACGTCGCTGCACTACAGCCTGCTCAAGCCCGCCGGCTTCGATCCGTCGAAGCGGTACCCGGTGGTCGTCTTCGTCTACGGCGGCCCGGCGACGCAGACCGTGACCGACAGTTGGCCGGGACGCGGCGACCACTTCTTCAACCAGTACCTCGCGCAACGCGGCTACGTGGTGTTCTCGCTCGACAACCGCGGCACGCCGCGGCGCGGGCGCGACTTCGGCGGCGCGCTGTACGGGGTGCAGGGCACGGTCGAGGTCGACGACCAGCGCAAGGGCGTGCAATGGCTGCGCGCGCAGCCCTGGGTCGACGGCGCGCGCATCGGCGTGCACGGCTGGTCGAACGGCGGCTACATGACCCTGATGCTGCTCGGCCGCGCACCCGGTGACTACGCCTGCGGCGTTGCCGGCGCCCCGGTCACCGACTGGACGCTGTACGACACCCACTACACCGAGCGCTACATGAACCTGCCGGCCGCGAATCCGGATGGCTACCGCGACGCACGCGTGCTCGCGCATTCGGCCAGCATCCGGCCCGATGCACTGCTGCTGATCCACGGCATGGCCGACGACAACGTGCTGTTCAGCAACTCCACCGCGCTGATGAGCGACCTGCAGCAGCTCGGCACGTCGTTCGAGCTGATGACCTACCCCGGTGCCAAGCACGGCCTGCGCGGCAGGGATGCACTGCATCGCTACCGGCTGGCGGAGTCGTTCCTAGGACGCTGTCTGGCGCCTGCGCGCGACTGATTCTTCGGCTTGTCGGGGTTCGCTGCGCTCACCCCGACTATGCAAGCCCATCGGCGTGCCGGGCAAGATCTCCACCCGGATCAAGTCCGGAGTCGAGATGACAGTCCCGATTGTCATGATGACCGCCCCGATTGTCATCTCGACCCCGGACTTGATCCGGGGGAGAGATCTGCTGTCCCTGCCCCTCAGCTGACCCGCGCGATCACCACCCCCGGTGCCGCACCAGCCACGTGGAGCGGTCGTCGCGGCGTGAGTGCTGCGGAGTCCACGCCGATATAATCCCCGCTTTCCGCACTGGTCGCATCCGTGGCTCAACCGCAGTCGCCACAAGCCATGCCGGCGCTGGCGATCCGCGCCTACACCGCCACCACCGCGCTCGGCCGCGGACGCGATGCGCAGGCCGAGGGACTGCGCCACCGGCGTGCGGGCCTGCGTCGCAACGACTTCGGCCCCGCGCCGCTGGCGACCTGGATCGGCCGCGTCGACGGCCTCGAGGATGCGCCGCTGCCGGCGGCGTTCGCCGACTGGGAATGCCGCAACAACCGCCTGGCCTGGCTGGCGCTGCAGCACGACGGCCTGCTGCCGATGCTGGCCGATCTGGTGGCACGCCACGGTGCGGAGCGCATCGCGCTGGTGGTCGGCACCTCGACCTCCAGCATCGGCGCCAGCGAGGAAGCCTACGCGCGTGCGACCGCCGGCGGGGACGGCGCGCCGCGCATGCCCGCCGACCTGCAGCGCCCGATCGTGCACACGCCGCACTCGCTCGGCGATTTCCTGCAGCACGCCACCGGCCTGCGCGGCCCCTGCGTGACCGTGGCCACCGCGTGCTCGTCCAGCGCCAAGGTGTTCGCGCAGGCGGCGCGGCTGATCTGCGCCGGCGTGGTCGACGCGGCCCTGGTCGGCGGCGTCGATACCCTGTGCGGCAGCGTGCTGTTCGGCTTCAACGCGCTGGGCCTGGTGTCGGCGGATCCGTGCCGACCGTTCGATGCCGGGCGCGACGGCCTGTCGCTGGGTGAGGCCGGCGGCTTCGCCCTGCTCGAACGCCTGGCGCCGGGCGAAGGTGCGCCGCTGCAGCTGCGCGGCTACGGCGAATCCAGCGACGCCCACCACATGTCGGCGCCGCATCCCGAAGGCCTCGGCGCAACGCTGGCGATGCGCGATGCGCTGGCGCGTGCCGGCATCGACGCGGTCGACGTCGGCTACCTCAACCTGCACGGCACCTCGACACCCGCGAACGACGCGATCGAAGCGCAGGCGGTGGCACGGATGTTCCCCGACACCCTGCACGCCAGCTCGACCAAGGGCTGGACCGGACACACGCTCGGCGCCGCCGGCATCGTCGAATCGGTGTTCGCCCTGCTCGCGCTGGACCAGGGCCTGCTGCCGGGCATCCTCAACAGCGCCACGCCCGATCCCGGCTGCGGCCCGCAGATCCGCTTCGACAACGCTCAACGCGACATCGCCTTCGCGATGAACAACTCCTTCGGCTTCGGTGGCAACAACTGTTCGCTGGTGTTCGGCAAGGGTGGCGCGTCATGAGCACGCTGTCGGCAAACGTCGCCGGCATCGGCTGGTGGAGCGAGGGACTGCCGGACTGGGCCGCCGCGCGCGCGTTCGCGAATGGCCGCGCGCCGCCCGCGGACGCGCCTTCGAAGCCCGCACCCCGGCTGCTGGCGCCGAACGAGCGCCGGCGCGCGCCGCCCTCGGTGCTGGTCGCGCTGGAGGTGGCGCTGGCCGCCTGCACCGCCGCCGGTCGCGATCCCGCTTCGCTGCCTTCGGTGTTCGCTTCGACCCACGGCGACCTCGGCATCACCGACTACATGTGCTCAACGCTGGCGGACAATCCGGCCGACATCTCGCCGACGAAATTCCACAACTCCGTGCACAACGCCGCCGCCGGCTACTGGACCATCGGCAGCGGCTGCATGCGTACCACCACCGCGATCAGCGCCTACCGCGCCAGCTTCGCGCAAGGCCTGCTGGAGGCGCTGGTGCAGCTGGCGACCGATGCCGACGCGGTGCTGCTGGTCGGCTACGACACCGCCGCCAGCGGCCTGCTGTCGACCGTGACCCGCAGCGAGGGCCTGCTCGGCGCCGCGCTGCTGCTCACCCGCGACGGCGATGGCCCGCGGCTGGCGGCGACGCTGCACGACGGCGACGCAGCGCACGACAACGGTCCGCTGGCGCAACGCCTGCAGGCCAACGCGATGGCGCCGATGCTGCCGCTGTTCGACGCGCTGGCGACGGGCGCGGCTTCGGCCATGCTGCACGCCGGCCCCGGGCGTCGATTGGCGGTCGAGCTTGTCCATGGCTGAGCAGCCGCCGCTGCATCGCGGCAACGTCGCCGTGGTGATCCCCGCGCTCAACGAGTCGCTGCGCATCCGCGAGGTGGTCGAGGGCGCGCTCGCGCACAGCGACCTGGTGATCGTGGTCGACGACGGCTCCGACGACGACACCGCCGCCATCGTCGCGCAGCTGCCCGCGGTGCTGCTGCGGCACCCGCGACGCATGGGCAAGGGCCAGGCGCTGCGCGACGGTTTCGCCGAGGCCCTGCGCCGCGGCATGGACGCGGTGGTGACGATGGACGGCGACGGCCAGCACAATGCCGGCGACATCCCGCGCCTGGTCGCCGCGGCCAACGCGCACCCGCGCCACATCGTCAACGGCGCGCGCCTGCACAAGCGCAGCACCCAGCCCTGGTACCGCCGCCTCGGCAACGACTTCGGCGACTGGGGCATCGCCTGGGGCTGCGGCTTCCGCCTCGTCGATAGCCAGAGCGGGCAGCGCCTGTACCCGGCGCCGGTGCTGGCGCTGGAGGACGTGCCCGGCGAAGGCTTCGTGTTCGAGGCGCAGATCCTGATCTCGGCCGCGCGCCGGCTCGACTTCGGCGTGGTCTCGGTGCCGGTGGAGTCGCGCTATGCGGTCGCCGGCTCCGATGAGCCGTTCCGCGAGAGCCACTTCCGCCTGTTCCGCGATCTCGCCCGCATCACCTCGCACGTTGTCGGCCAGGTGGTCGCTTACGGCAGCGTCGTGCGCGAGTACCGCCGCGCGCGTGCGCGACCGCCGCTGATCCACGATCCGGATGCCGGCCACGGGGGCGCGGACAGCGGCGCGACCGCCGCGTGAACGCCGCCCCGCGGCGCCTGCGCTAGGCTGCCGCTGCGGTGCCCCCGACGCGGACCACATGGACGACCCGATGCCCGACGCCATCGCCCCCCATCCGCCCGGCACCGATGTCGACATCCTCATCCTCGGCGGCGGCCTCGCCGGCCTGACCCTGGCGATGCAGCTGCGGCTGCAGCAGCCCGAGCGCTCGGTCGCGGTGCTCGAGCGGCGGCCGCATCCTGTGCGCGAGGCGGCGCACAAGGTCGGCGAATCGACGGTCGAGATCGGCGCGCACTATTTCGCCGAGGTGCTGGGACTGCGCGAACATCTGGAGACGCGCCAGGTCCGCAAGTACGGCCTGCGCTACTTCTTCAGCGACCGCAGCCACGCGGTCCAGGACTGCACCGAGCTCGGCGTCAGCCGACTGCTGCCGACGCCGTCGTGGCAGCTCGACCGCGGCCGCTTCGAGAACCACCTCGGCGAGCGCGCGCGCGAACTCGGCGCCGACTTCCGCCACGGAGCGGTGGTGCGCGGCATCGAGCTGTCCGAGGATAGCGGCGCGCATTCGGTCAGCTTCGACCACGCCGGCGCCCGCCACGTGCTGCGCGCACGCTGGGTGGTCGATGCCGCCGGCCGCGCCGGCCTGCTCAAGCGCAAGCTCGACCTCGCGCAGGGCAACGACCACGACGTCAACGCGGTGTGGTGGCGCGTGGACGGCCACATCGATCTCGACGCCTGGACGAACGAAGGCGACTGGACGACGCGCTTCCAGCCCGCGCAGCGCTGGAAGTCGACCAACCACATGTGCGGCCCCGGCTACTGGTTCTGGCTGATCCCGCTGGCCTCGGACTCGCATTCGCTGGGCATTGTCTGCGACGCGAAGATGCATCCGCTGGAGACGATGAACACCCATGACAAGGCGATGGACTGGGTGCGCCGGCACCAGCCGCGCGCGGCGCAGACGCTGGAGACGCCGGAACACAAGCTGCAGGACTTCCTGTTCCTGCGCCACTTCTCGCATGGCTGCAAGCAGGTGTATTCGGGCCAGCGCTGGGCATTGACCGGCGAGGCCGGCGTATTCCTCGACCCGTTCTATTCGCCCGGCAGCGACTTCATCGCGATCAGCAACACCTACATCGCCGAGCTGGTCCGGCTCGACTTCGCCGGCGAGCCGGTGGCGCCCTACGCCGAGATCTTCCAGCAGCTCTACTTCTCGTTCTACGCGAACACGCTGACGCTGTACCAGGACCAGTACCCGATCTTCGGCCACCCCGAGGTCATGCCGATCAAGATCCTGTGGGACTACGCCTGTTACTGGTCGCTGCTGGCGCCGCTGTTCTTCAGCGGCCGCCAGGCGAAGCTGCCCGCGCTGTCGCGGCTGCGGCCGCACTTCGACGAGGGCCGCGCGCTGAACCTGGCGATGCAGGCGCTGCTGCGCGACTGGGGCCTGCGCGACCCGACGCCGCGGCTCGACGTCGCCCGCACCTGCGACCAGTACGGCCTCGACTGGTGCCGCGAGATGAACCGCTCACTGACCGACGTGCTGGACGACGACGCCTACCTCGCCCGCACCCGCGAGCGCATCGTGTCGATGCGGCAGCTGGCGGGTGAAGTGCTCGCGCGCGCCCGCGAAATCTTCCCGGACATCGACGACCGCGGGCTGGACGCGCTGCTGGCCGGGCACGACGCCGGCGCGCATCCATCGATGCTGCCGCGCCATTGGTTCGAAGAGACCGCGGCAGCCTGATCCCCGCTTGCCTTGCGTAGGAGCGCGCCATGCCCGCGACCGCGTCGTTGCGCAATTCGGGAAAAACGCCGCTGTTCGCTGCCTCGCGCGTGGCGACGCGTTCATCCGTGTCGCGTCCGGTGTTGCGCGGCGCGGTCGCGGGCATGGCCCGCTCCTACGGCGCTCCGTTCCTGATCGCGAGTCGGCGCGGCCTCGCTACGGCGTCCCGGACTCCATCTCCGGCGGCGGATTTGCGACCCAGATCGCGATGCCGCTGGCATAGGTCTGCGTGGGCGAGATGTTCACGCCGACGCCGACGCCCGAGACAGTGCGGCCACCGCCGCGGCCGACGCCGCCGCCGACGCTGACGGCGGTGTTGGCCGGCCCCATCGCGGTGCCTTGCAGCAGCACGCCGTTGGCGCCCAGGCGCGCGGCCTCGCGGCGCAGGTTGCGCATCACCGCGTCGGACTTGTTCTTCGAGCCGTAGGTGAAGGCGCCGCTGCCCACGTCCAGCCGCGCGATCTCCTCGAAGCCGCCCGGCGGCGGGCCGTAGTAGATGCGCACCTGCGACGGATCGATCGGCGGGCGCGGCGTGCCGGTCAGCACGTGCGAAGTCGAGCAGGCCGCGAGCAGCAGCGCGGCGGCGATCAGCAGGCAAAGGGCGGCGAAGCGGCGCATGGCGGTCGGTTCCGGTCGGGACCCGGCCATCATCCGCGCGCGTGCGTGAACGTCAAGCGACCCGCGCGCAGCCGGCGGACTCAACTCATGCCGCCGTCGATGCCGATCACCTGGCCGTTGATGTAGCCGGCGGCGTCCGAGCACAGGAAGCCGACCAGGGCCGCGACCTCCTCCAGCGTGCCCGCGCGCGCGGCCGGTACCAGCTGCCGGATCACCGCCGGGTCGAACACGCCCTCGGCCATGCCGCCGGCGATCACGCCCGGTGCGACCACGTTGGCGGTGATCCCGCGCGAGCCCATCTCGCGCGCCAGCGACTTCGTCGCCCCGTGCAACCCGGCCTTGGCCGCGGCGTAGTTCGCCTGGCCGCGGTTGCCGAGCACCGCCGCCACGCTCGACACGCTGACGATGCGGCCCCAGCGCGTGCGCGCCATCGGCAGCAGCAGCGGCCGGGTGACGTGGAAGAAGCCGTGCAGCGACACGTCGATCACGCGCTTCCACTGCACGTCGGACATGCCCGCCATCGGCGCGTCGTCGTGCACGCCGGCGTTGTTGACCACGACCTGGACCGGGCCGGCCGCGAGCAGCGCCTCGACCGCCGCAGACGCCGCATCACCGTCGGCGACGTCGAACGTCACCGCTTCGGCGCTGCCACCGGCGGCGGCGATCCCGGCCACCACCGCTTCGGCGCGTGCGTGGTTGGCGTGTGCGTGCACGATCACGTGCAGGCCGTCCGCGGCGAGCCGGCTGCAGATCGCACCACCGAGATCGCCGCTGCCGCCGGTCACCAGTGCGCGCTTCATCGTGTCCTTCCTCATGTCGACGCGGCCATTATGCGGCCTGCGACCAGTCCGCCAGTCCTCATGCCAGTTCGCGATCAAGAATCGGGAATGGAGTAGGAGCGCCCCATGGGCGCGACCGGATAGCGACGATGCCCCGACCTCAGCGGGTCGCGGGCATGGCCCGCTCCTACTTTCAACTTCTCGATCGCGACTGGAATCAGACGCCGAGCATCACCGTCGCGCGCCCTTCGGCCAGCAGCGTCCCGGCGTGGCTGATGCGGAACGCGTACTGCTGGCTGGTCTCCGAAGCGGCCAGCTGTTCGGCCACGCATTCGATCGCTTCGGGCAGGTCGTCGATGCGCACGACGTGCAGTTGGACGTCGCGCAGTGCGACCAGCAGTCCTGGTTTCGCCACTTCCCCCGCAGCGCGCGCCAGCAGGCCACCGTGCACTGCCATCGCCTGCGCGCCGTACTCACACAGGTGCAGGGCGCGCAGCTGGCCGTCGCTGCGCAGCGGGTGCGCGGAATCGCGATGGTTCGAGGCGCGCAGGTGGATGCGCTGCGCATCCCACGACAGCACCTCGTCCCACAGACACATGGCGTGCTTGTGCGGGATCAACGTTTCGATCTCGGCGCGATCGATCATGGTTGTGATGTCCCCTTCCCAGTCCTTGCCATTGTAGAAGCGCCCCATGGGCGCGACCGGCAAGGCGGCTCGCGAAGCGGTCGCGGGCATGGC
>DAOMPM010000024.1:0-42476 GCA_035444805.1 Luteimonas sp. | reverse complement strand
GGCCTGCAACCCTTTTGGGGGGAGAGCGGGAAATTATTCCGGACAGCAGTGCGCGCAGGCGGGGATGACGGATATTGGAGCGGGATGACGGATATTGGCGTTCGCGGCATGTCCGCCCCGGCTGGGGCGGACACGCTTGTCGCCGCGGCTCAGCCTGCGGCGTCGGCTTCCGGCGCGGCCACCGAGGCTTCGGTGGTGATGCGCAGATGCACCTCGTCGCTGACGTTCGGTGCGAAGGCGCCGACGCCGAAGTCGCTGCGCTTGATCGTGGTGGTGGCATCGAAGCCGGTGGTCGCGCGCTTGAGCATCGGGTGCTCGGCGAAGCCGTTCATGGTCACGTCCAGCACCACCGGATGGGTGTTGTCCTTGATCGTCAGGTCGCCGGTGACCTTGAGCTTGTTGCCGCCGGCCGATTCGACCGAGGTGCTCTTGAAGGTCGCCACCGGGAACGTCGCCACGTCGAAGAAGTCGGCGTTGGACAGGTGCGCGTCGAAATCGGCCACGAACGAGGTCAGGCCCGACAGCGGCAGCGTGACTTCGACCGAGGAGGCGGCGACGTTGTCGGCGTCATAGACGATCGTGCCCGCGGCCTGGCCGAAGTTGGCCGACGGGTTGGAGAAGCCGAAGTGGTTCCACTGCGCGAGCACGTTGGTGTGGTTCGGATCGATGATGTAGGTGCCCGAGACGCCCTCGACCTGGGCCTCGACGGGCGCGCCCGCTTCCTGCGCCGCGGGTGCGGCTTCGGCGGCGGGCGCCGGCGGTTCGGCCGGCTTGCAGGCAGCAAGGGCGAGGGTCAGGGCGAGCGGGAGCAGCAGCGTCTTCGTGGTGGTGTTCATGGTCATGGTTCCGGGAAGGTTGGAGGGGGGAATCAGTTCGGCGCGGCTTCCGCCTGCGCCTCGGTGGTGATGCGGATCTTCACTTCATCGCTGACCGCGGGGGTGCCGCGGCCCAGGCCGAATTCGCTGCGCAGCACCGTGGTGGTGGCATCGAATCCGATCGTCGGCCGGCTGTTGCGCGGGTGTGGCCCGGCCTTGTTCAGCACCACGTCGAGCACCACCGGACGGATGATGCCCTTGATGGTCAGTTCGCCCGCCACCTTCAGGCGCCGGTCGCCGGCCGCTTCCACCGACGTACTGCGGAAGCTCGCGACCGGGAACGTCGCGGCCTCGAAGAAATCGGCGCTGCGCAGGTGTTCGTCGAAGCGCGCGACGTGCGCGTTCAGGCCGGACAGCGGGATCGTCACCTCGACCGACGAGGCGGGTACGTCGTCGGCGTCGTACACGATCGCGCCCTCGACCTGGCCGAAGTGCGCGGTCGGGTTGGAGAAGCCCAGGTGGCTCCACTGCGCGATCACCTCGGTGTGGGCGGGATCGATCCGGTAGGCCACCGGCGCCGCGACGGCGGCCGTTGCGCACGCGGCGAGCGCCATGCCGAGGGCGAGGCGGGCCCAGGACCGGGGCATGCAGAGGCCTCGCGGGATTCGGGGCGCGGGGCGGGTGCCGGAAAGCGTCATTCGATCCGCGCCGCTTCGTCGAACGGCAGCCGCGGCGAACGCGGGAAGATCGCGGACGGATCACCCTTGCCGAGGTTGACCAGCACGTTCGAGCGGATCGAGCTGCCGGCGAAGAACGCCGCGTCGACCTTGGCGTTGTCGAAGCCGACCATCGGTCCGGTATCGAGCCCGAGCGCGCGCGCGGCGAGGATCAGGTACGCCACCTGCATGCTCGACCCGCGCAGCGCCACGCGCGACAGGCGCTCCTCCGGTGAACCCTCGAACCAGGACTTGGCGTCGACGTGCGGGAACAGCACCGGCAGCTTCTCGTAGAAGGCCAGGTCGTAGCCCACGATCACCGTCACCGGCGCCGACATCGTCTTCGCGTGGTTGCCCTCGCTCAGTGCCGGCGCGAGCCTCTCCTTCGCCTCGCGCGACTTCACGAACACGAATCGCGCCGGGCAGGAATTGGCCTCGGTCGGCCCGAACTTCACCAGTTCGTACAGCCGGCGAAGCGTGGCGTCGTCGATCTCGCCGGAAAACGCGTTGTGCGTGCGCGCGGTGCGGAAGAGCTGGTCGAGCGTGGAATCGGACAGCGTGTCGGTCATCGGACGGCCTGGCGGGAAGGGGCGGGGAAAGCCGGCAGTGTAAAGTTCCATGAACGACGTTCAGCGGCTGTCATCGGAACGGATGATTACAGAAATGGAACGGGCAGGCGTTTCAGGCCTCGATTCTGCACAAATCTGGTCCATCAGCGACGGCCGCGCCGGCAACGCACGCCAGGCCGACGCGCTGGCCGGCGCACTGGCCGACGCCCTCGGCGGCACGGCCAGGGTGCTCGCACTGGCGCCGCGCGCGCCCTGGCGCTGGTTCGCGCCGCGGACACTGCCGGCCGCCGACCGCGCCTTCGGCGACGCATTCGCCGCGGCGCTCGCCGCACCGCCCACGCTCGCCATCGGCTGTGGCCGGCAAGCGGGACTCGCGACGCGGCTGCTGCACGAGCGGGGTGCGAAGAGCGTGCAGATCCTCGATCCGCGCATCGATCCCTCGCACTGGGACCTGGTCATCGCGCCGGAACACGACGGCCTGTCCGGCGGCAACATCCTCACCCTGCTCGGCAGCCTGAATCCGGTCGACGACGCCTGGCTGGACCGGGCGCGCCTGGAGTTCGCCCCGTTCGCCGACCTGCCGGCCCCGCGCACCGCCCTGCTGGTCGGCGGTCCGATGCGCCACGCTCGCTTCGACGCGGCGCGGTTCGAGTCCGTGTGCGGGCAGCTTGGGCGACAGGTCGCGCAGGAAGGCGGCTGCGTGCTGGCCACGACCTCGCGGCGCACGCCGCCCGCGATCGCAGGGATGCTGCGGCAGCGGCTTGCGGACACGCCTGGCCTGGCCTGGTGCGGCGCGGACGACGGCCCCAATCCCTACGCCGGCCTGCTGGCCTGGGCAGACCGCATCGTCTGCTCGCCCGACTCGATCAACATGATCTCGGAAGCCTGCGCCACCCGGACAGCCGTCGAGGTGTTCGACATCGAGCACACCTCCGGGCGACAGCGGCGCTTCCTCGACGCACTGCTCGCGCTTGGCCGGATCCAGCCCTTCGGCGTCGGGCGGCCATCGGCCAGCGCCAGTCCCTTGCGCGAAACCCGCCGGATCGCCGACGCCATCCGCGCGAGGCTGGGCCTGGCCCGGGCGTCGATCGGCACAGGCTGACGCGGCGTCCGCCCGCCCCCAGGGTCACGACGACGCATCAGGCAGGCACCCTGCGCACCGCACGCATCGGCGGGCTGGCCGATGTGCCCTGCACAGGCCGTTCGCTGGTCGTGGGGAGTCGGCCCGACAGGCGACGCAGCCTGCGTGGCGAACCCCTCGCAGGACCGCGCGGCAGCGCCACTACCGGCCCCGTCGGTCCACCGGCCGCGAACCGCCCACCGGAGACCCGCCATGAGGCATGCCGATCGGGCAATCGACCACCGGATGCGGGCCGGCATCGTCATCCTCGTCGCCTTGCTGGCCGCGTCGGGCTGTACGGTCAGGCTCATCAGCGGCTATGACGAAGCCACCGACAGGGCGGTGACCGCCCTCCAGAAAAAGACGGAGGCCCACCTGGTCGCCCTCGAATCCGCGGACGGCCTGCCCGAATGCACGCACGAACACCACAGGCAGTTCTACGACGAGGCGAAAGTCGACGTCAGCGCGATCGCCGTCCGTGCCGCCGCCATTCCGAAGAACGAGATCACCACGGAGCAGGTCATGCTGCTGTCCGGCAGCCTCGGCGCCCTCGAGCAGCTGCACCGGATCGCCTGCCTGTCGAAGGACCAGATCGCGCCCCTGCGCACGCAGCTCAACTCCAGCTTCACGGCGATCCTCAAGCTGGAACTGGCAAAGCGCCGCGGCGGATAACGCGCACGCATCCGCCCCTGCCTGGAGGAGAAGGCCATGGCCCTGAAAGCATCCCAGTTGAGCAGGGACATCCTGGTCGCGTTCAAGGGCGTCCTGTCCGACAGGTGGCCGGACATCCGGGACTACGGCGACGTCGAGGCAAAGAAGCTCGCCCAGACGCTGGTCATGATCGAGGCCCTCATCGTCTCGGGAAAGATCAACGAGGAGCAGGCGCGGCTCCATCTCGATATCCAGAGGAATGCGACGCGCATGGTCCTGCTGACCCTCGAGGGACTTGGAATCCTCGCTGTCGAGGAGGCGATCAACGCGGCGCTGGCCGTCGTCAGGGACACGATCAACACGTCGCTCGGATTCGACCTGATCTGACGGGGCGCCCGTGCCCGCCTGACGTCCGGAATGATCCGCGGACTCAACGCGGTGGCGCGGCGAGTTCCCTGGCGTCGAGGAAGCCGTCGCCGTTGGCGTCCTGGCGCCGGAAGCGCTCGGCCAGGCGCGCACGGTGTTCGGCGCGGGTCAGCGGCTTGCCCTTGCCGCCGGGCTGCTCGGCGGGCGAGAGCACGCCATCGCCGTCGACGTCCATGCCGTCGAAGGCGTAGCTCATCCAGTCCTGGTATTCGGCCAGCGAGACCCGGCCGTCGCCGTCGCCGTCCATGCGCGCGAGGTAATCGCCGGTCTGCGTCACCTGCGCGGACGCGGCGGCGGACGACAGCAGGAGGACGACGGCGAGACGCATGGCCGGGAGTCTACCCGGCGACACGATATCGTCGAGGCGACGCCACGGCCGCCCCGCGATGGACCATCCCCGTCTCAGGCCCGCGCCGCCTGCAGTGAATAGCCCTTGAGCCGCTCGGCATAGTCCTGCAGCGCGCGGATGCCGCTGGCCTCGGCCTCGCGGCACCAGGCCTGCAGGTTGTGCAGGGCTTCGGCGGCGTTGCTGGTGCGGGTCTCGAGCACGGCGGCCAGCTTCCGGCGGTATTCGACCAGGGTGCGGATGCGCGGACGCTGCGACACCCACTGATGCATCTGCTCGCGCGCCTCGGGCTTGAGCCAGCGGCCGTCGTCGACCAGGCCCTTGCGCAGCTTGCGCGGCAGCAGCGAACGCAGCTTGGCGCCGGCCGCCTGCGCCTCCTCGCGCAGCGCCGGCATCAGCACGTCGCGCTGGTAGTCGGTCATGGCCTGGAAGCGGTGCGCGAGCAGCGCCTTCATGGTGTCGGTGTCGGGCACGCGGATGTTCGGGCGCACGTCCAGCGAGGGCGCCACGCGCAGCACCTTCGCCAGCCGCACCCGCTCCAGGCCGCGGATCACCGCCCAGCCGATGTCGAACTCCCACTTGCGCAGCGCGAACTTGGCCGAGCTGGGGAAGGCGTGGTGGTTGTTGTGCAGTTCCTCGCCGCCGATCCACACGCCCCACGGGGTGAGGTTGGTCGCGGTGTCGGTGGTTTCGAAGTTGCGGTAACCCCACCAGTGGCCGAGGCCGTTGACCACGCCCGCCGCCCAGAACGGGATCCACAGCATCTGGATCGCCCACACCGCCACGCCGGCGAAGCCGAACAGCGCGAACGACACGAACAGCAGCAGGGTCGGGCCGAGGTTGGCGTGCGGGGTGTAGAGGCGGCGCTCGATCCAGTCGCTGGGCGCGCCCTTGCCGTACTGCTCGATGTCCGCGCGCATGCCGCGCGCCTCGCGGTACAGCTCCACGCCCTGCCAGAACACCTTGCCGATGCCCTTGAACTGCGGGCTGTGCGGGTCCTCTTCGGTCTCGCACTTCGCATGGTGCTTGCGATGGATGGCCACCCACTCGCGGGTGATCATCGAGGTGGTCAGCCAGGTCCAGAAGCGGAAGAAGTGGGCAATCAGGGGATGGAAGTCCACGCCCCGGTGCGCCTGGCTGCGGTGCAGGTACAAGGTGACGGAGAAGATGGTCAGCTGGGTGGCAACCAGCAGGTACAGCGCGAGCGACCAGAAGCCGAACTGCAGCAGGCCGCCGGCGAGGAAATCGATCAGGGACGCGGGCATGACGGTGTCGTTGGGAAGGAACCCCTTCATGATGGCGCCGAAGCCCGCCCGAGGCCACCCCTGCGCCCACGTATGGTGTGCGCCCGATTCATCCCCATCTCCTGCCGATGACCGACGCCGCCCCGCCCCTGATCGAACTCGACGACGCCCGCGTGCTGCGCGGCGGGCGCGCGGCGCTGGACGGCGTGTCCCTGCGCCTGCCGCTGGGCCGCCACACCGCGATCCTCGGCCCCAACGGCTGCGGCAAATCGAGCTTCATCCAGCTGATCACGCGGCAGCTGTACCCGCTGGCGCATGCCAACGGCCGCCCGCCGGTGCGGATCCTCGGCGAGCACCGCTGGGACGTGCGCGCGATCCGCTCGCGGCTGGGCATCGTGACCGGCGCCATGCACGACGACCTCGCTTCGCTGCCCGAGCTGACGGTCGAGGACGTGGTGCTCGGCGCCTTCGACGCCCGGCTGGCGCCGCTGCCCGAGGACGAGGTGGACCCCGCGCAGCTGGCGCAGGCCGGCGTCGCGCTGGCCCGGGCCGAGGCCGCGCACCTGTCCGGCCGGCTGTACGCCAGCCTGTCCACCGGCGAGGCGCGGCGCGTGCTGCTGGCGCGCGCGCTGGTGCACGCGCCGATGGCCCTGCTGCTGGACGAACCGGCGGCCGGGCTGGACGTGGTCGCCCGTGGCCACCTGCTGCAGGCCCTGCGCCGGCTCGCGCGCGAAGGCGTGACCCTGGTGCTGGTGACCCACCACGCCGAGGAACTGGTGCCCGAAATCGGCCACATCGTGCTGCTGCGCGAGGGCCGCGTGATCGCCGACGGCCCCCGCAACGAGGTGCTGGTGCCTGAGTTGCTCTCACGCACGTTCGACGCACCGCTGCGCCTGCTCGACGGCGACGCGCCCGTCTTCGTGCTGGACGAGGACGCCGTCGATGCCTGAGCTGCCCGAGGTCGAGACCACCCGCGCCGGCCTCGCCCCGCACCTGGAGGGCCGCCGCGTGCGCGCGGTGACCCTGCGCCGGCCGGACCTGCGCTGGCCGATCCCGCCCGAGGTGTCCGCGCTGCTGCCGGGCCAGCGCATCGACGCGGTCCGCCGCCGCGCCAAGTACCTGCTGCTCGACACCGCCGCCGGCAGCGCCCTGCTCCACCTGGGCATGTCCGGCAGCCTGCGCGTGCTGCCGGCGTCGACGCCGCTGCGCGACCACGACCACGTCGACATCGTGCTTGAAGACGGCAGGCTCGGTGACGGCGCGCTCGATTCGAAGCGCGTGCTGCGCTTCAACGACCCGCGCCGCTTCGGCTGCCTGCTCTGGCAGCCGGCCGGCGAAACCCACGCCCTGCTGCGCGGCCTCGGCCCGGAGCCGCTGTCGGACGCCTTCGACGGCGACTGGCTGTTCGCCCGCAGCCGCGGCCGCAGCGCGCCGGTCAAGGCCTTCCTGATGGACCAGCGCGTCGTGGTCGGCGTCGGCAACATCTATGTCGCCGAGGCACTGTTCGCCGCCGGCATCTCGCCGCTGCGCGCGGCCGGCAGGGTCTCGCGCGAGCGCTATCGTGCGCTGGCCGACGAGGTCCGGCGCATCCTCGGCGAGGCCATCGCCCGCGGCGGCACCACCCTGCGCGACTTCATCTCGCCCGATGGTGCGCCCGGCTATTTCGTGCAGGAGCTGTCGGCCTACGGCCGCGGCGGCGAACCCTGCCCGCGCTGCGGACGAGCGCTCAAGCAGGCCGCGATCGCCCAGCGCGCCACGGTCTGGTGCGGCCACTGCCAGCGCTGACCCGCCCGCCGGTCTTGCGGGTTCGCGGTATAGTCCCCGGTCACACCGGACCTGTTCCCCGCATGGCCGACACCGCAGATATCACCCTCTGGCTCGATGCCGCCCGCGGCGGCGACCGCGGCGCGCTCGACCAGGTGCTCGCGACGCTCTACCAGGAACTGCACACCATGGCCCGGCGGCAGCTGTCGGGCCAGCTCGGGCAGACGCTCGACGCCACCGCGCTGGTCCACGAGGCCTACCTCAAGCTGATCGGCCGCAAGGAGATCCAGTTCGACGACCGCGCCCACTTCTTCGCCTACGCCGCCTCGGCGATGCGCAGCGTGGTGGTCGACTACGCCCGCCAGCGCCTCGCGCAGAAGCGCGGCGGCGACCTGCACCGGGTTACCGACCTGCCGCACGACATCGAGGGCGGGCTGCGCCTGGACGAGGACATGCTGGCGCTGGACGTGGCGCTGACGCGGCTGGCCGGGGTCGACCCCAAGCTCGCCCACGTGGTCGAGCTGCGCTACTTCGGCGGCCTGTCCGAAGCCGAGATCGCCGGCCTGCTCGGCCGCTCCGACCGCAGCATCCGCCGCGACTGGCAGAAGGCGCGGATGTACCTGCTGGCGTCGCTGAGGGACAGTTGAGGCGGCGGCAAGGGGCACGCGGACATTCATTGAAACCGTAGGAGCGGGCCATGCCCGCGATGCTTTTCCGGCGCCGCGGACACCGCGGAGAGCGGTCGCGCCCATGGGGCGCTCCTACCAATCGGGGACCGGATCGACAGTCTGATGGACGCCGAACGCTGGCAGCGACTCTCGCCCATGCTCGACGCATTGCTCGAGCTGGACGAGGCCGCGCGCGCCAGCAGCCTGGCCTCGCTGCGCGCTGAGGATCCGCAGCTCGCCGACGACCTCGAGGAACTGCTCGCGCTCGAGGCCGACAGCGAAGACTTCCTGTCCGAACCGCTGATCGCGGCGCCGCTGGGCGTGCAGCCGGGCACCAGCGTCGGTCCCTACGAACTCGAGCGCATGCTCGGCGAAGGCGGCATGGGCCAGGTCTGGCTGGCGCGCCGCGCCGACGGCCTGTACCAGCGCCGGGTCGCGCTGAAGCTGCTGCGCCCGGGGCTGGCCGACCCCAACCTGCGCCTGCGCTTCACCCGCGAGCGGCAGATCCTGGCGCGGCTGGAGCATCCGCACATCGCGCGCCTGCTCGATGCCGGCATCAGCAGCGACAACCAGCCCTACCTGGCGCTGGAGTTCGTCGAGGGCGAGCCGATCACCGACTGGTGCCGCGCGCGCGATCCGGGCGTGGTCACCCGCGTGCAGCTGTTCCTGCAGGTGTGCGAGGCGGTCAGCCATGCGCACACCAACCTGATCGTGCACCGCGACCTGAAGCCGTCGAACATCCTGGTCACGCCGCTGGACGACGTGCGCCTGCTCGACTTCGGCATCGCCAAGCTGCTCGACACGCCCGAGCACTCGCTCGACCACACCCGCACCGGCCTGCGCGCCTTCACCCTGCACTACGCGGCGCCGGAGCAGATCCGCGGCGAGCCGGTCACCACCATGACCGACGTGTACTCGCTGGGCGTGGTGCTGTACGAGCTGCTCGCCGACCGCAAGCCCTACCAGCTCAAGCGGCCCAGCGACGCGCAGTGGGAGGACGCCATCCTCCACGTCGACGCGCAGCGCCCCTCGCAGGCGCTGCAGCGCGATCCCGAAGGCAACACCGCCGAGTTGCGCCTGCGTCGTCGCGCGCGCGAGATCGCCGGCGACCTCGACAACATCGCGCTCAAGGCGCTGTCGAAGAAGCCCGAGCACCGCTACCCGTCGGTCGAGGCGCTGGCGCTCGACCTGCAGCGCTGGCTCGACGGCAAGCCGGTGCACGCGCGCCCGCAGAGCCTGTCGTACCGGGTGCGCAAGTACCTGCGCCGGCACCGCTGGGCGCTGGCGATGGCGGCGTCGGTGTCGCTGGTGCTGGTCGCTGCGCTCGGTGTCGTCGCCTGGCAGGCACGGCAGGCGATGCAGGAGTCGGCGCGTGCCCAGGCGATGCAGAATTTCGTCATCGGCCTGTTCGAGACCGCGGGCGACGTTGCGCCGGGCGAATCGATGGACGTGCGCCAGCTGATCGACGCCGGCGAGCGCCGGATCGACCAGGACCTCGCCCTGCAGCCGCAGGCCCGCGCCGAGCTGCTGGGCGTGGTCGCACGCCTGCGCGCGGGCCTGGGCGACTACGAGCAGTCGCTGGCGCTGCTGCAGGAGCAGGCCAGCCTGATCGACAACCTCGCCGACGCGCCGGCAAGCCTGCGCCTGCACGCGGCGACCGACTTCGGCCGCGTGCTGCGACTGACCGACGACATCGACGGCTGCGTGGCGCGCATGCAGCCGCTGGTGGCACTGGCCCGGCGCCACGAACAGCGCCTGCCGGTGGTGGTGTCGGCATTCCATTCGCAGCTCGGGCGCTGCCATGCCGCGGCGCGCCACATCGAGGAGGCGCGCGTGCTGTACCTGCGTTCGCTGGCGCTGCGCCGCGACCCGCTGAAGGACGATCCGGGCATCGTCGCCAACCTTGCCGACCTGGCCAACCTGCACGCCGCGAGCGGCAATACCCCGCGCGCGCTGAGCGAGACGCGCGCGGCGCTGGCCCTGCTGCGCGGCAGCGGCGGCGAACACAACCCGCTGGCGATCGACCTGTTGCGTTCGCTGTGCGCGCTGGAGCGCGACTCCGGCGACAGCGCCGCGGCCGGCCGCGACTGCCGCCAGGCGCTGGCGATGGCGCTGGACCTGCGCGGGCCCCAGCACCACAGCACCATCGACGCCCGCCGCCAGCTCGCCGCGCTGTACGTGGACATGGGCCGTTTCGCGGAGGCCGGGCGCGAGTTCCGCGACACCCAGGCGTGGATGACCGCGCGCCTGGGCGAACGCCATGCCGACGTGGCGCGTGGCGAAAGCAGCCTCGCGATCGTCGCCTGGGAGCGCGGCGACTTCGCCGCCGCGCTGCACCACCTCGACGCCGCGATCGACACCTGGCGCGCGCAGGACAACGAGGCGCCGCTGGCCGCGGGCCTGTTCAACCGCGCGATGGTGCTGCACAGCGCCGGCCGCGACGACGAAGCCGAGCCGCTGCTGCACGAATCACTGTCCCTGCGCCGCGCCGCCTTCGGCGAGCGCCACGGCCTGGTCGGCGACACCCTGCGCCTGCTCGGCGAGGTGGAAGACGCGCTCGGCCGCGATGGCACGGCGGCGTTGCGCGAAGCCCAGGCGCTGACCCGCGAGGGCTACGGCGCGCGCCATCCGCACACGCGCCGCGCGGAGATCTCGCTCGCGCGCCACGAGGCGCGCCTGGGGGATCCGGGGGCGGTGTCGCGGCTCGACGCGCTCGCCGAACTGCCGCAGGACGAGCACGAGCTGAGCAAGGCCGGGTGGCTGGCGCGCGCCTACGCCGCCGAAGCGCGCTGCCGCACGCCGTCCGAGCGCCACCTCGCGCTGGCCAGCCTGCAGGCACTGGTCGCGCAGGTGCGGCAGGCGCAGCCGGAGGGCGGCGCGGTGCCGCGCGAGATCGACGCCCTGCACGCCGCCTGCGCCCGCTCCGCGCGATGACCGGCCGGCGTCACTCCAGCGGCAGCGACGGCTGCAGCGGCTCGATCCGCCCTTCGCCGCGCGAAATGCGCTTGAACTCGGCGCGGCTGACCGAGACGTAACGCTCGTTGCCGCCGATCTCGACCTGCGGACCATCGCGCAGCGCGCGGCCCTGCCCGTCCACGCGCACGGTCATCGTCGCCTTGCTGCCGCTGTGGCAGATGGTCTTGATCTCGCTCAACTCGTCGGCCCAGGCCAGCAGGTACTGGCTGCCCTCGAACAACTCGCCGCGGAAATCGGTGCGCAGGCCATAGCACAGCACCGGCACCCGCAGCGCGTCGACCACCTCGCTCAACTGCCACACCTGCGCCCGGCTCAGGAACTGCGCCTCGTCCACCAGCACGCAGTCCAGCCGCCCCTGCGCGGCGATGTCGCGCTCGACCAGGGCCTGCAGGTCCTCGTCGCGACCGAAGGCGACGCCCTCGGCCTGCAGCCCGATCCGCGACGCCACCGTGCCGCTGCCGGCGCGGTGGTCGAGGCGCGGCGTCAGGATCAGCGTGCGCATGCCGCGCTCGCGGTAGTTGTGCGCACTCTGCAGCAGCGTCGTGGTCTTGCCGGCGTTCATCGCCGAGTAGTAGAAGTACAGCTTGGCCATGGATCGGGAATCGGGAATCGGGAATCGGGAATCGGGAATCGGGAATCGGGGGAAGCCTAGCGGTTTGTCATCTCGAACGCAGTGAGAGATCCGCCCTCCCGCGGAGCGGACTGTAAACTATGCAGCCGCCCCACCCGCGCGCCCATGCACGGCCTGAACCCGCAGCAATCCGCCGCCGTCCTCCACTGCGAGGGCCCCACCCTGGTCCTCGCCGGCGCCGGCAGCGGCAAGACCCGGGTGATCGTCGAGAAGATCGCGCACCTGATCGCCTCCGGCCGCTATCCGGCCAAACGCATCGCCGCGATCACCTTCACCAACAAGTCGGCGAAGGAGATGCGCGAGCGCGTGGCCAGGCGCATCCGCGGCGACGCCGGCGACGGGCTGACGATCTGCACCTTCCATGCGCTGGGCCTGAAGATCCTGCAGATCGAGCACGCCAAGCTCGGCCTGCGCCGCGGCTTCTCGATCTTCGACAGCGACGACACCCTGGCGCAGGTCAAGGACCTGATGCCCGGCGCCAAGCCCGACGCGGTGCAGGCGATGCAGTCGCTGGTGTCGAACATCAAGAACGCAGGCCTGTCGCCGGAGCAGGCGATGGAGGCGGCGCGCAGCGCGCGCGAGCACGAGGCAGCAAAGCTGTACGCGCGCTACCAGCAGCGCCTGTCCACGTTCAACGCGGTCGACTTCGACGACCTGATCCGGCTGCCGGTGCAGCTGCTCGAATCCGACGCCGACGCCGTCGCCGGCTGGCGCGAGCGCATCGGCTACCTGCTGGTCGACGAGTGCCAGGACACCAACGACGCCCAGTACCGCCTGCTCAAGGCGCTGGCCGGGCCGAAGGCCAACTTCACCTGCGTCGGCGACGACGACCAGAGCATCTACGCCTGGCGCGGCGCCAATCCGGAGAACCTGACCCAGCTGGGCACGGACTACCCCAACCTGGTCGTGGTCAAGCTCGAACAGAACTACCGCTGCTCCAACCGCGTGCTGCGCGCGGCCAACGCCCTGATCGCGAACAATCCGCACGAACATCCGAAGACGCTGTGGAGCGCGCAGGCCGACGGCGAGCGCATCCGCGTCTGGGAATGCCGCGACGCCGCGCACGAGGCCGAGCGCGTGGCCGGCGAGATCCATTTCCTCGCCACCGCGCGCAAGGTCGAATGGGGCGAGTTCTGCATCCTGTTCCGCGGCAACCATCAGTCGCGCGCGCTGGAAAAGGCGCTGCAGCTGCTGCGCGTGCCCTACCACCTCAGCGGCGGCACCGCCTTCCTCGACCGCGGCGAAGTCAAGGACGCGCTGTCGTGGCTGCGCCTGATCGCCAATCCCGACGACGACGCCGCCTTCCTGCGCGCGGTGCAGTCGCCCAGCCGCGGCGTCGGCGCGACCTCGCTGGCGAAGCTGGCGGAGATGGCGCAGCACGCACACCTGCCGCTGTCGCGCGCGGCCGAATCGATGTCCCTGCTCAAGCAGCTGCAGCCGCGCACCGCCAATGCGCTGGGCGCGTTCACCGACATCGTCCGCGGCCTGCGCAGCGACGCCGCGCACCTGCCGCCGACCGAACTGGTGCGCAAGCTCAACGAGAAATCCGGACTCATCGCCGCACTGCGCGAGCAGTGCAAGAGCGATGAACTGTTCCGCATCCGCCGCGGCAACCTCGACGAACTGGCCGACTGGTTCGAGGGCGCGAAGGCGGCAGGCCCCGGCGAACTTGCCGCGCAACTCGCCCTGCTCTCGCACGCCGACAAGGGCGATCCCGGCAACCAGGTGCGGCTGATGAGCCTGCACGCGGCCAAGGGCCTGGAGTTCCGCCATGTGTTCATCGTTGGCATGGACGACAACACCCTGCCGCACGAGGCCAGCCTCGACGAAGGCCGACTCGACGAAGAGCGGCGCCTGCTCTACGTCGGCATCACCCGCGCCAAGGAACAGCTGTGGCTGTCCTACTCGCTGGAAGCCCAGCGCTGGGGGGCGAAGCTGCGACTGGCGCCCAGCCGCTTCTTCGAGGAACTGCCGACGGCCGAACTGCAGCGCGACGGCGCCGACCCGGTCGCCGATGCCGCGCGCAAGTCCGAGCGCGCGACCGCCGGCTTCGCCAACATCCGCGCCCTGCTCGACGGCTGAGGCAACGCTCCCTATCCTCGCCTGATGCCGCACGGAAACCGGGGATGAAGCCGCTGTTCGTCGCACTGGGGATCGCCCTCGCCGCCTACACGGCGCTCGCGGCATACCGTGGCGAAGTCATCGCCAAATCCGGACCGGGCGCGCGCCGGGTCCGCCGGGACGACACCGCCGGCTACTTCTGGAGCGTCATCGCGATCTACACCGGCCTGGCATTGGCGCTGCTGTTCGTGTTCTGACGCCGGCCGCGATATGCGTCGGGCGTGGCAAGATGCGTCCACCCCCACCCGCCTTCCGCAACCGGAGCCTCCATGCCGCAACGCGCGCTGTTCGCCGTGTCCCTGCTGCTGTTCCTCGGCGCCTGCGCGCAGACGCCGCAGCGCGCGCAGGCGCCGCCGGCCGCACGCGCCGGCGAATCGCAGGTGACGCAGATCCAGCGGCTCGCCGACATCCTGCCGGTGCTCGATGCGAACGGCGGACGCCGCACCCTGCTGGTGCTCGACATCGACGACACCCTGCTGACCTCGCAGGTGTTCTTCGGCAGCGACCGCTGGTACGAATGGCAGAAGTCGCTCCAGCCCGGCGACGCCGGCTTCGTCCCCTGCAAGTTCGACATCATCGGCCTGAGCTATGAAGCCGGCACCCAGCGGCTGACCGAAGACGCGGCGGCCCGCGACCTGGTCAACGCCATCGCCGGCGACAAGCTGCTGCTGACCGCGCGCAACCCGGGCTACCGCGGCGGCACCATCCGCGAACTGCGCGCGGCCGGCTACACCCTGCCCGACACCCTGGGCACGGACCGCGACGGCGTGCTGTTCGACTGGCGTCCGACGCCAGGAGCCGCGCCCGTGCCGATCAGCTACCAGGACGGAGTGATGATGGTGACCGGCCGCGACAAGGGCGAGACCCTGCTCGCGATGCTGCAGCTGCAGTCGCTGGACTACGACCGCGTGGTGCTGGTCGACGACGGGCGGCGCAACATCGACCAGATGCAGGCCGCGCTGGCCAGGGCCGGCATCGACTACCACGGCCTGTGGTACACGCACGTCGACAAGACCATCGCCCCGGCCGACGTGAGCGCCGGCCAGGCCGGCTGGACCGCGCTGCGGACCTGGCTGGCGGGCACGTTCCCGGAACGCCTGCGGCGCATGGAAGCCGGCCAGTGCTTCTACTGACCGGAAGATCCGGATTGAATCTGTTTTATTTCAATTGGTTACACGGATCAAATTAAGGTGTTGCCTCAACTTTGCCGACGCGCTAGCCTGTGCCGGCCACAACACAAGTCCTCCGGCCACGCCGGATTCAACGGGAAACCAGCGGTTTCCCGTTTTTTTTGGTTCTTCTCCCAAACGAGGGGAGAAGCTGCTCGTGGTTGGAGAACGCCCCTCACTACCCCGCTTCGGAGGGACGCCGCGCCCTGGCGGCCGGGGATCGAGCCGGGGAGCAATCCCCGGCCCGGGACGACCTCCAGCCGCAAGCCCTGATCGGACCCCTCCCCATCCGGCCAGACGTCACTCGGATGGGAGAAGAACCTTTTTTTTCGGGCTTTCGCCTGTTCAGGGGCGTCCGGGTCCGGATGTGCATGGTGGGCGCATCGGATGTCTTCGCGGCCAAGGCCGCTCCCACGCGCCAGCCATCCCCGAACTACCTGAACCACGCGCAGGCAACCAAGGGTTTACCCCAGGTTCCCGCCTGCGCGTCGGCGACGTAGCGTGCAAGTGTTGCAGGCGTGTGTCGCGCCGGCGCTGCGGAGGCGTGCCATGACGTCCATCCCGTCCCCCATCGACGCGCCGCGACCGATCCTGCCAAACCCCGTGGATGCCTTGCTTCGACCTGGAGAGGCGCTGGAGGGACCCGAGGGCGACCTGCGGCGCCATCCGGGCGGGCTTTGGCCAACCGGGGATTCCGGCGATGTCCGCCAGAACCCGCTGCACGCACTCCTGCGCGGCGACGGCGCGCCGCCACTCCCACCTGCGGACGCCACGCGCCTGGCCGACACCCTGTCCCACGCGCTGCGCCAGGACCCGTCGCACCCGCTGTCCCGCGAGCTGCAGCAGCTGCCTCCCGACACCCTCCGCCAGCTCACGCAGTTCGTGGCGCAGCATGCTTCCAGTCCGCGCGAGTTCAACGGCCTGCCCGCGGAGCCGTCGACCCATGCCAGCTCGCGCGACGCCCGCTCCGAAGCGCGCGTACCGGTGGAAACAGCGCGCGTCATGTCCCAGGCCCAGGCACAGCCAGCCACATCCGACGGCGGACGCCACATCCTGCCTGGCGCGCCCGGTCGCGGCGAAGCCGTCGCCATGGCCGGACTGGCCGGCGCGCACGAGGGCCGGATCCCGGCGGAGGCCGGCCGCCTGCCGGCGGCACTGATGTGGCAGCCGGACGGCGTGCTGTCGACCCTGCCGCCTGTGCAGGTGCCGGCGACCACGGTCCCGGCCGCGCAGGCTGGCCAGCTGGCGCAGATGCAGGAGCAGGTGGCGCAGCAGCAGGCGCTGCAGGCGCGCACGCCGGGCGAGGCAGCGCTCCCGGGGCGGGCCGAAGCCGCGGTCGGCGCGGCGGACTCCGGGTCGTCCAGCGGCCTGCCGGGCATGACCGGCGCCGCCGGCCTCACCCTCGCCGCCATCGCCCAACCCGCCGGCACCACGCACGCGAACGCACCGCAGCAAGCGCTGCGCGCGCGCAAGTCCGCCGCGAACCGGAAGCCGGCGCGCGAACGCGTCGACGAGGGGCCGCAGGACGACACCGGCGACGGCCACCGTCCTCCGCAGGACGGGCGCAAGCAGCGGGATGGCGCCGAAGCGCACAAGGACGCCCGGCAGGCCGCGCCGGCCGCAGGCGACGGCAGCACCGACACCCGCGAAGCAGCGGCCGGTGACACCGCCGCAGCCGGGCACACGACAGCGACCGCTCCGGCACCGCCGCGCAAGGAGGAGGATGGGTCCCGGCGCGAGGAGCGAAGCTGGTGGATCACCACCGCGGACGAGAACGAGGTCGAGGACACGCCCGAAACGCGGCGGTCACGCCGGCAGCAGTGGCTGTACTGGTCCCTGGTCGCGGTGACCTACGCCTGCCTGGCGCTCGCGCTCGCCACCGTCGCGCCGGACCTGTTCCGACTGCCCTTCGCCGCCGAGCACATGGCGACCTGGCGCAACGCCCTCACCGCGACCGGCCTGGCGACCGGCCTGTGGGCCTGGCTGCTGGCGCGGCGCATGCGTTGAGCCCGCCCCCGGCACGCGCGTGCCGCGGACTCAGTCTCTGCGGCAGCCGGCGTCGTCCTCGATCGACAGCGTGGCCGCCGCCGCTCCGCCGCGGCCCAGGTCGACGCCGAAGCGGCGGCAGAAGTCCCTGCGCACGGCATCGCCGTAGCGCGCAACGCCAGCGTCGTCGCCCGCGCGCACCAGATGCGCGTACTCGTTGCTGCGGATCGCAGCCCCGATCGCGGCACGATCGGCCAATGCCTGCCTTGCGCGATCGTCCGCGCCCTCGCGCGCGATCCGCGCGCGCACGCGTGGCGCGATCGCCGAGCGGATCGCCGCCAGCTCCGTTTCCCGGACGCGATCCCGGTTCACCACGGACCAGTGGATGGCGTCGTGCAGCGCCATCACGTCGATGACATCGTCCGCATCCAGCCCCAGCGCCGCCAACTCGCGATGGAATGCTTCCAGCGCGCTGCCGTCGGCAACGAGACCGTGCAGCTCGGCGCGCGTGCGCGTCTCCAGCGGCCGGTAGTCGTCGAGAAAGTGTGCTGATACTTCGCCGGCCACGGCGGCCGAACGACGAAACCGCGAACCGGCCGCCCCGGGCGCGGATCCGGCGGCTGACTCCCAGCCTTGCCGGTAGTAGGCGTCGAAGCGCGATGCAGGGTCTGCCCCGGCCTCCGGGGTCGCTGGCGCGGCGTCCACCGCCGCCGCTCCGGCATCGCCAGGCGCCGACCTGCCGTCGCAGCCAGCGAAGCAGGCCATCGCCATGATCGCGAAAATGATGCGTCGTGGCGATCGCCGCAACACGGCTCTGCGCGGCGACACCATGCCCATGACGCCACCTCGCACGCACGAACATCCCGCGTCCGCAGGCGTCGTGGCGTCGGCAGCGCGCGGGATCGTCGCCCTCACCGGCGCGCCTCCCGCCCGCACCCGCTTCGCCGAGGGCCGGTCAGTGGCCGTACTTCCTGCGGATCGCGACGCCGTCGCGGCGACCGGCCTCGGTCGCCACCTGCCGCAGCCACTGGTCTGCGTTCTGCCTGCCGTCGGCGCGGACGCGGCGTTCGTACTCGGGCAGGAATTCCTGGCGCCGAAGTTCGATCATGCGCTGCATCTCGGCCTTCATCGCCGCCTGGTCGGGATCGCCGCGCACGGATGGCGCGAGCGACTTGCCGTCCTCATCGACGTCATCGTCGTCCGGCGGATCGCGCAGCGTCTGGTCGCGCAGCAGGTCGTGCTGGTGCATCTGGTTGGCCATGCCGCCGGCGTCGATCCACTGCGCCTGCCCGATCGCCGGGAGCAGCAGCAGGCATGCGAACGACACCGCGCAGGCCAGGAGCATCTTCCGGGACGAAGCGAACATCATCGGGCTCACGACTGCCTCCTTGGGGATTGTCCCGCGTCGGTTTTCCATCCGGTCCGGACGCTATCAGGCACGACGTTAACGCCGCAGCAACCTGCAATGCGCCGACCCGCGCCTGGCCATGAAACGCTTGCGGCGAGCCGAAGCCCGCCGCAAGGGACGGCAGCGCCGGGCACTTCCCGGCGCGCCGCGACTGACCGCCGGCCGGTTACTGCTTGCGGCCGATCTGGGTCAGGCCTTCGCCGATCGCCTTGATCGCGGTCGAGGCGATCTGGCTCTCCATGCCGAACAGCTGCGACTGGACCTGGAAGTCGGTCATCGCCTGCATGTAGGCCTTGGATTGCTGCTCGCCCTTCTTGACGTTGAGCGTTTCCTTGTAGTTGTCGACCATGCGGTTCTTGGCGTCGAGGAGCGCCATCACGCGGTCGCCGAGGATGCCGCCGAGCGCGGCGCCCAGCGCTTCGAACCACGAGCCGCCGGTGCCGGACTTGACGCCGGTCTTGCCGTCGGTGGCACGCGCTTCACCCGACTCGATGCGGGCGATGGTCATCTGGATTCCGAAATCCTGGCTCATTGTCGTGTCCTTGGAAGATGGGGTTGTGTTTCGAGACTGCGGTCTTGCGGTGCGAATGAGGCTGGCGCTTCCTCAGACGGCCCGGGGCGGGCCGCGCAGACGTCTCGAACGCGACCGCGTGATGGACTGCCTGTCCACCAGGTCGGTCGAACCCTTCGCCAGGCCGTTCCCGGTCCCGGCACCGGCGTCGCCGAACTCCTGCGACGCCAGCCATTCCATGGCCTTGTCCTCGCCATCGCGCTCGATGCGCCTGGCCAGTTCGAGGGCGATCTGCACGTCGCGACCCTGCAGCGAACTGGTCGCCTCTCCGAAGCTGCGGATCAGGGCCTCGCTTTCTTCCTCGGCGAGCATCCCGTTCTGCGCGAGTGCTTCCAGTGTCTCGACCCAGGCGTTGCGGTCGGGTCCGGTCAGCTCCGGCTGCAGTTGCACTTCCGCCACCCGCTTGCGCAGGTGGTCGAGGACGAAGTCCAGATCCTCGCCTTCGAGCCCCGGCTGGGCGCGCAGGCTGGCTTCGAACGCTTCGATGACCGCCTGCTTCTGCGCATCGCCGGCATCTTCGCCGGCAGACGGCGTGGCCGCCGCGAGCGCCACCGCTTCCCCTGCCGTCGCGGACGGTGACCGCAGCGCGGACGAGACTGCGTCCGTCGTGCGGTTGACTGTCCTGCGGGGAGGGCGGATGGCCATGGGGTGTCTGGATCCGGGTGCGTGCTGCTTGTGATCGAGTCTCTGCGAAGCGGGCAGGGTCAACAACTGGGGCGTACCCTAGGAAGGCCGCGCCACCGCCTCACCCTGCCGCGGCACTGTGTGCGGTGAATGCCGGAATGGTCCCGAACAGGCGCCGCATGCGCTCGCCCTGGCGTCGCCCCAGCGCTTCGGCCATTTGTCTCAGCCAGGCTTCGGCGTCTTCCCCGCCATCGCGTCCGAGCCGTTCCCGGAACTCGCGCTCGAGTTCACCGCGCTCCGTGCGCAGCTGCGCGAGCAGTCCGTCGTACTCGCGCAGGATGGCCGCCTCGTCGGCAACGCTGAGGTTGCCATGGTCGCGCAGCCCGCCGAGATGCGCGGCGAACTGGTCGCGGTCGCCCGCCAGCCGGGAGGCGTCGATGGCAGTGTCTTGCGCCGATGCCGCGCCATCGTTGCCGGCGGCGCCGGCGCCGTGACCCGCGACGGGGAACGACAACGCATTGCCAGCCGAGGCGGTCTTGCGGGAAGGCGGTCGCTGGGGTGGACGTTTCGCCATCGGCTCCGGCTCCGGTTCGCGGATGGTGATGCGGGACGCCGTTCGCGACCCGGCGGCACCGGGTCGCGAGGGCGGTCATCGATCGGCATCAAGCACGGGCGTCAGGCACGGACCCCGTTGAGGAAGCCGTCGCTGAAGGCATCGTTGAAGATGTTGTCGAACGCGCCGTTGCCCGAGGAGCCGGAGTCGCTGAGCAGGGAGTTGACCAGGCTGCCGGCCAGCTGGCCGAGCATCTGGTTGCCGGTGTAGGCCGTGACCGCCGCGCTGATGACGGTGGAAAGGACGTCGCTGATGCTGCTGAAGAGGCTCATGATTGTCGAATCCTGTCGAAATGGTGGGGTGTTCCAGTCAGTTCGTCGCGGAGCGCCAGCTCGCACGCCCGAGTCTGCGCGCCCCTGCCCACCCGCCCAAGCTGGGGCGTGCCCGACCTGGGGTGAACCCTGGGTCGACCGGCCTCAGCCGTTGAAGTGCGGATCGATCTCCAGCGTCCCGAGGTTGTGTTCGGCGAAGCGAAGCGCCAGCGCCGGCGCCGCTTCGCGGATCGCGTCGTAGCTGTCGCGCGAGCGCACGTCGGCACGCAGGTGCCAGCCCTCGGCGGTCTTGCTGAGCAGCAGGTCGGTGCCCGGCAGGGTCGCGTCGGCCATGCGCAGCAGGACGTGGCCGTCGCCATCGCTGCCGGCGGCGCCGTCGACCGCAAGCTGGCGCACGTGCCGCTCCAGCATCTCGGCCAGCGCCTTGCCGCTGGCCATCGGCGGCGCCGGCGTGGTCGGCGGCGCGAGGGCGCTGTCGCGCAGCGCGGACTGTGCCTGCATCATCGCCAGCAGGTCGGCGCCGTCGATGGAGTTGGCGCCCATGCCGTTGTTGTCGGTGCCGGCGTCCCGACCCCCGCGCCCATCGAGGCCGCGCAGCGCAACCTGCTCGTCGGCGTGGCGCGTGGTGGCGCCGGCGGCAAGGCGTCCCGCATCGGTCGAGCCTGGCCGCTGCTCCTGCGGCGCGCCCGCGCGGCCCTCCTGGCGGCCGTGCTGCATCAACTGGCGGAAGCGGTCGACCTGTTCCTTCGGCGGCGCCTCGCGCGGCTTGTCGCCGGGCCGGTCGCCGTCGACGCGCTGCGTGCCCTCGCCAGGACGATTCGACAGGGACGAGGTGCTGTTGTTGTCCATGCTCACGGCTTTGTTCCTCCTAATGTCGCGTGCGGCCGATGTGTGCGGCCTGCACCAGGTCGGCGGCGGCGTCCTCTTCCCGGCGCGCTTCCAGCGCGATGACCTCGCCGCGCCAGATGCCCTTGCGCTGTTCCAGCGCGTCCTCGCGCGCCTTGGCGTGGAAGAAGGCCTGCATCGCCTCGGCCAGCGCCTGCTCGGCCTGCTTCAGGACCTGCTTCGCCTGCTGCAGGCGCTGCTGCGCCGCCTGCTCCTGTTCGCCAAGCCAGTCGATGTGCGCCTCGCGCTGCTCCAGGGCGAGCGGGAACGGGATGCCCGGCGGCGGCGGATCGAGCATCCGCAGGCGCTGTCCGGCGCGCTCGCGGCGCAGTTGCTCAATCTCCGCCTCGATCCGCGCGCAGGCCTCGCGGCACTCGCGCACCACGCGCTGCTTCTCGACCACCACCCGCCGCGCCTTTTCCGTGCGATGCGAGCGCAGCTGCAGCAGCTGCTGCAGCGGGTAGCGCTTGCGCGAGGCGGTACTCATGCGAACAGCTTCTTCAGCGTGTCGGACGACTGCGCGAACGGCACCAGCTCGCCCGACGATTGCTGCAGCAGCTTGCGGATCGGGCCAATGCGGTCGATGGCGTAATCGGCGTCGGGATCGCTGCCGCGCTTGTACTCGCCCAGCTGCAGCAGCAGCTCGATGTCCTGGTGCTTGGCCAAGGCCTTGCGCAGCTGCCCGGCGGCGCGCAGGTGGGCCTGGTCGACCACCCGCGGCATGGTGCGGCTGAGGCTGGCGAGCACGTCGATCGCCGGGTAGTGGTAGGCGGCGGCGAGCTTGCGCGAGAGCACGATGTGGCCGTCGAGGATCGAGCGCACCTCCTCGACGATCGGATCACCGCCGTCTTCGTCCTCGGCCAGCACGGTGTAGAAGGCGGTGATGCTGCCGGTCTCGTTGTTGCCGGCGCGCTCGAACAGCCGCGGCAGCGCGCTGAACACCGACGGCGGGAAGCCGCGCCGCGCCGGCGGCTCGCCGATGGCGAGGCCGACGTCGCGCAGCGCGCGCGCGAAGCGCGTCACCGAATCGAGCAGCAGCAGCACGCGCTTGCCCTGGTCGCGGAAGTGTTCCGCGATCGCGGTGCCGACCCAGGCGGCGCGGCTGCGCTCCAGCGCCGGCCGGTCGGAGGTGGCGACCACGACCACCGACTTCGCCAGTCCCTTTTCGCCGAGGTTGTCGTGGATGAACTCGTTGACCTCGCGCCCGCGCTCGCCAACCAGCACGATCACGTTGACGTCGGCGTCGCCGCCGCGCGCGAGCATGCCCAGCAGGGTGCTCTTGCCGCCGCCGGCGACGGCGAAGATGCCCACGCGCTGGCCTTCGCCGGCGGTCATGGTGGCGTCGATCGCGCGCACGCCGGTGGAGAACGGGCGTTCGATCAGCTTGCGGGTGAGTGGATTGGGCGAAGCGGCGTAGATCGGCATGTCGACGCCCGGCCCGACCGGGCCGCGATGGTCGATCGGCTTGCCGTGGGCATCGAGGATGCGACCGAGCAGTCCGTTGCCGGCGAGCACAGAGGCCTGGCGCCCGCTGGCGACGATTTCGGTGGTGGCGGAAATGCCGTCGAGCGCGCCCAGCGGCGTCAGCAGCGTGTGCTGCCTGGACACGCCCACCACTTCCGCGGCGAGGTTGAACGCCGGATCGCCTTCGCCGGGCGGATTGCGCAGGTGGCACAGCTCGCCGATCGCCGCGCGCAGGCCGGTGGCGCGGATCAGGGTGCCGTAGGCCTCGACCACGCGGCCGACGCGCTGGATCGACTTGACCCCGGCCAGCGCGCTGAGCAGCGGATCGACCGAATCATCGGGGGCGGCCGGCAGCGGCAGTCCGGGCAGGTTCATCCCGTTGCCTCGGCGTGCCCGACGCCGGCCAGCGCGACCCGGATCGCCTCGATCTGCTGCGCCACGCCGGCGCGCACCTCGCCCGCCTCCGACACCACCACGCAGCTCAGTGGATCCAGGCTTTCGTCGTCGACCAGCTCGATCACACCGACCGCCGGATGCGCCTGGCGCACCGCGCCCAGGCCCGCATGCACGGTGTCGCGCACGGACGGATGCACGCGGATCAGCAGGAACTGTTCGGCCTGGGCCGCCTCGACCGCCTGCATCACCAGCGGCGGCACCACGCTGGCGGCGTCGAAGCCCGGCGCGATCCGCGCGACGATCGCGCAGGCCAGCTCGCTGATGCGGCCGGCGGCGTCGGCGAGCACGCGTGCGCGACGTTCGTTGAGCGCGGTCAGCTGCTCGGTCATCTGCTGCTGCGCGCGGCGCAGGCCTTCGGCGAAGCCTTCGGCCTGCCCGGCCTCGCGCGCCTGCGCGATCTCGGCCTCGACCTCGCCGTACAGCGCGTTGACGCGTTCGAGCAGCTGGTCCAGCTCCCCTAGCCTGGCCCAGTGCCTGGCCGACAGCACGCGTGCCGACACCGCGCGCTCGAACTCGCGGCGCTCGAACACGGTGACGATGCCCTCGCCGCGTCGTGCGCGCGGCGGGACGTTCGACTGCGAGGTGGCGGGCGGGTTCATGCGGCCTCAGTCGCCATCGCGATTGTCGTGGTGGGTCACGACCACCAGCACCGATTTCTCGGGCAGGTGCGCCGGGCGCGGCGATTCGTCGTCGTGCAGCAGCCGCACCCAGTCCGCGAGCGGGCGGTTGCGGCGCGAGGCCCAGTCCAGGAGCTCGCCGCGCCCCTGGCGATCGAGGAAGGCGCCGAGCGGTGCCGGATTGGTCAGGAAATCGGGCGCGGCGACCAGCGTGTCCCACTCCACCGCAAGGCGGGCATGTGTCGCGCGCTCGAGGCGTCCGTCCCAGATGCTCCTGTCGAGGGCGAGCAGGTAGCTGTTGCCCAGCGTCTTGCGCAGCCAGCGCACCGGTTCGCGGCGGACTTCGCCGCGGATCATCGGCGCGCAGGCGAGCACGCCGAGGTCGCGCGCCAGCGCCAGCGCGCGCGTGCGCGGCCAGCGCTGCAGGGTCGTCGATTGCGTATCGGCGCCCGGTCGCGGCGCCAGCAGTCCGTCGCGGAAGTCGTGCGGCAGCGCACGCACCAGCAGGCGCTGGCCGAGCGCGCTGCGTCGCGCCAGTTCGACCAGCGCAGGATCGAATGCCGGCCCGCCTTCGCTGGCGTACCAGGCGGGATGGACCTCGGAAAGCAGCGCCCGCAGCGGCATGTCCGCCGGCCTCAGCCGTGCCAGATCCTGCCGCCCTCGGCCGCGGCGCCCGCGCGTCGCTGGCGCAGGCGACCCCAAGCCGCCCACACCAGCGCCAGCAGCGCCAGCACGCCCAGGCCGATGCCGATCGACATCGCGTTGGCCGCCGACATCGCCGCCGGCACCGCGCGCTGCGTCGCGTCGGTCGCGATCGGCGCGCCCGGCATCGGCACGAACTCGACCGACACCTTGTTGATGTCGTCCAGTCCCTCGATGCCGTCCTTGACCACGGTCTTGATCCGCGTCTGCAGGTTCTCCAGGCTCGCGCCCGGCTGCTGGAAGATCACCACCGCCGCCGAGGAATCACCGCCCTGGCCACCGAACGGATCGCGTTCGGCCAGCGCGATGTGCACGCGCGCGTCGACCACGCCCGGATAGGTCGAGAGCGTTCGCGCGAGCTCCTCCTGGCGGCTGCACAGGTAGCGCGCGTTCTCCTCGACCGAGGACGAGGCGATGCCTTCCTTCTTGAACACCTCGCACATCGACAGGTAGGTCTTGCGCGGCAGGCCGCGCGCCTGCAGCACCTGCATCGCCCGCGAGAAATCCGCCTTGTCGACGCGGATCTCCCAGCCGGTCTTGCTGAGCGAGGTGCGCTTCTCGGCGTTGATGTCGGACGCCAGCAGGGCGGCGAACACCTCGTTGGCCTGGCGTTCGTCGAGATCGCCGTACATCGTGACCCGCGAGCACGCGGCCAGCAGCACGCAGGCGAGCAGCACGCAGGCCGCGCGCAGGACGGGGAACGGTCGGGGGCGTCGCATGTCCATCGTGCGGCTCTCCGGCAGGCGTCAGGACTGTTGCCGGAACAGCTGCTGCACGCCGTCGGACGTGCGGTTGGCCACGTTCGAGGTGAGCTGCGACTGGAACAGGAACTGATGGCACTGCATCGTCATCTCGAGCATCTGCCCCGGCGTCATCTCGGTGGCGCTGGCCGAAATCGCGCGCGACAGCGACTCGACCTTCCTGGCGGTTCCGTTGAGGCTGTCGAAGGCGCTGACCATCATCTTGGCTGAGGCCGACTCGCCCGCCGCGACCGTCGCCTGCGGCGCATCGACCGAGGCCAGCTTCGGCGTCGCGCCGCCGCTGCGCTCCAGCGCCTGCGCGAACTCGCGCACGTCGACCGCCGACGCCTGCGGCTGCGCCGCGGGTGCTGCCGCGGGATTGGCGGCGGCGTCCAGTGCCGCCACCTGGATTGCATCGATCATGTCCCTTGCTCCTTGTGCATGCGCCTGGGCGGCGCCACCGGATCGCGACGCGCGGACCATGCCGCCGCGCGCCGCGCGATCCCGACCGTGCGCGCCTACTGCTTCCTGGCGACCGCGCTCAGTGCCTCGGCCACGCTGTTCTGCGAGGTCGCGGCGTTGTTCGACATGAACTGCATCTTCAGGCTTGCCGCGGTCAGCGCGACCATCTGCGAGGGCTGGTCGTCGCCGGCGCCGATGGCATCGGACAGGGTGGTGATCTCGGTGGCCTGCGCGTCCAGCGTCTGTCCCCATGCGCGCGACATCGCCTCGTACCAGCTCGAACTGCCGCCGGGTCCGCCGCCGGTGCGCACGCCGCCGGTGCCGCCGGGACCGTTGGCGAAGGTCGCCGCGCCGATGTACTGGTTGATGATGTTGTTGTCGGTGGGAATCGTCATCGCCATGCTCCTTGTGCGTACGAAGGTTCCGATGCCGGCATCGATACGACCGCATCGGGAGTGTCTCGCCTGGGAATGTAACGGATATTCGTTGCCGGGAATCGTGACCTAGGGTTTACCCTAGGGTGTGTTCGCCCTGCGTGCGTCATCGGCGCATCCTCGCCTGCAGCGACGCGCCGCCTTCATGTTCATGAACCCTGCCGCTGGGACGCTGCGCGTTCGTTGCCGGCGCGGGGCGTACCTCGCCATCCGCTGCCTCTTCTTCCTTTGGAGGAGGTGGCGGCGCGGGTGAAGGCGTCAGCTTCACCAGCGTGCCGTCGGCCTGGATCACGTGCGCGAACTGGCCGATCGACACCAGCTCGCCCCAGCCGGGCACGTTGGCGCCGTCGTGGTAGCGGTTGCCGTCGGCGTCGACGATGTACGGGATCTCGCCGCGCACGATGGAGACGATGTGTACCTTCCCCGCATCGGCGTCGCGATCGCTGTCGGTGGCCGCGTCCGCCACCGGTTCGTCGAGGTCGACCGGTTCGACCCGGTTGACCCCGGTCTCGACCATGGCACGCGAACGGATGAATGCCTCCAGCGCGCTGCGGTCGCCGCCGAGGTGGCCGGTCACGCGCACGCTGTTGTCGCCGATGTACTCGGCCTTCGCGGCGTAGCCGCCGCTGCGCATCACCTCGGCGACATCGATCGCCAGGTCCTCGCCGCTGCGCAGCGAGACGCTCGCCGGCAGCGACTCCGCGGCGATCCGCTCGCCGATCCGGGCGCGCGTCGCGCGATCGCCCACGGTGCCCGAGAGCACGGCGCGGCCGTCGACGTCGCGGCTGATCTTCACGTCGCTGATGCCGTGTTCGCGCGCCAGCTCGTGCAGGCGCTGCTCGACGTCGACCGGTGGCGGCGGTGCCGGCATCCACGCGGCGAAGATCGCCAACCCGGCCAGCGCCAGCACCGCGATGCCGGCGATCAGCGGCATCCGCCGCACGAACGCCGGCTTGCGCGGCGGCGGCGCATCGCCTGCAAATTCGGGCGCCAGCGCCAGCCATTCCGGCGCGTCCGCGCGCCCGAACGCGACCGCGGCCTGGCCCAGGCCGATCCGCTGCACGTGGCTGATCTCGACCGGATCGCCGGGATGCAGCGTGCGCTCCGGCAGCGAGATCGGCGCATCCAGCGCGCGCAGGTGGAAGCGGCCGTCGACGATGTTCAGCAGCGCGTGGTGCGCGGCCACGCCGATGTCGGCGAGCACCACGTCGCAGTCGTCGCCGCTGCCGATCAGCACCATCTCGCGCCGCGACAGCGGGCGGCTGGCACCGGCGTGCAGCCCGCCGACGATGCGCAGGACGGCGGCATCGGCCTCGTGTGCCTGCTTGTCCATGTCGGCGGATGACGGCATCAGGCGTGGCTCCTGCGGACGCTGGCGTCTGCGGGATCGTGGTGGAAGGCGGGGTGGCGGTCAGGCATTGATCTGCCCCGCCTGGACGATGCGCAGGTCCGGCGCCAGTTCCTGGTAGGACAGCACCGGCAGGTCGAAGAAATCCACCTCCAGCAGCCTGCGCAGGTGGCGGCGCACGTCGAGCGAGCACAGCAGCACCGGCTGCACGCCCGGCGCCAGCCGGCCCAGGTGCGCGCGCACTTCGTTGCCCAGCCGCGCGGCCAGCTCCGGCGAGATCGCCAGCTGGCTGGCGCCGCCGGCCACGCGCACCGACTGGCGTAGCTTGTCCTCGAGCTCGGGGTGGATCAGGAGCACGTGCAGGTTGCGGTCGGCGTCGGCCCAGCGCTCGGCGATCTCGCGCTTGAGCGCCACGCGCACGTACTCGGTCAGCAGCACCACGTCCTTCTCGCGGCTGCCGACGTCGGTGATCGCCTCGAAGGCGTCGCGCAGGTTGCGCACCGGAACGCCCTCCTCCGCCAGCCGCCGCAGCACGTCGGCCACGCGCTGCGGCGCGACCACGCGCAGCATCTCCTTCACCAGGTCCGGATAGTCGCGCTGCATCTTGCCGAACAGGTTGGAGGTTTCCTGGATGCCGAGGAAGCTGCCCAACCGGCGCCGCAGCGCGCCGTCGACATGCAGCGCCATCACGTCCAGCGGCGCCAGCGCGCCCTCCGCGGCCACGCCCTCGTCCCAGTGCCCGGACAGCGGCGGGAAGAAACCCGGCTGTGGCGACGCCCCCGGCACCTGCGCGACGAAGGCGCCCGAACGCGGCAGGCGTCCCGAGGCGACGCGGGCACCATGCGCGCTGAGCCGGTACTCGCCCTCGCCCAGCGCCGGCGACACCCGCGCCACCGGCGGCGGCAGCGGCACGCCGAACTCGTCGCGCACCTGCTTCGCGGTTCCCTCGATGCGCGCGCGCGCATGCTCCTGCCCGTACGCCACCGCCAGCGACGGCGACAGCTCCAGCAGCAGCGGCGGCGGCGGCGCGAACTCGTCGGCCTCGACCGGCGCCTGCGCCGCGCTGACCTCCTCGTCGCTGACCTTGAACAGCCTGCGCAGGTGCTCGAACTGGTAGCGGTAGCGCCACGCGCTGTAGCCCAGCAGCGCCAGCCCCAGCACCAGGAACACCAGCTTGGGGAAGCCCGGCACCAGGGTCATCAGCAGCGCCAGCAGGCCGGTGATCAGGGCCACCCGCGGCTGCGCGCCGATCTGGCGGCCGATCGCGTCACCGAGGTGGCGGTCGTCGACCTCGCCGGCGGTGCGCGTCACCACCAGGCCCGCGGCCATGGTCGCGAGGATCGCCGGGATCTGCGTCACCAGGCCGTCGCCGATGGTGAGGATGCTGTAGGTGTGCGTCGCCTGCGACAGCGACATGTCCTTCTGCAGCACGCCGATGGCGAGGCCGCCGAGCAGGTTGATCAGGATGATGACGATGCCGCAGATCGCGTCGCCCTTGACGAACTTCATCGCGCCGTCGAGCGAGCCGTGCAGCTGGCTCTCGGTCTCGAGCAGGCGGCGCTTGCGGCGCGCCTCGTCCTTGTCGATCAGGCCCGCGCGCAGGTCGGAGTCGATCGACAGCTGCTTGCCCGGCATCGCATCGAGGGTGAAGCGCGCGGCGACCTCGGCCACGCGCTCGGCGCCCTTGGCGATGACGATGAACTGGACCACGGTGATGATCAGGAACACCACCAGGCCGACCACGAGGTTGTTGCCGGCGACCAGGGTGCCGAAGGTCTCGACGATGTGGCCGCCCTCGGCGTGCAGCAGGATCGACTTGGTGATCGCGATCGAGATCGCCAGCCGGAACAGCGTGGTCAGCAGCAGCACGCTGGGAAAGCTGGAGAACGCCACCGGCGTGGGGATGTAGATGCCCAGCAGCAGCAGGCCGAAGCCGATCGAGATGTTCACCGCCACCAGCGCGTCGATCACGACCAGCGGCAGCGGCAGGATCATCACGCTGATGATCATCACCGCGCCGAAGGCGAGGATCACGTCGCTGTAGCCTGCGCGCCGGCGCGGCGCGGCGCCTTCGGGGGGCGCCACCAGGGAGTTCAGCCAGTTGCGTACGTTCGTGGTCATCCGTGGCCCTGGGGGAAGGGGCATGCAGCACGCACAATGCGCGTGTCGCGACGTGCGCCGGGTCGCCACGGGGGAATGGCGACCCGACGATCGATCCGTACCGCGGCGTACCTATGTCGCCGATGCGCGGACGGCGGATCGCGCCGGAGCGGAACATATATCGCCGAGACGTTACGTGCGCGTCAACGGCAGGTTTCATTCACCCGGTTCGCGAGCCGCGGACCACGTCGACTAGCGCGCGCCGTGACCGACATCACGGTTGCTTAACCTTGAACCGCTGTAATAACGACACACGGTCCGTGCGCTGTTGCGTCGGCGCAGGTGTTTCGAGCGGCCCGATGTCTTCGCTGTCCAACGCGGAGACGAGCGTCACCGAGTGCGCGCTGACGCCAATGGCGAAGGCGCGACCGGCGCGCGAACGCACCACCACGATGCGTTCGCGCGGCCCCACCGGCAACACCTGGACGATGGACAGCGGTGCGTCCGGCCCGGCAAGGCCGAAACGTCGCCGCAGCAGGCGAAGCAGGAGCAGCAGGCAGATGATGATGAAGGCCAGCGGCAGCAGGATGGCCAGCAGTTCAAGGACGTACGACCCCCCCGTCGGAGCTTGCGCGGTCGCGGTTGCCACGGCAGGCAGCGGCAGCAGCAGGGACGACGACAGGACGTGGCGTTGGCTGGGCATCATCGGTGGGCTTCGCACGGCAGGCGGGGCCGACATCCGCGTCGACCCGGCGCCATACCGTAGCAGGCGCCCCGTCGCCGCGCGACGCGCGCACCGCGCCGGCCGCGGGGGACCTGGCGCGTGACCCCAGCCCAGGCCGCCAGGCGCCGCAAGGCCGCAGACGCGACCGCCACGACGCTGGAAGCGGTGCTCGACGCGATTCCGTTCGCCTGCGCCGCCTTCGCGCGCACCGACGGCGCGCTGGTCGCGTGCAACCCGCGCTTCGACACCGCATTCTCCGCGCTGCCGGGCAGCGGCGAGCGCATGCAGCTGCTCGCCGCACTCGGCGTCCCCCATGACAGCGATCACGGTGACGGCCGCGAGGCCCGCGCCCCGCACAGCGGCCACTGGTACGCGCTGCACTGGCGCCCGCTGATCGTCGGCGACGACGCCTTCGACCTGCTGACCGCGGTCGACATCAGCGAACGCATCGAGGCGCTGGACACGCACAAGCACCAGCAGGAGAAGCTGCTGTTCACCTCGCGACTGATGTCGGTCGGCGAAATGGCCGCGACCCTCGCGCACGAACTGAACCAGCCGCTGGCGGCGATCGTGAACTACCTCAACGGCAGCCTTCGCCTGGTCGGCCAGGCCGGCGGGCCGGCGCAGGTGGAACGCGCGCTGGCGGCGGCGCGCACCCAGGCCGAACACGCCAGCGCGGTGATCTCGCGCGTGCGCGAGTTCGTGCGCGCGCGCGAGCCCAGGCGCGACGCGCACGACGTCGCCGTCATCGCCCACACCGTGCTGGAGCTGCTGCGGCTGGAGGCCGAGCGCCAGCAGCTGCGCATCGACATCACGCTGTCCGGCGGCCTGCCGCAGGTGTGGGCCGACCGGGTGATGGTCGAGCAGGTGCTGCTGAACCTGGTCAAGAACGCGATCGAGGCGATGCGCGAGGTGCCGGCGGCGCAGCGCGAGTTGCGCATCGAGGGCCGGGTCAACCTCGACGACGAGATCGAGGTGCGCGTACTCGATCGCGGCGGCGGCCTCAGCGCGTCGCAGAGCGAGCAGCTGTTCTCGCCATTCTTCACCACCAAGACCGACGGCCTCGGCATCGGCCTCGCCATCTGCCGCTCGATCATCGAATACCATGAAGGACGATTGTTCTTCGAACCCAGGCCCGGAGGCGGCAGCGTGTTTGCGTTCACGCTGCCCATGGCGGAAGGGAGGAGCCAGGGATGACATCCGCACGGGTATATCTGGTCGACGACAACGACGGCTTCCGCGATTCGACCGCGTGGCTGCTGGAAACGACGGGCTTCGAGCCGCGTCCGTTCCCGTCCGCCGCGGCCTTCCTCGACGCCTGGGAAGGCGAGCGCCACGGCGCGGACGAGGAATGCCTGGTCTCCGACATCCGCATGCCGCAGATGAGCGGCCTGCAGCTGCAGGAGGAGCTCAACCGCCGCGGCATCGGCCTGCCGCTGGTGTTCGTCACCGCGCACGGCGACGTGCCGCTGGCGGTGGAGGCGATGCGCAAGGGCGCGTCGAACTTCCTCGAGAAGCCCTTTACCGAGGAGGCGCTGGTCCATGCCATCCGCGCGGCGCTCGCCGGGCGCCGCGAGCGCGGCGTGGCGCAGAGCGCGGCGCTGGAGAAACTGAGTCCGCGCGAGCGCCAGGTGCTCGACCTCGTGGTCGCGAGCAAGCCGAACAAGATCATCGCCGACATCCTGGGGATCAGCATCAAGACCGTCGAACTGCACCGCGCGAACATGATGGCCAAGCTCGGCGTGCGCTCGCTGCCGGAGCTGATGAAGGTGGCACTGGGACATGGCTGAGACCACGGAGAAGGCTCCGCGCAGGAACGCGCGCCCGAAGAAGCGCCCGCCGCCACCGCCGCCGGTGCGCGAGGCCCTGCCGCTGCGCGGGCGGATCCCGTCGCTGTCGCCGGCGCAGGCCGCTGCGCTGCGCGGCCTGTTCGCCGCGCCGCAGGGCTGGACCCTGCGCGACGATGGCGTGCTGCAGTTCATGCCCGGCAGGCCGGCGCCGCCCGCGCAGACCTTCGAACTCGACGCCGAGGGCGCCCGCATCGGCCTCGGGCTGCGCACGTCCGCACGCGCCGGCGGCATGCACTGGAGCGACTACCACGGACGCTCGCGGGTGCTGGCCTGGAGCCTCGCCCACGAGGCGCAGCTGATGCGGCTGAGCGAAGCCTTCGGCATCGCCTTCACGCCGATCCCGGAACCCGACGGCGCGGCGCAGGACGGCGACGCCCTGCTGTGGCTGGATTTCATCGTCGACGAGCTCGCCGACGACGACACCGCGGCACGCACGCCCGCGCTGCAGGGCGCGCTGCGCATGCCGGCCGACTGGAGCGAGCGCCTGCTGCAGCGCGCCGACCCGCCCTACGACGATGCGCCGCCGGCGCTGGGCCGCTGGCGCGAACTCGGCGTGCCCTTCGTGCTGCAGTGGTCGATCGCGCCGCTGCCGCTGGACGACTGGGCCTCACTGCGGCCCGGTGACGTGATCCTCGCCGGCCGCCGCGGACAGCCGCCGCAGGCCATGGCCACGGCGCGCGGCCTCGCCTGGCCGCTGGCCGCGACCGCGGGCGGCTGGCAGGTCAGCGGCCCACCCGTCCACCTTCAGACCGTTGCCCAGGAGACTCCCCCGATGAACGAACATGCGCCCGACGCCGGCGACCACGCCACCGCCGAAGCCGCCACGGACACCGATGCGCTGGCGCGCCGGCTGCCGGTCGACGTCGCCTTCGAGATCGGCCGCACCGAACTGCGCGTGGGCGAACTGTCGCAGCTGCAGCCGGGCTACGTGTTCGCGCTCGCCGCGCCGCTGGAGGGCACCAACGTGACGATCCGCGCCAATGGCCAGGCCGTCGGCCAGGGCGAGCTGGTGGCGGTGGGCGACACCCTCGGCGTGCGCCTGCTCGGATGGAACTGAGCCGCGCTCCGGGCAGCGACCGGAATCGCCCATGGATCTGAGCAGCTACTCCCCCGCCCTCGTCCTCGTCGTCATCGTCGCGTTGGCGCTGGCGCCGTTCGTCGCGGTGATGGTGACCTCGTTCACCAAGATCGTGGTCGTGCTGAGCCTGCTGCGCAACGCGCTGGGCCTGCAGCAGGTGCCGCCGAACGTGGTCATCAACGGCCTGGCGATCGTGCTGTCGATCTACGTGATGTACCCGGTGATCCTCGACACCTACGACGCGGTCACCGCGCACCAGCAGGGCAAGCCGGTGCCGGCGTCGGTGCAGCGCCAGGTCGACGAACGCCAGCGTGCGCAGGCCGCGCGCGCGCAGGCCCAGGCGCAGCGCGCCGCCGAACGCGCGCAGGCACGGCAGTCACAGCCCGCCGACGCGGCATCGGCGGCGCAGGATCCGCCGCCCGCCAGCCCGGCCGCGGCGGACGCCCTGCGCGCCGAGGCGGAGGCACGTGCGCGGGCGCCCGACGCCGGCGATGGCAGCGGACTGTTCGACAACGTGAGCACCGGCAGCACGCCCGCGCCTGCCGCTGCGCCCATGCAGGCGGAGGTGGTGGTGCCTGCCTCCGCCGCGCCGCCGCCGCGCGCGCAGCCGGGCAGCGACGGCGAACGCCTGCTGGCGATGATCGAGGCCGGCAAGGAGCCGTTGCGCACCTTCCTGATCCGGCATGCCAACGACCGCGAGCGCGGCTTCTTCCTGCGCAGCGCGCAGAGCCTGCTGCCGCCCGAACGCCGCGACTCGCTGACCGTGGACGACTTCATCGTGGTGATCCCAGCGTTCACCGTCAGCGAACTGACCACCGCGTTCCAGATCGGCTTCCTGATCTTCCTGCCGTTCCTGATCATCGACCTGGTGGTGGCCAACATCCTGCTCGCGCTGGGCATGATGATGATGTCGCCGACCACGGTGTCGCTGCCGTTCAAGCTGCTGCTGTTCGTGCTGATCGACGGCTGGGCCAAGCTGGTGCACGGCCTCGTGCTCACCTACACCCCCTGATCGTGGAGGCCTGAAGATGGGAGAAATGCTCGAACTCACCCGTCAGGCACTGTGGCTGGTGCTGATGCTGTCCGGCCCGCCGATCGCGGCGGCGGCGGTCGTCGGCCTGGTGGTCGCCTTCCTGCAGGCGGCGACCCAGATCCAGGAGCAGACCTTCGCCTATGCGCTGAAATTCCTCGCGATCGTGCTGGCGCTGTTCGTCACCGGCGCGATGATCGGCGGCACCCTGTACACCTACTCGAACCGCATCTTCGTCGAGTTCCCCTCGCTGATCAGGCGCTGACGGCCGCGGATGGAAATCTTCTCCTCGGCCGAGACCGCGATGCTGGCGCTGGGGCTGACGCTCCCGCGCATCATCGGCGCCTTCATCATGCTGCCGCTGATCAGCCCGCAGAACATGCCCGCGATGGTGCGCAACAGTTTCCTGGTGAGCCTGGCGATCATCGCGCTGCCGATCGTCGTCACCACCGCGCCGACCGGCACGATGAGCACGCTGTCGTGGCCGGCGCTGGTGCTCAAGGAGCTGTTCATCGGCATCGCCATCGGCTTCTGCTTCGGCATCGTGTTCTGGGCGATCGCCGCGGCCGGCAACGTCATCGACACCCAGGTCGGCATGGGCATGGCCACGGTGTTCGATCCGATCCAGGGCCACCAGACGTCCCTGCACGCCGAGTTCCTGTCGCAGTTCGCGGCCTGGGTGTTCATGGCCAGCGGCGCCTTCCTGATCTTCCTCGACCTGCTGCTGGGCAGCTACTCGATCTGGCCGCCGACTTCGTTCTTCCCCGACCTCGCCGCGTCGGGCATGAACCTGTTCGTCGGCCACTTCGGCTTCTTCATGACCACGATGCTGGTGCTGGCGGCACCGGTGATGGTGATCCTGCTGATCGTCGACCTGTCCTTCGGCCTGATGAACCGCTACGCGCCGCAGCTCAACGTGTTCGCGCTCACCCTGCCGCTGAAGGCCTGGGCCTCGACCGGGATCATCCTGCTGCTGCTCGGCGTCTACGTCGAAGTGCTGGTGCGCCGGCTGCACGACAGCGAGGGACTGGTCGAACTGCTGCGCAGGACGTTCGGCGGATAGCGCGGGATCGCGTCAGAAGCCGCATTCCGGTCATCCCCGCGAAGGCGGGGACCCAGTGTCTTTGCTGTTGATTCATGCCCGTTCGCGATCAAGAAGATGACCGCAGGGCGGACCATGCCCGCGACCCGCGACGGTGACTGTCGCGGGCCGTGGCAAGGCTTGCGTGCCTACGCCTGCTCGCTCGCGCCCTCGATGCTCGCCGGCGGCGTTTCCACCTCGTCCTTGCGCTTCTTGCCGCCGAAGACCATCTGCACCACCACGAAGAACAGCGGGATGAAGAACAGGCCCAGCAGGGTGCCCACGATCATGCCGCCGAGCACGCTGATGCCGATCGCGTTCTGCGCGCCGGAGCCGGCGCCGGTGGCCAGCGCCAGCGGGGTCACGCCCAGGCCGAAGGCGAGCGAGGTCATGATGATCGGGCGCAGTCGGTCCTTCACCGCCTGCATGGTCGCCGCGATCAGGTCCATGCCTCCTTCCAGGTTTGCCTTGGCGAACTCCACGATCAGGATCGCGTTCTTGCTCACCAGGCCGACCGTGGTCAGCATCGCGACCTGGAAGTAGACGTCGCGGTCCAGGCCGAACAAGGTCGCGGCGAGCGTCGCACCGAGGATGCCCAGCGGTGCCGCGAGCAGGACCGAGGTCGGTACCTTCCAGCTCTCGTACAGCGCGGCCAGCGACAGGAACACGATCAGCAGCGACAGCGTGTACAGCATCGGCGTCTGCGCACCGGCTTCGCGCTCCTGGTACGACAGTCCGGACCAGTTCACGCTGAAGCCCGGGGGCAGCTGCGCGGCCAGTCGCTCCATCTCGAGCATCGCGTCGCCGGTGGACACGCCCGGTGCGGCCTCGCCCTGGATTTCCATCGCCGGGATGCCGTTGTAGCGCTCCAGCCGCGGCGAACCGTAGTCCCAGTGCGAGCTGCCGAAGGCGCTGAACGGCACCATCTCGCCCAGGGCGTTCTTCACCGACCACAGGTTGAAGTCCTCCGGGGTCATGCGGAACGGCGCATCGGCCTGGATGTAGACGCGCTTGACCCGGCCGCGGTCGATGAAGTCGTCGATGTACTGGCCGCCCCAGGCCGCGGCGAGCGTCTGGTTGATCGCCGCCTGGTTCAGCGACAGCGCGGCGGCCTTGGCCACGTCCACGTCGATGCGCAGCTGCGGGGTGTCTTCCTGTCCGTTCGGACGCACGTTGACCAGCAAGTCGCTCTGCCCGGCCATGCCCAGCAGCTGGTTGCGCGCATTGAGCAGGGCCTCGTGGCCCTGGCTGGCATTGTCCTGGAGGAAGAACGAGTAGCCGGCGGCCACGCCCAGCTCCGGCATCGCCGGCGGCGGGAACACGAAGATCATGGCGTCCTTGACCTGGCTCAACGCCGCCATGCCGCGCTGGGCCACCGCGCCCACGCTCAGCGAATCGTCGGTGCGCTCGCTCCAGTCCTTGAGCTTGACGAAGGCCATGCCGTTGTTCTGGCCCATGCCGGCGAAGCTGAAGCCCTGCACGGTGAACACCGACTCGACCGCCTCTGTCTCGTTCTGCAGGAAGTGATCCTCGAACGCGCGGATCGATTCCATGGTGCGCTGCTGGGTCGCGCCGACCGGGGTCTGGATCAGCGCCATCAGCACGCCCTGGTCCTCATCGGGCAGGAACGAGCTGGGCAGGCGCACGAACAGCACGGCCATGACCACCAGCAGCGCCGCGTAGATCGCCATGAACCGCTTCGGCCGGCCGAGGATGCCGCGCACGCCACTCTGGTACTTGCCGCTGGTCTTCTCGAAGTTGCGGTTGAACCAGGCGAAGAAGCGCGCGAACAGGCCGGTGCCGCTGTCGTGGTGCTCGCCCTTCTTCAGCGGCTTGAGCATGGTCGCGCACAGCGCCGGGGTCAGCACGATCGCGATCAGCACCGACAGTCCCATCGCGGTGACGATGGTCACCGAGAACTGCCTGTAGATCACGCCGGTGGAACCGGACATGAAGGCCATCGGCACGAACACCGCCGACAGCACCACGCCGATGCCAACCAGGGCGCCGGTGATCTGGTCCATCGACTTGCGCGTGGCCTCCAGCGGCGACAGCCCCTCCTCGGTCATGATGCGTTCGACGTTCTCGACCACCACGATGGCGTCGTCGACCAGCAGGCCGATCGCCAGCACCATCGCGAACATGGTCAGCATGTTCACCGAGAAGCCCGCCAGTGCGAGCACGCCGAAGGTGCCCAGCAGCACCACCGGCACCGCGATCGTCGGGATCAGGGTGGCGCGGAAGTTCTGCAGGAACAGGTACATCACCAGGAACACGAGCACGATCGCCTCGATCATGGTCATGACCACGCTCTTGATCGAGACCCGCACGAACGGGGTGGTGTCGAACGGCAACACCGCCTTCATGCCCGGCGGGAAGAACGGCTCCAGCTGGTCCATCGTCTCGCGCACGCCGGCGGCGGTATCGAGGGCGTTGGCGCCGGTGGACATCGAGATCGCGATACCGGTGGCCTGCTGGCCGTTGTAGCGGGTATCGAACTCGTACATCTCGGTGCCCATCTCCACCCGGGCCAGGTCGCCCAGGCGCAGCGCCGAGCCGTCCGGGTTGGCGCGGACCACGATGTTGCGGAACTGCTCCGGCGTCTGCAGCCGGTCCTGGGCGTTGATGGTGGCGTTGAGCTGCTGCCCGTCGACCGCCGGCGCGCCGCCGAGCGAGCCGATCGCGACCTGCGCGTTCTGGCCCTGGATCGCGGCGACGACCTCGTTGACCGACAGCTTGTAGGTATGCAGCGCGTTCGGGTCCAGCCAGATGCGCATCGAGTACTTGCCGCCGAACACCTGGATGGTGCCCACGCCGGGCACGCGACTGAGCGGATCGACGATGTTGGCGCTGACGTAGTCGGCCAGGTCGATCCGGTCCATGCTGCCATCTTCGGACACGAAGCCGATCACCTGCAGGAAGCCGGAGGTCGACTTGGCCACGTTCACGCCCTGGCGCTGCACCTCCTGCGGCAGCAGCGGCATCGCCAGCTGCAGCTTGTTCTGCACCTGCACCTGGGCGATGTCCGGATTGGTGCCGGTCTCGAAGGTCAGGGTGATGGTGGCCATGCCGTTGCCGGAGGACTGCGAGGAGAAGTACATCAGGCCGTCCAGGCCCTTCATGTTCTCCTCGATGACCTGGGTCACCGAGTTCTGCACCACCTGGGCCGACGCGCCGGGATAGGTCGCCTGGATTTCGACCGCCGGCGGCGCCACCGTCGGGTACATCGACACCGGCAGGTTGAAGATCGACAGCGCGCCGGCGAGCATGATGATGATCGCGATGACCCACGCGAAAATGGGCCGGTCGATGAAGTAGCGTGCCATCGGCGGTTACTCCTTCGAGGCCGGGTTGGCGGCGTCGTCGGCTTCCGGCGCGGTGGCGGCCGCGGTCGGTGCCGCTGCCGCTGCACTGGCGCCAGCGGCGGCCGGTGCCGTCGCGCTCACCTCGACCTCGACACCGGGCTGGATCTTCTGCAGGCCCTCGACGATCACCTTGTCGCCCGCGGCCAGGCCGCTCTCGACCAGCCACTTGTCGCCGATCGTCTGGCTGACCACCACCGGACGATGCTCGACCTTGCCGTCCGCGCCGACCACCATGGCCGAGGTGTTGCCCTTGGCGTCACGCGCGATGCCCTGCATCGGCACCAGCACCGCGTTCTGGCGCACGCCGCTGCCAAGCACCGCACGCACGTACATGCCCGGCATCAGCAGGTTGTCGGGATTGGGCACCTCCACGCGCAGCGAAAAGCTGCCGGTGCTCGGATCGACCGCGACTTCGGAGAATTTCAGCGTGCCGGCGTGCGCGAAGGCGGTGCCGTCCTCGAGCACGATCGTCACCGGCATGCCCTCGGGCCGGTCGATCCGGCCTTCGGCCAGTTCGCGGCGCAGCGCCAGCAGCTCGCTGCTCGACTGGGTGAGGTCGACGTTGATCGGGTCGAGCTGCTGCACGGTGGCCAGCGGTTCGCCCTGGTTGGCGGTGACCAGCGCGCCCTGGGTGACGCTGGACTTGCCGATGCGGCCGCTGATCGGTGAAATGATCCGCGCGTAGCCGAGGGTGACGTTGGCGGCATCGAGCGACGCGCGCGCGGCACCGACATCGGCCTGCGCCTGCTTCAGCGCGGCCTGGGCGTTGTCGTTGTCCTGGCGGCTGACCACGGCGGACTTGGCCAGCTCGCTGACCCGTCCGGCGGTGAGCCGCGCCGCGCTCAGCGTGGCCTCGGCGCGCGCCAGCTGCGCCCGCGCGCTGTTGGCCGCCGCGCGGTAGCTGGCGTCGTCGAGCTGGTACAGCGGCTGGTCGGCCTTGACCATGCTGCCTTCGGTGAACAGGCGCCTGGCGACGACACCACTCACCTGCGGTCGTACCTCGGCGATCAGGAAGGCATTGGTCCGGCCCGGCAGCTCGCGGGTCAGGGTGACCTGCTGCGATTCGAGGACGGCGACGGTCACTTGCGGCTTGGGTGGCGCGGCGGCCTCTTCGCTGCCCCCGCAGGCCGCGAGGGCGAGCGTGAGCGCGGCAACGGCGAGCAGCGGCAGAGCGCGGGTTCGGGCGGTCTTGGTCATCGGAGCGGCCTTGTGGGATCTCTTGTGGGGATCTCTGGAATGGGAAGACGCCCAGCAACTGAAGGCCGCGCAGGCGGCTCCGGGGCTGGGCGTCAAGCTTGAACCGGTGTAATATACATACATGGATGTATGTTTGTCAAAGGACTGCATCGTTCCAGCCATGAGGTCCCGCGATGGCCAGAAAGACCAAGAAAGAGGCACAGGAGACGCGCGAGAACATCCTCGACGCGGCCGAAGACTGCTTCCTGGAGCACGGGCTGTCGCGCACCGGCCTGGAGGCCATCGCCGCCCGCGCCGGCGTCACCCGCGGCGCCGTCTACTGGCACTTCAAGAACAAGGACGAAGTGCTCGAGGCGATGGTCAACCGCGTCACCGTGCCCTTCCTGCACGGCCTGGAGCGCGTCTCCCGCGCCGAGGGCACCACGCCGCTGCGCGACCTGCGCGAGCTCCTGCGCCAGTCGTTCGCCGACCTCGGCCACGACGGGCGCATGCGCAATGCGCTGGAAGTGATCGAACTGCGCAGCGAGATCGCCAGCGAGGGCGACGCGATCAGCACCCTGCGCCAGGCCGGCATGCGCCGCACCCATGCCCGGATCCTGGCGGCCTTCGCGCGCGCGGCCGTCCTCGACCAGCTGCGCGACGGCGTCACCGCGGAGCACAGCGCGCGCAGCCTGCACTTCATGATCTTCGGTGCCCTGCGCATGTACCTGCTCGATCCGACGCATATCGACCTCGAACGGGACGGGCTGGCTGCGGTCGACCTGGTGCTGCGCGCGGTCGCCCGCGATCCGGGACTGCTGGACGTTCCGCGCTGACCGCGGGCAGGTGCAACGGCGAGAGACTACCGTCATCCTCGTGAAGACGGAGGCCCGTCAACTTCACGTCCCAGGAGAGCGATGACGCCGGGTTGACCGCCTCTCCGGGCCGTTGAACCGTGCTTCGACCGTCCCAGCAACGCAATGCAGGGGTGACTTGGTCATCCTTGCCATGGACTCGCGCCCCTCGTCCGCCCATGCTCGCCCGATGACCGACATCGCGATCCTCGTCCCCGACCCCGCCGACGCCACCTACGCCGGCATGTGGAATGAAGTGCTCGCGCGCCTGCAGCGCGCGCTGGCCGGCGTCGGCCTCGCCGCGACGCCGACCCCGTGGACCGACCACGTCGACGACAGCCGCGGCCTGCGCGGATTCGCGCGCGTGCTGCCGCTGGTCGTCTGGGGCTACCACACCGACCACGAGCGCTGGCTGCGCGCCTGCCGCAGGTGGCAGGCGGACGGGATCGCGATGGCCAATCCGGCCGACGTGCTCGCCTGGAACTCGGACAAACGCTACCTGGAAGCGCTCGCGCAGCGCGGCGTCGCGATGCCGCCCACCGTCTTCACCGAACGGATTGACGCAAGCGTCATCGAACGCGCCTTCGCCGACAGCGGCGCCGACCAGCTGGTGGTCAAACCCACCGTCTCCGGTGGCGCCTGGAAGACCCTGCGCCTGCGCCGTGGCGAACCGCTCGACGCCGTCCTCGCCGACGCACCTTCGGGCGACGCGATGATCCAACCCTACCTCCCGACGATCGAGAGCGAAGGCGAAACCTCGCTGCTGTTCTTCGGCGGCCGCTTCAGCCACGCCGTCAACAAGCGCCCGCTGCCGGGCGAATTCCGCATCCAGTCGGAGTTCGGCGGCCGCTACACGCTCCTGCCCTCGCCCCCGCCGGGCGCACTCGCGCTGGCCGGGCAGACACTGGCCGCGATCGACGCGCCCCTGCTGTACGCGCGTATCGACACCATCCCCGACGCCGATGGCCGCTGGCTGCTGATGGAAGCCGAACTGATCGAGCCTGACTTCTACCTTGGCACCGACCCGCGGCAAGGTGCTGCGTTCGCCGAAGCGGTGGTCGCCGCGCTCGACGTGCGCGGCTGAAGTCGATCGATCTGGGCCCACCAGGACTCGAACCTGGAACCAAAGGATTATGAGTCCTCTGCTCTAACCATTGAGCTATAGGCCCGCAGCACCGGCATTCTAGCGGCAGAAACGCTGGCGGCAGAAACGAAGAACCCGCCTTGCGGCGGGTCCACGGGGTTGCCACGCGGCTTGTTCCGCGTCAGTCGATATCGAGGAAGCTGCGCAGCTGTTCCGAGCGGCTCGGGTGGCGCAGCTTGCGCAAGGCCTTGGCTTCGATCTGGCGGATGCGTTCGCGGGTGACGTCGAACTGCTTGCCGACTTCTTCCAGGGTGTGGTCGGTGTTCATGTCGATGC
>DAOMPM010000023.1:0-43134 GCA_035444805.1 Luteimonas sp. | reverse complement strand
CGCTTTGAGCGGCTCACACATCTAAAGCCCCCGGCTTTGCCGGGGGATACTTACTGATCGCGATCGATCGCGCGGCGACCAAGCGCGGCCAGTGCGGCGGTCTCTCCGGGACAGGCGACGAGAGCCTCGTCCATGCGTTGTGCGAGTTCGCCCAGGCGCGCGCGCGAGGCGTCCATCCCGAGCAGGGCGGGGAAGGTGGCCTTGTCCTGGGCGACGTCCTTGCCGGCGGTCTTGCCGAGGGTGGTGCTGTCGCCTTCGATGTCGAGCAGGTCGTCGCGGATCTGGAAGGCGAGACCGAGCGCTTCGGCAAAGCGGTCCAGCGAGGCATGCGTCGCCGCATCGGCACCGGCGGCGAGCGCACCCAGGCGGACCGCGGCGCGCAGCAGGGCGCCGGTCTTCAGCGCGTGCAGGCGTTCGAGGTACAGAAGGGAAAAACAGGGGTCAGAGTACTGTTTCGGGCCAAGGACTTCAGATGTCTTCAGTACTCGATCCGAAACAGTACTCTGACCCCTGTTTTTCTCTCCCGTCGCGGCGAGGTCGAAGGCCTGGCCGCCGCACATGCCGGCGGCGCCGGCGGCGCGGGCCAGTTCGGCCAGCATCGCCACGCGGCGGGCGTCGGGCAGCGGTGCGGCGGCGAGCACCGTGAACGCCAGCGACTGCAGGGCGTCGCCGGCGAGGATCGCGGTGGCTTCGTCGAAGGCGACGTGCACGGTTGGCTGGCCGCGACGCAGGGCGTCGTCGTCCATTGCCGGCAGGTCGTCGTGCACCAGCGAGTAGGCGTGGACCAGTTCGACGGCGGCGGCGGGAGCGTCGAGTGCCTCGTCCGTCGCGCCGCAGGCGTGTCCCGCCGCATACGTGAGCAGCGGGCGCATGCGCTTGCCACCGAGCAGCACGGCATGGCGCATCGCCGCGAGCAGGCGGGGTTCGGTGCCTTCGAGCTCGTCGAGCGTGCGCGCCAGCGCCGCATCGGCGCGGCTGCGCCAGCGGGTCAGGTCCGAGTCGAGATCGCGCGTGCCGGGGTCAGGCGTCGCCATCGGCAAGGCCCGGGAAGGGTTCGGCCTTGTCCGGCGCCTCGGGATCGCTGAGCAGGCGCACGCGCAGCTCCGCCTGCTCCAGCGCCTGCTGGCAGCTGCGGTAGAGGCCGACGCCGCGCTCGTAGGCGGCCAGCGATTCCTCGAGGCTCATCTCGCCCTGTTCCATCTTCCCGACCAGCTGTTCGAGCTGGTCGAGCGAGGTTTCGAAATCGGCGACGGGGGACTTGTTGGCGGGGGTCTTGGCCATGGCGCAAGTGTAAACAAACTGGGGTAAAACTGGGGTCAGAGTGGTGTTTCGGATCGGGCACCGAAAGCATCTGAAGCAAGTGGTCCGAAACACCACTCTGACCCCAGTTTTAGAAACACCACTCTGCCCCCGGTTTCCCGCAGCCACGCGTCGAAACGGTCGGACAGGGCGACATCGCCTGCGGCGAGCAGCGTGCCGGCGCGGTCCGACAGCAGCGGCAGGCGTGCGCGGATCCACGGCGGTACGCCGAGGTCCTGCAGCACGTGCTTGAGCGCGTGCGAGTGGCGGCGGCCGGGCAGGGTGATGCGCTCGCCGCCGGCGCGCGCGTGGACCACGAAGGGCGGCTGCGTCCCGGCGTCCACGCCGAAGGCCTCGCCGACCGCGGGCGCGGGCTCCAGCGCAAGCGTGCCGCCGTCCCAGGCCAGCGGCGCGGTGCCGTCCCAGGACAGGCGGGCGGGGGCGAAGGGCGGCGGCACCGGCCCGGCCCAGAGCAGGTCGCGCCAGCGGCGGACGATGGCACCGTGCCAGGCGAACTCCCCGCCGTTCGCGGGCGCGGCGTCGAGCAGATGCGTGAGCCGGGCGACGCCTTCGGCCGGCAGCGGCGGCAGCCCGGCCTCGTCCACCCAGCGCCGCAGCACGCGCGCGCGGCGCGCGGACGGCAGCGCCGCCAACGTCGGGGCGTGCAGGCAGTGCGGGTCGACGCTGCGCGCCATCGCGAGCGCGGAGGCGTCTGCTTCGTCGAGCAGCCCGGAGGCATCCCGCTGCAGCCGGGCCGTTTGCGCGAACGCGGCATCGGCGTGCACCCAGCGCGTGCGCAGCAGCGGCATCACCTGCCGGCGCAGGAAGTTGCGGTCGTGCGCGTCGCTGTCGTTGGACGGATCCTCGATCCAGCGCAGGCCTTGCGCACGCGCGTACTCGAGCAGCCGCGCACGCGGGACGTCGAGCAGCGGCCGCCACATCCAGCCGCGCCCGAAGCGGCGCCACGGGCGCATCGCGGCGAGGCCGTCGACGCCGGAGGCGCGCAGCGCGCGCAGCAGGAAGGTTTCGGCCTGGTCGTCGAGGTGGTGGGCGAGGACCAGCACCTCGCCCTCGCGCAGCGTGGCGTCGAACGCGGCATGGCGCGCGCGTCGGGCGGCGGCTTCGAGGCCTTCGCCGCTGTCGCGGTCGACGTGGACGCGGGCGATTTTGAGGTCGAGGCCCAGCGCCTTGCAGGTCTGTGCGCAGTGCCCGGCCCAGGTATCCGCGTCGACATGCAGGCCGTGGTGGACGTGGATCGCGCGCAGGCCGTGCGCGCGCAGCGCGGGATCATCGGCGATGCGGTGCAGCAGCACGCTGGAGTCGAGTCCGCCGCTGAAGGCCACCAGCAGCGACGATCCGGCGGTGACCGGCGCATCGGCAGGCCAGGCGAGGGGAAAGCTCATTCCGGAATCGGGCGGCATTGCGTGGCGCGCGCCCGCACCACGCACATGCTCACTCGGTTTCGATGCGGATGCCGCCGATCACTCCGGCCGCGAGGTTGTAGATCAGCGCCTGGATCAGTCCGCCGATGAAGCCGAAGAAGCCGTAGATGATCGGCAGGGCGATCACGCCGAAGATGCCGCCACCCACCGCGAGCAGCGGATTGCCTTCCCCGCTGCTGCCTGCGAGGCCGGCGAGCATGCCGCCGAAGACCAGCAGGATGAGCCCAGCCAGCAGGCCGAAGGCGGCCGCGATGACGCCCGTGATCTTGCCTACCGACAGCACGTCGAGCTTCTTGATGATCATGGATTTTCCCCGGAAGTCCGCCGGTTGCGGACGACCGGATTCTAGACCGGGCGTCGCGAAGGCGTCTTTTCGGCGGGCATGGAGGGGGGCTGGGGCAGCGTGGGCATGCGTCGGTTATGCCGAGGCGTACTGCAGAGCCGCGCGAGGCTGGCCCAACCTGCTCTTACCCATTCGCGATCAAAACGATCCATGTAGGAGCGGGCCATGCCCGCGACCCGCGCAGCCCGGGCACCGTCGCTCGCCGGTCGCGCCCATGGGGCGCTCCTACGCCATTCCATACTCTTGATCGCAAGTTGGTATCAGGCGTTCTCGTAGGCGCCGTAGCCGCGCAGGCGCTGGTAACGGCGTTCGAGCAGTTCCGGGATCGGCAACTGCTGCAGCGCGTCGAGCTCGTTCATCAGCACGGTCTTGAGCCGGATCGCGGTCTGGCGCGGGTTGCGGTGGGCGCCGCCGATCGGCTCGCGCACCACCTTGTCGACCAGGTTCAGTTCGTACAGCCGTTTGGCGGTCAGGCCGAGCTGCTCGGCGGCGTCGCGCGCCTTGCCCGCGTCCTTCCACAGGATCGAGGCGCAGCCTTCGGGCGAGATCACCGAGTAGGTGCTGTATTCGAGCATGATCGTGCGGTCGCCGACGCCGATCGCCAGCGCGCCGCCGGAGCCGCCTTCGCCGATCACGGTACACACGATCGGCGTCTTCAGCTCCGCCATCTCCATCAGGTTGCGGGCGATGGCCTCGGACTGGCCGCGTTCCTCGGCGCCGATGCCGGGATAGGCGCCGGGGGTGTCGATGAAGGTCAGCAGCGGTAGCTGGAAGCGCTCGGCCAGCTTCATCAGCCGCAGCGCCTTGCGGTAGCCCTCGGGGCGCGGCATGCCGAAGTTGCGCCGCACCTTGGACTTGGTGTCGCGGCCCTTCTGGTGGCCGATGATCACCAGCGGACGGCCGTCGATGCGGCCGAGGCCGCCGACGATCGCCGGGTCGTCGGCATAGGCGCGGTCGCCGGCCAGCTCCTCGAACTCGTCGCAGACCACCTTGATGTAGTCCAGCGTGTACGGCCGCATCGGGTGCCGCGCCAGCTGCGAGACCTGCCAGGGGCTGAGGTCGCGGAAGATGTGCGCAGTGCGCTTGCGCAGCTTGTCCTGCAGCGCGTGCACCTCGGCATCGATGTTCACCGCCGGACCACTGCTGGCCTGGCGCAGTTCGTGGATCTTGGCCTCGAGGTCGGCGATCGGCTGTTCGAAGTCGAGGTAGTTCGGATTCATGCCCGGGACTGCTGCGGTGAAGCGCGCAGTCTAGCCGACGCGACCCGGTTTCTCCGTACGATGGCGTGCGGTGCGGCGCGCAAGCCGGAGACCGGCGCCATCACCGCCCGGTTGTGGCCATGGGGCATGCCTGCGGGTCGCACCCACGAGGGCGCATCCCCCCGGAGTCGCGATCTCAGTTCACCCAGGGCCGCGACAGCGCCAGCTTCACCGCCTGCACGCCGGGCAGGCTGCGCAGCGTCGAGGGCAGGTCGGCGTCGACGCGCACGCCGTTGCCGCCGTTGACCTCGAGCTTGCCGGCGGCGCCGGTGGGCAGCAGCAGCTCGTAGCGCAGCGGGGTCTTGCCGGGCCGGTGCTGCGAGAACAGCGACTCCACGCGCTCCAGCGAGCCGGGCACGCGCAGGTCGAGCTTGAGCGACAGGCCCTGGGCGTGCTGCTGGCAGACCTGCTCGAAATCCCAACAGCGGCGCGCACGCAGCGAGAAGCCGCCGCTGAACTCGTCCTCGCGCAGGCCGCCTTCGATGACCAGGATGCGGTCGCGGGTGAGCAGGGCGGCGTTGGCGAAGTACTCCTCGGCGAAGAACGCGCACTCTAGCCGCCCGCGCCCGTCCTCGACCAGCACGAAGGCCTGCGAGTCGCCGCGCTTGCGCATCGCCAGCACCTGGCCGGCGATGACCACGGTGGTCTCCGGGCGCCAGCTGCGGCCCTTCTCCTCCGGGCGGCTGGCCCAGAGCGCGTCGAGCTGGCCGAGGTCGTGGCCGACGAGCGACTTGAGTTCGTCGCGGTAGGGGTCGAGCGGGTGGCCACTGAGGTAGTGGCCGAGGGTGTCGCGCTCGCCGTCGAGCTTCTGCTTGAGCGGCCATTCGGCGCAGGTCGGCAGCTCGATCTGGATGTCGGCCGCGCCTCCGCCGCCGAACATGTCGAACATGCCCGAGGCTCGGTTCTTCGCGATCTGGTCGGTGGCCTTGAGCACCTCGGGCAGCTGCAGCATCAGCGAGGCGCGGTTGGGCGCGAGCGCGTCGAGCGCGCCGGCGTGGATCAGCGCCTCCAGCGTGCGCCGGTTGAGCTTGCCCGAGTCGATGCGCTTGCAGAAATCGTAGAGGTCGGCGTAGCCGTCGCCGCGGGCCTCGACGATCGCCTCGCAGGCGCCGCGGCCCACGCCCTTCACCGCGCCCAGTCCGTAGCGGATGGTCTGTCCGTCGATGGCCTCGAACATGAAGTTCGACCCGTTCACGTCCGGCGGCAGCACGGTCAGGCCCATGGCCTTGGCCTCGTCGAGGAAGCCGACCACCTTGTCGGTGTTGTCCATGTCGCTGGACATCACCGCGGCCATGAACTCGGCCGGATGGTGCACCTTCAGCCACGCGGTCTGGTAGGCGACCAGGGCGTAGGCGGCCGAGTGCGACTTGTTGAAACCGTACTCGGCGAACTTCTCCATCAGGTCGAAGATCTGCGTCGCGGTGCGCGCGTCGACGCCGTTCGCCTCCGCGCCAGCTTCGAACGTGATGCGCTCCTTGGCCATCTCCTCGGGCTTCTTCTTGCCCATCGCGCGGCGCAGCAGGTCGGCGCCGCCGAGCGAATAGCCGGCCAGCACCTGGGCGATCTGCATCACCTGTTCCTGGTACACGATCACGCCGTAGGTCGGCGCCAGCACGTGCTCCAGCGCCGGATGCGGGTAGCTGACCTCCTCGATCCCGTGCTTGCGGTCGCACCATTGCCTGTCCATCCCGCTGCCCAGCGGACCGGGGCGGAACAGCGCCGCGAGCGCGATGATGTCCTCGAAGGTATCGGGCTTGGCGCGCTTGAGCAGCTCGCGCATGCCGCGCGATTCGAACTGGAACACCGCGACAGTGTCGCCGCGCGCGAACAGCTCGTAGGTGGCCTTGTCGTCGAGCGGCAGCGCCGCGATGTCGAGTTGAGCGTGGGGATTGGGGATTGGGGATCCGGGATTCGAAGCCTGCTTTCCCGAATCCCCAATCCCCAATCCCGAATTCCGTCGATTGACTGCCTTCACCGCCCAGTCGATGATCGTCAGCGTGCGCAGGCCGAGGAAGTCGAACTTCACCAGGCCGACCGCTTCGACGTCGTCCTTGTCGAACTGGGTGACCGGGTTGCGGCCGAGGCCGTCGTGGTCGTGTTCGGCGAACAGCGGGCAGAAGTCGGACAGCGGCGAGGGCGCGATCACCACGCCGCCGGCGTGCTTGCCGGCGTTGCGGGTCAGGTCCTCGAGCTTGAGCGCGAGGTCGACGAGGTCGCGCACCTCGTCCTCTTCCTCGTAGCGCTGCTTGAACTCGGCGATGGCATAGCCGTCCTTCTCGCGCGAGCGCTTGCTGCGGCCGATCACGTCCTCCAGCGACAGCGGGTCGGCCGGCTGCAGCGGGATCATCTTCGCCAGGTCGTTGACGAAGCCGTAGGACAGGCCGAGCACGCGGCCGGCGTCGCGCAACACCGCCTTCGCGGCCATCGTGCCGTAGGTGATGATCTGGCTGACGCGGTCGCGGCCGTACTTGCCGGCGACGTAGTCGATCACCTCGTCGCGACGGTCCATGCAGAAGTCGATGTCGAAGTCCGGCATCGACACGCGTTCGGGATTGAGGAAGCGCTCGAACAGCAGGTCGTAGGGCAACGGGTCGAGGTCGGTGATCTCCAGCGCCCACGCGACCAGCGAGCCGGCGCCGGAGCCGCGGCCGGGGCCGACCGGGATGCCGTGCTCCTTCGCCCAGCTGATGAAGTCGGAGACGATCAGGAAGTAGCCGGGGAAGCCCATCCGGATGATGACGCCCAGCTCCAGCTCCAGCCGCTCGAAATAGCTCTCGCGGGTGTGGCCGGGCGCCAGCGGGAACCTGGCCAGGCGGCGCTCGAGGCCCTCGCGCGACTGGCTGGCGATCCAGCTGTCGAGGGTCTCGTCGTCCGGCACCGGATAGGCGGGCAGGTGGTAGGTGCCCAGGCGCAGCTCGAGGTTGCAGCGCTGGGCCAGCGCCAGCGTGTTGTCGATCGCGTCGGGGACGTCGGCAAACAGTGCCGCCATCTCCTCGTTCGACTTGAGGTACTGCGTCGGCGCGTAGTCCTTCGGCCGCCTGGGGTCGTCGAGCACGCGGCCGGAGGCGATGCACACCCGCGCTTCGTGCGCCTCGAAGCCCTCGGCGTCGAGGAAGCGCACGTCGTTGCTGGCGACCACCGGGATCGAGCGCGCGCCGGCGGCCTGCAGGGCGAAGTCGTTGAACTCGGCTTCGCCGTCGCGGCCGCAGCGGGTGAGTTCGAGGAAGCAGCGCTCGCCGTAGACCCGCTGCAGGTCGGCCAGCGCCTGTCCGGCGAGATCGTCGCGGCCGCCGGCGAACAGCTGCCCCGGGCGGCTGTGGCGACCGGCCAGCGCGAACAGGCCGGCGGCGTCCTCGGCCAGCCATTCCGGGCGCACCGCCACGCCGTCGGTGCGGTGGCCCTGCATCCAGGCGCGGGTGAGCAGGCGCGACAGCGACAGGTAGCCGTCATGGTCGCGGCACAGCAGGGTCAGCAGCCACGCCGGCCCGTCGCCCTCGGCCACCAGCACGTCGGCGCCGGCGACCGGCTTGATCCCCGCGCCCTCCGCCGCCCGGTAGAACTTCACCAGCGAAAACAGGTTGTTGCGGTCGGTGATCGCGACCGACGGCTGGCCGAGCGCGGCGCAGCGCTGCACGAGATCCGGGATGCGGATCGTCGAGTCGGCCAGCGAATACTCGCTGTGGAGATGGAGATGGACGAAGCGGGAGGACATCGCGGCCATGGCAGGCGGGCCAAGGCAGGGTAGGGGCCGGGGCGGGTGGGGACAAGGCTTGACATGGGCCCGCTGCCGGGCCGGGCATCAGGGCATCGGCCTGGCTTTGCCTCCCGCGGGCGATGGGCGGTGTTTATGCCGCCTGTTGCCGGCATTCGTGTTCCCACTGTTCGCGGGTGAAGCGGCAGCCGGCGCCGGGTCCGGGCCGATGGCATGCCGCCGTCCAGCGCTTGCGGAACGCCAGGTAGGCCGCGAGTTCCTCGGCCAGCAGTTCCCAGACGGTCTCGCGGACCACGGGCGGGTCCGCGAGTAGTCCGGCCAGCTGGCGCCTGGCCGGCGGAGCGCACTGCCAGTCGCGATCCGCCAGCAGGAGCCTCAGCAGTTCGAGGCGATCATCGGCCTCGTGTTCGGGAGCGTGGAGGTAGGGCATGTCGAGTCCCTCGCCAATCGGCACGACCGGCGCGCTGTCGGGGCGGCGCCGGTTTTGCCTGTGCAGCACATCAGTGGACGCGGAACTGCGACATCGGCGCCGAGCGCAGGAACCGCTGGCGCAGGGCACGCTGCTGCTCGCGCAGGATCGCCTCGGCGCGGCGCGCCGCCTGCCATTCGTGGCGGCTGAACGGAAAGCCGCCCGCCGCGACCCCGCGCAGCTGCGCCTCGAACGTGCGCAGGCGGCAGAAGTCCTGGAAGTCGAGCACTTCGGGCGCCAGTGCCGTCCAGCCCGCTTCCACGACCAGCGCGTCGTCCAGGCGGCCGACCCGCGGCACCCAGTTCGGGATCAGCCCCGCATCGCTGTCGAGATAGGCGACCACGGCGCGGGCGGTCGCTGCGCAGTCGTTGACCGGCTGCCAGTCGGCGTCGGCGACCATCGTCGACAGTACCCGGCCGCGGTCGAGCTGGGCGCGGATGTAGGGGGCGAGCGGCGCGGTGGCGTCGTCGGGGGTGAGGGCGCGGGCGGCGCTCGCGACCTGGTCGAGGGTCAGCGGGGCCGAGGACCAGCCCAGGGACGCCAGCAGGTGGTTGAAGCCGTCCAGCTGATTGACCTGGAGGTCGACCGGCCCGACCCGATGGCGGCGCGACTGCGGCGCTGCGGGGTTCAGGAACTGCTGGAAAGACGTGACGTTGTTCACAAATGCGTTCATGATGGCTCTCCGGTTCGGTGGCTGCGCCGCGGTCTTGGGCGCGCTGCCAGCTTCAGGGGGCTGGCAGGACCGGGTCATGAGGCAACTCCGCGGGAAGGGGGAGGGGTTGCTCCGGTTTGTGAGGTTTCCCTGAGGAAACCGCGATGGGGCAGGAATCACCCAACCTGGACACCGCCCGCCCCGGCCACTACCGCTTCGGCGACGTCGAAGTGGACATCCCGGCGCACACCCTGAAACGGGCCGGCGAACTCCAGGCGATCGAACCCAAGGCCTTCGCGGTGCTGCTGGCCCTGCTGCAGCGTCCGGGCGAGCTGGTGGGGCACGAGGAGCTGCTGGACGGCGTCTGGGGCCACCGCCACGTCACGCCGGGCGTGCTGACCCGTGCGATCGCGCAGTTGCGCCACGCCCTGGGCGACGATCCGCAGCATCCGCGCTATATCCAGACGCGGCATGCGTTGGGGTACAGCTTCATTGGCGAACTGCACGGACCTGACGCCCCGCCTGCGCCCGCGGAGGGCGACGCGTCTGCTACACCGACGCCTGCCGAGGCGGCAGGGTTGCCTGCGGCACCGGCCGTGTCAGTCATGCCCGCCGTGCCCGTGACGAACCCGTCACTCGAGGAATCCGTGCCACCCCGAAGACGGTCGCTGGCGCGCGTGGGCACGGTTGCCGGCCTGCTGCTCCTGCTTGGCGGGGTTGCCGGACTTGCCGTGGTGGGCTGGGACCGGCTGCGCACGCCGGCGCGGGTGTCGTCGCCGTCGATTGCGGTCCTGCCCTTCACCACCCTCACCCCGGGGCAGGAAGATCGCTATTTCGCCGAAGGGCTGTCGGCGGAGATGCTGAGCGCTCTCTCGGAACTGCCAGGGCTGAAGGTGGCCGCGTGGCGCCCCCCGGAGGCCGTGGACCGCTCAAAGGACGTGAAGGCGCTCGGCCGGCTGCTGGGCGTGTCGACGATCCTCGACGCCAACGTGAGGCGGGACGGTGAGCGGTTGCGGATCAACGCCATGCTGTCCGACGCGACCACCGGCTACACGCTGTGGAGCAAGGTCTACGACGGCGGCACGGGCGACGTGTTCGCGACCCAGAGCGACATCGCACGCGAAGTCGCCACGATTCTCGTTGGCCGGCTGCCAGAAGATGGTGAGCACCTTGCGCGACGGCTCACGCCGACGCGGGATGTCGCCGCCTTCGATGCCTACCTCAAGGGCGTGGCCATGACGCTGCAGTCGGGCGGGGCGAATGCGCTGGAGGTATCGGCGTCGCATTTCCGCGAAGCGCTCGCCTCGGATTCGGGATTCGCCCGTGCGCAAGCGGCGTTGTGCCGCACGGAGCTATGGAAGTTCGAGTCGCAGCGCAACAGCAGCGCCTTCGAACTCGCAAAGGCGGCGTGCCAGAAGGCTGCGGACATGGACAGCAGCATCGGCGACGTGGATATAGCGCTCGGCGACCTGTACAGGATCCGCGGTGACCACACCCGCGCCGCACGCTATTACGGCAAGTGGCGTGACGACCCCGCGCTGGCCGCGCAGGCGCACATGGGGCTGGCCCAGGTGCTCATCGACCAAGGGCAGGACGAGCGCGCGATGGCGGAATTCAGGTTCGCACTGGCCGCGCGACCGGATGATGCCCAGGTCCATGCCGAACTGGGATATCAGCAGTACCGGCTGGGTCGCTACGCTGACGCGATCGCGTCCTACCGACAGGTGATCGGGCTGCGTCCTGATGTTGCAGCGTACTGGGCCACGCTAGGCGGATTGTTGGTCAATGGCGGTGATCCGGTGGAGGCGAGGTGGGCACTGCACAGGTCGATCGAACTGCAGCCCAATGCGAGTGCATACGCGAACCTGGCCGAGCTCGACTTTCGCGACGGCAAGCTGGTCGAATCGGTGCGCCGCTATGGCCAGGCCATTGCGCTCGAACCAGACTTCTTCCTCCTACACGGCTACCTGGCAGACGTACTCGATGCTGATGCTCGCACTCGCGAAGACGCCAAGGCCGTGTATGCAGATGCAGCGCGGCTAGCGAACGACTTCCTTGAAAAGAAGCCAGATGACGCGTTGGCGACCGCAGCGCTCGGCTGGTATATGGTCAACCTTGGAGACCAGGCCGCCGGACGCAAGATGGCGGTGCGAGCCGAGTCGTTGCGGCTCGAGCCGGGTGAGGTGGCGTTCCTCAATGCACAGACCTTCGCATCGATCGGTGCGCTCGACGACGCCCGCAGCCGGATCGCGCAAGCGCGTGGGCTGGGTGTGTCGGAGCCACGCATCGCGTCAAGTCAGATCCTCCAGCGCACGGGTCTCGTGGATCCCGTGCCACGTCGCGCTGGTCGGGGGTAAGTATGACCATCAGGGATCCAAGCCCACCCAAGGAGTGCAAGATGTCTTGCGATCCCCAGACGCTACGCGTCCAGCTGGATAGTGCCCTCGATCTCGTGGTTGAGATTCCCGGAACGGTGTCGTTGCAAAGGGCGGAACCCGAAGAAAGCGGCAAAGCTCTCGGCGAACTGCGCATCTATGGTCACGTGCCGAAGCCGCCACCGCCAAGGAGTGCCTTGTTAGGAATGGCGCGCATCACAACCTCGCTCAGAGGCCAAGGCGGGGAAGAGCAGTTGCTGGCGTTCGACGTGGTCTTGAGTGTCGAGGACAGATCGCCTCCCGCGGACTGACGACTGTCGTCCGGGCCGGGCCATCGGTAGAACCGTCCCGTTGTCCGACTGCCGGGACGCGGCACCGGTGCGACATTGCGCCGGTGCCGCGGGTCGTTGCGTTACAGCAGCAGCAGCGACTGCTGCACCGGCGCAAAACTGCGCCGGTGCTGCGGGCACGGCCCGTGTTCGCGCAGGGCGGCCAGGTGCAGCGGCGAGGGATAGCCCTTGTGGCGGTCGAAGCCGTATTGCGGGAACTGCGCGTGCAGTTCGAGCATCGCCTGGTCGCGGGCGACCTTGGCAAGGATCGAGGCGGCCATGATCGCGGGTTCCAGTGCGTCGCCGCCGACCACGGCCTCGGCCGGGCAGGGCAGGTCCTTGGGCAGGCGGTTGCCGTCGATGCGGGCGCGCGTGGCCGCCGGCGTCAGCGCGCACAGGGCGCGGTGCATGCCAAGCAGGCGCGCCTGCAGGATGTTGAGTGCGTCGATTTCCCCGGCCTGCACGAATTCGATGCGCCAGGCCAGCGCGCGCTCGATGATCAGCGGGTACGCCGCCTCGCGCCGCTTCTGCGTCAGCTTCTTGGAGTCGTCCAGGCCTTCGATCGGCCGCGCCGGATCGAGGATCACCGCGGCCACCACCACCGGGCCGGCCAGCGGGCCGCAGCCAGCCTCGTCGACGCCGGCCACGCGTTCGCTCACCGCGCTTCCCGCACGAGTCCGGCCACGGCCTCGGCCGCGGACGCGGAGGCGTCGCACCGCAGCGCGAGGTGCAGGTCGCGGTAGACCGGCTCCAGCGCCGCCACTGCCGCCGGATCGTTGAACCAGGCCAGCACCGCCGCGGCGAGCGCCTCCGGCGTGCAGTCGTCCTGGATCAGCTCCGGCGCGATGGTGTCGCCGGCGAGCACGTTCGGCAGCGCATAGCGGTCGATCTTGAACAGGCCGAGCATCATCACGATGCGGTAGGTGCTCGGCGCGATGCGGTAGCCGACCACCATCGGCCGCTTGGCGAGCATGGCCTCCAGGGTCGCGGTGCCGGAGGCGAGCAGGACGACGTCGGAGGCGATCATCGCCTCGCGCGCACGGCCGTCGAACAGGCGCACGCTGCCCTCGGGGAGCGCCATGGTGGCCAGCAGCTGGCGCAGCGCTTCGGCGCAGGCCGGGGTGGCGGCCGGCACGACGATCCGCAGTCCTGGCACCTGTGCGGCGACGCGCGCCGCCGCTTCCAGGAAGACCTCGCCCAGCCGCGCGATCTCGCCCAGGCGCGAGCCGGGCAACACCGCGAGCACCGGTGCGTCCTCGTCCAGGCCGAGGTCGGCGCGCGCGCGGCGGCGGTCGGGATTGAGCGGCATCGCGTCGGCCATCGGGTGGCCGACGAAGCGCGCGTCGACGCCGTGCTTCGCGTAGATCGCCGGCTCCATCGGGAACAGGCACAGCACGCGGTCGGCACTGCGCCCGATCTTCGCCGCGCGACCTTCGCGCCAGGCCCAGACCGAGGGGCTGACGTAGTGTACGGTGCGCACGCCGCGGCGCTTGAGCGCGCGTTCGAGGCCGAGGTTGAAGTCGGGCGCGTCGATGCCGACGAACACATCCGGTCGCCAGTCGAGCAGGCGGCGGCGCAGGCCGCGGCGCAGCGACAGCAGCCGCGGCAGGTGCCGCAGGACCTCGCTCAATCCCATCACCGCCAGCTCGGAGGCGTCGTGCCAGGTGTCGACGCCGGCACCGCGCATCGCCGCGCCGCCGACGCCGGCGAACTCGGCGTCGGGGAAGCGCACGCGCAATTGTTCGACCAACCCGGCGCCGAGCAGGTCGCCGGACGCTTCGCCAGCAACCAGGCCCACGCGGAGCGGGGTCCTGGTCGCGGGGGACGGGAGTCGGGAGTCGGGAGTCGGGAACGTGGAAACCGGGTCCGCGGCCCCACTGCCGTTCGCCGTTCCGACTCCCGATTCCCGATTCCCCGTTCCCGCCGTCACCGCAACAGCGGCCGTTCGCCGCCCTCGATGAAGTCCAGCAGGAAGCGCACGTCCTCGCTGCCTGTCGCCTGTTCGGCCAGCTCCTGCTTCGCCTCGGCCAGCGGCAGGCCGGCGACGTACAGGGTGCGGTAAGCGCGCTTGATCGCGGCGATGCGGTCGGGTTCGAAGCCGCGGCGCTTCAGGCCCTCGCTGTTGATGCCGCGCGGGCGGCCGTGGTCGTCGCCGGCGACCATGGTGAACGGCGGCACGTCGCTGGTGACCATCACACCCTTGCCGAGGAAGGCGTGCGCGCCGATGCGGCAGAACTGGTGCGCGCCGGCGAAGCCGCTGAAGATCACCCAGTCGCCGATGGCGACGTGGCCGGCGAGCGTGGCGTTGTTCGAGAGCACGCAGTTGTCGCCGACCATGCAGTCGTGCGCGACGTGGGTATAGGCCAGCAGCCAGTTGTCGCTGCCGATGCGTGTCACCCCGCCGCCGTCTCCGGTGCCGCGGTTGAGCGTGACGAACTCGCGGATGACGTTGCGGTCACCGATCTCCAGCACCACGCGTTCGCCGCGGAACTTCTTGTCCTGCGGCTCGCCGCCGATCGCGGCGTGGCCGATGATGCGGTTGTCGCGACCGATGCGGGTCGGGCCGTGCACGCTGCAGTGCGGCCCCACCTGGGTGCCGTCGCCGATCTCGACTTCGGCACCGACGAGGGTGAACGCGCCGATCGACACCCCTTCGCCGAGGCGCGCGGACGGATCCACGACCGCGGTCGGGTGGATGTCGGTACCGGCCATGTCAGCCGCGCACCTCGGCGCAGAGGATGTCGGCGCAGGCGACCTGTTCGCCGTCGACGCGGGCGACGCCGCTGTACAGCGTCATGTTGCGGATCTCGCGCTTGATCTCGACCTCGAGGTCGAGCCGGTCGCCCGGCACCACCATGCGCGAGAACTTGGCGTTGTCGACCTTCACCAGGTACGACAGCCGCCCGGACAGGCTGCCACCGTGGGTCAGCTGCGAGAGCACGCCGCCGCACTGCGCCAGCGCCTCGATCACCAGCACCCCCGGCATCACCGGCCGGTCCGGGAAATGTCCCTGGAAGAAGTGCTCGTTGCCGGAGACGTTCTTGTAGCAGACCGCGCGCCGCCCGTGCTCGAACTCGACCACGCGGTCGATCAGCAGGAACGGATGGCGGTGCGGCACCAGCTGGTGGATGCCGTTGATGTCGATCGGTAGCGTGATCGGCTGGTTCATTCGTTTCCCTTTGAAGGCGTTCCCATGCGCCTGGCCAGTGCATCGAGCTGCTTGAAGCGCACGGCGTTCCTGCGCCAGCTGCGGCTGTCCATCAGCGGTGTCCCGGAAGAATACTCCCCGGGCTCCCGGATCGAATGGGTCACCAGGGTCATCGCCGTGACCACCACCCGGTCGCAGATCTCCAGGTGCCCGGCGATGCCGGCGGCACCGCCGATCATGCAGTATCGCCCGATCGTGGTGCTGCCGGCCACGGCCACGCAGCCGGCCATCGCGGTATGCGCGCCGACGCGGACGTTGTGCGCGATCTGGATCTGGTTGTCCAGGCGCACGTCGTGCTCGAGCACGGTGTCCTCGATCGCGCCGCGGTCGATGGTGGTGTTGGCACCGATCTCGCAGTCGTCGCCGACGCGCACGCCGCCCAGCTGCGGCACCTTGATCCAGTGCGGCTCGCCCTCGCCGCCGCGCTCGAGCGCGATGCCGAAGCCGTCTGCGCCGAGTACGGCGCCGGGATGGACCAGCACGCGCCGGCCCAGCGTCACGCGCTTGACCAGGGTCACGCGCGCGACCAGCACGCAGCCGGCGCCGACGCTGCAGTCTTCACCGATGACGCAGCCCGGGCCGATGCTGGCGCCGGCGCCGATGCGGCTGCGCGCGCCGATGCTGGCGAACGGCCCGACGCAGGCGGCCGGGTCGACCGAGGCTTCCGGATGCACGACCGCGCTCGGATGGATGCCCGCGTCCACCGCTGGCGGCGTCTCGAACAGGGCCGCGATCCGCGCGTAGGCGACGTAGGGATCCTTCGCCAGCAGCACGTCGCCAGCGTGGCCGTCGGCGTCCGCCTCGCGCAGCACCACCAGCCCCGCGCGCGAGGCCGACAGCTGCGCCCGGTACTTCGGATTGGCCAGGAACGACAGCTGCGTCGGCCCGGCGCCGGCCAGCGTCGCGACGCCGTCGACCAGCCGCTCGCCGTCGCCGCGCAGGACGAGGCCGAAGCGCGAGGCCAGTTCGCCCGCGCGGATCTGGAAGCCGTGGTGCGGCATGGGCCCGTGGGTGGCGCCTAGAACGCGCCGCCGAAGGTGAACTGCAGGCGCTCCAGCTCGTCGCCCCGCTGGATCAGCGCGCCATTGCTGTCGTGGATGTCGTCCTCGCTGCGCAGCGGGTAGGCGTAGCTGATCGAGATCGGGCCCACCGGCGCGCGCCACATCAGCGCGATGCCGGCGGACGCGCGCAGTTCGCTGGTCTCGAAGGCGTCGATGTCGCGGAACACGTTGCCGAAGTCGACGAAGGCCGAGACGCGTGCGGCCGGCGACTTGATCAGCTGCGGGAAGAACATTTCCACCGAGCCGACGGTCTTCAGCGCGCCGCCCATCGGCTGCAGGAAGCTGCTGCCGAAGGCGCTCTCGCGCGGGCCGAGGGTGTTGTCGCGGAAGCCGCGTACCGAACGCGCGCCACCGGCATAGAAGTTCTCGAAGAACGGCAGGCCGGTGGCGACCAGGGTGCGGTCGTAGACGCTGCCGGGGCCGCACTCGGCGCCGCCCGGGATCACGCCGGGATTCGTCGGGGTGCTGCCCGGCGGCGGCAGCGGCGGCTCACCGACCGACCGGCAGATCACCCGCGTGATGTCGTCGCCGTAGCTGTCGCCGTAGCCGAGCTCGAAGCGGGTGTTGAGCACCAGCGCGCGGCTGATCGGCCAGTACTTGGAGAACTCGTAGTTGAGCTTGTAGTACTCGACGGTGGAGCCCGGCAGTGCGATCTCCATGGACACCCGCTGCATGGTGCCGCGCGTGGGCTGCAGGTAGTCGTTGCGCGAGTCGCGCGCCCAGGCCAGTTCGCTGCGCCAGGCGTGGAAGGTGCGCGAGCCGATCGCGTCGATGTAGTCGACGATCGAATCGGGGGACGAGCCACGCCAGGCGAAGATCTGGTTGCGGTCGATGCCGCCCAGCGCCGAGACCGTGTCGGACTCGGTGATCGGCAGGCCGAGGATCATCTGCATGGCCGCGTTGGTCGACGAGTACTGAGCGGTGTTGAACTCGGAGTTGTCGAACTCGCGCCACCACAGGTTGTAGCCGAGCGACAGGCCCTCGTCGGTGAAGTACGGGTTCATGAACGAGAACGAGTAGCGCTGCAGGTAGACGTTGCGCTGCGCCTCGATCGACACCCGGTTGCCGCTGCCGAGGAAGTTGTTCTGGGACAGCTGGATCGAGGTGGTCATGCCCGCCAGCTGCGAATAGCCAAGGCCGAACACGAAGCTGCCGGAAGTGGTTTCGGTGACGCTGAAGACCACGTCGACCTCGTCGTTGCTGCCCGGCACCGGCTGGGTCTCGACGTTGACGCTGCCCGACTCGAAGTAGCCCAGGCGCTGCAGGCGCACCTTGGAGCGGTCGATCGCCGCCTGCGAGTACCACGCGCCCTCGAACTGGCGCATCTCGCGGCGCATCACCTCGTCGGAGGTGCGGGTGTTGCCCTTGAACACGAGGCGGCGCACGTTCACGCGCGGGCCGGGCACGACCTGCAGCTTGATCGAAGCCGTGCGCTTCTCGCGGTCGACCTCCGGAATCGTGTTGATCTGGGCGAAGGCGTAGCCGATGTTGCCCAGCGTCGCGGTGATCGCGTCCGAGGTCAGCTCCAGCAGCGCGCGCGAGAACACCATCCCTTCGCGGACCAGCACCAGCCGCTCGATGTCCTCCTTCGGCAGCACGGTGTCGCCGGTGACCTCGACCGACGAGACCGTGTAGACCTCGCCCTCGGTCATGCCGGCGGTGATGAACATGTCGCGCTTGTCGGGGCTGATCGAGACCTGGGTGCTGTCGATGCTGAAGTCGACGTAGCCGCGGTCGAGGTAGTAGTTGTGCAGCTTCTCGAGGTCGCCCGACAGCTTCTCCCTCGAATACTGGTCGTCGCGGCGGTACCAGCTGAGCCAGTTGCTCTCGCCCGATTCCCAGCTGTCGGTCAGGTCCTCCTGCTCGAACACCTCGTTGCCGATCAGGTTGATGTGGCGGATCTTCGCCGCCTTGCCTTCCTTGACGTCGATGGTGACGTCGACGCGGTTGCGGTCCAGCTGCGACACGGTCGGCGTGACCTCGACGTTGTACTTGCCGCGGTTGTTGTACTGGCGGGTCAGTTCCTGGGTCACGCGGTCGAGCGCGAGGCGATCGAAGGTCTCGCCCTCGGCAAGGCCGATGTCGCGCAGGCCCTTCATCAGGTCCTCGGTCTTGATGTCCTTGTTGCCGGTCAGCGTCAGCTTGTTGATCGCCGGGCGTTCGGTGAGCGCGACCACGAGGATGTTGCCCTGGCGGCCGATCTGGATGTCCTCGAAGAAGCCGGTGCGGTACAGGGCGCGGACCGCTTCGCCGATCCGGGTCTGGTTGATGGTGTCGCCGCGCTCGATCGGCAGGTAGGTGAACACGGTGCCGGCGCCGATGCGCTGCAGGCCGTCGACGCGGATGTCGCTGACGGTGAAGCTGCCCGCGGGCTGAGCCGGCGCGGCCGCCGGCGGCACCGCGAACGCGGCCTGCGGGTCCACCGGCTGCTGGGCCCAGGCGGGTGCGACGGCGGCCGCGAGGGCGAGTGCGAGCAGGCGGCGGGCAGGAGTACGCGTCATCGATCGATCCGGATTGGGGGTGTGCACCATTGCTGACGCAATGGTGGTCAATAGGCGGGGCATCAGCGCACCAGCTGCAGGATGTCGTTGTAGAACGCCAGGCCCATCAAGCTAGCCAACAGCACCAGGCCGACATACTGACCGGCGGCCATCGCACGTTCGCTTAACGGACTGCCCTTGACCAACTCGATAAGGTAATACAACAGGTGTCCCCCGTCCAAGAGCGGGATCGGCAGCAGGTTCAGCACCGCGATGCTCAGCGACAGCAGGGCGAGGATGGTCAGGTACCAGGCCACCCCTTGGCTGGCGTAGGCATTGGTGGCGCGGGCGATGGTCAGCGGCCCGGCGACGGTGTTCTCCAGCGCCAGGCGGCCGCTGAAGGCGCGCTGGACCATGCCCGCCAGCTGGCCGGTGAGGTGGACCATCTCGCGTCCCGCCACCGGGATCGCCGCGACCGGGCCGTACTGCTGCAGGGCGTCCTTGGGCGGCAGCTCGATGCCGGCCGGGGCCGCGATCCCCAGCACCCAGCGCCGGCCCCGGTCGTCGCTGACCTCGCGCGGCGCCAGCGGGAATGCCAGCCGCTCGCCGTCGCGGGTGACCTCGACCATGGCGTCGCCGCCGCGCTCGCCCAGCGCCTGCACCAGCGGGCCGATGTCCTCGAAGCGCTCGACCGGGCGGCCGTCGATGGCGGTGATGCGGTCGCCCTCGGCCAGGACGCCCCAGGCGGCACCGTCGGGCAGGACCCGGCCGATTTCCGGCGGAATGGTGAAGTGGCGCGGGACCAGGCCGATGCTGCGGATGATCTGGCGCTGGTCGAAGTCCTCCGGCAGGGCCGACAGCCGCAGCGGGACCTGGCGCTCGTGGCCCTGCGCGTCCACGACCCGCAGCGGCACGTCGGCGCGGTCGAGCGCGCCCGGCAGCAGGGCCATCTGCAGCTCCATCCAGGTCGGGGTGTCGCGGCCGTCGACCGCGATCACCCGATCGTCCGCGCGCAGGCCGGATTCGGCGGCGATGCCCGTGGCCTGGCCGATCACCGGGGCGTAGTCCGGTCGCCCGACCACGAACATCAGCCACAGCAGTGCGAAGCACAGCAGCAGGTTCGCTGCCGGGCCGGCGGCGACGATGGCGATGCGCTTCCACACGTTCTGGCGGTTGAAGGCCTGCGCGGCCTCGGCCGGGGCCACGTCGGTCTCGCGCTCGTCGAGCATCTTGACGTAACCGCCGAGCGGGATCGCGGCGAACCGGTACTCGGTGCCGTCCCTGGCGATGCGCTTCCACAGCGCACCGCCGAAGCCGATCGAGAAGCGCAGCACCTTCACCCCGCAGCGGCGCGCGACCCAGAAGTGGCCGAACTCGTGGATGGTGACGAGGATCCCGAGGCTGACCAGCAGCCACCAGACGGAGCCGAGGAACTCAGACATGGCGGCGGCTCATCGGACGGCACCCGTGGCAATGGCGTGTTCGGCGTGGCGCCGGGCGCGCGCATCGGCTTCGCCGAGCGCGGCCAACGATGCGGCCGGTTGCAGATCGGTCGCCGCGAGGGTGTGTTCGACCAGCGCGGCAATGGACAGGAAACCGATCCGGCCCTGAAGAAAGGCTGAAACAGCGATTTCGTTGGCCGCGTTGAGCGTCGCCGGCGCGGTGCCGCCGGCCACCATCGCCGCCCGCGCCAGCGCCAGGCAGGGGAAGGTGTCGAGGTCGGGCGGCTCGAAGTCGAGCCGGCCGTGGGCGGCCAGGTCGAGCCCGCCGACCCCGGATTCGAGCCGCCGCGGCCAGCCGAAGCCCACCGCCAGCGCCGTGCGCATGTCCGGCAGGCCGAGCTGGGCGAGGGTGGAGCCGTCGACGAACTCGACCAGCGAGTGCACCAGGCTCTGCGGGTGCACCAGCACGTCGAGGCGGTCGTCGCCCAGGCCGAACAGGTGGTGGGCCTCGATCAGCTCCAGGCCCTTGTTCATCAGCGTGGCCGAGTCGACCGAGATCTTCGGCCCCATCGACCATTTCGGGTGGGCGACCGCCTCGGCCGGCGTCACCGTGGCCAGGTCCGCCCGGCTGCGCCCGCGGAAGGGGCCGCCGGAGGCGGTGAGGGTGATCCGGCGCACGCCGGCGTCGGGCGCGCGGCCGTGCAGGCACTGGAAGATGGCGTTGTGCTCGCTGTCGATCGGCACGATCGTGGCCCCGGCCTCGCAGGCGGCGCGGATCAGCAGCTCGCCGGCCAGCACCAGCGACTCCTTGTTGGCCAGCAGCAGGCGCTTGCCCGCGCGCGCGGCCGCGAGGGTGGAGCCGAGCCCGGCCGCGCCGACGATGGCGGCGACCACGGTGTCGCAGCCGGCGTCGGCGACCAGTGCGCACAGCGCGTCGCCGCCGGCGTGCGCACGGGTGGCCAGCCCCGCGGCCGCCAGGCCTTCGCGCAGCCGCGGCAGGGCCGCCTCGTCGCCGATCACCGCATGTTCGGGCCGGTGCAGCGCGCACAGCGCCAGCAGCGCCTCGACGTTGCCGCCGGCGGCGAGCACGCTGGCGCGCAGCGCGTCCGGGTGGCGGGCGATGACGTCGAGCGCCGAACTCCCGATCGAGCCGGTGGCGCCGAGGACGGCGATGCGCTGCTGCATCAGAACCCCAGCCAGATCTTGGCGACCGCGAACACCGGCAGCGCGGCCAGCAGGCTGTCGACGCGGTCCAGCACGCCGCCATGCCCGGGGATCAGGGTGCCCGAGTCCTTGGCGCCGACGTGGCGCTTGAGCAGGCTTTCGAACAGGTCGCCGACCACCGAGGCGAGCGCGGTGGCGAGCGCCGCCACCGCGACCAACGGCAGCTCCGCAGCGCCCGCCCCGGCCAGCGGGGCCATCACAAGGGCGACCAGCACCGCCAGCAGCAGGCCGCCGAGGAAGCCCTCGATGGTCTTGTTGGGGCTGATCCGCGGCGCCAGCCGGCGGCCGCCGAACCACCGCCCGCCGAACTTGCGGCCGGCGAAATAGGCACCGGTGTCGGCCGCCCAGACGATCATCAGCGCGATCAGCAGCCAGACATGGCCCTGCGCCACCAGCGGCCAGGCGGTCGGCTCGGGATCGCTGGCGTGGATCACCGCCATCGCGCACCACGCCGGCACGATCGCCAGGGTGCCCGCGGCCAGCTTGAACACGCGGGCGTGGGTGTCGTGGTCGGAGGCGAACTCGTAGCGGCGCAGCCACAGCAGCGCCACCAGCCACCAGACCACGCCGATCATCGTCACCAGCTTGAACAGCACCAGCGAGCCGCCGCTGTCGGTGGGCGAGGCCCAGACCAGGGCCGCCATCAGCAGCAGGTTGGCCAGCAGCAGCAGGGTGCGCTGCAGGGTGTCGTCGACCTCGGACAGCCGCGCCCATTCCCACAGCGCGGCGAGGAAGACGACTGCCGACACCGCCACCAGCCAGGGCGTGGGCAGCAGCAGGACGCCGAGGATCGCCAGCGGCGCCATCAGCAATGCGGTGAGGACGCGGGTCCGGGTCAAGGTGTCGGGCTCCGTTGGGGGGGCGCAAGCGCGGCGACCTGTTCGCCGGTCAGGCCGAAGCGGCGCTCGCGGCTGGCGAAGGCGCGGATCGCCTCGTGCAGGGTGGCCGCGTCGAGCTCCGGCCACAGCGTTTCAGTGAACCACAGCTCGGTGTAGGCGAGCTGCCACAGCAGGAAATTGCTGATCCGGCAGTCGCCGCCGGTGCGGATGAACAGGTCCGGCGGCGGCAGGTCTGCCAGGGCGACGCGGGCGCCGAGTGCGGCTTCATCGACCTGGTCCGGGCGCAGCCGGCCGGCGGCCACGTCCTCGGCCAGCGAGCGCGCGGCCGCCGCGATGTCCTGGCGGCCGCCGTAGCTGGCGGCGATCGACAGCGCCAGGCGGGTGTTGCCGGCGGTCAGTGCTTCGGCCACCTGCATGCGCGCGCGGATGTCGGCCGGAAAGCGCTCGCGTTCGCCGATGAAGCGCACGCGCACGCCGCGCCGGTGCAGCTCCTCGACCTCGCGGTCGAGCGCGGCCAGGAACAGCTTCATCAGCGCGCCGACCTCGTCCTCCGGCCGCCCCCAGTTCTCGCTGGAGAAGGCGAACAGGGTCAGCGCCGCAATGCCCTGTTCAAGGCAGAAATCGATGCAGACGTTGACCGCGCGGGCTCCGGCGCGGTGCCCGATCGCGCGCGGTCGCTTGCGCCGCGCCGCCCAGCGGCCGTTGCCGTCCATGATGATGGCGACGTGGCGGGGGACCCGGGAATCGGGAATCGGGAGTCGGGAGTCGTTCAAGGGCGGTCCGTGTGCATCGCTGCCAGCTGCGTGAAGTGGCGGAAGGGGCTCGATCCCCCATTCCCCATTCCCGGCCTCTCAGACCGCCATCAGCTCCTGTTCCTTGGCCTTGACCACGTCGTCGACGTCCTTGATCGCCTTGTCGGTGACCTTCTGGATCTCGTCCTCGCTGCGGCGCACGTCGTCCTCGGTGATCGACTTGTCCTTCAGCAGTTCCTTGACCTGCTGGTTGGCGTCGCGGCGGATGTTGCGGATCGCGACCTTGGCGTCCTCGCCCTCGGAGTGCACCACCTTGGTCAGGTCACGGCGGCGCTCCTCGGTGAGCGCGGGCAGGTTGAGGCGGATCGTGGTGCCAGCGGTGTTCGGGGTCAGGCCGAGGTCGGAGGCGAGGATCGCCTTCTCGACCACCCCGACCATGGCCTTGTCCCAGGGCTGGATGAGCAGCGAGCGGGCGTCGGACACCGACACCGCCGCGACCTGGGACAGCGGCACCTCGCTGCCGTAGGCGCTGACCTTGATGCTGTCGACCAGGCCGGTCGAAGCGCGGCCGGTGCGCACCTTCACCAGGTTGTGGCGCAGGGACTCGACGCTCTTGGTCATGCGGGTCTGGGCGTCTTTCTTGATCTCGTTGAGCATCGCCGGCTCCGGTCCGTTCTGAAGGCTTAGCTGCGGGATTATAGGCGAGTGGCGGGAGGGGTCAGACTCGACTTCCCCCCGATACTCCTTCCCGGTCGCGGGAGGGGTCAGACTCGACTTTCCCCCGATACGCCTTCCCGATCACGTGGATCCGCAGGGAAAGTCGACTCTGACCCCGGTTTTTCCGGTTCAGCCCCGCCCATGCACCAACGTCCCGATCGCCTCACCCTCGAGGATCCGCAGCAGCACCCCCGGCTGCGACATGTCGAAGATGCGCAGCGGCAGGTCGCTGTCGCGGCACAGGGCGAAGGCGGCGGTGTCCATCACCTGCAGGTTGCGGGCGATGACCTCGTCGTAGCTCAGGCTGTCGTAGCGGACCGCGTCGGCGTGCTTCTTCGGGTCCTTGTCGTAGACGCCGTCGACCTTGGTCGCCTTGAGCAGCAGGTCGGCGCCGATCTCGATCGCGCGCAGCGCCGCGCCCGAGTCGGTGGTGAAGAACGGATTGCCGGTGCCGGCGGCGAAGATCGCGATCCGGCCCTTCTCCAGGTGGCGGATCGCGCGCCGGCGGATGTAGTCCTCGCAGACGTCGTTGATCTTGATCGCGCTCATCACCCGGACCTTGCCGCCGAGCTTCTCCAGCGCGTCCTGCATCGCCAGCGCATTGATGACCGTGGCCAGCATGCCCATCTGGTCGCCGGTGACCCGGTCCATGCCGGCAGCCGCCAGGCCCGCGCCGCGGAAGATGTTGCCACCGCCGATCACCACCCCGACCTCGGCCCCGGCCTGCTGCACTTCGATCACCTCGCGTGCCAGCCGGCCGATGACCTTCGGATCGATCCCGTAGTCCTCGTCCCCCATCAGCGCCTCGCCGGAAAGTTTGAGGAGGACGCGGCGATAGGCGAGTTGCGACATGGGGGGCTCCGGGCGGGCAAACGCGGAGATTCTAGCCGCGCCGCGATGGCTTGTCTGTGGTGTCGATGCCGGGGCAGTGGCGCGCCCAAAGAAAAACCCGCGGTTTTCCGCGGGTTTCCGTTGCAGCTGAAGGGCAGGTCCGCTTACGCCAGGCCGGCCTGCTTCATTACTTCCGCGGCGTAGTCCTCGACCACCTTCTCGATGCCCTCGCCGACGGCCAGGCGCTGGAAGCCGATGACTTCGGCGCCGGCGGCCTTGAGCACGGCCTCGACGGTCTTGTCGGTGTCGAGCACGTAGGGCTGGCCGTAGAGGCTGACCTCGTTGACGATCTTGGCGATCTTGCCGCCGATGATCTTCTCGAGGATTTCGGCCGGCTTGCTGCGGTCCTTGTCGGACATCTTCGCCAGTTCGATTTCCTTTTCCTTGGCGATGAAGTCGGCCGGGACGTCGCTCTGCTTGTTGTGCGGCGGGTTCATCGCGGCGACATGCATCGCCAGGCCGCGGGCGAGTTCGGCGTCGCCGCCCTTGAGCTCGACCAGCACGCCGATCTTGCCGCCGTGGACGTAGCCGGCCACGGTGTTGGCGGAGTCGACCGCCGCCACGCGGCGGACCTGCACGTTCTCGCCGACCTTGGCGATGACCGCGGCGCGGGCTTCCTCGACGGTCTCGCCCGAGGCCAGCTTCGCCGTCTTGAGCGCCTCGGCGTCGGCCACGCCGGCGGCCAGCGCGGCCTGGGCGACGGCTTCGGCGAAGCCCTTGAAGTTCTCGTCCTTGGCGACGAAGTCGGTCTCGGAGTTGATCTCGACCAGCACGGCCTTGCCGCCGTCCTGCGCCGAGGCGATGCAGCCTTCGGCGGCGACGCGGCTGGCCTTCTTGTCGGCCTTGGCCAGGCCGGACTTGCGCAGGGCCTCGGCGGCGGCGTCGATGTCGCCCTTGCTTTCGGTGAGCGCCTTCTTGCACTCCATCATGCCGGCGCCGGTGCGCTCGCGCAGTTCCTTGACCTGGGAAGCAGTGATTTCCATCGGATTACCTCGAATTCGGATTGCGGTGTAGGAGCGCCCCATGGGCGCGACCGGTTATGCGGGATGCGGCCCTGCGCCAGTCGCGGGCATGGCCCGCTCCTACGGGAAAGGGCCGCCGCGCAGGATGGCGCGGCGGCGTTGCGGCACCGTTACTCGGCCGCGGGAGCCGCTTCGGCGGCGCCGTCGGCCTTGGCGGCTTCGGCGTCGGCGGCGGGCTTTGCTGCCGGCGCGCGGCGGGCCGGCTTGGCCTCGCCCTCGGCGAACTCTTCCTCGCGCACGTTGGCGGCGTTCGGCGCGGCGGCCTTGCCTTCGAGCACGGCGTCGGCGGCGGCGCGGGCGTACAGCTGCACGGCGCGGATGGCGTCGTCGTTGCCCGGGATCGGGTAGTCGACCAGGGCCGGGTCGTAGTTGGTGTCGACCACCGCGATCACCGGGATGCCGAGCTTCTTGGCTTCCTTGACCGCGATGTCCTCATGGCCGATGTCGATCACGAACAGCGCGTCGGGCAGGCGGTTGAGGTCCTTCAGGCCGCCCAGCGAGGCTTCCAGCTTGTCGCGCTCGCGGCGCAGGCCCAGCACTTCGTGCTTGACCAGCTTCTCGAACGTGCCGTCGGTCTCGGCTGCTTCGAGCTCCTTCAGGCGCGCGACCGACTGCTTGACGGTGCGGAAGTTGGTCAGCGTGCCGCCCAGCCAGCGCTGGGTCATGTACGGCATGCCGCAGCGCTCGGCCTCTTCCTTCACCGGCTCGCGCGCGCTGCGCTTGGTGCCGACGAACAGGATGATGCCGCGCTTCTGGGCGATGCCCGAGATGAAGTTCATCGCGTCGTTGAACAGCGGAACCGTCTTCTCGAGGTTGATGATGTGGATCTTGCCGCGGGCACCGAAGATGTACGGCGCCATCTTCGGGTTCCAGTAGCGCGTCTGGTGGCCGAAATGCACGCCGGCTTCCAGCATCTGGCGCATGGTGATCTGGGGCATTGGATGTAACTCCTGACAGGGAACCGGCCGCCACGGCAAAAGGATGGGCGGTGCGGCCTGCGGGGCAGGGCGCGTGGTTCCGGGGTTGGGCCTCCCCGCTGCCTCCGTGTCCAGATCCCGGGCCTTCGCAGGCACGGGACACCCCGGAACGGGGGGTTGCAGCGGGTGTGTATTCGCCTGCGTGGATGGCACGCTACGCCCGGCGTGGGCGGCCTTTCCTGCCCGGAGGCGGAAAATGGCCGGAAATTATAGTCCTCGGGGCCGGCAGAGGCAAGTTCGGGCCCGGATCGGCCAGGGATCGGGGATAATGTCTCCATGACCGTATCCACCAAGACCCCCGACGAGATCGAAAAGATGCGCGTGGTCGGCCGCCTGGCGGCCGAGGTGCTGCAGGTCGTGGCCGGGCACGTGAAGCCCGGCGTCAGCACCGACGAGCTGGACCGGATCTGCCACGACCACATCGTCAACGTGCAGAAGGCGACCCCGGCCAACCTCGGTTACAAGGGCTATCCCAAGACCACCTGCATCTCGGCCAACAACGTCATCTGCCACGGCATCCCGAACGAGGCCAAGGTGCTCAGGGATGGCGACATCATCAATATCGACGTCACCGTCATCAAGGACGGCTGGCACGGCGACACCAGCCGCATGTACTACGTCGGCACGCCGTCGGTGATGGCGAAGCGGCTGGTCGAGGTCACCCGCGAGGCGCTGTTCCGCGGCATCCGCGTGGTGCGGCCGGGCGCGACGCTGGGCGACGTCGGCCACGCCATCCAGCAGTACGCGGAAGGGCAGCGCTTCAGCGTGGTGCGCGAGTACTGCGGCCACGGCATCGGCAAGGTCTACCACGAGGACCCGCAGGTGCTGCACTACGGCCGACCCGGCGAGGGGCTGGTGTTCAAGCCGGGCATGACCTTCACCATCGAGCCGATGATCAACGAGGGCACGCGCTTCACCAAGCTGCTGCCGGACGGCTGGACCGTGGTCACCAAGGACCGCAAGCTGTCGGCGCAGTGGGAGCACACCGTCGTGGTGACGGACGACGGGGTCGAGATCCTGACCCGGTTGCCCGGCGACGACAACGATCTCTGAGATGACGACCGTGGCGCCGCCCGGCGACGACGAGGTCGCGGTCCGCGCGGCCGAGGACGCCGCCTGGGTGGCCACCGCCGCCGAGACCCTGCGCGGCCAGGACGCGAGTTTCGCCCAGCGCTTCGACGCCGGCGGCGACATCGAGCGGCTGCTGATGGCGCGGGTGATCGCGGTCGATGCGCTGGTGCGCCAGGCCTGGTCGCGCGCGATCCCGGCCGACGCCGACCTGACCCTGTTCGCGGTCGGCGGCTACGGTCGCGGCGAACTGTTCCCGCGCTCGGACGTGGACCTGCTGGTGTTGGTGGGGCCGGACGTGCGCGAGGCCGACACCGCCGCGCTGTCGCGCCTGTTCGCGCTGCTGTGGGACGCCGGCCTGCCGGTCGGACACGCGGTGCGCACGCTGGCCGAATGCACGCAGGCCGCGGCCGACGACATCACCGTGATGACCGCCATGCTCGAGGCGCGGCCGCTGGTCGCCTCGCCGGAGATGGCGGCGCAGCTGGCCGAGGCGGTGGCGGTCGACAAGGTCTGGCCGGCGCGCGAGTTCTTCCACGCCAAGCGCGAGGAGCTGCGCCAGCGCCACGCGCGCTTCGGCGACACCGCCGACAACCTCGAGCCCAACATCAAGGAAGGCCCGGGCGGGCTGCGCGACATCCACACCCTGCGCTGGATGGCGCGGCGCGTGTTCGGCACACGCGACATCGAGTCGCTGATCCCGCTGGGCCACGTCGGCGTCGACGAGTACGCCGCGCTGGAGCGCGACTGGCGGCTGCTGTCGACCCTGCGCTACGGCCTGCACCTGGTCGCCGGCAAGCGCGAGGAGCGGCTGCGCTTCGACCACCAGAAGACGCTGGCCGCGCGCCTGCAGCACATCGAGGACGCCGACACCGCCGCGGTCGAACGGATGATGCAGGAGTTCTACCGCGCCGCGGCGATCGTGCTGCGGGTCGGCGAGCGCCTGCTGCAGCGCTTCGAGGAGCAGATCGAGGGCGACGTCGAGGCGGTGCCGGTCGACGCCGAGTTCGCGATGAAGCGCGGCTACCTCGTGGCCCGCGACGAATTCTGGCCCGGCGGCGACATGGCGCGCGTGTTCGCGTTGTTCGCGCTGTGGGCCGAGCGCACGGACGCGCAGGGCCTGCACTCGCGCACCGCGCGCGCACTGGCTGAATCGCTGCACGGGCTGACCTCGTACGAAGCGGCGTCGCCGGAATTGCGCGAGGCCTTCGTCGAGCTGCTGCGCGGGCCGATGCCGGTGCGCACGCTGGAGCGGATGGCGCGGCTGGGCGTGCTCGGGCGCTGGATTCCCGCATTCGCGCAGGTCTCCGGACGCATGCAGTTCGACCTGTTCCACGTCTACACCGTCGACCAGCACACGCTGGCGGTGCTGCGCCACCTGGCCTCGTTCTCGACCGGCATCCCCGACGAGCGCTTCTCGATGGCGCACGAGGTCTGGCCGCTGCTGCGCAAGCCCGAGCTGCTGCTCATCGCCGGCCTGTTCCACGACATCGCCAAGGGCCGCGGCGGCGACCACTCCGAGCTGGGCGCGGTCGACGCGCGCGCGTTCTGCGAGGCGATGGGCTTCGGCGTGCACGACACCGCCCTGGTCGAGTGGCTGGTGCGCAGGCACCTGCTGATGTCGGTCACCGCGCAGAAGCAGGACATCTCCGACCCGGCGGTGATCCACCGTTTCGCGGTGGAGGTGGGTGACCGCGAGCGCCTCGACTACCTCTACCTGCTGACCTGCGCCGACATCGCCGGCACCTCGCCGAAGCTGTGGAATGCGTGGAAGGACCGGCTGCTGTCGGAACTGCGCACCGCCACGCGCTATGCCCTGCGGCGAGGGCTGGAGCATCGCGTCGGCGCCGCCGACCGCATCGTCGAGACCCGCGACAAGGCCACCGGCCTGCTGGCCGCGGAGGGCGTCACCGACATCGACGCGCTGTTCTCGCGCATGCCCGAGTCGAACTTCCTGCGCCTGCGTCCCGACCAGGTGGTGTGGCAGGCGCGCGCACTGCGCGAGGCGGCGCCGGGCGCGCCGGTGGTGCGCGTGCGCCGGGTCGCCGGCGCCGGCGATGCGCTGGAGGTGTTCGTGCATGCGCCCGATCGCGACGGGCTGTTCGCCGCGATCGTCATCACCCTCGACCGGCTCGGCCTCGCCATCCAGCAGGCGCGCGCGCTCGACGGCCCGGACCACACCATCTTCGACAGTTTCCAGGTGCTCTCGGTCGACACCCGCCAGGCGCCGGACATCGCCGCCATCGAGCGCAAGCTGGCGGCGGTGCTCACCGGCTCGCTCGACGTGCGCCCATCGCGTCGCGCGCAGCCGCGCCACCTGCGCCACTTCCGCATCCCGCCGCAGGTCGACTTCGACGAAGTCGCCGACGGCAAGCGCACGCTGATGAGCCTGGTCTGCACCGACCGCCCCGGCCTGCTCGCCGACATCGCCCAGGTGCTGCGCCAGCAGCAGGTCCGCGTGCACGATGCGCGGATCGCCACCTTCGGCGCGCGCGCGGAGGACGTCTTCCTGCTCAGCGACCGCCAGGACGTGGCGCTGGACGAACACGAACGCGCCGCCCTGCGCGACGCACTGCAGCTTGGCATCGACGGAGAACAACAGGCATGACCGCAGCGGCTACCGCCACCGGCACACAGCGCATCATCGAGGTCGCCTGGGAGCGCCGCGCCGACCTCGGCGCGGAGGAGATCGGCGACGTGGTCAAGCCGGCGGTCGAGCAGGTGATGCTCGGCCTGGAAAGCGGCGAGCTGCGCGTGGCCGAACCGAAGGCCGACGGCGGCTGGCAGGTCAATCAGTGGCTGAAGAAGGCGGTGCTGCTGTACTTCCGCAGCAACGACATGGCCGTGGTCGAGGCGCAGCCGGCGCCGTATTGGGACAAGGTCGAGGCGCGCTTCGCCGGCTTCGACGCCGAACGCTTCAAGGCGACGGGCGTGCGCGTGGTGCCGGGCGCGGTGGCGCGACGCGGGACGTATTTCGGCCGCGACGTGGTGCTGATGCCGAGCTTCGTCAACATCGGCGCCTACGTCGGCGAGGGCACGATGGTCGATACCTGGGCGACGGTCGGCTCCTGCGCGCAGATCGGCAGGCACGTGCACCTGTCCGGCGGCGCCGGCATCGGCGGCGTGCTCGAGCCGCTGCAGGCCGGCCCGACGATCATCGAGGACCACTGCTTCATCGGCGCACGCTCGGAGGTGGTCGAGGGCGTGGTCGTCGGCCACCACAGCGTGATCGGCATGGGCGTGTTCATCGGCCAGTCGACGCGTATCTACAACCGCGCGACGAAGGAAATCAGCTACGGCTACGTGCCGCCGGGCAGCGTGGTGGTGTCGGGCTCGCTGCCGGCCGCCGATGGCTCGCATTCGCTGTATTGCGCGGTGATCGTCAAGCAGGTCGACGAGAAGACGCGCGGCAAGACCAGCGTCAACGACCTGCTGCGCGGGCTGGCGGACTGAACCATGGCCACGACCATCTACGGCCTCAAGAACTGCGACACCTGCGCGAAGGCGAGGAAGTGGCTCGACCGCTTCGGCGTTGCCTACACGTTCGTCGACTACCGCGACGAGAAGCCGACGCCCGAGACGCTGGTGGAATGGGCCGGCAGGCTCGGCGGCTTCGCGGCGATGGTCAACAAGTCCTCGACGACGTGGCGGCAGCTGCCGGACAACCGCAAGGCTGCCGCCAGCGACGCCGAGTGGAAGCTGCTGCTGCGTGAATACCCTCAGCTGATCCGTCGCCCGGTGGTGGTCACCGACGACGGCGAGATCAGCCAGGGCTTCACCGACAACGGTTTCAAGAAGCGCTTCGGCATCGCGTAGGAGCGCCCCATGGGCGCGACCGGGCCGCGATGGTAGCTGGCGACGCGGGTCGCGGGCATGGCCCGCTCCTACAACGAACGATGCTTTCGTAGGAGCGCCCCATGGGCGCGACCGGTCGCACCGGTGTCGACTGCAGCCCGGTCGCGGGCATGGCCCGCTCCTACAATGTGTCGTCCCGATGGAGTGCCGCGATGAGCGATGTGCTTGAACTGGCCTGCGATCTGATTGCCCGCCCCTCGGTCACGCCGGACGACGCCGGCTGCCAGGCGGTGGTCGCCGAACGCCTGTCGCGTGCCGGCTTCGCGATCGAGCACCTGCGCTTCGGCGCCGTCGACAACCTCTGGGCGACGCACGGCGCGGGCGGCCAGGTATTGGTCCTGCTCGGCCACACCGACGTGGTGCCGCCGGGCCCGCGCGAGGCCTGGACCAGCGATCCGTTCGCGCCGACGATCCGCGACGGCGTGCTGTACGGCCGCGGCGCCGCCGACATGAAGGGCAGCGTGGCCGCGTTCGTGGTCGCGCTGGAGCGCTTCGTCGCCGCGCACCCCGACCACCCCGGCACCGCCGCACTGCTGCTGACCTCGGACGAGGAGGGCGACGCGATCGACGGCGTGCGCCGCGTCGCCGACATGTTCCGCGAGCGCGGCACGCGCATCGACTGGTGCATCACCGGCGAGCCGTCCTCGAGCGAACGCCTGGGTGACCTGCTGCGCGTCGGTCGCCGCGGCAGCCTCTCGGCCACGCTCGCCGTGCGCGGCGTGCAGGGCCACGTCGCCTATCCGCACAAGGCGCGCAACCCGGTCCACCTGGCCGCGCCGGCGCTGGCGGAACTCGTTTCGCGTGCGTGGGACGAGGGCTACGACAGCTTTCCACCGACCAGCCTGCAGGTCTCGAACATCCACGCCGGCACCGGCGCGAACAATGTCATTCCCGGCGAACTGCAGCTGCTGTTCAACCTGCGCTACAACCCGCACTGGGATGCGCCGCGGCTGGAGGCGGAGGTCGCCGCGCTGCTCGATCGCCACGGTCTCGACTACACGCTGGCCTGGCACCGCAGCGGCGAGCCCTTCCACACCCCCGAAGGCCCGCTGCGCGCCGTCGCTCGCGAGGTGCTGGCCGGATTCGCCGGCGCACCGCCGGAGGAAAGCACGGGAGGCGGCACCTCGGATGCGCGCTTCATCGCCCCGCTGGGCGCGCAATGCATCGAGGTGGGTCCGGTCAACGCCAGCATCCACCAGGTCGACGAACACGTGCGCGTGGCCGACCTCGAGGCGCTGCCCGACCTCTACCTGGCCCTGGTCGAACGCCTGCTCAAGTAGGAGCGGGCCATGCCCGCGACCCGCGCAGCCCGGGCATCGTCGCTCGCCGGTCGCGCCCATGGGGCGCTCCTACACTAGCCTGTGCCACGGTTGCCGCTGCAACCGTTGCGCACTGCCGCATGAAGCGTTAGCGTCGCTTCCCATGCACCGCCTCCCGCCCATCGCCAGCAACGCCAACCGCAATAATCGCGGCACGGACCATCGTGCGCGGCTGCGGGCCCGCGCATAGGCGAAGCGACCAGCGCCAGACACCCAAGCCCGCGCCGAAAGGCGCGGGCTTTTTCGTTTCCGAACCCCACGCAAGGATTTTCCCATGTGCTCCATCTTCGGCATCTTCGGCCTGCAGCCGGGCGACGACGTCCAGGCGCTGCGCCGCCAGTCCCTGGAGCTGTCGCAGAAGCAGCGCCATCGCGGTCCGGACTGGAGCGGCGTGTACCTCGACCAGGGCGCGATCCTGGTCCACGAGCGCCTCGCCATCGTCGACCCCGCCGGTGGCGCGCAGCCGCTGCTGTCGGAGGACGGCCGCCTGGCGCTGGCGGTCAACGGCGAGATCTACAACCATCGCGAGCTCAAGCAGGCGCTGCGCCAGCCCTACGCGTTCCAGACCGAGTCGGACTGCGAGGTGATCAGCGCGCTGTACCTGGAAGACGAGCCGGCCTCGTTCCTCAACCGCCTCAACGGCATCTTCGCCTTCGCGCTGTGGGACAAGGCCCGGGGCCGCGCGATCATCGCCCGCGATCCGATCGGCGTGGTGCCGCTGTACTGGGGCCATGACCGAGCGGGCCGCCTGCGCGTGGCCTCGGAAATGAAGGCGCTGGTGGACGACTGCGCCGACGTCGCCCAGTTCCCGCCCGGCCACTGGTACGACACCGCGACCGGCGCACTCACCAGGTACTACGAGCGTCCGTGGCGCGACTACGCTGCGGTCGAAGGCGTCGAGATCACGCCGACCGAGCTGCGCGACGCCTTCGAGGCCGCGGTGCACCGCCAGCTGATGACCGACGTGCCCTACGGCGTGCTGCTCTCCGGCGGCCTCGACTCCTCGCTGGTCGCCGCGGTGGCCGCGCGCTACGCCCGCCACCGCGTCGAGGACGGCGACCGCAGCGAGGCCTGGTGGCCGCGCCTGCACTCCTTCGCCATCGGCCTGAAGGGCTCGCCGGACCTGGCTGCGGCACAGGTCGCCGCCGACATGCTCGGCACCGTCCACCACGGCTTCGAATACACCTTCGAGGAAGGGCTGGACGCGCTGCCGGAGGTGATCCGCCACATCGAGAGCTACGACGTCACCACCATCCGCGCCTCCACCCCGATGTTCCTGCTGGCGCGGCGGATCAAGGCGATGGGCGTGAAGATGGTGCTCTCGGGCGAGGGCAGCGACGAGGTCTTCGGCGGCTACCTGTACTTCCACAAGGCGCCCAATGCGCGCGAGTTCCACGAGGAGCTGGTGCGCAAGCTCGACGCGCTCAACAACTACGACTGCCTGCGCGCCAACAAGTCGATGATGGCCTGGGGCGTCGAGCCGCGCGTGCCCTTCCTCGACCGCGAGTTCCTCGACGTGGCGATGAAGATGGACGCCGCGCACAAGATGGTGGTCAAGGGCAGCGACGGCCCGCAGCGGATCGAGAAGGGCGTGCTGCGCGCCGCGTTCGAGGGCTACCTGCCCGACGAGATCCTGTGGCGGCAGAAGGAGCAGTTCAGCGACGGCGTCGGCTACGGCTGGATCGACGGGCTGAAGGCGCACGCCGAGGCCCAGGTGAGCGACCGCGAGCTGGCCGCCGCCGGCAAGCGCTTCCCGGTCAACCCTCCGCAGAGCAAGGAGGCCTACCTCTACCGCGCGCTGTTCGAGCGCTTCTACCCGACGCCGGCGGCGGCCGAGACCGTGCCCGGCGGCAAGTCAATCGCCTGCTCCTCGCCGGCGGCGATCGCCTGGGACGCCAGCTTCGCGGCGATGGCCGACCCGTCGGGCCGCGCCGTGGCCGGCGTGCACAACGACGCGGTGGCGGCAGGCTGATACCCGTTCACGATCAAAGCGATAAATGCGGGCCATGCCCGCGACCCGCGCAGCCCGGGCTGCCGTCGCTCGCCGGTCGCGCCCATGGGGCGCTCCTACGCCACCCCATCCTTTTGATCACAAGTGGGTATGAGGACCGTGCACGCCCCAGCTTGAACGGTTCCGGACCCGGCGCGCGCCGCCGGGTCGGGGCGCCGGGGGCGCATGCGACAATGCGCCTTGACCTGCCTTTCGCGCCCAGCGCCGAGTCCAGATGCCCCTGAAGCGTAGCCTGCTGCTGTCCCTCCTCTGCGCCGCGAGCCTCTCGGCCTGCGCGCAGGCCCCGTCGTCCGCCGCGGAGGAGCCGACGGAGCAGGCGGCCGCCGCCACGACGCCGGCCGTCGAGCAGATCCAGACCACGCCCGGCACGCCGGAAGATCGCGCCCGCCAGGCGATCGCGTCGATCAACCCGGACATCCACATCGACCGGATCGCGGCCGCGCCGCTGGCCGGTTTCCGCGAGGTCATCGTCGGCGGGCAGACGCTGTACGTCAGCGACGACGGCAGGTACCTGCTGCAGGGCAACCTGTTCGACATCGCCGCGAAGAAGGACATGAGCCAGGCCGGCGTGGCCGAGGTGCGGCGCGAGCTGCTGGCCAAGGTGCCCCGCAGCGAGCGCATCGTCTTTGCCCCGGCGAACCCGAAGTACACGGTCAGCGTGTTCACCGACGTCGAGTGCGGCTACTGCCGCAAACTGCACCAGGACATCGCCGAGTACAACAAGCTCGGCATCGCGATCGAATACCTCGCCTTCCCGCGCATGGGCCCGGGCACGCCGGACTATGACCTGATGGTGTCGGTGTGGTGCTCGGCGGACCGCGGCAAGGCCCTGACCGACGCCAAGAACGGCAGGCGCGTCCCGCCGCGCACCTGCGACAGCCCGGTCGGCCGCCACTACGACCTGGGCCAGCGCATCGGCCTGACCGGCACCCCGATGATCGTCACCGAGAGCGGCGTGCAGATGCCCGGCTACCTGCCGCCGGACGCCCTGCTGTCCGCGCTGCAGCAGGTGGAGGCTTCGTCCACCGTCGCCGCGACGGGCGGCTGAGCACTGCTGGCAGGCCGGGCCTGCCCCGGCAAAACCTTTACAATAGACAGCCCGCCCCAGTGTTCCTCCGGACATGATCGTCCTCGAGGGCCTTCCGGCCCTGTCGCCGTTCCGCCGCGAACGGCTTGAATCCCGCCTGCAGCAGGTTTCGCCCGGGGTCCGGATCGCCGGGACCTGGCACGTCTACTGGATCGAACCCGAGCCCGGGGCGAGCCCGGACCCCGCGACCCTGAAGCGCGTGCTGCAGGCTGGGGACGATCGCTCCGTCGCCGAGGCGGGCGCGGTGACGCGCTTCGTCTCGCCGCGGCTGGGCACGATCTCGCCGTGGGCGAGCAAGGCCACCGACATCCTGCGCGGCGCCGGCCAGCCGGTGCGGCGCGTCGAGCGCGGGACCCGGATCGATCTGCTCGACTGGCCGGAAGATGCCGCGACGCAGGCGGCGCTGGCGAAACTGCTGCACGACCCGATGACGCAGTCGCTGCTGGCCTCGCACGACGCCGGCGCCGGGCTGTTCGCAACGCCGGCGCGCGCCGCGCTCGAGCGGATCCCGCTGGCGGAACTGGAAGGCGCCAATGCGCGCCTTGGCCTGGCCCTGGCCGACGACGAGATCGCGTACCTGCGCGAGCGCTATGCGGAGCTCGACCGCGATCCCTCCGACATCGAGCTGATGATGTTCGCGCAGGCGAACTCGGAGCACTGCCGGCACAAGATCTTCAACGCTTCGTGGACGATCGATGGCGAGGAGCAGGATCACGTCGACGGCATGCCGCCGACACTGTTCCGCATGATCAAGCACACCCACGCGAAGACGCCGCAGCACACGCTGTCGGCGTACAGCGACAACGCCGCGGTGGTGGCGGGCTATCCGGCCAGCCGCTTCCGGCCCGATCCGGACAGCGGCGAGTACCGCGCCGAGCCGGTCGCCGACAGCGCGTTCTGCATCAAGGTCGAGACCCACAACCACCCGACCGCGATCTCGCCGTTCCCGGGCGCCAGCACCGGCGCCGGCGGTGAAATCCGCGACGAGGGCGCGACCGGCCGCGGCGGCAAGCCCAAGGCCGGCCTGACCGGCTTCAGCGTCTCGCACCTGCGCATCCCCACGCTGCCGCAGCCGTGGGAGGGCGAACGCGCGCTCAACCCGCGCATGGCGCCGGCGCTGGAGATCATGCTCGACGGCCCGCTCGGCGGCGCCGCGTTCAACAACGAATTCGGACGTCCGAACCTGCTCGGCTACTTCCGCAGCTTCGAGCTGGCCCAGGACGGCGAGCCGGTGCGCGCCTACGACAAGCCGATCATGCTCGCCGGCGGCCTCGGCGCGATGGACCGGCCGATGGTGGCCAAGCGCACGCTCAAGCCCGGTGACGCGGTGATCGTGCTCGGCGGCCCGGCGATGCTGATCGGCCTCGGCGGTGGCGCCGCCAGTTCGGTGGCTTCGGGCGAGAGCGCCGAGGACCTCGATTTCGCCTCGGTGCAGCGCGAGAACCCGGAGATGGAGCGTCGCTGCCAGGAGGTGATCGACCGCTGCGTCGCGCTCGCCGGGCGCAACCCGATCGTCTCGATCCACGACGTCGGCGCCGGCGGCCTGTCGAACGCCATCCCCGAACTGCTGCACGACTCCGGCGTCGGTGGCGTGATCGACCTCGACCGCGTGCCCAGCGACGACCCGTCACTGTCTCCGATGCAGCTGTGGTGCAACGAATCGCAGGAGCGCTACGTGCTCGGCGTGCCGCAGGACCGGCTGGCCGAGTTCGCCGCCCTGTGCGAACGCGAGCGCTGCCCGTTCGCGGCGGTGGGCGTGGCGACCGAAGCCGAACACCTCGTCGTCGCCCATGGCGCCAGCGTCGGCCACACGCCGGACGATCCGGCGATCGATTTCCCCATGGACGTCCTCTTCGGCAAGGCGCCGAAGATGCACCGCGACACCGCGCGCGTGGCGCCGGTGCGCTGGCGCGGGCTCAACACCAACGTTGTCGATCTGCAGGAGGCCGGCCTGCGCGTGCTGGCGCACCCGACAGTCGCGGCCAAGCAGTTCCTGGTCACCATCGGCGACCGCGCCGTCGGCGGCCTGAGCGTGCGCGACCAGATGGTCGGCCCCTGGCAACTGCCGGTGGCCGACTGCGCGATCACGCTTGCCGGCTTCGACGGCGACGCCGGCGAGGCGATGGCGCTCGGCGAGCGCACGCCGCTGGCGCTGATCGATTCCGCCGCCGCCGCGCGCATGGCCGTGGGCGAGGCGATCACCAACCTGTGCGCGGCACCGGTGGAGGCGCTGGAACGGGTCAAGCTCTCGGCCAACTGGATGGCCGCCGCCGGCCACCCCGGCGAGGACGCGAAGCTGTTCGACGCGGTCCGCGCGGTCGGCATGGCGCTGTGCCCGGAACTCGACCTTAGCATCCCCGTCGGCAAGGATTCACTGTCGATGCAGGCGCAGTGGAGCGACGTGGTCGGTGAAGCGCAGGGCGCACCCGCCACCACGACCAACCACCAACCGCCAACCACCAACCACAAATCCGTCTCGCCCGTTTCCCTGATCGTCACCGCCTTCGCGCCGGTGCCCGATGTCGGCCGCCAGCTCACGCCGCTGATCGAGGACGGCATCGACAGCGAGCTGTGGCTGATCGGCCTGGGCGCGGGCAAGCAGCGCCTCGGCGGTTCGATCCTGGCGCAGTGCTACGACGCCTTCGGCGGCGCCTGCCCGGACCTCGACGAGCCCGAACGCCTGCGCGCCTTCTTCGAACTGATCCGCGACGCGCGCGAGGCCGGCCTGCTGCGCGCCTACCACGACCGTTCCGACGGCGGCACCTTCGCCGCGCTGTGCGAGATGGCGTTCTGCTCGCACAAGGGCCTGGACATCGACCTCGATGGCTGGGGCGAGGACCGCATCGAGAACATGTTCCGCACCCTGTTCGCCGAGGAGCTCGGCGCGGTGGTGCAGATCGCGACCGAGGATCGCGCCGAGTTCGCCGACCTCGTCGCCCGCCACGGCCTGATCGAATGCGCGCAGCGCATCGCGCGCCCCACCGGCGTGGCGAAGATCCGCGTGCTGCAGGACGACGACACCATCGCCGAATGGCGCTGGGAAGAACTGTTCGACGCCTGGTGGTCGGTGACGCACGCCATGCAGCGACTGCGCGACAACCCCGAATGCGCCGACGAGGAGCGCGAGGCCGCGCGCCGGTTCGATGCGCCGGGGATCGTGCCGGAGCTGCGCTTTGATCCAGCGGGCGATGTTGAAGCACCGTACATCGCGAAGGGCGCGCGGCCGAAGGTCGCGATCCTGCGCGAGCAGGGCGTGAACAGCCAGGTGGAGATGGCGGTGGGCTTCGACCGCGCCGGCTTTGCCGCGGTCGACGTGCATATGAGCGACCTGATCGCCGGACGCGCCGCGCTTGACGGCTTCGACGGCCTCGTCGCCTGCGGCGGCTTCAGCTACGGCGACGTGCTCGGCGCCGGCCGCGGCTGGGCCACCTCGATCCTCGAGCGCGAGGCGCTGCGCGCGCAGTTCGCCGCGTTCTTCGCGCGCGCGGACACGTTCTCGCTGGGCGTGTGCAACGGCTGCCAGATGCTGTCGCAGCTCAAGGACATCATTCCCGGCGCCGCCCACTGGCCGCGCTTCCTGCGCAACCGCAGCGAGCAGTTCGAGGCGCGCCTGGGGCAGCTGGAGGTGCTGGAATCACCGTCGCTGTTCCTGTCCGGCATGGCCGGTTCGCGGATCCCGGTGGTCATCGCGCACGGCGAGGGCCGCGCGGAATTCGACCGCGAGGCGGATCGCATGGCGGCGACGGTCGCGCTGCGCTACGTCGAAGGTGACGGTCGCGCGGCGACGGCGTACCCGGCCAATCCCAACGGCTCGACCGACGCCATCGCCGGCCTGGCCAGCGACGACGGCCGCGCCACCATCCTGATGCCGCATCCCGAACGCAGCCTGCGCCGCCACAATTTCAGCTGGGCACCGGCCGACTGGCCCGACGCCTCGCCGTGGCAGCGGATGTTCCGCAACGCGCGGGTCCGGCTGGGCTGACCGGTCTGCCGCCCGGTCGGGGCGGCATCCGTCGCGCAGTGCGTCCCTGGCGTCGTCCGGCGCCGCAGGTCTTGCGGAAGCGCGTGCTGCGACGCATCACACAGCCAGCGGCGTCATCCCCGGCTCCGGGCGATCAAAACTCCCTGAATCTCCGCCGTTCTGGCGCATCCGCGCGTGAAGACGACCTCGCGCGCCGTCGTTTCTTTTCCATTCAGGTCAACTCGTTCTGACCGAAACGCCTCGGTTCGCGTGAATAAAGTAATGCAAGTAATTGATTTTGACGGATCGGCGACTTCTGAAGCGTCATTTTCTGACGCAATGCGGCTAATGGCTTGACGAAAATTGTCACGACTGGCAATTATCGTCACAGTCGCAAGCAATTCGAGGAGCGTTCAGGGATAGCGCTGCCGGGCCGCACATGGATGGCACTCATGCCGAACTTCGCTGCGATCACGCGCCCCGCGCACCACCTGACCCCCTCATGCCGATCAAGCCGGCGACCGCTCCGTGCGGCCGTGGGCTGGGTTTTCCGGTCGTTTCCGCATCCATCCACTTCACGAGGGGATATTCGATGAACCGCATCTACTGCAAGGTCTGGAACCAGTCCACCGGCCAGGTCGCCGTCGCGTCCGAACTGGCCAGGGCCAAGGGCAAGGGCAAGGGCGCACGGTTGATGCAGGCGATCGTGATCGGCAGCGCGATCGCGTTTGCCGGCGCCGCAGTAGCGAGCGGACCCCAGCAGGCGGTGAAGGCGCAACACGCGGCCAAGGCGACAGGCAAGTCCGGCAAGGCGCCGGGGAACTCCGGCAAGGCGGCAAACCCGCACGCGTGCGGCTCGGCGGTCGCCTCGGGCACGGCGTCGGTCGCCTGCGGCGATGGTGCGCTCGCCAGCGGTGCCGGCTCGACCGCGATCGGCGCCGCCGCACGCGCCACCCACGCCAACTCCACCGCGCTGGGCAACAACGCCCGGGCGCAGCAGTCCAACGCGACCGCGGTCGGCTCCAATGCGCTGGCCTCCGGCTCGGCCGCGACCGCACTCGGCGGCGCCACCCAGGCGATCGGCTTGCGCAGCACCGCAGTCGGTTACTCGGCGCAGGCGCATGCCGAAGGCGCGATCGCGATCGGCTTCAACGCCTACACCGGTCCCGCGGCCGTTGGCAGCGTGGCGCTGGGCTACGGCGCACGCGCGACCGAGGCCGGCGTGTTCTCGGTCGGCAACGGCGGCGGCGCGGGCACGGTCGGGCCGGCGACTCGCCGGATCACCAACGTCAGCGACGGCATCGCCGATAGCGACGCGGCGACGGTGGGACAGGTGGGTGAGGTCGCCGATGCCGTGGAGGCAGTGGCGGAGATGGCCGAACACACCGACCGCTACTTCAAGGCCGACGGCGCCGACGACGGCAGCGACGATGCCAGCATCGACGGCGAAGGCGCGGTTGCGGCCGGCGCCAATGCGGTGGCCGACGGCGATGGCGCGACGGCACTGGGCGCGGGCGCGCAGGCGACCAACGCGTATGCGACTGCAGTAGGCAGCGGCGCGATGGCGTCCGGGCTGCAGTCGACGGCGACGGGCTTCAACAGCGAGGCTTCCGGCGCCGGTTCCGCGGCCTACGGCGGCTACAGCGCGGCCAGTGGTTTCGGCACGAGCGCTCTGGGCTACGGTGCCATCGCGATGCTCGATGGCGCGACGGCAGTGGGCTTCGCTGCGTTTGCAGGCGGCTACGATTCGGTGGCGGTGGGCGAGTACGCCATCGCCAGCGGCGAGAACTCGGTGGCGGTGGGCGGCGCGTTCTGGGGCCTGCTGCCGACCGAGGCGGCGGGCGACTTTTCCACCGCGGTCGGCGGCGCGGCCTACGCCGGCGGCTTCAACAGCACCGCCATCGGCAACTTCAGCTCGGCGATCGGCGACCACAGCCTGGCGCTGGGTTCGGACAGCATGGCGGTCGCCGAAGGCAGCGTGGCGCTGGGGCAAGGCGCCTACGCCGACCGCGACTACACGGTGTCCGTGGGCGATGTCGGCGCGGAGCGCCAGATCACGAACGTGGCGGCGGGCACGGAAGCGACGGACGCAGTGAACCTGTCGCAGCTGGAGGAGGCGACGGCGGACAACCGCTACTTCCAGGCGACGGGCAACGACGACGACCAGAGCGACGACGTGGGTGCGTACGCCGAAGGGGCGTATGCGACGGCGTCGGGCGAGGCGGCGAACGCGTTCGGGCAGGGCGCCTCGGCGTACGGCAGCGGCGCGTATGCCGAAGGCCAGTACGCGACGGCGACGGGGTTCAACGCGACGGCGACGGCGGACAGCGCGACGGCGGTGGGCGGCAGCCTGTACTACGAGGATCCGGTGACCGGCGAGGTGCTGCTGGACCAGACGACGACGGCGTCGGGCGTGGGCTCGAGCGCGTTCGGCGCGGGCGCGCAGGCCGAGGGTGCGTTCAGCACCGCGACCGGTGCGGCGGCGCTGGCGAGCAACACGCAGGCGACGGCGATCGGCTACCGCAGCCTGTCCTCGGGGCTGGCCTCGACCAGCCTCGGCGGGTTCGCCGAGGCGACGGGTGACTTCGCGACGGCGGTGGGCTATGGCGCCGAGGCGAGCAACACGCGGACGACGGCGGTGGGCATCTCGTCGACGGCCAGCGGTGCGAACGCGACGGCGGTGGGCAACAGCGCGACGGCCAGCGGCAGCGCCAGTGCGGCGTTCGGCAGCAGCGCGAACGCGACGGGGCTGAACGCGACCGCGATCGGCGGCACGGCGTGGGCGACGGCGGACAACACGACGGCACTGGGCCAGTTCGCGTGGGCGACGCAGGCCGGTGCGACGGCGATCGGTCGTGACTCGTACGCGTATGCGGCCGGCGCGACGGCGATCGGCGTGAGCGCGTGGAGCAACGGCGTGAACTCCGTGGCGCTGGGCTCGGGCTCGCGGACGGGGACGGCGGCGAACGTGGTGTCGGTGGGCGGCGGCACGGGCAGCTACCCGGCGACGCGGCGGATCATCAACGTCAGCGACGGCGTGGCGGCGAGCGACGCGGCGACGGTGGGGCAGCTGGCGTCGGCGACGGAGCACACGCGCTACTTCGCGGCGAGCGGCGGCGTGGACAGCGACAACGCGGCATATGTCGAGGGCGAGTACGCGACGGCCTCGGGCGAGTCGGCGACGGCGACGGGCGAGGGCGCGTCGGCGTACGGCAGCGGCGCGTTCGCGCTGGCCGATGCGAGCACGGCGATCGGGTTCAACGCGGTGGCCGACCAGGCCAGCGCGCTGGCGGTGGGCGCGAGCGCCGCGGCACTGGCCGAGTACGCGACGGCGGTCGGC
>DAOMPM010000022.1:0-43416 GCA_035444805.1 Luteimonas sp. | reverse complement strand
CCTGGGGCTGTAGTCGGTCCCAAGGGTATGGCTGTTCGCCATTTAAAGTGGTACGCGAGCTGGGTTCAGAACGTCGTGAGACAGTTCGGTCCCTATCTGCCATGGGCGTTGGAGATTTGAGAGGGGCTGCTCCTAGTACGAGAGGACCGGAGTGGACGAACCTCTGGTGTTCCGGTTGTCACGCCAGTGGCATTGCCGGGTAGCTATGTTCGGAAGCGATAACCGCTGAAAGCATCTAAGCGGGAAGCGCGCCTCAAGATGAGATCTCCCGGGACACAAGTCCCCTAAAGGAACCATCAAGACCAGGTGGTTGATAGGCTGGGTGTGTAAGTGCAGCAATGTATTGAGCTAACCAGTACTAATGATCCGTGCGGCTTGACCATATAACCTCAAGTGGCCTTGGACTCTGCGATGCGTCGCGGACGTTCGGACCAACACGATTCGCTACTTCCCTACCCTACGAGAGCGTGAGCGCCGCCTGTATTCCAGGCTGGCGACCCTCCACGGTCTCCCTGGTGACAATAGCTGAGTGGAACCACCCGATCCCATTCCGAACTCGGAAGTGAAACGCTTACGCGCCGATGGTAGTGTGCATCCGCATGCGAGAGTAGGTCATCGCCAGGGTCTTTACCCAAAACCCCCAGCCGGCAGGCTGGGGGTTTTTCTTTGCGTGATTCGAATGCATGCACCAGGGTCCCTGTACGTCATCCCGGCGAAAGCCGGGATCCATTCTGACTCTCGTCCCAAGAGCCGAAACAGCAAATGGATCCCGGCTTTCGCTGGGATAGCGGTCGGGACGGCGGACGGACCCCGCCGACTTCCGGCACTGCGGTGCGATGCCTGGCTGTGCTAGCGTTCGGGCACATTTTTCCGAGGGATGTCGATCAATGACGAAGCTGTTTCCAGCGTCCGCAGCGCTTGCGCTTGCGATGGGCCTGTCCGCCGGTCTGGCACATGCGAACGGAGAGAGTGCGGTGACTGATCCCCACCAGTGGCTCGAGGGCGTCGAGGATCCGAAGGCGCTGGAGTGGGTCAAGGCACAGAACGCCAAGGCGGAGGCCGAACTGGCGAGCACGCCCGAGTTCAAGCGACTCGAAGCCGACCTGCTGGCGATCTACGACTCCGACGACAAGATCCCGGGTGTCTACAAGCAGGGCGAGTGGTACTACAACTTCTGGCGCGACAAGCAGAATCCGCGCGGCATCTGGCGCAGGACGACGCTGGAGGAGTACCGCAAGCCGCAGCCGGAGTGGGAAGTCCTGCTCGACCTCGATTCCCTGAACAAGGCCGAGGGCGAGAACTGGGTGTGGCACGGCGCGAACTGCCTGCGTCCCGACTACGCACGCTGCCTGGTCGCGCTGTCGCGCGGTGGCGCAGACGCCAACGTCACGCGCGAGTTCGACCTGTCCACCAAGCAATGGGTCGAAGGCGGCTTCTTCCGCGACGAAGCCAAGGGCGCGCTGACCTGGATCGACCGCGACACCGTCTATGCCTACACCGACTTTGGCGACGGCAGTCTGACCAGTTCCGGCTATCCGCGCATCGTCAAGGAATGGAAGCGCGGCACGCCGATGGCGGATGCGACAGTGGTCTATGAAGGCACGCCGGACGACATGTACATCTCGGCCGGCCACGACCACACGCCCGGCTACGAGCGCGACTTCGTCGTCCGCACCATCGCCTTCTACAATGACGAGATCTACCTGCGCGGCGACGACGGCTCGCTGACGAAGGTCGACGTGCCGAATTCAGCGCAGAAATCGGTGCAGCGCGAGTGGCTCGGCGTCGAGCTGCGCGAGCCTTGGGAGGTTGGCGGCACGACCTACAAGGCCGGCTCGCTGCTGGTCGCGAAGTTCGACGACTACATGGCCGGCAAGCGCGAGTTCGAGGTGCTGTTCGAGCCGACCGACACCACGTCGCTGGCCGGTGCTTCGTTCACGAAGAACCACCTGGTGCTGAACGTGCTCGACGACGTCAAGAACCGCCTGACGGTGCTGACTCCGGGCGCCGCCGGCTGGGCGCGCAGCGAGCTGGCCGGCGTGCCCGAGTTCGGCACCGTCAGCGCCAGCGCGGTGGACAGCGACGAGTCCGACGCGCTCTGGATGACGGTCACCGACTATCTCACCCCGACCACGCTGATGCTGGCCAGCGCCGCGCCCGGTGCAGTCGCGCCCGAGGCGCTCAAGACCCAGCCCGCGTTCTTCGATGCCTCGAAGCACGTCGTCGAGCAGCACTTCGCCACCTCGAAGGATGGCACCAGGGTGCCGTACTTCCTGGTGCGCCCGAAGGACGCGAAGGCGGACGGGACCAATCCGACCCTGCTCTACGGCTACGGCGGTTTCGAGATCTCGCTGACCCCGGGCTATTCCGGCGGCACCGGCAAGGGCTGGCTGGAGCAGGGCGGCACCTATGCGGTCGCCAACATCCGCGGCGGCGGCGAGTACGGCCCGCGCTGGCACCAGGCCGCGCTCAAGGCCAACCGCCACAAGGCCTACGAGGACTTCGCCGCGGTCGCACAGGACCTGATCAATCGCAAGATCACGTCCCCGAAGCATCTCGGCATCCGCGGCGGCAGCAACGGCGGCCTGCTCACCGGCAACATGCTCACCCAGTACCCGGAGCTGTTCGGTGCGGTGGTGATCCAGGTGCCGCTGCTCGACATGCAGCGCTACAACAAGCTGCTGGCCGGCGCCTCGTGGATGGCCGAGTACGGCGATCCGGACAAGCCGGAGGAATGGGCGTACATCCAGAGCTTCTCGCCCTACCACCTGTTCGATCCGGCCAAGGACTATCCGGCGACGATCCTGCTCACGTCCACGCGCGATGACCGCGTGCACCCGGGACATGCGCGCAAGATGTTCGCGAAGATGTCCGAGGCCGGCAAGGACGTGCGCTACTACGAGAACATCGAGGGTGGCCACGGCGGTGCCGCGGACAACCGGCAGGCCGCGCACATGGACGCGCTCTACCTGACCTTCCTCTGGCAGCAGCTCACGAAGTGACCGTGGCGCGCCCCCTGCCGCGAGGCGAGGGCAGCGCCGAAATGGACTTGCCGAATCCCGGAACCAACCCCAAATGAAGACCATTCCCCTCCTGATCGCGACCTCCCTGCTGATGACCACGTTTTCCGCCTGCAAACCGGGCAACGATGCCGCCACCGAGCCCGCTGCGCGCGCCACGCCGCTGGCCGTCGCCACCGCCGCCACGCCGCCCGACGCCGAGAAGCGCGACTTCACGGTCAAGGCGCCGCACGGCGCCGAGCGCGGCGACGAGTACTACTGGCTGCGCGACGACAAGCGCGAGGACAAGGCGATGCTCGCCTACCTCGACGCCGAGAACGCCTATGCCGACGCGGTGCTGGCGCCGCTCAAGCCGCTGGAGAACACGCTGTACGACGAGATCGTCGGCCGCATCAAGCAGGACGACAGTTCGATCCCGGCGCGCGAGCGCGGCTGGTGGTACTACTCGCGGTTCGAGGCCGGCAAGGACTACCCGATCCACGCGCGGCGCAAGGACGGCGCGGGCATCGATGCGCTGTCGATCCAGGCCGCCAACGAGCGCGGCGAATTCGCCGGCGAAGAGGTGCTGCTCGACGTCAACGCGCTCGCGCAAGGCAAGGACTACTACTCCGTCGGCGCCTACGAGATCAGCCAGGACAACAACATCCTCGCCTGGGCCGATGACACCAACGGCCGCCGCCAGTACACCTTCCGCTTCCGCGACCTGTCCACCGGGCAGGCGTTCCCGGAAGAGATCCGCGGCACCTCGGGCGACCTGGTGTTCGCCGACGACAACCGCACCGTGTTCTACGTCGAGAACGATCCGGAAACACTGCTCACCAAGCGCGTGAAGCGCCACGTGATCGGCACCGACCCGAAGGACGATGCCGTCGTCTACGAGGAGAAGGACGACAGCTTCTACATGGGCGTCGACCGCAGCCGCGACGACAAGTACATCGTGATCGGCGTGAGCAGCACCGTATCCGACGAGCTGCGTTACGCGCCGGCCGCCGACCCGGCCGCGTTCACCGTGCTGGCCGCGCGCGAGCGCGACGTGGAATACAGCGCCGACCACCTTGGCGACCGCTGGGTGATCCTGACCAACGCCGACGGCGCGAAGAACTTCAAGCTGATGGAGGCGCCGACCGGCGCGACCTCGCGCAAGGACTGGAAGGACCTCGTCGCCCACGACGAGAACGTGTTCCTGGAGGGCTTCGAGCTGTTCGACGGCTTCATCGCCCTGGGCGAGCGCTCCGATGCGCTGGAGCGCGTGCGCATCCTGCGCGGCGACGGCAAGGACGAGTACGTGAAGGCCGACGAGCCGGCGTACTCGATGGGCCTGTCGGCCAACACCGAGACCGACACCACCAGGCTGCGCTACACCTACACCTCGCTGACCACGCCGGCGACGACCTACGAGCTGGACACCGCCACCGGCGAGCGCGTCCTGCTCAAGCAGCAGCCGGTGATCGGCTACGACCCCTCGCTGTACGCCACCGAGCGGGTGTGGGCCACGGCGCGCGACGGCGAGAAGATCCCGGTGTCGCTGGTCTACCGCAAGGGCTTCGAGAAGAACGGCAGCGCGGCGCTGCTGCAGTACGCCTACGGCAGCTACGGCGCGTCGATGGACCCGGGCTTCAGCGGCACCACCGTCAGCCTGCTCGACCGCGGCATGGTCTACGCGATCGCGCACATCCGCGGCGGCCAGGAGATGGGGCGTCGCTGGTATGACGACGGCAAGCTGCTCAACAAGATCAACACCTTCACCGATTTCATCGACGTCACCGACTTCCTCGTCAAGGAAGGCTATGCGGCGAAGGACCGGGTCGCGGCCTATGGCGGCAGCGCCGGCGGCCTGCTCATGGGCGCGATCGCGAACATGGCGCCAGAGAAGTACGACGTGATCCTGTCGCAGGTGCCGTTCGTGGACGTGGTGACGACGATGCTCGACGCGAGCATCCCGCTGACCACCAACGAGTACGACGAGTGGGGCAACCCGGAAGACAAGACGTACTACGACTACATCGTGCAGTACTCGCCCTACGACAACCTCAAGGCCCAGGCCTACCCGGCGATGTTCGTCGGCACCGGCCTGTGGGACTCGCAGGTGCAGTACTGGGAGCCGGCGAAGTACGTGGCGCGGCTGCGCGACGTCGACACCGGCAGCGCACCGGTCGTGTTCCGCACCAACATGGAGGCCGGGCACGGCGGCAAGTCCGGCCGCTTCCGCCGGTTCCGCGAGCAGTCGGAGATGTACGCGTTCATGCTCGACCAGCTGGGCGTGAAGTAGGACGGAATGCCGCACGGGAGGCCGCCTTCGGGCGGCCTTTCGCGTTTGCGGGGACTATCATGCGCGCATGCGTCCGATGCCGCGCTTCCGCTGGGCCTGGTGGCTGCTGGCCTACGTCGCCCTCGGCCTGGGACTGGTGGGCATGTTCCTGCCCGGTCTGCCGACGGTGCCGTTCGTGCTGCTGTCGGCGTTCGCGGCCGCGCGCGGATCCGATCGCCTGCACCAGCGGCTGCTCGCGGATCCGCGCTTCGGCCCGATGATCCGGGACTGGCAGGCGGGAGGCACCGTCGACCGGCGCGCGAAGTGGCTGGCGACGTGGACCATGCTGGCCTCGGCCGCGATCCTGGTCGCGCTGATGCTGTTCGGCGGCAGGCACGGCTGGTGGCTGATCGCCGTGCCGATCGGCTGCATGACGGTGGTGGCCATCTGGCTGTGGCGCCGGCCCGAACCTCCGCCGCGGCGGGAAGGGGCGGTTGTCGACGTGGTCAAGGACTGAACCGGCGCCTCGAAACGGCCGCCGGCCCTCGTCCTGTCCTGCCGGCCGGGCTACACTGCGGCCATGCGCAAATCCTCGTTACTGCTCGCGCCGCTGGCGCTCGTGCTTGCCCTGAACCTCGTCGCCTGCGGCAACAAGGGGCCGCTGGTGCGGCCGAGCGTGGACGATGTCGAGGAATACGATGCGGTCGAGGATGTCGACGAAGAGGCCACCGACGCAGCGGACGCAGATCCGGAAGTCGATCCGCAAACGATGGACGAGGCGACCGACGACAGCGGAGACCCGTCGATTCCGCCGGATGCCGGCAACGGCTGACCCGGTGTCCGCGACCGCAACGCCACCGCTCCGCAGTGAATCGCCGCAGCCGGCGCTGCGCTTCAGCAAGATGCACGGTGCGGGCAACGATTTCGTCGTGCTCGACCTGCGCGACGGCGCCGCGCCGCCGTCGCCGGCGTTGTGCCGCGCGCTGGCCGACCGCCACACCGGCGTCGGCTGCGACCAGATCCTGACCGTCGAAGCGCCGACTGCCGCCGGTTCGCTGGCGAGCTATCGCATCTGGAATTCCGACGGCTCGCCCTCCGGACAGTGCGGCAACGGCGCGCGCTGCGTCGCTGCCTGGCTGGTGCGCGACGGCGCCGCGCGCGAGCCGCGCTTCACGCTCGACAGTCCCGCCGGCAGCCACGCGGTGGACGTGCTGGGCGAGGGCCGCTACCGCATCGCGATGGGCGTGCCCCGCTTCGATCCGGCGCAGGTGCCGCTGGCCGGCGTCGCGCAGGTGCAGGACCGTTATGAGGCGCGCCTGGACGATGGTGAGGTCGTGCGTTTCGGCGCGGTGTCGATGGGCAATCCGCACGCGGTGATCGAGGTCGACGATGTCGACGCGGCGCCGGTGCAGGCGATTGGCCCGGCACTGCAGGCATCGCCAATGCTGCCGCAGTCGGCCAACATCGGCTTCGCGCAGGTGCTCGACCGTGGCCGCATCCGCCTGCGAGTGTACGAGCGCGGCGTCGGCGAAACGCTGGCCTGCGGCAGCGGTGCCTGCGCGGCGGTGGCGGTGCTGGTGCGAATGAATCGCGTGGACCGCGACGTCGCGGTGGCGCTGCCCGGTGGCGAGCTGCAGATCGCGTGGCCCGATGACGCGGCGCAGGTCGCGATGGCCGGGCCGACGGCTTTTGTTTTCGAAGGGGAATGGACCGGATGAGTACTACCGAGAAACTTGGCGCACACGAAGTGGCGGCCTGGCTGCGGCGGCAGCCGAAGTTCCTGCAGCAGTTCCCGGACCTGGCGCTGAGCCTGGTGGTGCCGCGCGAGGATGGCCCGGCGGCGTCGCTGGCCAGCTACCAGCTGGAAGTGCTGCGCGACAAGAACCGCGAACTCAACCGCCGCCTGCACGACCTGTTCGCCATCTCGCAGGAGAACGAACGGCTCGCGGTGCGCACCCACCAGCTCACGCTTGCGCTGATGCGCCAGCCCGACCGGGCCGGGGTGGTGCGCGCGATGGCGGCGACGCTGGCCGAGGATTTCGCCGGCGACCTGGTGCGCATCGTGCTGTTCAAGCCGGTGGAGGGTCTGTCGGACGAGCCCTGGCTGCAGGTGGTCGAGCGGGACAACCGGCTGCTGGCACCCTTCGCCGATGCGCTGAAGGAAGGCGATCCGCTGTGCGGCCGCCTGCATCCGGACAAGCAGGCGCTGCTGTACGGGGCGCGCGTGGACGAGGTGCAGTCGAGTGCGCTGCTGGCGCTGGAGGGCGTGGGCCTGGTGGCGGTGGGCAGCGGCGATGCGAACCGGTTCTATCCGGGGATGGGGACGTTGTTCCTGCGGATGATGGGGGGGGCGTTCGAGGTGGCGTTGCGGCGGTTCGATGGTTGAGGTGGCGCCTCCCGTCGCATCAATGCTGTCATCCCAGCGAAAGCTGGAGGTGCTTTTCAACAGCGCGCAGCGCTGGTCATCCATTTGGACTTTAGCTTTCGCCTTTGATCTGAAGAGCAAGAGCTTCCGCACGCCTGCGGCGCGCGGGTTCATTTCTTTTTGGAAAGCGCAAAAAGAAACGAAACAAAGAAAAACGCTTTTCCCGCAAGTGCACAAGCTCGCGGCGGACACAGCATTGGGATTTTCCGACTCGGCATCCTGCCTCGGTCGGAAAACGGCGGGCATCCATGCCCGCCGCCCTCCGGGTTTGCGTATCTTCCGGGTGTTCGTGGCGAAACAGCCGAAGCATTGCAATGATTGAGGGCTACCTCTCCCACCTGCAGGTCGAGCGCCGGGTGTCGCCACACACGCTGGATGGTTATCGGCGTGACCTGGAGTCGCTGTCGGCCTGGGCCGAGGGGCATGGCGGTGTAGTCGGGCTGCGCGAAGCGGACATCCGCGCTTTTGTCGCCGCCGAGCATCGGCGGGGGCTGTCGCCCAAGAGCCTGCAGCGGCGGCTGTCGGCGGTGCGCAGTTTCTTCCAGTGGTTGCTCAAGCACGGGCACGTCGTCGCCAATCCTGCCGCCGGCATCCGGGCGCCCAAGGCGCCGCGCAAGCTGCCGCAGGTGCTCGATCCGGACGAGGCCAAGGCGCTGGTGGAGGTGTCGACCGATGCGCCGCTGGGGCTGCGTGATCGTGCGATGCTGGAGCTGTTCTATTCCTCCGGCCTGCGATTGAGCGAGCTGTGTGCGCTGCGCTGGCGCGACCTGCGGCTCGACGACGGTCTGGTGACGGTGCTCGGCAAGGGCGGCAAGCAGCGGATCGTGCCGGTGGGGTCGCATGCGCGCAAGGCGCTGCACGAATGGCGTGCCGACAGTGGCGGCGCCGACGATGCGCCGGTGTTCCCCGGTCGCGGCGGCAAGCCGATCGGCGCGCGTGCTGTGCAGGTGCGCATGCGCCAGCTGGCGCAGCGCCAGGGCCTGTTCAAGCGCGTGCATCCACACCTGCTGCGGCACAGCTTCGCCAGCCACGTGCTGGAATCCTCCGGCGACCTGCGCGGCGTGCAGGAGCTACTCGGCCATGCCGACATCTCGACCACGCAGATCTACACGCACCTGGATTTCGGCCATCTGGCGAAGGTGTACGACGCCGCGCATCCGCGCGCCAAGCGCAAGCCGTAGCGCCCTCGGGCGCGACGCTGGTCCCGCCAACCACCAACCACCAGCCACGGGCAAAGGGCTCGCGCCCGAGGGCGCTCCCACACGGGGCCAGAAGCGATCACACTGGCGGTGGACGGCGTGGACAACGCCCGGTTCCAGGGCCCGGAGCACAAGCGCGCGATCTTCCACGACAACGCCGCACGCTTCCTGAAGCTGGAGCCGGCAGCGGCCGACTGAGGTGGCTTGAAGCGGCCGGGGCCTGTCCCCACGTCTGGGGTTCAGCCCCGGAGGCCGCATGGACCCCAGCCAGAACCCCAACGTGTTCCACGCCACCACGATCCTGTCGGTGCGCCGCGACGGCAAGGTCGCCGTGGCCGGCGACGGCCAGGTGACGCTCGGCCACACCGTGATGAAGGGCAATGCGCGCAAGGTGCGCCGGCTCGGCAGGGACGGGCAGGTGCTCGCCGGTTTTGCGGGCGCCGCGGCCGATGCCTTCACCCTGTTCGAGCTGTTCGAGTCGAAGCTGGAGAAGCACGGCCAGCTGCAGCGCGCCGCGGTCGAGATGGCCAAGGACTGGCGCACCGAGCGCCGCTTCGGCAAGCTCGAAGCTCTGCTGGCGGTGGCCGACAAGGACACTTCGCTGATCATCAGCGGCACCGGCGACGTGATCGAGCCGGAGGACGGCCTCATCGCGATCGGTTCCGGCGGCGCCTATGCACTCTCCGCCGCGCGCGCGCTGCTGGCGCATACCCAGCTCGATGCGCGCAGCATCGCCACCGAATCACTCAACATCGCCGGCGACATCTGCATCTACACCAACCGCAACGTGGTGGTCGAGGAGCTGTAGGAGCGCCCCATGGGCGCGACCTGCACTCGCATCGAAGCCTCGCATCGCGGGCATGGCCCGCTCCTACGGACCGATTGAATCCATGACCGACACCAGTTCCTCGACCATGACCCCGCGCGAGATCGTGCAGGAGCTCGACCGCCACATCATCGGCCAGCAGTCCGCCAAGCGCGCGGTCGCGATCGCGCTGCGCAACCGCTGGCGCCGCGCGCAGCTGCCCGACGAGCTGCGCAACGAGGTGATGCCGAAGAACATCCTGATGATCGGCCCCACCGGCGTCGGCAAGACCGAGATCGCGCGGCGCCTGGCGACGTTGGCCAATGCGCCGTTCGTCAAGGTCGAGGCCACGCGCTTCACCGAGGTCGGCTATGTCGGCAAGGACGTCGAGCAGATCATCCGCGACCTCGCCGACACCGCGGTCAAGCTGTACCGCGAGCAGGCCAAGAAGAAGGTGCGCACCCAGGCTGAGGAACGCGCCGAGGACCGCATCCTCGATGCGCTGCTGCCGAAACGCGAGGCGCAGCAGCCGGCGTTCGGCTTCGGCACGACCGCCACCGTCGACATCGGCGCCGAGCCCTCGTCGAAGGAATCCGAAACCCGGCAGAAGCTGCGCCGCCAGCTGCGCGCCGGCGACCTCGACGAGCGCGAGATCGAGATCGAACTGTCGGCGAACACCGGCGTCGACATCATGACCCCGCCGGGCATGGAGGAGATGGGCCAGCAGCTGCGGCAGATGTTCGCCAACCTCGGCGGCGGCAAGACCCACTCGCGCAAGCTCGCGATCAAGGCCGCACGCCCGCAGCTGGTCGAGGAGGAGGCGGCGAAGCTGGTCAACGAAGACGATGTACGCGAAGCCGCGATCGAGGCCTGCGAGCAGCACGGCATCGTCTTCATCGACGAGATCGACAAGGTCGCCAAGCGCAGCGAGGGCGTCGGCGCCGACGTCAGCCGCGAGGGCGTGCAGCGCGACCTGCTGCCGCTGGTCGAAGGCAGCACCGTCAGCACCAAGTACGGCCCGGTCAAGACCGACCACATCCTGTTCATCGCTTCCGGCGCTTTCCACCTGGCCAAGCCCAGCGACCTGATCCCCGAAATGCAGGGCCGCTTCCCGATCCGGGTGGAACTGTCCGCGCTGAGCAAGGGCGACTTCGTGCGCATCCTCACCGAACCCAAGGCCGCGCTGACGAAGCAGTACGTCGAGCTGCTCAAGACCGAAGGCGTCACGCTGGACTTCACCGGTGAGGCCGTCGACCGCCTCGCCGAGATCGCCGCCCAGGTCAACGAACGCCAGGAGAACATCGGCGCCCGTCGCCTGCACACCGTACTCGAACGCCTGCTCGACACGCTCAGCTACGAGGCCCCGGACAAGGACGGCAGCAAGGTGAGCATCGACCGCGCCTACGTCGACGCGCACCTGGGCGAGCTGGTGCAGGATCCGGATCTGAGCCGCTACATCCTGTAATGCCTATTCGCGATCAAAAGTCCGTGATGGTGTAGGAGCGCCCCATGGGCGCGACCGGCGAGCGACGGCGGCCGGGTTGTGCGGGTCGCGGGCATGGGGCGCTCCTGCATTCATCGCTTTGATCGAGAATTGGCATGGGCGGGGGCGCCGCGCCTCGTTGCGGCAGGCATCAGGTTCAGGGGCCTATCCTGTGCCGCAACACCGATCGCCTGGAGAGTTCGCATGCCCAGAATCTCGCTGCTTGCCGCTGCCGCTGCGGCCCTCTTCCTGCTCGCCGCCGGTCCCGCGTCCGCACGCGACGTCTCCTGCCGCCTCGACTTCGACATGGTCGGCTGGTCGGTGTTCTACAAGACCGCCTCCGGCACCGGCCGGGTGAGCTGCGACAACGGCCAGGCCATGGCCGTGCGCATCGAGGCCAGGGGCGGCGGCCTGACCATCGGCAAGTCCGAGATCCGCGGCGGCCGCGGCCAGTTCTCCGGCGTCAACAACGTGCGCGAGGTGCTGGGCACCTACGTCGCCGCCGAAGCCCATGCCGGGGTGGTGAAGTCCAGCAAGGCCCAGGTGATGACCAAGGGAGAGATCTCTCTGGCCCTGGCCGGCACCGGCGAGGGCTTCGACCTGGGCGTGGCCTTCGGCGCGTTCATGATCGAGGCGCGCTGAGCACACACTGTCGGGCGACGGCAGGTTCGCTGCGCCGGGAGCAAACAGGCCCGGGGCTTGCGCCGGACGCGTTCAATCCTCGCCGATGTCTTCGTTCCACACTTCGGGATTGGCAGCGATCCAGTCGCCGAGCATGGCGATGCATCCGGCGTCGTCGAGGTCGACCACGTGGACGCCGTGCTCGCGCAGCCAGTCGTGGCCGCCTTGGAAATTGACCGATTCGCCCATCACCACGGTGCCGATGCCGAACTGGCGCACCAGTCCGCTGCAGTACCAGCACGGCGAGAGCGTGGTGACCATGATCGTGTCGCGGTAGCTGCGCTGGCGGCCGGCCTTGCGAAAGGCGTCGGTCTCGCCGTGTACGGATGGATCGGCTTCCTGCACGCGGCGGTTGCGGCCGCGGCCGAGCAGGGTGCCGTCGCGGTGGAAGAGGGCGGCGCCGATCGGGATGCCGCCTTCGGCCAGGCCCAGCCGGGCTTCGGCGATGGCGGTGTCGAGCATGGCGCGATAGTCGGGGTCGGGCACGGGCACGGGTGCGGGCCGGAGCGGGGCCGTTCACGATACCGCGATCGCGCGGGGCGGCGCGATTCGTGACGGCGGTCGCTGGAGTTGTTCCGGCCGGCCGGCTGGTCGAGAATGGGCCATCGAGACCGTCATCGCACTGGCAGGGGGCCAAAGATGAAGGGAATCTGGACGATCGCAGCGCTGCTGGCGCTGCTGCTGGTCAGCGGCGGCGCGCAGGCGCAGCTGCTGCAGGGTGGCCTGGAGCTGCGCTGGGGCGATCCCGGCCCCGCGGACAGGCACGTCGCGTCGAAGTTCGAGGCGATCCTGGTGTTGGACAACGGCGCGCGCATCGCACTCGATCCGGACGAGGCGCGGCGCGGCGCGGGCGACCTGTACGCGCTGGCGAACCGTCGCGTGGCGGTGCAGTTTTCCAGTCGGAAATCGACGGCGACGGGGCGTCGCGCGATCGAGGCGATCGTGCCGGCGGATCATGTCGAAGCGCCGATCCCGCATGTCCTGACCGGCAAGGCCGACGGCGTGGCCAAGGCGGTCCTGGGTGCGACCCGCTGGATCAGCATCGCCTGCCGGTTCAGCGACATCGCCGAGGAGCAGAAGACGGTCCAGTTCTTCCGCGACCAGTACGGTGAGTCCGAGGGACAGCTGGGACACTACTGGCGCGAGGTGTCCTACAACAAGATCAACCTTACCGGCAGCGACGCGGTCGGCTGGTACGCTCTGCCGAACCCGCGCTCGCACTACGTGACCGAGACCGACGGCAAGGAGAAGGCCAACCTCAACGCGCTGTTCGACGACTGCACGGCCGCCGCGGATGCCGACGTCAATTTCAGCCAGGTCATCGGCGTCAACCTGATGTTCAACGGCGACCTCGATGGCTATGCCTGGGGCGGTGGCCGCTGCCGGGTGCTGGACGGGGTGAACCGCTGCTGGTCGAGCACCTGGAACCCGCCCTGGTCGTTCAACAACCTCGCGCCGCTGGCGCACGAGATGGGCCATGGCTACGGCCTGCCGCATTCGGACAACTCCGACGGCGACGACGACACCTATGACAATCCCTGGGACGTGATGAGCGACTCGTGGAGGAACGCGGTCACGGATCCGACCTACGGATCGCGGCCCAAGCACGTCAACATCCTGCAGCGCGATCGCCTCGGCTGGGTGGAAGCGGCGCGCAAGCGCACCATCGCCTCGGGATCGGCGCGGACCCGGGTCACGCTCGACTACGCCAGCATGGTGGGCGCGAGCAACGTGCAGATGCTGGTCCTGCAGACGCCGGCATCGCCCGATCCGTACCGCGGCACGTTCTACACCGTGGAGGCGCGGCGTCCCGTGGGCGCCTACGAGGGGCGGCTGGCGGGCGATGCGGTGATCATCCACCTGGTCGGCAGCGACTACCGGTTCGAGGCCGAAAGCCAGGACGCGGACTGGCCGCCGGCGGACCGTTCCAACAACGAAGGCTCGATGTTCAAGGTCGGCGAGGCCTGGGTGTCGCCGGACGGGCTGTTCTCGGTGTACGTCGAGTCGAAGACCACGAACGGCTTCGTGGTGGTGATCGGCGATGGTGGCCGGATCACGGGGGGCAATGGGCTTCGGCGCGTGAAGCAGTAGCGCGCGGCGATCTCCTTGCCGCCGGTGCGGATGCCGCGGCGCCGGGTTCGGCCATGACGCCCGGCCCGAACCGTGGGAAAATGCGCGCATGACTCAGGATTCCAGACCCGACACCACCCATTTCGGCTTCCGCGACGTGCCGGTCGGCGACAAGCAGAAGCTGGTCGGCGAGGTGTTCTCGTCGGTCGCCGGCAATTACGACCTGATGAACGACCTGATGAGCCTCGGCATCCATCGGGTCTGGAAGCGCTATTTCGTCGCCACCGCGCAAGTGAAGCGGGGCGACCGCGTGCTCGACCTGGCCGGCGGCACCGGCGACATCGCCGCGCTGCTGAAGGATCGCGTCGGCGAGACCGGCGAACTGGTGCTCGGCGACATCAACGGCGCGATGCTGCGCGTCGGCCGCGACCGCATGACCGACCGCGGCCATGTGCGCGGCTTCGAATACGTGCAGTGCAACGCGCAGGTGCTGCCGTTCCCGGACGCCAGCTTCGACCTGGTGACCATCGCCTTCGGCCTGCGCAACGTCACCGACAAGGACGCCGCGCTGCGCGAGATGCTGCGCGTGCTCAAGGTCGGCGGCCAGGCGCGGGTGCTGGAGTTCTCGGAGGTGAAGGCCGACTGGTTCAAGCCGATCTACGACTTCCACTCGTTCAACGTGCTGCCGAAGCTGGGCAGGCTGTTCGCCGGTGACGCCGACAGCTACCAGTACCTGGCCGAATCGATCCGCAAGCACCCGCCGCAGGACGAACTGAAGGCAATGATGGACGCCGCCGGCTTCGCCCGCGCCCGCTACCGCAACCTGTCCGGCGGTATCGTCGCGATCCACGACGGCTGGAAGGCCTGAAAGCCCGCCAGCCCGCCCCGACTCGGTAGGAGCGCCCCATGGGCGCGACCGGGCGCACCCGGTTCCACGGAAAAGCGTCGCGGGCATGGCCCGCTCCTACATGCCTGGTCGCAGGAGCGCAACGGCGGTAGACGCTACAATCCTCGCCTCGTTCCTCAGAGGCTTCCCCCGGCCATGCTTGACTCCCGCATGCGCGCGCTGCGCGTTCCGCTGCTGCTGTTGACGTTCCTCGTTGCCGTCGCAGGCTGCAAACGCGACGCCGCCGATTCAGAAGCCGCCGCTGCGCCGGCGCCCAAGCCTGCCGCCATGGTCGATACCGACGAACATTCCTACGCCGAGCCTGGCAAGGTCGTGATCGACGACCTCGCGCTCGACCTCGCGCTCGATTTCGACAGCAAGACCCTCGCCGGCAGCGCCACCTACGCCCTGCAGTGGAAGGATGAGGGCGCGACGCAGCTGGTGCTCGACACCCGCGACCTCGCCATCGACAAGGTGGAAGGCGAAGTGGACGGCGGCTGGCAGCCGCTCCAGTTCGCGCTGGCCGACCCGGATCCGACCCTCGGCAGCAAGCTCACCATCGAAACGCCGCAGCGGCCGGCGAAGGTGCGGGTGAGCTATCGCACATCGCCCGGTGCCTCCGGCCTGCAGTGGCTCGACGCAGGGATGACCGAGGGCAAGCAGCTGCCCTTCATGTTCAGCCAGTCGCAGCAGATCCACGCGCGCAGCTGGGTGCCGCTGCAGGACACGCCGCAGGTGCGCTACACCTATTCCGCGCACATCACCTCGCGTCCGGACGTGATGGTGCTGATGAGCGCCGACAACGACCCGGCGGCCGCGCGCGATGGCGACTACCGCTTCATCATGCCGCAGCGCATTCCCTCGTACCTGATGGCGATCGCCGCCGGCGACCTGGTGTTCAAGCCGATCTCGAAGCGCAGCGGCGTCTGGGCCGAGCCTTCGATGGTCGACAGGGCGACCGCGGAGTTCGCCGACACCGAGAAGATGATCGCGGTCACCGAGTCGCTGTATGGCCCCTACCGCTGGGGGCGCTACGACCTGCTGGTGCTGCCGCCGTCGTTCCCCTACGGCGGCATGGAGAATCCGCGGCTGTCGTTCATCACCCCGACGGTGATCGTCGGCGACAAGTCGCTGGTCTCGCTGATCGCGCACGAGCTGGCGCACAGCTGGTCGGGCAACCTGGTCACCTTCTCCAGCGCCAAGCACGGCTGGCTCAACGAGGGCGTGACCAGCTACGTCGAGAACCGCATCGTCGAGGCGCTGTACGGCAAGGAGTTCAGCGACATGGAGTACGTGATCGCCCGCGACAGCCTCAAGGACGGCATCAAGGGGATGTCGGAGACCATGCAGGCGCTGGCGATCCGGCCCGGCACGCCGCTCGACGCCGACGACGCGCTGAGCGCGGTGTCCTACGACAAGGGCGCTTGGTTCCTGCAGTTCCTCGAGGAACGCTTCGGCCGCGAGGTGTTCGATCCGTTCCTGCGCGGCTACTTCGACCATTTCGCGTTCCAGAGCATCCCCACCGAAACCTTCCGCGAGTACGCCAAGGCCAACCTGTTCGACAAACATCCGGGCAAGGTCAGCGATGCCGAGATCGAGGAATGGATCTATGGCCCCGGCATTCCGGCGAACGCGCCGAACGTGATGTCGCCGCGGCTGGGCATCGTCGACTCCGCGCGGCTGGGCTGGCGCGGCAGCAAGCAGCTGCCGCCGCGGCAGATCACCGGCGACTGGAGCACGCAGGAGTGGCTGCACTTCCTCGAAGGCATGCCGGAGACGCTGCCGGTGGCGGAGATCGAGCAGCTCGACACTGCCTACCATTTCACCGGCACCGCCAACGGCGAGATCGCGATGCGCTGGTATCCGCTGGCGATCCGCAGCGGCTACGTGCAGGCGAACGAGGCGGTGTCGGAGTTCGTGCAGCGCATCGGCCGGCGCAAGCTGATCATGCCGGTGTACGAGGCGCTGGTGAAGACCGAAGCGGGGATGGCGCTGGCCAAGGACGCCTTCGAAAAGGCGCGGCCGGGCTACCACCCGATCACCACCGCCTCGGTCGAGAAGGTGATCGCGGAGGCGAAGCCGGCGCCTTCGCCCGCGCCGGTAGCTCCGGAAGCGGAAGCCGACCAAGCCTCCGCGCCTGACGCCGCTACGCCCGCACACTGACGCCGGGCGATGGAGGTCGCGCACTGGCTGGCGATCGGCGCGCTGCTCGCGCTGGGCGCCGCCGCTGCCGCGGCCTTCGCGGTGTGGCGGGATCCGGCCCGGCTGATCCGCGCCGAGTACGCGCGCCAACGTATCGCAGCGAGCTTCGCATTGCGGCATGCGCTGATCGACGGCAGGCGCTGGGCCTGGGTCGAGCGCGCGGCGCAGTCGCCGGACGCGCCGGTGGTGGTGATGGTCCACGGCTACACCGGCGGCAAGGAGAACTGGTTCCGCCTGTGCGCGAAACTCGGCCGCCGCTATCGACTGGTCGCGCCGGACCTGCCGGGCTGGGGCCAGAGCCAGCGCGAGGAGGGGGCCGATTACGGTTTCGTCGCGCAGGCCGGCCATGTCGCGGCCTTCCTGCGCCATCTCGGCGCGCCGGTGGTGCTGGTCGGACACTCGATGGGCGGCGGCATCGTGGCGCTGGTGGCGGCGCGGCATCCGGAGCTGGTCGGGAAACTGGTGATGCTCGACGCGGCGGGCGTGGAGTTCGCCGAGAACGCGTTCGGGCTTGCGGTGCTCGACGGCCGCAACCCCTTCGGCGTCGAGGATGAAGCCTCGCTGGAACAGTACCTCGGCGTGGTCTTCCACGATGCCTCGGCGCGCCCGCCGCTGCCGTGGCCAGGCGCATGGGCGTACATCTCCTGTCGCCGGCGCGAGGGCGCGTTCGAACAGTCGGTGCTCGAACGCATCGGCCGCGGCGACGAGCGCTTCCTGCCGTGGGAGGAGGCCGAACGCATCCGACAGCCGACCCTGCTGGTCTGGGGCGCGCACGACCGCGTCATCGACCCCAGTGCGCTGGCGCTGTACGCGCAGCGGATCCCGCAGGCGCGGCAGCTGTTGCTCGACGGCAGCGGGCACATGACACTGATGGAACAACCCGGCGAGGTCGCCGACGCGATCGTCGCCCTGATCGAGGAGGACACGCCATGAACGCCCGCCACCTGCTGCTACCCGCCCTGCTGACGGTGGCGCTGCTGACCGGCTGCAAGGACCGCGAGGCCGAGGCCGCCGCGCAGGCCGCGGCGATGGCAGAGGCCAACGAACAGGCCGCCGCCGAGGGCGAGCGCGCGTTCGAGGCGGCCGTCGCCGATGGCAACTGGCCGCTGGCCAAGGCGCAGGGCGACCTGCTGCTGGCGAAATGGCCGACCAGCGAGGCCGCCGACCGCGTCCGCCCGCAGTACGAGGAGGCGAAGGCGAAGGGCGACGCCGAGAACGAGGCGCGCCGTGTCGCCGCGCTGTGGGCCTACCAGAGCCAGCCGGTGAAGGGCGGCAACCAGCTGTCCGCGTCGATCTACGGCAAGGACGCGGTCGACGTCGACGGCAGCGGCGCCAAACCGGTGCGCCTGATCTTCCGCGACCATCCCGACTGGGGCCGCAGCAGCTACCTCGTCCTGCCCGGCGGGGATTTCGCCCGAGCCTGTTACAACAGCTGCCGCGTCACCGTGACCATCGACGACCAGCCGCCGAAGCGGATGGCTGCCAACCGGCCGAAGACCGATGAGGCCATCGCCATGTTCATCGACGACGAGAAGACGCTGTGGCGGATGACGAAAGGCGCGAAGCGGATGCGCATCGAGTTCCCGACACGCGACGTCGGCGACAAGGTCGTGGAGTTCGAGGTGGCGGGGCTGGACCGGTCGAAGATGCCGAAGTGGGATTGACGGTGTTCACGGGCTGAGCCGTCGATGTCCACGGACGTGGTCATCGTGATCGTGGTCAGTGCGATCGCCATTGCGCTGCACGTGGTGCTGTTCTTGCTGTTCCGGCGCTGGATGGATCGCGACCTGGCGCTGTCGTTCGCCGATGGCGACGAGGACAAGCGCGCGTACATGCTGCGGCAGCTGCGGCGGGCGAAACAGGCCGGGGTGGGGCGCAGGGAGTTGCCGGGGTGGCTGGAGGGGGTGGCCGCGGAGTACCCGGGTGCTTCGGTGAGTTTGTCGGATCCCTGAGTCCCTTGTTGTTCTGCGGGCCTTGTGTTTCGGATCTTCTCCGATTCGAGTGGAGGCTGGTCGGATTGCTGGGGCCAGATCCTGGCTTGCGGCCGGAAGTCGTCCCGGGCCGGGGATTGCTCCCCGGCTCGATCAGCCATCCATGGCTGACTCGCCGCCGCATCGAGCGGGGAGCGATTCCCGGCCGACAGGGCGTGGCGTCCCTCCGACGCCGAAGCCTTTCAGCTTCTGACAAGAAGCCCGCAAAAAACCTACAGCGCGTACCCGAACTGCTGCCGGAACTGCAGCGAGAATTCCTCGTAGTCGAAGCGCTGGTTCTGCGTCCCCGGATGCTCGACCTTGAGCGCGCCCATCAGGTTGCCGATGCGGCCGATGGTCTCCCAGTCGTAGCCCTTCTCGATGCCGAAGATCAGGCCGGCGCGGAAGGCGTCGCCGCAGCCGGTCGGGTCGGTGATGCGGCGCTCGTGCGCCGGCGCCACGTTGAGGACCTTGCCGTCGGCGCGGATGCACGCGCCCTGCGGGCCGCGGGTGGCGATGTAGGCCTTGACCTTGCCGGCGATGGTCGCCTCGTCCCAGCCGGTGCGCTCCTGCAGCAGGTTCGACTCGTAGTCGTTGACGGTGACGTAGTCGGCCTGCTCGATGAAGCTGCGCAGTTCCTCGCCGTTGAACAGCGGCATGGCCTGGCCGGGGTCGAAGATGAAGGGGATGCCGGCCTCGGCGAACTCCTTCGCATTCTGCAGCATGCCCTCGTAGCCGTCGGGGCTGACGATGCCGATGCTCACGCCCGGCACGTCGCGCACGTGGTTCTCGTAGCTGCGCATCATCGCCCCGGGGTGGAAGGCGGTGATCTGGTTGTTGTCGTGGTCGGTGGTGATGAAGGCCTGCGGGGTGAACAGCTCGTCGATCACCTTGACCCGGTCCAGCGTGATCTCGTTCTCGTCGAACCACTGGCGGTAGGGGCCGAAGTCCTGGCCGACGGTGGCCATCGGGATCGGGTCGCCGCCGAGCAGCTTGAGGTTGTAGGCGATGTTGCCGGCGCAGCCGCCGAACTCGCGACGCATCCGCGGCACCAGGAACGAGACGTTCAGGATGTGGACCTTGTCCGGGAGGATGTGGTTCTTGAACTGGTCGGGGAACACCATGATGGTGTCGTAGGCCAAGGAACCGCAGATCAGTGCTGCCATCGCATTCGGAGCCTTCGGGGCAAGGCCGGATAGGGTAGCGGGCGGGGGCGGGCAGGGCCAGCCGGGAATCTGCCGGGTCCGCAAGGGGGGGCGGCCGGCGTTGAGGCCCCCTCCCTGAGGGAGAGGGGTGCGGCGGAGCCTCGATGGCCCGTATGTCCAAGCGCCGCCATACCCTCATCCGCCCTTCGGGCACCTTCTCCCGGAGGGCGAAGGGAAAGGCGTTCCGGCCTCCCACCTGCCGGCCGCGGGTCGCCGGGGCGTTGATGCCCGCAATCCGCAACGGCACCCCGAATCGGCGGGCGCTTTTTTGCTAGGCTAGCGGGCCCTGTTTTCGCCCCCTGACGGACGCCATTCCCCGATGTTCAAGAAGTTCCGCGGCATGTTTTCCAATGACCTGTCCATCGACCTGGGCACGGCCAATACCCTCATTTTCGTCCGCGGACAGGGCATCGTGCTCAACGAGCCGTCGGTGGTGGCCGTGCGCCAGGACCGCAACGGCGGGCAGAAGCAGGTGGCGGCGGTGGGCAGCGAGGCCAAGATGATGCTCGGCCGTACCCCCGGCAACATCACCACCCACCGGCCGATGAAGGACGGCGTGATCGCCGACTTCACCTACACCGAGGAGATGCTCAAGCACTTCATCCGCAAGGTGCACAAGAGCCGCTTCCTGCGGCCGAGCCCGCGGGTGCTGATCTGCGTGCCGGCCGGTTCCACCCAGGTCGAGAAGCGCGCGATCAAGGATTCGGCGCTGGAGGCTGGCGCCCGCGACGTGTCGCTGATCGAGGAGCCGATGGCGGCCGCGATCGGCGCCGGCATGCCGGTCACCGAGGCGCGTGGTTCGATGGTGGTCGACATCGGCGGCGGCACCACCGAGGTGGCGGTGATCGCGCTCAACGGCATCGTCTACTCGCAGTCGGCGCGCATCGGCGGCGACCGCTTCGACGAGTCGATCATCAACTACGTGCGCCGCAACCACGGCATGCTGATCGGCGAGGCCACGGCCGAGCGGGTCAAGATCGAGCTCGGCTGCGCCTACCCGCAGGAGAAGATCATCGAGACCGAGATCTCCGGCCGCCACCTGGCCGAGGGCGTGCCGAAGATGGTCAAGATCACCTCCAGCGAGGTGCTCGACGCGCTGCGCGAGCCGCTGGCGGGCATCGTCGCGGCGGTGCGCCAGGCGCTGGAGCAGACCCCGCCGGAGCTGAGCGCGGACGTCGCCGAGCGCGGCATCGTGCTCACCGGCGGCGGCGCGCTGCTGCGCGACCTCGACCGCCTGCTCAGCGAGGAAACCGGCCTGCATGTGCAGGTCGCCGAGGATCCGCTGACCTGCGTCGCCCGCGGCGGCGGCCGCGCGCTGGAGCTGCTGGACCTGCACGGCAACGAGTTCTTCGCCCACGAATGACGGGCGCGGACCGGGACCTGCGCGGGGATTTCGCGGGGTTCTGAGCATCCGGTCGCACCTGCGCGCCTGCGATCGTGCGCGCTTCCGTGCGATCCTTCGATGTCGCGTGCGCGCTGTGTCGCCCGGATGCGGCCGCGACGCCCCCGTTTCCCCCTTCCAGGACCGGCACTCGAGTGTCTTCGTTCGCCAACACGGCTGCCCCCCGTCCCGGTGATGTCGCCGGGACGCTGCGCCTGCTGGCGTTCCTCGCGCTGTCGGTCGTGCTGATCGTGCTCGACCACCGCGGCGGCTGGCTCGAGCGCGCGCGTGAGATCGCGAACGTGGCGGTACAGCCGCTGTGGCAGCTGGCCGGCATGCCGGCGCGGCTGGGTCAGACCATGCGCGAGGACGCCGTCACCCGCTCGATGCTGGCCGACGACAACCGCCAGCTGCGCAACGACCTGCTGGTGATGGGCGCGCGCCAGGCCCGGCTCCAGGTCGAGGCCGAGGAGAACGCCCGCCTGCGCGGCCTGCTCGGCGCCGCGACCCGCCACAGCCTGGACGTGCAGCTGGCGCCGATCCTCAGCGTCGACCTGGACCCGTCACGCCAGCGCCTGGTGCTCGATACCGGCAGCCGCGACGGTGCGCGCCAGGGGCAGAGCGTGATCGATTCCGGCGGCCTGCTTGGCCAGATCATCGCGGTCACGCCCGCGACCTCGACGGTGCTGCTGCTGACCGACCTCGACCATGCGGTGCCGGTGTCGATCTCGCGCACCGGCGTGCGCCTGGTGGCCTATGGCATTGGCCGCGCCGACCGGCTCGAAGTGCGCAACATCCCGACTTCCAGCGACGTGCGGGTCGGTGACGCGGTGGTGACCTCGGGCCTTGGTGGCCGCTTCCCGCCGGGGTTCCCGGTGGGCACCATCGTCGACCTGCGGCCGGACGACAGCCATGCCTTCCTGGTCGGCGACCTGCAGCCGGCGGCCCAGCTCGACCGCGGTCGCGACGTGCTGCTGCTGCGCGAAGACCGGCGCACGCAGGCCGGGAGCGGGGAGCCGGCAGGGCCACCGTCCGAAGCCGTGCCGGCGACGCCGCCCGATGCCACGCCCCCCGATGCCCGAGTGCCGGCTTCCGACGCCCCCGTAGCGCCGGAGCCCCAGCCGTGAACCGGCGCGGGCGCCTGTGGCTGCTGCCGGTCAGCGTGATCGTCGCGCTGGTGCTGGGCGTGCTGCCGCTGCCGGAGCCGGTGCAGGGGTTGCGCCCGTACTGGCTGGCGCTGGTGGTGGCCTACTGGGTGATCGAGGAGCCGGAGCACGCGGGCCTGGGCTTCGCCTTCGTCGCCGGCCTGCTCGCCGACCTGGTTTCCGGCGCGCTGCTGGGCGAGCAGGCGCTGCGGATGGTGGTCATGGCCTTCATCCTGCAGCGATTCCGTGCGCAGCTGCGCTTCTTCCCGCTGGCACAGCAGGCGCTGGCGATCGGGGGCCTGCTGCTCAATGACCGCGTGGTCGCGGCCGCGATCCACCTGGTGCTGGGCCTGCCGCAGCGGCACTGGACCTACTGGCTGGCGCCGTTGATCGGCATGCTGCTGTGGGTGCCGCTGTTCCTGCTGTTCGATGCCTTCCGCCAGGGGCGGAGGGGTCGTTAGTCGTGTCCAGGCGTCCACGCCGCCAGCAGATCCGCAATCCGTCCGCCGAGGCCACCGGCTTCCGCGTGCGCGCGCTGGTCGGCTTCGGCATCGTGCTGCTGGCCCTGATCGGCCTGGGCGCGTGGTACTTCAAGCTGCAGGTGGTCGACCACGAGGACTACGCGCGCCTGTCCGAGGCCAACCGCATCAAGCCGCACCCGGTCGTGCCCGCGCGCGGCCTGATCTACGACCGCAAGGGCCGGCTGCTGGCGGACAATATCCCCGCCTACCGCATCGAGGTGACGCCCGAGGATGCCGGCGACGTCCCGGCGATGCTGGCCGAGCTGTCCAAGATCGTGGCGCTGTCGCCGGAGGAGCTCGCGCAGTTCGAGAAGGTGCGCAAGGCCACGCGCAGTTTCCGCGCGATCACGCTCAAGACGCGGGTGAGCGACGAGGAGGTGGCGCGCTTCGCGGTCGACCGCTGGCGCTTCCCGGGAGTGGAGGTCGTGCCCTACCTCAACCGCCGCTACCTGCACGGCGAGCTGCTGGCGCACGTGATCGGCTACGTCGGTCGCACCGACGAGGGCGACGTTGAGCGCTACGGTGCCGACCAGCTGCTGTTCCCGCATACCGGCCGCACCGGCCTCGAGCGCTATTACGATGAACAGCTGCGCGGCCGCATCGGCTACGAGCAGGTGGAGACCAATGTCGAGGGCCGCGCGCTGCGGCGCATCGGCATGGTGCCGGCGCAGGCCGGCGCCGACCTGCGCCTGGGCATCGACCTGGAGCTGCAGCGGGCGATGGTGATGGCCTTCGGCGAGCAGGAAGGCTCGGCGATCGCGCTCGACCCGAACACCGGCGAGGTGCTGGCGATGGTCAGCCTGCCGAGCTTCGACCCGAACCTGTTCGTCAACGGCATTTCCAGTCCCGACTACCGGCGGCTGGTGGACGACCCGTCGCGGCCGCTGTTCAACCGGCTGGTGCTCGGCGGCGTCGCCCCCGGCTCGACGATCAAGCCGATGATCGCGCTCGCCGGACTCGACAGCGGCGTGCGCAAGCCAGAGGACCAGGTGCTGTCGACCGGCATGTTCTACCTGCCCGGCAGCAGCCGCGGCTGGGGCGACGCCAGCCGCGGCGGCCACGGCTGGACCGACCTGCGCAAATCGATCTCGAAGTCGGTGAACACCTACTACTACCGACTGGCGATCGACCTGGGCATCGAGCGCTTCGACCAGTACATGGCGCACCTGGGCTTCGGCGCGCCGACCGGGATCGACCTCAGCGGAGAGATCTCCGGCATCCTGCCGTCGCCGGCGTCGAAGATGGCGGTGCGCAAGGAGCGCTGGTACCCGGGCGACACGGTCAACGCCAGCATCGGCCAGGGCGACTGGAAGGTGACCCCGCTGCAGCTGGTGCGTGCGACCGCCGGGTTGGCCGACGGCTCGCTGCGGCGGCCGCACCTGGTGGCGGCGACGCGGGATGGCTTCGAGGCACCGTGGACGGCGGAGGCGCAGCCGGCGCCGGTCCCGGTCAGCCCGAATCCGGCGAACGTGGAGGTGGTGCGCCTGGGCATGATGGACACGATGCAGCCCGGCGGCACCGGCTGGCGCTCCGCCGCTGGCGCGCCCTACCAGATGGCGGGCAAGACCGGCACCGCGCAGGTGGTCAGCCGCCGCGGCACGGCGGCAGTGGATCCGCGCAGCCTGCCGATGCACCTGCGCCACCGCGCGCTGTTCATCGGCTTCGCGCCAGCGGAAGAGCCGAGCATCGCGATCGCGATCGCGGTCGAGGGCGGCGGCTACGGCGGCAGCGCCGCGGCGCCGATCGCGCGCAAGGTGTTTGATGCGTGGCTGCTCGGAACAATGCCCGAGCAGCCGGGATTGGGGATTGGGGATTCGGGATTGGAAGGAGGCAGCCGCCAGGGGGAAGATGTCGAGGACGACGGGAGCGGTCCGGCACAGCCGGACTTCGGCAACGTCGCCACGGGGGTGACAGGGCCTTCCGAATCCCGAATCCCCAATTCCGAATCCCAGCTCCCATGAACACCATCCTCCGCTGGCTCCTCGACCTGCTCCAGCGTTTCACGCGCACGCTCGACTGGCCGCTGCTGGCGGCGCTGCTGGCGCTGATGGGCATTGGCCTGCTGGTGCTGCACAGCGCCGGCGGGCAGAACATGGCCCTGGTGAAGTCACAGGCCGCGCGCTACGTCGTGGGCCTGGGCGCGATGTGGCTGATGTCGCGGATCCCGCCACCGGCGCTGCGCCGGGCGACGCCGGTGGTCTACGCGCTGTCGCTGCTGCCGCTGGTGGCGGTGCTGTTCATCGGCACCGGGCGCAGCGGCGCGCACTGGATCAACCTCGGCGTGTTCTATTTCCAGCCGGCCGAGCTGATGAAGCTGAGCCTGCCGATGATGGCTGCCTGGGTGCTCAGCCAGGGACCGCTGCCTCCGCGCTTCACCACGGTGCTGGCCACGGTCGCGGTGATCGCCATTCCGACCGGGCTGATCATGCTGCAGCCGGACTTCGGCACCGCGATGCTGGTCGCCGCCAGTGGCGTGTTCGCGCTCTACCTGGCGGGGCTGTCGTGGGGCTGGTTCATCGCCGCCGGCGCGGGCGCGGCGGTCGCGGCGGGAATGGCGCTGTTCGCGCCGATCTCGTGGTTCTCGTTCCTGCGCCCCTACCAGCAGGACCGCATCCTGACCTACCGCGACCCGCAGAACGACCCGCTCGGTGCCGGCTGGAACATCATCCAGTCGAAGATCGCGATCGGCTCCGGCGGCACCACCGGGCAGGGTTGGGGCGAGGGCACGCAGTCGCACCTGAACTACGTGCCCGAGCACACCACCGACTTCATCTTCGCGGTGCTGGCCGAGGAGTTCGGCTGGCTCGGCGTGGCGACGGTGCTGGCGCTGTACGCCTTCGTCATCGGCCGCTGCCTGTGGATCGCGGCCGAGGCGCGCGACGGCTATGCGCGCATCCTCGCCGGCAGCCTCGGGCTGGCGATGTTCGTCTACGTGGTGGTCAACGGCGGCATGATTTCCGGCCTGCTGCCGGTGGTCGGCGTGCCGATGCCGCTGCTGAGCTTCGGCGGCACCGCCGCGGTGTCGCTGCTGGCGGGCCTGGGCGTGGTGATGTCGGTCGGCGCGCACGGGCAGGCGCGGCGGTAGGGCAATGCTGATCAAGTCGCTTTTGCTCGTCATCCCCGCGAAGGCGGGGACCCAGCGTCTTTGTTCTCCAAAGGCTTGAAGACACTGGGTCCCCGCCTTCGCGGGGATGACGGCACTTTTCAGCGCTGCCTTGGGGCGGGTTGGTCGTTGGTGGTTGATGGTTGGTGTGGCGGTTCCGCTTGGTCATTGGGGCCGACTCGATGCTGCCTCCGTAGTCGAACATCGTCGCGGCGCGGCGACGGGCGTTCATGTTTCGCAAATCCATCGCCGTGGACGCGTGATAATCTCGCGGCCGATGATCAAACGCCCCGCAGCCGTCCTCGCCGTGTCCATGCTCTCGGTCGCACTGTCTTCCTGTGCGACGCCGGCGCCCGTTCCCTCCGATGACGTCGCCGGCGACGCGGCGCAGGCGCCTGCCGCAGACGCGCCCGCCGCGCAGGCCCTGCTGCCGAAGGTGCCGCAGCCGCCGGAGCGTCCGGTGGCGCCGCCGGCGGTGACTGATCCGGCGATCCCGCGCGCGCAGCGCATCGACGCCTTCGTCGAGTACACCGCGACCACCTACGGCGTCGACCGTGCGCAGATCCGCGGCGTGCTGGCGCAGGCGGAGAAGAAGCAGGGCATCATCGACGCCATGAACCGCCCGGCCGAGGCGGTGAAGCCGTGGCATGAATACCGGCAGATCTTCATCAACGACGCGCGCATCAACGGCGGCGTCGCGTTCTACCGCGCCAATCGCGCCGCGCTCGACCAGGTGGCGGCCGAGACCGGCGTGCCGGCCGAGGTCATCGTCGCGATCATCGGCGTGGAGACCAGCTACGGCCGCGTCACCGGCAACTACCGCGTGGTCGACGCGCTGTACACGCTGGCCTTCGACTATCCCAAGCGCGCGCCGTTCTTCGCCGGTGAGCTGGCGCAGCTGTTCGCGCTCAAGCAGGCCGAGCCGCAGCTCGACCTGCTCGCGCTCAAGGGCAGCTACGCCGGCGCGATGGGCATGGGCCAGTTCATGCCGTCGAGCTACCGGCTGTGGGCGAAGGATGGCGACGGCGACGGCCGCCGCGACCTGCTCACCCACCTGCCGGACGTGTTCGCCTCGATCGCCAACTACTTCGTGGTGCACGGCTGGGAGCGTGGCGGGCCTGTGGTCGCGCGCGCCACCCGCGACGCCGGCGCCGAGGATTTCGTGCCCGAAAACTGGGAGCCGGCGTACCGGCTGGACGAGCTCGCCGCGCGCGGCTACCGCGCGCAGCCGGGCCAGCCGACGGCCGAGGGCGCCACCGTGCTGTCGCTCGACGGCGTCGCCGGCAAGGAATACTGGCTGGCCTACCGCAACTTCTACGTGATCACCCGCTACAACCGTTCGCCGATGTACGCGCTGGCGGTGCACCAGCTGGCGCAGGCGATCCGGGCCGGGGCCGAGGGCGGATGATGAAGCGGCTGCTGCCGCTGCTGGTCGTGCTGCTGCTGGCCGCTTGCGCCGGCACGTCGAAGAAACCCCCGGCTGCCGCCGGCGGCGAGCGCGTGCCCGCGATCGCCGACGCCGGGCCGGCGCCGGACTGCAGCAAGTTCAAGCCCTATCCCAAGGCGCTCGAAGACCTGTCCACCCGCGGCGACTACGTGGCCGGCGGGCTGTACAAGCCCGGGGTCAGTGACAGCACGCCGGACTACCTGCCCAACGTCGCCTGCATCGCCGAGCCGGTGGTCGCGCACGAGCCGCGCTCGACGACCGGCAACCGCAGCCCCTACACCGTGCTGGGCAAGTCCTACCGCGTGCTCGACTCGACCGACGGCTTCGCCGAGACCGGACTGGCCTCGTACTACGGCAACAAGTTCCACGGCCGCCGGACCTCGAACCAGGAGGTCTACGACATGTACGCCTTCACCGCCGCGCACAAGTCGCTGCCGCTGCCGAGCTTCGCGCGCGTGACCAACCTCGACAACGGCCGCTCGGTCGTGGTGCGCGTCAACGACCGCGGCCCGTTCCACGAAGGGCGCGTGATCGACCTGAGCTACGCCGCCGCGGTGAAACTCGACATCCACCGCCGCGGCACCGGGCGGGTCGAGGTGCGCGCGCTGCGGCCCGGCGAGACCGGCACGACGCTGGCCGCCGCGCCCGCGCCACGGCCGGCCGCCGCCGCAATCACCGCATCGCCCGCATTGCCCAGTGCCATGGACACGCTGGTCGGCGGGCTGGCGCAGCCCGTTCCCGCTGTCGCGGCCCCCGTGCGTGCATCTGCCGCGACCGCGCCGCCCGTCGGCCGCCCCGCCGGACTGGCCGACCACCCGGACTACGGCCGCGAAGAGGACCGCTTCCGCCTGGTCGACGCCAGTGGCCGGGTGAAGTCGGCCGACGAGTTCGATGCCTGGCTGCGCCAGCGCCAGGCGCGGATCGACGCCGGGAAGGCCGCCGCCGCGACGCTGGTGCAGGCGTCGCCGCCGGTGCTCGTGGCGATCGCGCAGGCGCCCGCAAGCGCATCGAATCCCGTCGTCGCCGCAAACGCGACGGGCGCGGTTCCCGTTGCGCCGAGACCGCCCGCCAGCGACGGCGTCACCCTCCAGGTCGGCGTGTTCTCGGTGCGCGACAACGCCGAACGCGCGCTGGCCGCGCTGCGTGCCGCCGGCATCCACGGTGCGTGGCTGCAGGACGTGGCCAGCGCCGACCGCCCGCTGTGGCGGCTCCGGGTCGGCCCGGTCGCGAGCACCGCCATCGCGGAACTCTCCTCGCGCGTCTCGGGTCTTGGCCTGGGCGTGCCGCAGGTCGTTCGCGAGTAGACTTGCGGGTTTTCGTCGCGCGCCGGACCGCGCGCGCCATCCACGTTGTCGCCCGGGCCCGGGAGGCCCGGACCACCGGAGTACCGTTCTCGATGAAATCCGCTGCTGTCTTCCATCGCATCGCCGTGGCCGCGCTGGCCACCGTCGCCTTCGGGCTCGCCGTCGCGCAGGACGCGCCGCAGCCGGCACCCGCGCCGCAGCCCGCGGCCGCGCTCAGCGACGCGCTGCCCACGCCGCCGCCGCCGTCTGTGACCGGCAGCGCCTGGCTGCTGATGGACTACGCGAGCGGCCAGGTCCTCGCTGGCGAGAACGTCGACCAGCGCGTTGAACCGGCCTCGATCACCAAGGTGCTGACCAGCTACGTGATCGCCGCCGAGATGAAGGCCGGCAAGGTCAAGCCCGATGACCAGGTGATGATGAGCGAGAACGCCTGGCGCAGCGGCGGCGCCGGCACCGACGGCAGCTACAGCGGCTTCCCGGTGAACACGGCCGCGCCCCTGATCGAGATGGAAAAGGGCATGGTGGTGCAGTCCGGCAACGACGCCGCGATCGCCCTGGCCGAGCACGTCGCCGGCAGCGAGGACGCCTTCGCGGCGCTGATGAACGCCTACGCCCAGCGCATCGGCATGAGCAACTCCCACTTCGTCAATTCGCACGGCCTGTCCGCCCCCGAGCACTATTCGACCCCGCGCGACCTGGCCCTGCTCGGTCGCGCGATGGTGCGCGACTTCCCCGAGGAGTACGCCTACAACAAGATCAAGGAATTCACCGTCGGTCCGATCACCCAGCGCAACCGCAACCTGCTGCTTTGGCGCGACGCGAGCGTCGACGGCATCAAGACCGGCCACCACTCCGGCGCCGGCTACTGCCTGATGGCCTCGGCCCAGCGTGGCGACCAGCGCCTGGTCTCGGTGGTGATGGGCTCCACCAGCGAGGCGCAGCGCGCCACCGATTCGCTGGCGCTGCTGAACTGGGGCTTCCGCTTCCACGAGACCCACCGCCTGTACGAGGCCGGCAAGGCGATCTCCACCCAGAAGCTGTGGAAGGGCAAGGTGAACGAAGTGCAGCTGGGCGTCGCCGCGCCGCTGCTGGTGAGCCTGCCGCGCGGCAAGTACGACCAGCTCAAGCCGTCGATGGACGTGCCGGCGACGCTGGTGGCGCCGATCGAGAAGGGCCAGGTGATTGGCAAGGTCCGGGTGATGCTGGACGGCAAGGTGGTCGCCGAGCGGCCGCTGGTGGCGCTGGAGGCGGTCGAGGAGGCCGGCTTCTTCAAGCGCCTGTGGCACGAGTTCCTGATGTGGTGGAACGCCGACTGATATCCGCGCGATCAAGACAAATGTAGGAGCGGGCCCTGCCCGCGACCCGCTGCGGCCGGGGCCTCGTCGCGACCCGGTCGCGCCCATGGGGCGCTCCTGCGACATCCCATGCTTTGGGTGCTGGCCTGTCATGGGCGTGGATTGCGTAGTTTGCTAGGATCCCCCGCGGTCGGCCGCCTGCGGCGCAGGCACCCGGCCGGAAAAGGGGGAGGGCGCGGGATTCGCGCCCCGAAACGCAATCAGGAAGAAAGGGGTACTACACGATGTCCGTATTTACAGGCAGGCGCGCGCTTGCGGTCGCGCTTTCGGCGACAGTGATGGTGGCGGTGGCGGCACCGGCGATGGCGCAGCGGCAGAGCGCACAGGAGCGGCGCCAGGAACAGACCGCGCAGATTCCGGTCTGCGTCAAGCCGCTGGGCTCGATCTCGGTGCTCGAACCGGAGGACGGCGTGCACTGGTGGACCGGCCAGCAGCTGCCGGCGCCGTCGCGGCTGATCAAGGTGTTCGTCAACAGGTCGCGCTGCTTCACCCTGGTCGACCGCGGTGCCGGCCTCGACGCGGCGATGCGCGAGCGCGACCTGGGCTCGGCCGGTGAGTTGCGCAACCGCTCCAACGTCGGCAAGGGCCAGATCAAGGCCGCCGACTACGTGATGGTCCCCGACCTGGTCGGCGCCAACAGCAACGCCAGCGGCAACAGCATGGGCGGCCTGCTCGGCGGCCTGATCGGCGGCCGTGCCGGCGCCCTGGTCAGCGGCCTGAACATGAGGAGCAAGACCGCCGACGTGGTGCTGACGGTCACTGACGTGCGTTCGTCCGAGCAGGTGGCGATGAGCGAGGGCAGCGCCAAGAAGACCGACATCGGCTGGGGCGCGGGCGGCGGCCTGTTCGGCGGCAGCGGCCTCGGCGCCGCGGGCGTCGGCGGCTACGCCAACACCGAGATCGGCCAGGTGATCACCCTGGCCTACCTGCAGGCCTACACCGACCTCGTCGCCCAGCTCGGCGGCCTGCCGGACAACGCCTCGGCGGCGAACGCCCAGCAGGCGGTCACCGTGACCAAGCCGGCGCGCCTGTTCAAGGGCCCGGACGGCAAGGGCGTGGTGCGCGAGCTCGAGGTCGGGATGATGCTGTACCCGACCGGCGCCAAGGACGGGATGATGTGGGAAGTCGAGGACGAACTCGGCAACTCCGGCTGGGTGTCCTCGTCGCTGCTGCAGCTGTCGCGCTGATTCCCGGGACGATGCGTGACCCGCGAAGGCCGCCGCAAGGCGGCCTTCTGCGTTGCGGCGCCGGCAGCGTTGGGTTCGTGCCGGCCCGCCCCCATAATCGGGCGCATGGAAATCAAGTCCGACAATCCCGAACACGGCTTCCAGTTCCCCGGCGTGTTCGAGATCACCGCGATGGGGGCGGCCGACATCGGCCTGGAGTCCGAGATCCCGCGCCTGCTGATGGCCGCGGGCTTGGCCGTGCTGGAGGAAACCATCTCCTGGCGCGCGTCCAGCGGCGGCCGGTTTGTCTCGGTCAAGCTCAGCTTCCGGGCCGAGGACCGCGTCGGCTACGAGGCCGCACACGCGGCCCTGCGCGACCATCCGGAAGTGAAGTGGACGCTGTAGCGCCGCGTCCGGCCTTCGTTCGCGAACTCGGTCGCCAGCCCTACGAGCCGGTCTGGCGCGCCATGCAGCGCTTCACCGATGCCCGCGACGAAAACACGCCGGACGAGCTGTGGCTGGTCGAACATGACCCGGTGTTCACCCTCGGCCAGGCCGGCAAGCCAGAGCACGTGCTGATGCCGGGCGAGATCCCGGTGCTCCACGTCGATCGCGGCGGCCAGGTGACCTACCACGGCCCCGGCCAGATCGTGGTCTATCCGCTGCTGGACATCCGCCGCCTGGGGATCGGCGTGCGCGAGCACGTCTGCAGGATCGAGCAGGCGATCATCGACACCCTGCTCGAGTGGAATATCGTCGCGGTGCGCCGCGAGGGCGCGCCCGGCGTCTACGTCGGCGACGCCAAGGTCGCCGCGCTGGGCATCCGCGTGCGCCACGGCCGCACCTTCCACGGCCTCGCCTTCAACATCGCCATGGACCTGGAGCCATTCCGCCGCATCAACCCCTGTGGCTACGCCGGCCTGCAGGTGACCTCGATGCTAGACTTGGGCGGTCCGTCCGGCGTCGATGCGGTCAAGCCGGTGCTGCTGGACGAACTGGCCCGCCAGTTCGGCCTGCGGCTGCAGCCAGCGCCGCCGCCCGACCTCGCCCGCCCCCTGCCTTCCGCCGCGGCGTAGGCCGCCCGAGCCGTCCATGTCCGAATCCAGCCCGCGCAGTATCCCCCTCGACGTCGTGTCCACGCCGGCGCCGCTGGAGGCCGGTGCCAGGCAGGTCGCCGGCGACAAGATCGCGCGCTCTCCGGTGCAGTTTGCCGAAGCGCCGGTGCTGCGCAAGCCGTCGTGGATCCGGGTGCGGATCCCGTCCAACGGTGCGGTCGCCGCGCTCAAGGCCAAGCTGCGCAAGAATCGGCTGGTCACCGTGTGCGAGGACGCCAGCTGCCCGAACATCCACGAGTGCTTCGGCCACGGCACCGCCACCTTCATGATCCTCGGCGACGTGTGCACGCGCCGCTGCAGCTTCTGCGACGTCGCCCACGGGCGGCCGAAGCCGCCGGACGGCGACGAACCGCGGCGCCTGGCCGAGACGGTTGCCGACATGGGCCTGAAGTACGTGGTGGTCACCAGCGTCGACCGCGACGACCTGCGCGACGGTGGCGCCGGGCACTTCGTCGACTGCATCGCCGCGATCCGCGAGGCCACGCCGGGCACCCGGATCGAGATCCTGACCCCCGATTTCCGCGGCCGCGGGCGCATGGACCGGGCGCTGGAGATCCTGGCGACCAACCCGCCGGACGTGTTCAACCACAACGTCGAGACCGTGCCCGACCTGTACCGCAACGTCCGCCCGGGCGCCGACTACCAGTGGTCGCTGGACCTGCTGCGCAAGTTCAAGGCGCAGCACCCGGAAGTGCCGACCAAGAGCGGGATCATGCTCGGCCTGGGCGAGACCATGGAGCAGGTGCAGGGCACCCTGCGCGACCTGCGCGCCCACGACGTCGACATGGTCACCATCGGCCAGTACCTGCAGCCCAGCCCGCACCACCACCCGGTGCTGCGTTACTGGACGCCGGACGAGTTCAAGGCGCTGGAGGACTACGGCATGGCGCTGGGCTTCAGCCACGTCGCCTCCGGGCCGCTGGTGCGCTCGTCCTACCACGCCGACCGCCAGGCGATGGAGGCCGGCGTCGCCGCCGACTGAGGCCACGACCCGGCCGCACGGCGGCTGGCACGCGGTTTCGGGCGTGAAACGCAACGTTCACGCGGCCTCCAGCCGGGGCCGCTAGAGTGAATCCCCGCCATGGTGCAACTTTGTGCACTGTCGCGCAGTCGCAGTCCGGCGGCATAGTCGCCGGGCCGCGTCCCCCAGGTCGTCCTCAGGATCGTTCCAGATGAAATTGAAGCGCATCGTCCCCGTGTCCCTGATCGCGCTGGCGCTGGCGCTGGCGCTGCCGCTGGGGTTCCTCGCGCACGCCGACGGCGATGCGCTGCCGGGCGCGCCGACCGCGGAACAGGTGACGACCTCGAAGCTGGTCTACGGCCTGCTGTCCGACAGCCGCTACGCCTATCGCCCGCGGCCGCTGGACGCGACCATGTCGGAGGAGATCTTCGACAAGTACCTGGAGTCGCTGGACGGCGGCAAGCTGTTCTTCACCGCGAAGGACATCGCCCGCTTCGAGGTCTACCGCCCGGCGATGGGCGAGAACGTGCGCAGCGGCAATCTCGAGCCGGCCTACGCGATCTTCGCGCTGTACAAGCAGCGCGTGGCCGACCGCGTCGCCGCGGCTCGCGCCCTGCTCAAGCAGGACATCTTCGAGTTCACCGGCAATGATCGCTGGGAGTACGACCGCGAGGACGCGCCCTGGGCCGCCGATTCGGCCGCGCTCGACGCGCTGTGGAAGCAGTCGGTGCGCAACGACTGGCTGCGGCTCAAGCTCGCCGGCAAGAAGCCCGACGAGATCCGCAAGACCCTCGACCGGCGCTACCTCAACCTGTCCAACAGCATCGCCGCGCTGAACCAGGATGACGCCTTCCGCAGCTTCCTCAACGCCTACACGGCGACGGTCGATCCGCATACCGACTACCTCGACCCGCGCGCGGCGAAGCTGTTCACGCAGAGCATGTCGCTGTCGCTGGAAGGCATCGGCGCGCAGCTGCAGAAGCAGGACGACGTGGTCGTGATCCGCGAGCTGATCGCCGGCGGCCCGGCGGCGCTGAGCGGCAAGTTCAAGCCCGGTGACCGCATCGTCGGCGTCGGCCAGGGCAAGAGCGGGGCGATGGAGGACGTGGTCGGCTGGCGCCTCGACGACGTGGTCGAGAAGATCAAGGGGCCCAAGGACACCCAGGTGCGCCTGGACGTGGTCCCGGGCGAGGCCACGCTCGACAGCGAGCCGGTGCGCATCGTGCTCACGCGCGCGCGCATCAAGCTCGAGGAGCAGGCCGCGAAGTCGGAGGTCATCACCATCCCGGCAGCGGGCGCGGGCGCGGCCGAGAAGCGCATCGGCGTGATCAAGCTGCCGGCGTTCTACCAGGACTTCGAGGGCCGCCGCAGCCGCAACGGCGAGTACACCTCGGCCACCCGCGACGTCGCCCGGCTGCTGCAGCAGTTCCGCGCCGACAAGCTCGACGGCGTGGTGCTCGACCTGCGCAACAACGGCGGCGGTTCGCTCAACGAGGCGATCGAGCTCACCGGCCTGTTCATCGACAAGGGCCCGGTGGTGCAGGTGCGCGAGTCGGGCGGGCGGGTGAGCGTCGAGGGCGACCGCAACGCCGGCACCACCTGGGACGGACCGCTGGCGGTGCTGATCAATCGCGGATCGGCCTCGGCCTCGGAGATCTTCGCCGGTGCGATCCAGGACTACGGCCGCGGCCTGGTCATCGGCGAGACCAGCTTCGGCAAGGGCACGGTGCAGAACATCGTCCCGCTCGACCGCTGGCCGGCCAACGAAGGCGACCGCTACGGCCACGTCAAGCTGACCATCGCGCAGTTCTTCCTGCCCGGCGGCAGCAGCACGCAGAACAAGGGCGTGGTGCCCGACATCGCCTTCCCGGTGACGGTGGACGCCAGCGAGTTCGGCGAGAGCACCTACGACAACGCGCTGGAGTGGCGCCAGATCGCCGCGGTTCCGCACCAGCGCTATGGCGATTTCAAGCCGCTGCTGCCGATGCTCGAAGCCAGGCACGCCGCGCGCGTGGCCAGCGACAGCGAGTTCCGCTGGTGGTCGGCGGACGTGGCCGAGTTCCGCGCCGAGCGCGAGAAGAAGTACGTCTCGCTCAACGAGGCCGAGCGCCGCGCCGAGCGCGACCGCGACGCCGCCAAGCGCGTGCAGCGGCAGGAGGAGCGCAAGAAGCTGGGCCTGCCGCTCGACCCGCTGGCCGACAGCAGCAGCGACGACGGCCTGCAGTCCAACGAACGCAACGTGGCCGAGGATGCCGCGCGCGAGAAGGCGAACGAGAAGCGTCCGGACCCGCTGCTGCGCGAATCAGCGGCGATCCTCGCCGACGCGGTGCGCCTGCTCAACCACGACCGCCAGCTGTCGGCGCAGGTGCTGCCGGAATCGACGATGCCGGGGCGCTGGACGCAGTAGGAGCGCCCCATGGGCGCGACCGGGCGGTGATGATGGTTGCCGAGCCGCGCGGGTCGTGGGCATGGCCCGCTCCTACGTGTAGGAGCGCCCCATGGGCGCGACCGAATAACGATGGCGGGTCGCAGATCGCGGGCAAGGCCCGTCAGGCTTTCGCCTTGTCCTTCTGTGCGTTGTGGCGCTCGATCGCGTAGACGAGGATCTTCTTCGCCTCCTCGACGCCGCCCCAGCCCTCGAGCTTGACCCACTTGCCCTTCTCGAGGTCCTTGTAGTGCGCGAAGAAGTGGCCGATGCGCTCGAGCCAGTGCGTGCTCACCTTGTCGATGTTGTCGACGTGGGCATAGCCCTGGAACACCTTGTCCACCGGCACCGCCAGCAGCTTCTCGTCGCTGCCGGCCTCGTCGGTCATCTTCAGTACGCCGACCGGGCGGCAGCGGATCACCGATCCGGGCACCAGCGGCAACGGCAGCACCACCAGCACGTCGGCCGGGTCGCCGTCGCCGCATAGCGTGTTCGGGATGTAGCCGTAATTGCACGGATAGCGCATCGGCGTGGACAGCACGCGGTCGACGAAGATCGCGCCGCTCTCCTTGTCGACCTCGTACTTCACCGGCTCGGCATCCTTGGGGATCTCGATGATGACGTTGATTTCGTCGGGAGGATTCTTCCCGGTGGGGACGTGGTCGAGACCCATGTGGCGACTGCTCCGTTGCTGCGGGCACGGGCCCGCTCGATTCAAGGGGATGCATTTTACGCGAGCGAATGCTGCGATGCAGAAATCCCGCTCCCACAGGTCTGGGGTTTGCCCTAGGCAGGGTACGCCCCAGCTTTCCGTGGATCCATACGCAGGCGTACATAGGCACCGTCACTTCCGCAGTCGAGACGCCGACCATGTCGCTCCAGACCGATGCCAGCCGGATCGCCGATGCCACGATGCCCCGTACGGACGGCTACTGGGACGATCCTGCCGCCGAGCAGAACCTGCTGTCCTCGCCGACCGAGCTCGACCGGAACCCGATCGATCCGGCGGCCGTGCAGGCGCCGCTGCTGCGGCAGCTCGTGCCCCAGCTGGGCACCACCGGGATCGATGGCACCGCCAGCAACCCCGCCGACCGCAGCCTCGGGCAGACGCCGGACGGCAAGGACATCCAGGTCGACCCGCTGCACCAGGGCGGCGGCGTGACGGTCGCGCGCGAGCGCACCATCGCCGAGGCCAACTTCGGCCAGACCTACGTCAGCAACGACGAGCTGGTGTTCACCACCGGCGGCGAGAACGACAGGGTCGGCGTCAGCCAGCGCGACGACGGCACCCTGGACGTGGACATCAACGGCGCGTCCTACGAGGTGCGCCTGGCCGACGGCCAGGAGCTGACCTTCCGCACCGGCGGCGGCAACGACGTGATCGAAGTGGCGTCCAACGTCACGGTGAACATCGTCGCCGACACCGGCGAGGGCGACGACACGATCGAGATCGCCGGCAGCGGCGACCACCGCATCGACGCCGGCGACGGCGACGACCACGTCGACCTCAGCCGCAGCACGGGCCGCAACGACGTGTTCGGCGGCAGCGGCGACGACACCATCCTCGGCGGCAGCGGCGTCGACGTGATCCATGGCGGCGACGGCAATGACAGCATCGACGGCGGCGCCGGCCGCAACTACCTCGAAGGCAGCGCCGGCAACGACACCATCCACAGCCGCGGCATCGGCGACATGGTCTCCGGCGGCCTCGACGACGACACCATCCACGCCGCCAGCGGCGCCGGCAGCATTTACGCCGGCGCCGGCAACGACACCATCGAGGGCGCCGGCGACCGCACCACGGTCTACGCCGAAGCCGGAGATGTGGTCAATGCCGCCACCGGCACGCGCCCGACCGTGGTCAACGTCGAGATCGACCCGACCGTGGGCAGCAGCGTGACGGTGCAGGGCTCGGATGCTTTCGTGCAGCGCGTGCAGGCCGACATCGAGTTCCTGCGCGCCTCCCCGAACGGACAGCAGATGCTGGCCGAGTTCGACAAGACCGCCGCGACCAGGGGCAACTCGGTGACGATCAAGGAGCTGTCGAACGAGCACAACGGCTATGCGATGCCGGCCAAGGACGGTGCCACCTGGGGCGACGTGCAGATCACCAATGGCGTCGCCGGCCGCGGCGTCGAGACCGACATCCGCTACAACCCGTCGTTCCACATGGACGCGTTCCCGGCGCCGGTGGTGGTGCTGTACCACGAGATGTCGCACGCCTACAACTTCAGCAACGGCACCCTGCAGCCGGGCAACTACAGCGGGCCTGACACCGTCGATCGCGGCATCTCCAACTCCGAGCGCCAGGCGGTGGGGCTGGAAACCACGGCGCCTGCCTACGACTTCGACGGCGACCCCTCCACGCCTCCGACCACGGCCAACCCGCACCACCTGACCGAGAACGGCCTGCGCGGGGAACTGGGACTGCCGGATCGTCCCAGCTACAGGTTGTGATCGGGGCAGGGAGCCGCGATCACCGTTCTCCATGGATGGAGGAGGCGGGCAGCAGGCGCCCAGGCGCAGGCTGCCCGCCTTTCTTGTCCTGCCTTCGCGGCGGCGATGGCGCGAGGGGCTTGCCAACGAATCGGGCAGGCATCCGGGCGCTGGCGCCACTCGCGCTGGGCCTGGCCTTGGCGTGTACGCACGCAGGAGCCTACGATGAAGCACGCGACTTCCCGCCGTTCGACAGGCAGGCCGACAGCATGAGCGAGATGTCCCCGGATTCCGCCCGCATCGACGTCGACGACGCCCGCCTCGAAGTGACGTTCGCCGCGCTGACGCCCGAGACCGTGCGGGTGCGCTATCGGCTGCGCAACAGCGGCGACGTGCCGCTGGCGGTGTTCGATCGCGGCGACCGCCACGCGGTGCTGATGAAGCGCCAGGCGGCCGGCGCCGTCGGCGCGCCGACGTTCGAGGAAGCAGTGGGCGGTGACGTGGTGTTGCGCCACGTCGCCCGGCCGCTGGCCGCTGGCCCCACGGGTCCCACGCTGCCGCCGACGCCGCTGGCGCTGAAGCTGGCGCCGGGCGCGTCGGTCGAGGGCGGGTTCAGCTTCGCAATGCCGGCCTCGTCGCCACCCAGGCGCGTGCGCTGGTGCCTGGGCGTGGCACCGTTCGACGACGCGGCGTTCTTCTCGCCGGAAACGGTGGACGCGGGCGAGATCTGGCAGGCCGGCGAAGACGCGGTACGCGCGCAGCGCAGTTTGTGCACGCCCTGGTTCGACCTGGCCGCGGGCGCGTTCGCCGCGGGCTAGGCCAGTTTCGACTCATGCCAGCTTGCGATCAGAAGTATGGGCCGGCGCAGGAGCGCCCCATGGGCGCGACCGGTGCGCAACGACGCCTCGGCCGCCGTGGATCGCGGGCATGGCCCGCTCCTGTGTGTGTTGCTTGATCGCGAACTGGAATCAACTGTCGCCGGTCGCCGCCGCGCTGGTGCCGGCGTGCCGGGTGCCACCGCAGTCGTCGTCGATCAGTCGCGAGCGCTGCAGCCAGTCGTCGTCCGGGTAGTAGGCGAACACCACCGAACCTCCTCGGATGCGGTCGATCAACTCGCGGGCGACCGACGGCCGCACGGCCGGACAGCCCAGGCTGCGGCCGAGGCGACCCTGCGCGCGCGCGAACTCCGGACCCACGTACGGCGCGCCGTGGATGACGATGGCGCGCTGGCGGGCGAGATCGTTGAAACCCGGCTCCAGTCCGTCCAGCCGCAGCGAGTAGCCATTGGCGCCGACGTAGGATTCGGCGGTGCGGAACACGCCGATGCTGGACATGTTGCTGCCGTTGCGGTTGGAGAACTTCGTGGCCATGTTCTCCCCGGTATTGCGGCCGTGGGCGACCAGTTCCTGGAACAGCAGCCGCTGGCTGGCCAGGTCGAAGACCCACAGTCGCGGCTCGGTCGAGGGGCGGGAAAAATCAATGACGCTCAGGGTCGCCGGGCGCGCCTGCGCCCCGGATTGCCGCATCGTGCAGGACACGGCGCGGGTGGCGAGCGAGAGCACGCCGCGGTCGAGGCCGGGCGCGGCCTGCGCGAGTCGCTCCAGCAGCGGTTCGGGCGGCGGGGTGGCGATGCTGTCGCGGGCCAGGGCGGGCGTGGCGGTGGCCAGCGCCGCCGCGAGCAGCGCGAGCGGAACGGAACGGAACTTCATCGGTTGAGGATAGCAGCGGCCCCGCCGGTCTCGGCTGAACGCGGGAGGTTCACGGTTCCGTGAGCGGCGCGGCTGCGGGCGCCTGCGCGGGCGCGTCGTCCGACTCCAGCAACGGCTGCAGCGGCATCGACGGATCAGGCCGGACGGCGGGCAGGTCGGTCAGCAGCACCGTGGTCCCCGGCACCAGCAGGTCACGCAGCCGTTGCGAGAACGCCTCGTCCACCCGCAGCGGCCGATCCTGCAGCCGCATCTGCAGCATCGCCATGGCATCGGCGTCGAGCCCGAGGATCGGATGCGCCGACCAGCGCCGCTGCGCCGGCGCCGGATCGACCGCGTCCGGCGCCGGCCGGGTATTGTCGCCGACCACCATCAGCACCGTGCCACCGACCGTGAACCCGTCGTCGACCTGCAGCGCGGCCTCGCCGATGGTGATGCCGTTGCGCAGGACGAACACGCGGCGGTCGGCGACGCTGACCAGCACGCTGACGGGGCCGATCGGACTGGCGTCTTCGTCCCAGGCGTCGCCTTCGGCCGCGATCGCGGGCAGGGCGCCGGCGCCGGTGCTGTCGACCGGGGCCAGGACGGCCGGATGCACGAGGCTCGCGTTCGATGCCTTTGCATTGGCGACGACGACCGTGTCGCCGTTGCGGGTTTCGGCGAACAGCAGCCTGGCGAACTCCAGCGGCAGCCGCACGCAGCCGTGCGAGGCCGGATAGCCCGGCAGCGTGCCGCCGTGCAGGGCGATGCCGTCCCAGGTCAGGCGCTGCATGTACGGCATCGGCGCGTTGTTGTAGAGGTTGGAGCGGTGGTCCTTGTTCTTCTGCAGGATGGTGAACACGCCCGTCGGCGTTTCCTTGCCCTGCTTGCCGGAGCTGATCGTCGATACGCCGATGGCCATGCCGTTGCGGTACACGTAGGCGCGCTGCTCGTCGAGGCTGATGACCAGCACGATCGGGCCGTGGGGCGCGATCTCCGGATGCCAGAGGAACTGTCCTGGCGCGAGGGTGCCGGGGGCGGGTGCTTCCCCGGCGGGCACCGCCACCATGCACAGCGACAGGGCGAGCGCGGCGAGGAAGCGGATCATGGGACGGTGCATATGCGGGTGCGACGCAGGACGATGTCGCGATTGTCGCGGCACCCGATGTGTATTGAAAGCCAGCGGGCAGCCTGGCATCGGTCCGCCGGCATGGACGAAGAAAGAAAGGTTCTTCTCCCGAACGAGGGAAACGCCACATCTTGCTGGATGAGGCCCCTGCCTGCCCTAGCTTCGGAGGGACGCCGCGCCCTGTCGGCCGGGGATCGCTCCCCGCTCGATCAGGGCATCCTGCCCTGACTCGCGCGCAAAACATCCATGTTTTGCTTTCCGCGATCCCCGACCGCCAGGACGCGGCTCACCGCTGCTCATCCTGCAAGGCTTCGACGGGCCGCTGTTTCGTTGCTGACGAAGCCATGCCGCCGACTGGTCGAGGGTCGTTCCGGGCCGGGGATTGCGGATAGCAGCGCATGGATGCGCTGCGGCGGCGAGTCAGCCATGGGTGAGCGCGGACACGGCTTGCGCGGCACTACCGCGCGTCCGTGCGAACGCCCGGCGCGCTGCGCCGGGCCGGACCGCGAAGCGGGCTGATCGAGCCGGGGAGCGATCCCCGGCCCGGAACGACTTCCGGCCGCAAGCCCGGACCTGGCCCCCGCAATCCGGCCAGCCCGACTCAAAAGGGAGAAGAACCAAAAAAAGGGCGGCCAATGAGGCCGCCCGGTATCGCTTCGTCGATGGGCGCTGCCGCTACAGCAACGGCACCATCAGCAGCGCGACGATATTGATGATCTTGATGAGGGGGTTGATCGCCGGGCCGGCGGTGTCCTTGTAGGGATCGCCGACAGTGTCGCCGGTGACCGCGGCCTTGTGCGCCTCGGAGCCCTTGCCGCCGAAGTTGCCGTCCTCGATGTACTTCTTGGCGTTGTCCCAGGCGCCGCCGCCGGCGGTCATCGAGATCGCCACGAACACGCCGGTGACGATCGTGCCGATCAGCAGTCCACCCAGCGCCTGCGGCCCCAGCAGCAGGCCGACCACGACCGGCACCACCACCGGCAGCAGCGAGGGCACGATCATTTCCTTGATCGCCGACTTGGTCAGCATGTCGACGGCGCGGCCATAGTCCGGCTTGCCGGTGCCTTCCATGATGCCCGGGATCTCGCGGAACTGGCGGCGCACCTCCTCGACCACCGATCCGGCGGCGCGGCCCACGGCCTCCATCGCCATCGCACCGAACAGGTACGGGATCAGGCCGCCGATCAGCAGGCCGATGATGACCATGTGGTTGGACAGGTCGAACGTGGTGGCCACGCCCAGGTGCGTTTCCAGGGCATGGGTGTAGTCGGCGAACAGCACCAGCGCCGCGAGCGCGGCCGAACCGATGGCGTAGCCCTTGGTCACCGCCTTGGTGGTGTTGCCGACGGCGTCCAGCGGATCGGTGACGGCGCGGACTTCCGGCGGCAGTTCCGCCATCTCGGCGATGCCGCCGGCGTTGTCGGTGATCGGGCCGTAGGCATCGAGCGCGACGATCATGCCGGCCATCGACAGCATCGCGGTCGCCGCGATGGCGATGCCATACAGGCCGCCGAGCGCGTGGCAGGCCCAGATTGCAATGCACACCGCCACCACCGGCAAGGCGGTGGCTTTCATCGACACGCCGAGCCCGGCGATGATGTTGGTGCCATGTCCGGTGGTCGAGGCCGCCGCGATGTGCTGCACCGGCTTGTACTGGGTGCCGGTGTAGTACTCGGTGATCCACACGATCGCACCGGTCAGCGCCAGGCCGATCAGTGCGCACCAGTAGATGTTCATCGCGCCGTGGCTGTTGTCGGCCATCAGCTGCTGGGTGATCGGGAAGTAGGCGATCGCCGCGAGCACGCCGGACACGATCACGCCCTTGTACAGCGCGCCCATGATCGAGCCGCCTGCCTTCACCTTGACGAAGAACGCGCCGATGATCGAGGCGATGATCGACACTCCGCCCAGCACCAGCGGGTAGAGCACGCCGTTGCTGCCGACCTCGGTGACCATCAGGTAGCCCAGCAGCATGGTCGCGATCACCGTGACCGCGTAGGTCTCGAACAGGTCGGCGGCCATGCCGGCGCAGTCGCCGACGTTGTCGCC
>DAOMPM010000021.1:38240-45055 GCA_035444805.1 Luteimonas sp. | reverse complement strand
TCGCCTCCGAGCTTTCCGGCTCGAAGCGCAGCGCGGCGTCGTTGAGGCGCAGCTTGTCCAGCGCCTCGCGCAGGTCGGGGTAATCCTCGGCGTTGACCGGGAACAGGCCGGCGAACACGCGCGGCTGCATCTCCTGGAAGCCCGGCAGCGGCTTCGGCGCCGGGTCGCCGGCGAGGGTGAGCGTGTCGCCGACCGGCGCGCCGTGCACGTCCTTGATCGAGGCGGTGATCCAGCCGACCTCGCCCGCGCGCAGCGCCGGCAGCTCCTTGCGCTTGGGCGTGAACACACCGACCTTGTCGACCTCGTGGCTGCGGCCGGTCGACATCACCAGGATCTTGCTCTTGGCCTTGATCTCGCCCTGCATCACCCGCACCAGCGAGACCACGCCCAGGTAGTTGTCGAACCAGGAGTCGATGATCAGCGCCTGCAGCTTGTCGGTGTCGCGCGGCACCGGCGGCGGGATGCGATGGACGATGGCCTCCAGCACCTCTTCGACGTTGAGGCCGGTCTTGGCGCTGACTGCGACCGCATCGGAGGCGTCGATGCCGATGACCGCCTCGATCTCGGCCTTGGCGCGCTCGATGTCGGCGGTGGGCAGGTCGATCTTGTTGAGCACCGGCACCACTTCCAGGCCCTGCTCGACCGCGGTGTAGCAGTTGGCGACCGACTGCGCCTCCACGCCCTGGGCAGCGTCGACCACCAGCAGCGCGCCCTCGCACGCGGCCAGCGAGCGGCTGACTTCGTAGCTGAAGTCGACGTGGCCGGGGGTGTCGATGAAGTTGAGGTAGTAGGTCACGCCGTCGCGCGCGGTGTACGGCAAGGAGACCGACTGGGCCTTGATGGTGATGCCGCGCTCGCGCTCGATCGGATTGTTGTCGAGCACCTGCGCTTCCATCTCGCGCTCGGTCAGGCCGCCGCACAGCTGGATGATGCGGTCGGCCAGGGTCGACTTGCCGTGGTCGACGTGGGCGATGATGGAGAAATTGCGGATCGACCGCATCGGATCGGAAGTCATGGGGCGGCGGTCGGCCGTCGTGGAGCGAAGGGAAGCACGGGATTATCGCATAGGGCGGGTTCCGGCCCGCCGTTGCGCGCTCCCCGATGGGTAGGGCGGGTCTCGACCCGCCATCGGTGCCGTTCGAATCACCGGCGGAATCCGCCCGCTTCCTCTGTAGGGCGGGTCTTGACCCGCCATCGGCGTCGTTCGAATCACCCGGGTGGCGGGTCAAGACCCGCCCTACGATTTCGTGGTGGCGGGTCGAGACCCGCCCTACGTCACTCGTTTTCGGGGGTGACCGCCACGAAGCGGCTGCCGCCGGCGCGGCCGCGCACCAGCAGCATGACCGTTTCCCCGGCCTTGACGCCGCGCAGCGCGCGGTCGAGCTCGGCGACGCTGCCGACCTTGCTGCGGCCGACCTGCAGCACCACTTCGCCGGCGCGGATCCCCGCCTCGGCGGCGGCATCGCCGGTGACGCGGGCGATGCCCACGCCTTCCTTCGCGTCAAGGCCGAACTGGCGGCGCTGCGCCTCGGTGAGATCCTGCGTCACCAGGCCGAGCGCGTTGGCGTCGCTGGCCGGTGCGGCGGAGGGCGCGCCCTGGCGCGGCCCGGAGGCGCTGGCGACCGCGTCGGCATCGAGCTCGCCCAGTGTCACGTCATGGCTGCGCTCGCGGCCCTCGCGGAACACGGTGATCTTCATCTTCGTGCCCGGCACCTTGTTGCCGACGATCGGCGGCAGGTCGCCCGGCTGGCGGATCACCACGCCGTCGGCGCTGCGGATCACGTCGCCCGGCACGATGCCGGCCTTCTCCGCCGCACTGCCCGGCACCACTTCGCTGACCAGCGCGCCGAGCGTGTCGGGCAGGCCGAAGCCGCGCGCCTGCTCGGAGGTGATGTTGGTGGCCTGGAACATCACGCCCAGCTGTCCGCGCTGCACCGTGCCGGTCTTCTTGAGCTGGTCGACCACGTTCATCGCCACGTCGATCGGGATCGCGAAGCTCACGCCCATGTAGCCGCCGGAATTGCTGAAGATCTGCGAGTTGATGCCGATCACCTCGCCGCGGGTGTTGAGCAGCGGGCCGCCGGAGTTGCCCTGGTTGATGGCGACGTCGGTCTGGATGAAGGGCACGTACTGCTGGTTGGCGTAGGGATTGCTGCGGCCGACCGCGCTGACGATGCCGGCGGTGACCGTCTGCTCGAAGCCGAACGGTGAGCCGATCGCGACCGCCCACTGGCCCGGCTTCACGCCCTCGCTGTTGCCGACGCGCAGCACCGGCAGGTCCTTGCCGTCGATCTTGAGCAGGGCGACGTCGGACTGCTGGTCGCTGCCGACCACCTTGGCGGTGAACTCGCGGCGGTCGCTGAGGGTGACCTTGACCTCATCGGCGTTGTCGATGACGTGGTGGTTGGTCAGCACGTAGCCGTCGTCGGAAATCAGGAAGCCGGTGCCCATCGCACGACCGCGCGGCACCGGTCCCTGCCCACCGGGGCCGGGCATCTGGAAGCCGGGGCCGAAGAAGCGGCGGAAGATCTCCGGGATCTGCTCCTCGCTGAAGTCGTCGTGCGGCGACTGCGCGCTGCGGGCACCGGTGCGGCGGCTGCCGGTGACGGTGTCGATCTTCACCACCGCCGGGCCGACCTGCTCGACCAGCCGGGTGAAGTCCGGCAGCCCGCTCACCAGCGGCGCGGCGGGCACGGCGGTCGCCTGCCCGGACAGCGGCACGGCCGCGGACTGCGGCTCCGGCGTCGGCTGGGCGGTGGCGATCGGCAGCAGCACCGCGGTGGTGGCGGCCGAGGTCAGGAGGATCAGGGCGAAGGCATGCAGCGGGGTTTTCATCGGGACGGGGCCGTCGACAAAGTGGAATGGAATGGGAGCAGTGAACCACGCGGACGGCGTGGTTCGACGATGCGGGCGATCAGGGCCGGCTGGCGTCGACCTGGGCCGGCTCGGTCGCGACCGGACGCAGCCAGGGCGCGGCGCGGTCGGCGGGCACGAAGAAAGGCTCGAACTCGGGCTCGCGCGGCGCCAGGCCGCCGCTGGTCACGGTGAAGGCGTTGCCCGAGGGCAGCAGCGCGCGCGGCCAGGGGCGCGCGAGGGCCGGCGACGGCATGGCGAAATGGTCGCCCGCCGTCGCCGCGTCTGCGGGCAGCCCGATCACCGGCGGCGTGTCGTTGGCGGCCACCGCGACGGATGCAGGCGCCTCCTGCGTGGCCTGCGCGCGACTGGCGGCGCGCTGCGGCTGTGCACGCGTGCGACGCTCACTGGTGCGCCGCGGCACTTCGGCCACCGCCACCGCGGCGGCGGCGAGCGCGGTCGCGGCATCCGGCAACGCCGGGGTAGCCGGGGGACCGGCATCGGCGGGCGTGCCGGCATCGGCGACGGCATCGGCCGCCTGCAGCTCGATGACAGGGGCCACGCGCAATGGTGCCGGAGCCGAGGCTTCCGCCACCAGCGGCGTCGGCGCGACCTCGCCCGGCAGCGCGCCCGGATCGGGCAGCTGCCGGCTGGCGAACACGGCCAGCAGCGCGACCGAGGCGGCGATCGCGGCACCGCCGCCCCAGCGCGCCAGCCGCGGACGGGCGGCATGGGCCGGCTGCACCTCGATCGATACCGTTCCGCCACCGGCCACCGCCAGCGCCACGCGCTGCGCGAAATCGCGCGGCAGCAGGTCGTTGCGCTGGCCGCGCAGCACGTCGCCGCAGACCTGCCAACGCTCCCAGCAGGTCGCCAGTTCGCCGTCGTGCTGCAATCGGCGCAGCATGAACTTCGCCTGGTCGGGCGAGAGTTCGCCGTCGAGCATCGCCGACAGCTGCTGGCGGTGGTACACGAACAACTTGTCCGGGTCCGGGCCGATCTGCATCGCTTCGTTGTCGTCGACTGGGCTCATCGTGCCGCGCGCTCCACTCTGGTATCGCTGTCCAACAGGGGTCTCATTTCGTTGTCGATCGCCTCGCGTGCCCGGAAGATGCGCGAACGCACCGTGCCGATCGGGCAATCCATGCGCTGGGCGATCTCCTCGTAGCTCAGGCCGTCGACCTCGCGCAGCGTGATCGCGAGCCTGAGCTCCTCGGGCAGTGCTTCGACCGCGCGCATCACCGTTTGTTCCAGCTGCTGGCGCATCAGTTCACGTTCGGGCGTGTCGCTGTCGCGCAGGCGGATGCCGGCGTCGAACTGTTCGGCGTCCTCGACGTCGATATCCGCGCCCGGTGGGCGGCGGTTGCCGGCGACGAGGTGGTTCTTGGCGGTGTTCACGGCGATCCGGTGCAGCCAGGTGTAGAACTGGGCGTCGCCGCGGAAATTCCCGATCGCGCGATAGGCGCGGATGAAGGTCTCCTGGGCGACGTCCTGGACCTCGCTCCAGTCGTGCACGTAGCGCCCGATCAGCGCCGCGATCCGGTGCTGGTACTTGCGCACCAGCAGGTCGAAGGCGGCGCTGTCGCCGCGCTGCACGCGCTTGACCAGCTCCAGGTCCAGTTGTTGGGTGTCGATCTCGGCCATCGGGCCTGGCGCTCCTTCTCGCCCGGCCTGATGACCGGGACCTGTGACCTTCGGCAGGGGTGGAAGTTCCGTCCCCGAGTCTGCTCCATCTGGGGCCGCCGGGCCCCTGCCGCAAGCCATGCCGCCTGCATGGGCCCGCAGGTGGCGGATTTCCGTCCGATTTGACGGCGGCGAAACAACCCCGGGATCATAAGGGTCCCCCATACCCTAACGGATGGTGCTGCATGATCGCTGGCCTCGACGGACTGCGCTTCAGCCACTGGCAGGTCGAGCAACGCCCCGACGGCGTGCTGGTGCTGTCGTTCGACCGCGCCGGCGAGTCGGTCAACAGCTTCTCGCAGGACGTGCTGCTGGAGCTCGACGGCCTGCTCGAACGGCTGGCGCTGGACCCGCCCAGGGGCCTGGTGCTGCGCTCGGCCAAGGACAAGGGCTTCATCGCCGGCGCCGACATCCGCGAGTTCGCCGAGTTCGACCGCAAGGGCACGATCGCCGACACGATCCACCGCGGCCAGCAGGTCTTCCAGCGCCTGGCGGAGTTGCCCTGCCCCACGGTCGCGGCGATCCACGGCTTCTGCATGGGCGGCGGCACCGAGATCTCGCTGGCCTGCGACTACCGCATCGCCAGCAGCGATCCGTCCACCCGCATCGGCCTGCCCGAAGTGAACCTCGGCATCTTCCCCGGCTGGGGCGGCAGCGTGCGCCTGCCGCGGCTGGTCGGCGCGCCGGCGGCGATGGACGTGATGCTGACCGGGCGCAACCTGTCGTCGTCCTCGGCCAAGGCGATGGGCGTGGTCGACCAGGTGGTCGAGCCGGCGCTGCTGGTCGACGAAGCCGCGAAGCTGGCGCTGGCGGGTCGCCGGCGGCCGTTCAAGCAGCGCTTCGTCGGCTGGATCAGCAACACCTGGCCGGCGCGGCAATTGTTGGCACCGATCCTGGTCAAGCAGGTCGCGCGCAAGGCGCGCAAGGACCACTACCCGGCGCCGTATTCGCTGATCGAGACCTGGCGGCGCAGCGGCGGCGGCATCCAGGCCCTGCTCAAGGCCGAACAGAAATCGGTGGTGAAGCTGGCCGGCACTTCGACCGCGCGCAACCTGACCCGCGTGTTCTTCCTGATGGAGCGGCTCAAGGGGCTGGGCGGCCGGGATCCGCACGGCATCGCGCACGTGCACGTGGTCGGCGCCGGGGTGATGGGCGGCGACATCGCGGCGTGGTCGGCGTACAAGGGCTTCGAGGTCACCCTGCAGGACCGCGAGCAGCAATACATCGACGGCGCCCTGTCGCGCGCGCAGGAGTTGTTCGCGAAGAAAGTGAAGGACGAGGCCAGGCGGCCGGCGGTCGCGGCGCGGCTGAAATCCGACCTCGACGGTGAAGGCGTGGCGCAGGCGGACCTGGTGATCGAGGCGATCATCGAGCGCGCCGACGCCAAGCGCGAGCTGTACGCCGGCGTCGAGCCGCGGATGAAGCCCGACGCGCTGCTCACCAGCAACACCTCCTCGATCCCGCTGACCGAACTGCGCGGACACATCGCGCGCCCGGCGCAGTTCGCCGGCCTGCACTACTTCAACCCGGTGGCGCAGATGCCGCTGGTGGAGATCGTGCGCCACGACGCGATGGCGGCGCAGACCGAGCAGCGCCTGGCGGCCTTCTGCAAGGCGCTGGACAAGCTGCCGGTGCCGGTTGCCGGCACGCCGGGGTTCCTCGTCAACCGCCTGCTGTTCCCGTACATGCTGGAGGCGGCGACGGCGTACGCGGAAGGCATCCCGGGGCCGGTGATCGACAAGGCCGCGGTGAAGTACGGCATGCCGATGGGGCCGATCGAGCTGATCGACACCGTCGGCCTCGATGTCGCGTATGGCGTCGGCCAGGAACTCGCGCCCTTCCTCGGCCTCGCCATCCCGCCGGCGCTGTCGCAGCCGCCGGAAGCCGGCAAGCGCGGCAAGAAGGACGGCCAGGGCATCTACGCCTGGGAACGGACCGACAAGGGCAGCAAGCCGAAGAAGCCCGAGGTCCCGAAGGACTACAAGGCACCGGACGATCTGGAGGATCGATTGATCCTGCCGCTGCTCAACGAGGCCGTGGCCGCGCTGCACGAGGGCGTGGTCGAGGACGGCGACCTGCTCGATGCCGGCGTGATCTTCGGCACCGGCTACGCGCCCTTCCGCGGCGGCCCGATCCAGACCATCCGCGAGACCGGCGTCGATGTCCTGCTCGAACGGCTCAAGGCGCTGCAGGCGAAGTACGGCGACCGTTTCGCACCGCGGCCGGGTTGGGACAACCCGGCGCTGCGCGCGTCAAACGACGCTGTGGTCTGATCGATT
>DAOMPM010000021.1:0-38140 GCA_035444805.1 Luteimonas sp. | reverse complement strand
GGGTTGGGACAACCCGGCGCTGCGCGCGTCAAACGACGCTGTGGTCTGATCGATTCCCAGGCAACACGCACACGCAACACGCAACACGCAATTGTCATCCCGAGCGCAGCGAGGGATCTGCTTGTCCGCGCGTTGCGTGCCTGCGGTGGAGCAGATCTCTCACTGCGTTCGAGATGACAGACTGCGTTCGAGATGACAGATTGAGTGCTCGTCTGCTGACAGGGTGGACGCCCGTCTACTGAGGGCTCGGGATGACAGCGATCGCGTTGGCCAAATTCGCCGCACCAAGAGCAGCTTGGCGCAAGTCGGCTACAGCCGCGACGAAGTCAGCTTGACGTCATTCCCCTGCCACACCGCGGCAAACTCCCGCGACGCCTCCGCCGCCTCCGGCTTGCCCTGCGCTTCCAGGCTCTTCGCCAGGCCGAACAGCGACCAGCCGTTGCCGGGATTGCGCCGCAGTTCCTCGCGGTAGACCGCTTCGGCCTCGCTCGCGCGACCTGCATCGAGCAGCACCGCGCCCAGCGTCTGCCGCACCGGCGCGTGCCAGCCCGGTGGTTCGTCGTAGGGAATGCGGTCCTCGATCTCCACGCCCTCGCGCAGCGCCGACACCGCCTCGTCGACCTGCCCGCGCGCGGCGGCCAGTTCCGCCGTCACCGTGCGTTCGGCGATGCGCGCGGCGTGCGCCAGCGGGTAGCGGTCCCAGACCATCAGTTCGTCCATCGCCGGGTCCGCGGCCAGCGGGCGCAGCGCGGCGAGGTGTTCGTCGGCGTCGTCCAGCCGCTGCTGGCGCACGGCCGCCATCGCCTGCGCGTAGTGCCAGATCGTGGTGACATAGGGCAGGTCGGGCGCAGGATTCGCCGCGCCGGCGATCTCGTCCCAGCGACCGAAGCGCACGCGGTCGAACCACGGCGTCATCCAGTAGTGCTGCAGGCCGGCGAAGCCGGGTTCGCGCATCAGCTCGGGCAGGTTGGTGCGCTCGGCGGTGGTCAATGCCGACGCCTTCGCGACTGCGCCATTGCCCTCCATGCTGGATGCGAACCAGAGGAAGTGGTGGTTGTGCGGCACGTAGCCCAGCGGATACACGCCCTGGGTGTTGCCGCGGCACAGCGCGAGGTAGGCATCGTCGGCCTCGATCGCGCGCTGGTTGGCGATCACCGCGTCGTGCCAGCGGCCGACGCGGGCGTAGATGTGCGCGGGCATGTGCACCAGGTGGCCGGAACCGGGCACCAGGGTGCGCAGGCGGTCGGCGGCGTCGGCACCGCGCTGCGGATCGGAGGAGGCTTCGACCGCGTGCACGTACAGGTGCAGCGCGCCGGCGTGGTCGGCATCGCGCGCCATCACCGATTCCAGGGTCTGCACCACTTCGGCGGTATGGCCCTTGGGCTGCAGCTGCGCGTCGTAGTAGTCCCAGGGCTGCAGGTCCATTAGCGATTCGGCGAGGAACACGGCGGCGTCGAGGTCGTCCGGGCGCTTGCGCACCAGTTCACGGGTGGCCTCGGCGTAGGCCTCGTCCAGCGCGCGGCGATCCTCTGGCGGAGTCTCGGCGTAACGAGCCGACAGCGCCTCGATGAAGGCCTGCTCGCGCTCGCTGGCGCCGGGCGCGAGTTCGCGCGCGCGCTGCAGGCGCTGCCAGGCGTCGGCATTGTCGGCCGGGTCCATGCCGGCGTTGACGTGCGGGCCGAGCACCAGCGACGCGCCCCACCAGCACATCGCGCAGTCCGGATCGAGCTCGGTGGCCTTGAGGAAGCTGCGCTCGGCGGCGTCGTGGTTGAAGCCGTAGGTCAGCATCAGCCCTTGGTCGAACCAGCGCTGGACCTCGGGATGCGCGCTCGTCACCGGGAAGCGATAGTCGCCGAGGCCTTCGAGCAGGTGCGCGCCGATCATCGCCATTTCCGGCGGCGAGACCTCGGCGGCTGCGACGGCATCGGTGGCCTCGTCTGCAGGGCGCAGGCAGGCGGTCAACGCGAGCGGGGCCAGTGCACACGCCAGCGCCAGGGAACGGATCTTCATGGGAGACCTCCAGAGGGATCAGTCGGCGGCACGCCTGCCCCCCACGGCACGCCAGCACCCTCCACAACGTCAAACGGCGCGCCAAGCGGACATTGCCGACGGCAGCTCGCGCGACGGCCCACGCCGCGGACCGCCGTCACATCGTATGGGTCGGCTTCTCCGCGGTCAGCGTGCCCGCGAGCAGGGTTTCGATCCGGCCGCGGACGGCTTCCCCTTCCGGCGTGTCGGCGAACTGCACGCCGACGCCGGCGGTGCGCGCGCCCTGGGCGCCGGTCGGCGTGACCCAGACCACCTTGCCCGCCACCGGCAGGCGGTCGCTGGTTTCGGGCAGGGTCAGCAGCAGGAACACCTCGTCGCCGAGGAAGTAGCGCCGCGCCGTCGGCACGAAGATGCCGCCGTGCTTGAGGTACGGCATGTAGGCGCCATACAGCTGGCCCTTGTCCTTCAGCGCCAGCGACAGGATGCCCTGCCGTGCGCCGCCCGCGGTGCTGCTCATCGATGTCCCCTTGGTCCTGTCCCGGCGCCCCGCGCTTCCGCGCCGCGCCATGCCAGCAGCAGCTCCGCCACCGCGAGATCCGCGCGCACCGTCGTGCGCAGCAGGTCGCGGGTGCGGTTGGCCGCGTCAAACCACGTCGCCAGCTTCCGGATTCGCGCCGGATCGGTCAAGCCCGCGGCCTCGGCCAGGGCGAGGTCGGCGGCGTGGTGCAGGCGCAGCGGCGCGTCGTCGTCGGCAACCCAGCGCTGCGCGGTTTCGATCGGCGCGGCCTCGCCGCGGGCGAGCTTCGCCAGGTCGGCGGCGACGTCCTTGCGCAAGGCCATGCCGCCGTCGCGCAGCCAGCCGTCGGCCAGGCCCGGATGGCCGCGCGCGGCGTCGAGCGCGGCGGTCGCGGCCTGCTCGGCATGGCCCTGCGTGCGCAGCCAGGCCAGCGCTTCGTCGCGCGGCGGCAGGCGAAACTCGAGCCGCTGGCAGCGGCTGCGGATGGTCGCCGGCAGGCGCGACGGATTCGAGGCCAGCAGCCACAGGTAGCGCCCGGGCTGCGGCTCCTCCAGCGTCTTGAGCAGGGCGTTGGCGGCGGAGACGTTGATCGCGTCGGCCGGGTCGACGATCGCGACCTGGGCGCTGCCGTACTGCGGGGTCAGCGACAGCTTCTCCGACAGCGCGCGGATCTGCTCGATCACGATCTCGGTGCGCAGCTTGGTCCCTTCCTTGTTCATCTCCCGCGTGACCACGTGGAAATCCGGATGGGTGCCCGCCGCGATCAGGTGCGCCGCGCGCGGCTCGTGCGCGCCGAGCAGGTGCGCGGCGAGGCGCTCGGCGACCTTGCGCTTGCCCAGCTGCGCCGGGCCGCAGACCAGCAGCGCGTGGCCGAGGCGACCGTCGGCCAGGGTCGCCACCGCGTGGTCGTAGGCGCGCTGCTGCCAGGGGGCGAGTGCGTCGCTCATGCGCCTGCCCGCCATGCCTGCAGCGCGCGCACCGCGTCTGCGGCGACCTCGGCCGCCGGCTGCGCGGCATCGATGACGCGGAAGCGCTCGGGTTCGGCGGCGGCGCGCGCACGATAGGTCGCGCGCACGCGCTCGAAGAACTCGTCGTGCTCGGACTCGATCCGGTCCGGCGCCAGGTCGCGACCGCGCGTGCGTGCGCGACCGCGCGCGACGTCGACGTCGAGCAGCAAGCTCAGCCCCGGCTGCAGGCCGACCACGCGCCGCTCCAGCTCGGCGATCCAGGCCGGATCGAGCCCGCGTCCGCCGCCCTGGTAGGCGTAGCTGGAATCGGTGAAGCGGTCGCACAGGACCCAGGCGCCGCGTTCGAGCGCGGGCAGGATCAGTTCCCGCACGTGCTGCGAACGCGAGGCGAACATCAGCAGCAGCTCGGTGTCGGCCGAGGGCGGCTCGTGCGAGGGGTCGAGCAGCAGGCCGCGGATCATCTCCGCCAGTGGCGTGCCACCCGGCTCGCGCGTACTGACGACTTCGTCGCCACCCTCGCGCAGGGCCGCGCGCAGGGCGTCGAGCACGGTGGTCTTGCCGGCGCCCTCGCCGCCTTCGAGCGAGATGAAGCGCGGGTGCGAATACAGTCCGTTCATCGTGCCGTTCATCGGGGCCCGAACTGTTCGCGGTAGCGGCGCACGTACTCGCGCACCGCCGCGTTGTGCTCGCCGAGCGTGCGCGAGAACACGTGGCGGCCGCTGCCGTCGCCGACCGCGACGAAGAACAGCGCATCGCCCTCGGCGGGCTGGGTGGCGGCGCGAATCGCGTCGACGCCCGCCATCGCGATCGGCGTCGGCGGCAGGCCGTCGCGGGTGTAGGTGTTGTAGGGCGTGTCGGTGGTCAGGTCGCTGCGGCGGATGTTGCCGGCGTAGGCGCTGCCCATGCCGTAGATCACGGTCGGGTCGGTCTGCAGGCGCATGCCCAGCTTCAGGCGCCGGGTGAACACGCCGCCGATGAGCGGACGCTCCTCGGCGATGCCGGTTTCCTTCTCGATGATCGAGGCCAGCACCAGCGCCTGTTCCGCGTCCTTCAGCGGCAGGTCGGGCGCGCGCGCTTCCCACGCCGACTGCAGCGCGCGCTCCAGCGCCACGTTGGCGCGCCGCAGCAGGTCGAGGTCGCTGTCGCCGCGGGTGTAGACGTAGGTCTCGGGCAGGAAGCGGCCTTCCGGATGCACGCCGGGGTGGCCGAGCTCGGCCATCAGCGCGGCATCGTCGAGTTCGCCGATGCCCTGCACCAGCGGCGTCGCCTTCGCCAGCGCCGCGCGCAGCTCGCGGATGTTCCAGCCCTCGACGATGGTGAAGCGGTAGCTGACGATGCGGCCGTCGCGCATGCGCTCGAGCAGGATGCGCGGCGTCAGCCCGGGATCGAGCGCGTACTCGCCGACCTGGATCCGGCCGATGGCGTCGAGCCGCTTCGCCAGCGCCTGCCACTCCAGGTCGTGCCCCTCGTCCGCGCCGGCGTCGCGCAGCTTCGACAGCACGCGCTTGAACGAATCGCCGCGCTCGACCAGCAGCGTGTCGCCAGCCTCCAGGCCCGACAGCGGCACATCGGCAAAAGCGGTGTAGCGGTCGTACGCCCAGAACGCCACGGCGCCAGCCAGCAGCGCCGACAGCACGAAGAACACACCAAGGAACAGGCCGCAGCCTCGCTTGCGCCTGCCTTCAGCGGCCATGCGGGGGCACCATCGGGAAGGAACGGATCGTCATCGGCTCAGGATACCTTGCCGCCGGGACCAGCCGGGAACAGCCGGGAACAGCGCCTGAAGCATGCCGCGCGCCTTGGCGCGGGTCTCGTCGAGTTCGTGCTGCGGATCGGAGTCGGCGACGATGCCGGCACCGGTGCGGAAGCGCGCCTGCGCGCCTTCGACCTCGGCGCTGCGGATCAGGATGTTGAGGTCGAGGTCGCCGTCGCGGTTCAGCCAGCCCATCGCGCCGGTGTAGGCGCCGCGGCCACCGCGCTCCAGTTCGGCGATGATCTGCATGCAGCGCACCTTGGGGCAGCCGGTGATGGTGCCGCCGGGAAAGACCGCGCGGATCACCGCGCCCGGCGTGGCATCGTCGCGCAGCCGGCCACGCACGTTGCTGACGATGTGGTGGACGTGGGCATAGCTCTCGATCGTCATCAGCTCGTCGACCTCGACGCTGCCCGGCGTGCAGACGCGGCCGAGGTCGTTGCGCTCGAGGTCGACCAGCATCACGTGCTCGGCGCGCTCCTTGGGATGGCCGATCAGCTCGCGCACGCGCGCCGCGTCGTCGTCGCCGGGAAAGCGCGGTCGCGTCCCCGCGATCGGCCGGGTCTCCACGACCTCGCCACGCACCGACACCAGCCGCTCCGGCGAGGCGCTGACCACCGCCCAGTCGGCGCCTGCGAACAGGCCCGCGAACGGCGCGGGATTGGCCTCGCGCAGGCGCGCGTACAGGCGCGCCGGGTCGAGCGGCGCGTCGAAGCCGACACGCCAGCCGCGCGAGAGGTTGGCCTGGAACACGTCGCCGGCGGCGAGGTAGTCGAGGATGCGCGCGACGCCGTCGGTGAAGGCTTCGGGCGCGTCTTCGTCCACCTGGACAGGCGGCTGCCACGGAGCGAGCGGCGGCAGCGCCTCGGCGGCAGCCAGGTCGCCAACGATGGCGTCGAGCATCGCCCCGTGCCCAGCTTCGGCCACGGCCACGCATTCGCCGGTGGCGTGGTCGCGCAGGATCGCGGCCGGGCAGCGCAGCGCCTCGGCCACGGGTAGCCCGCCCGGCGCCGATGGCAACTCGAGTACCGGTTCGACCTGGCCCGCCAGTTCGTAGCCAAGGAACAGCGCCCAGCCACCACGAAACGGCCAGCGCGGTTCCTCGCGAGGGATGCGGGACGCTTGCCATTGCGCGTCGAGCGCGTCGAGAAACGTGCCGGCGACAACCGCGCCTGTCGTGTCGCGCGTCGCGCCATCGCTGCCCAGCCGCAGGCGGTCACCGTTCGCGGCCAGCAGCATGTCCCAGCGCGCCTGCGCGGTGCCCTGCGCCACCGACTGCAGCAGCAGCGGATAGCGCTGCGGCGCAATCCGGTGCAGGGTCAGGAGGTCGGTGGCTGCTGGTAGCTGGCGGGTAGTCAGCACTGGGCTGCTTCTTGATTCGACGAGCGGCTCTTGAAGCAGGAGCTTCCGACCGCCTGCGGCGGCCGGAACGCTCTTGCTTCAAGCAATCCGGTCAACGCAGCCGCGACCAACATGAAACCAAATTCCCCAGGTCGGCCACCAACAGGATCAGAGCTTGCGAAACACCAGCGTCCCGTTCGTCCCGCCGAACCCGAACCCGTTCGACATCACCACGTCCAGCGCCTGCTGCCGCGCCACGTTCGGCACGTAGTCCAGGTCGCAGCCCTCGCCGGGCTCGTCGAGGTTGATCGTCGGCGGCACCACGCCATCGTGCAGGGCCATGATCGAATAGATCGCCTCGACGCCGCCGGCTGCGCCGAGCAGGTGGCCGGTCATCGACTTGGTCGAGCTGACCATCACCTTCGCCGCGTGGTCGCCGAAGGCGCGCTTGACCGCGAGCGTTTCGGCCAGATCGCCCAGGGGCGTCGAGGTGCCGTGCGCGTTGAGGTACTGCACCTGCTCCGGCGCCACGCCGGCGTCGTGCATCGCCGCGCGCATGCAGCGCGCCGGGCCCTCGCCGTTCTCGCTGGGCGCGGTCATGTGGAACGCGTCCTGGCTGGCGCCGAAGCCTGCCAGCTCGCAGTAGATGCGCGCGCCGCGGGCCCTGGCGTGCTCGTACTCCTCGAGCACCAGGACACCGGCGCCGTCACCCATGACGAAACCATCGCGGTCCCGGTCCCACGGGCGCGAGGCCTTCGTCGGCTCGTCGTTGCGGGTCGACATGGCCTTCATCGAGCAGAAGCCGGCCATCGAGGTCGGCGAGGAGCCGTTCTCGGCGCCGCCGGCCACCATCGCGTCGGCGTCGCCGTACTGGATCATGCGCATCGCCATGCCGATCGAATGGTTGGCGGTGGCGCAGGCCGAAACGGCGGAGAATCCCGGGCCCTTCAGCCCGGCCATGATGCTCAGGTGGCCCGGCAGCATGTTGATGATGGTGCTGGGGATGTAGAACGGCGAGACCTTGCGCGGCCCGCCGTCGAGATAGCGCGCGGTCTGCTCCTCGATGCCGAAGATGCCGCCGATGCCCGAGCCGACGATCGCGCCCACTCGCTCGGCATTGGCCTCGGTGATCTCCAGACCCGAGTCGGCCAACGCCATCAGCGAAGCGGCGATGCCGTAGTGGATGAACACGTCCATCTTGCGCGCGTCCTTCGCGTTCACCCAGCGGGTGATTTCGAAGTCGCGCACCTCGCCGCAGATGCGAGTGGCGAAGGCGGCGGCGTCGTAGACGGTGAGCGGGCCGATGCCGGAGCGGCCGTTGGTGATGCCGTCCCAGTTCGAGGCGAGGTCGTTGCCCAGGGGCGACAGGATGCCGAGACCGGTGACGACGACGCGACGCTTGGACATTGCGGGTTTCCTCGCTGTGGATCGGCGTGCGCGGGCCTTGCCGCGCAAACGCACGAGGCCGCGATGCGGCCCCGTGGTTGTCGGGGAACCCACGTCGGGCTCCCGAAGTACGCCCGCCGCCGGAAGCGCGCGGGCGTGGTGCGCACGTCAGCTCTTGACGTGGGCCTTGATGTAGTCGATCGCCTGCTGCACCGAGGTGATCTTCTCGGCTTCCTCGTCGGGGATCTCGCACTCGAACTCTTCTTCGAGCGCCATCACCAGTTCGACGGTGTCGAGCGAGTCCGCGCCGAGGTCGTCGACGAAGGAGGCGCTGACGCTGACTTCCTCTTCCTTGACGCCCAGTTGTTCGACCACGATCTTCTTGACGCGTTCTTCGATGCTGCTCATGTGTTGTTGGCTCCGCGGAGGATGTTACGGTGATTAGTGTAAGGGCTCGACCGGGGCGAGGATAGCGCGTTGCCGCTGCGCGGCCCCGGGGCAAGGATCAGGACCGTGGGAACGGTCACGCAATCCCTTTGGAATCGGCAACTTAGGGTAACGCGAACGAGCCGCGGCACCCCGATCTGGTTTCCCCTCAGGGCATGTACATGCCGCCGTTGACGTGCAGGGTTTCGCCGGTGATGTAGCCGGCGCCGGGGCTGGCGAGGAAGGCGACGGCGTTGGCGATGTCCGCGGCCTGGCCGAGGCGGCCGAGCGCGATCTGCCCGACCATCGCCGACTTCACCTCTTCCGGCAAGGCGGCGGTCATGTCTGTCTCGATGAAGCCCGGCGCGACCACGTTGACGGTGACCCCGCGCGAGCCGATCTCCTTCGCCAGCGACTTGCTGAAGGCGATGATGCCGGCCTTGGCCGCGGCGTAGTTGGTCTGCCCGGCGTTGCCGGTGACGCCGATCACCGAAGCGATGTTGATGATGCGGCCCTTGCGCGCCTTCATCATGTTGCGCATCACCGCCTTGGAGGACCGGTAGACGCTGGTGAGGTTGGTGTCGAGGATCGCCTGCCAGTCCTCGTCGCGCATCCGCATCAGCAGGTTGTCGCGGGTGATGCCGGCGTTGTTGACCAGGATCGAGACCGCGCCGATGTCCTTCGCGATCGCATCGACCAGGTCCTCGATCTGTCCGGGCTGAGACACGTCGAGCACGCGGCCGTGGCCGCCATGGGCCTTGAGCCGCTCGCCGATCGCCTGCGCGCCGGATTCGGAGGTCGCGGTGCCGACGACGGTCGCGCCCTGCGCGGCCAGCGCGTCGGCGATCGCCGCGCCAATGCCGCGGCTGGCGCCGGTGACTAGGGCGATTTCGCCGTTGAGGATGTCGCTCATGTCCAGGGGTTCCGTTGCTCTGAAGGTTGTCGCGCGATGGTGCTTGTTGGTAGTTGGTCGTTGGTGGTTGGTGCTTCGCAATTCGACTCCACCAACTACCAACCACCAACTACGAACCGCCCTTCCATTCTTCCAGTGCGCCTTCGAACTCGCCGACCTGCCCGATCGCGCGCGCGTCCAGGCCCTTGTCGATGCGCTTGACCAGGCCCGTCAGCACCTTGCCCGGGCCACATTCGGCGATGCGGGTGGCGCCCTTCGCGGCCAGCGCCTGCACGCAGCCGGTCCACTGCACCGGCAGGTACAGCTGGCGCACCAGGGCGTCGCGGATCGCCTGCACGCCTTCGTGCACTTCGGCGTCGACGTTCTGCACGACCGGCAACGCCGGCTCTCGCCAGTCCATTCCGGCCATCGTTTCCGACAGCCGGTTCGCGGCCTCGCGCATCATCGGCGTGTGCGAGGGCACGCTGACGGCGAGCTTCACCGCCTTGCGCACGCCCTTCTCGGCCAGCAGCGCCAGCGCGCGGTCGACCGCCGCGGCGTCGCCGCCGATCACGATCTGGCCGGGCGAGTTGTAGTTGGCCGGCACCACCACGTCGCTGGCCGAAGCGGCCTTGCAGACCTCCTCCACCAGCGCGTCGTCGGCGCCGAGCACGGCGGCCATGGCGCCGGTGCCGGCGGGTGCGGCATCCTGCATCAGCTGGCCGCGGATGCGCACCAGGTGCGCGCCGTCCCTGAGCGACAGCGCGCCGGCCGCGACCAGGGCCGCGTACTCGCCGAGGCTGTGCCCGGCCAGCAGCGCCGGTTGCGCACCGCCGCGCGCCTGCCACGCGCGCCAGACCGCGACGCCCGCGGCCAGCAGCGCCGGCTGCGTGTACTCGGTGCGGTTGAGCTGCTCCTCGGGACCACCCTGGGACAGCGCCCACAGGTCGACGCCGGCGCCTTCCGAGGCCTCGTCGAAGGCCGCGCGCACGACGGGATTGAGTTCCGACAGTTCCGCGAGCATGCCCACCGACTGCGAGCCCTGCCCGGGAAACACGAACGCGAGTTGCGGATCGGTCACGCCAACATCCGGCTGAAAAACAGGGCGCGATGATACGGGCAAACGCGGGGCATCGTCTGTACCCGGGCGTATGCCGGGCCGGTCGATCAGTAGCGCAGCAGCGCCGAGCCCCAGGTGAAACCGCCGCCGAAGGCTTCGAGCAGCAGCAGCTGGCCGCGCTGCACCTTGCCCGAGCGCACCGCCTCGTCCAGCGCCAGCGGCACCGAGCCCGAGGAGGTGTTGCCATGCTTGTCGACGGTAACGATCACGCGCTCCATCGGCATGTCCAGGCGCTTGGCCGTGGCCTCGATGATGCGCAGGTTGGCCTGGTGCGGGATCAGCCAGTCGATGTCGTGGCGGTCCAGGCCGTTGGCCTCCAGCGTCTCCTCGACCACCGAGTCGAGCGCCTTGACCGCGTACTTGAAGACGTCGCTGCCCGCCATCTGGATGGCAACGCCGGCGTTCTTCTCGTTCTCCTTGAAGCCGACCGAGACGCCGACCGGGTTCCACAGCAGCTCCTTCTTCGCGCCATCGGCGTGCAGGTGGGTGCTGAGGATGCCGGTGCCGGTGTCGGCCTTGAGCACCACCGCGCCGGCGCCGTCGCCGAACAGCACGCTGGTGGTGCGGTCGCTCCAGTCGACCATGCGCGTGAGCGTCTCGGCGCCAACCACGAGCACGGTCTTCGCATCGCCGGACTTGATGAACTTGTCGGCGACCGCGAGTGCGTAGATGAAGCCCGAGCAGGCGGCGTTGACGTCGAACGCGCCGCAGCCGCTGATGCCCAGCCGCGCCTGCAGCAGGCAGGCGGTGGACGGGAAGATCAGGTCGGGCGTGGTGGTGCCGACGACGATCAGGTCGATCTCGTCGGCACGCACGCCCGCGGCCTCCAGCGCGCGCTCGGCGGCGTGCACGGACAGGTCGACGGTGGTCTCGCCCTCGGCGGCGACGTGGCGCTCACGGATGCCGGTGCGCGTGGCGATCCATTCATCGCTGGTGTCGACGATCCTCGACAGGTCATCGTTGGTCAGCACCTTGGCGGGAAGGTAGCTGCCGGTACCGGCGATGCGGGAAAAGATGCGCTCACTGCTCATCGCGTGGACGGCCCTCGTGTCGATGCAGGCGGCTGCAACAGCCGCAGGGACGCCGCGGCTTGCGGCCGTCGGCGTGCAGGGATCGTCGGACCCGCAGGCGCGGGCCCGCGACGGGTCAATCCTCGTCGACGACCTTGGTCTTGGGCACGATCACCTGCTTGCCGCGGTAGTAGCCGTCGGCGGTGATGTGGTGGCGCAGGTGGGTCTCGCCCGTGGTCGGGTCGGTGGCGAGCTGCTTGGCCGTCAGCGCGTCGTGGGAACGGCGCTGGCCGCGACGGGACGGGGTGACACGGGATTTCTGCACAGCCATGGGATTGCTCCAGGAACGATTCGGTTGTTGCTACTGCTTGGATGACGCCATGACGGCGCGGGACACATCGGTTCTACTGTTTCTTCAGCGCCGCCAGCCCCGCGAACGGATTGGCGCGCACCTCTTCTTCCGCGGACACCGGCCAGTCGCGCTCGACCGATTCCGAGCCCGGCATCACCGGCATCACCGGGATGGCGAGGATCAGTTCGTCCTCCACCAGCTCCAGCGGCCGCAGCGTGCCGTCCTCCGGCACCAGCAGCGGCTCGTAACCCTCCGGCAGCGCGGCCTCGTCCGCCTCGTCGCGGATCAGCCCCAGCCGCTGCACCAGTTGCACCGGGAACAGGAACCGCTGCAGGCTGCGCTGGCACTGCAGCGGCAGCTGTGCATCGATCTTGAGTTCCAGGTACGGGACCTGCATGGCGTCGTGATCGAACTCGATCACGTACGCCACCTCGCCCACGGCATCGACCAGCGCGTCGCGCAGCCTGGGCAGCGCCGACAGTGCGATCCGCCCTTCGAACTCCCGTCGCGCGGCCAGCATGCGCCAGGCGTCAAGGGTCTCGGGCAATTCCACGGACATAAGCCGCTTAATTTTAAGGATCGAACGCGGCCGTGTCAAACCATGGCCGGATCGCCAAGTCATTGTACGCGCAGGAGAATTTGCCCCGGGCGGTGCGGCGGGTCAGACTGCGGGTCCGCCCCGGGAGCGTCCGTGTGACCGTATTCATCCTTTCCCTGCTGGCCATCGCGCTCGCGGTCGCGCTGTCGGCGTGGGTCCGCCGGCGCGGCGATCGTCGCACCGAGGCGGTCGCGCAACTGCTGGATTCGGCCGACGCGCTGGAGGACCGGCTGCGCATGGCCCGCTCCGAGATCGAGGCCATCGCCGGCGACGAACACAACCCGGTGCGCGAGGCGATGCAGGAAATGCTGCGCCAGCGGCTGTGGCTGCAGCAGCACGGGCACGACGCCTCGCTGGAGCAGCTGGACACCGTGCGCGCCTCGATCGACGCCGCCCGCGACAGCATCGAGGTGCAGCTGCTGCAGATCGAACGCGCGCGCGCGGCGCTGCACTAGGGTCTGTCAACGGTCATGACACCGCTGGTCCTCGCCTCGACCTCGCGCTATCGCGCGCAGCTGCTGGCGCGGTTCGGTCTTGCCTTCGCGACCGCGCGTCCGGAAGTGGACGAGAGCGCGCGTCCGGGCGAGCCGCCGGCCTCGCTGGCGCTGCGCCTGGCCGCGGCCAAGGCGCAGGCGGTGGCGACCGCGCATCCGGACGCCGTGGTGATCGGCTCCGACCAGGTCGCCAGCTGCGGCGGCCACGTGCTCGGCAAGCCCGGCACGCGTGAGGCCGCGATCGCGCAGCTGCAGTCGATGTCCGGACGCGAGGTGGCGTTCCTGACCGCGGTGGCGGTCGTCGCTCCCGGCGCAGCCGTCGAACATGCCCTGGACACGACCACGGTCCGCTTCCGCGCACTCGCCGACGACGCGATCGCGCGCTATGTCGACGCCGAACAGCCACTCGACTGCGCCGGCAGCTTCAAGAGCGAGGGCCTCGGGATCACGCTGTTCGAGGCGATCGAGACGCACGACCCGACCGCACTGGTCGGCCTGCCGCTGATCGCGACCGCGCGACTGCTGCGTGCGCGGGGGTTCACCCTGCCATGAAGCGGCTTGGATCCTTGGCCCGTGCCCTGCGGGTCGCCGATTTACGCGCCCGGCCGTTCTCCTGCCCGGCATGTGGACCATCGCTTCTCATGCGACTGGGCTCGGACGAAATGCTCGTGCGGTGCCTGCGGTGCCAAGGCACCCCCGTACACCTGTCGTTGATCGCGGCGATCAGGGCGCACCTCCCCGCTTTGGCCCGCCTCGATGCGTACGAACTGTCGACCCGCGGGGCAGTTCACGCATTCCTCAAGGCGCACTGCGCCAGCCTGGCGTCAAGCGAGTTCCTGCCTGACACGCCACCCGGGGAGGCGCAGGAAGGTATCCGGAACGAGGACGTCCAACGACTTACCTTCAAGGATGCCTCGTTCGATCTTTGCACGTCCACCGAAGTGTTCGAACACGTCCCCGATGACATCGCCGGATTCCGCGAGTTGGCACGCGTGCTTCGACCCGGCGGATGGATATGCCTTACCGTTCCCGTTTCCGCCGGGCCCACCACGGTGCAGCGCGCGCACCTGACCCCAGGCGGCATCGAACACATCCTGCCCCCGTCCTACCACGGCGACCGATTGACGGGCGCCGACACGGTGCTGGTCTATCGCGACTATGGACTGGACATCGTCGACCGGGTCAAGTGCAGCGGCTTCTCGATCGCCCGGCTATGGAGTCCACCTGTCGACTTCTTTGGCCATGCCCGCCGCGTACTGGTCGCCCGGCGCTGAACGCAGGTTGTTCGCGAATCAATGCCGAGCCGCATGGCACCAGCAGTGCGACCCGCTACAGTTTCGCGCCGTTGTCGTTCGCGGATGGATCCGTATCCGTGCCTCGCGTGCCGCCCCGCTCTGTTCCGACTGGGCGCGCATGTTACCTGCGGTCGCCGTCGACGACGATCCGCAGCGGCTGCTCGGACCATGCCTCCACGCTGCCGTCAGCGCCGTGCAGGCGCAGGCCGAGCCAGCGGCGGCCCTGCTGGCTGTCGTGCGGGTCGACCCGGGCGTGAAAGCCGATTCGGGGCTGGTTGGGATCGACCGATTGCGGGAAGTATTCACCGACGTCGAAGTCCGATCCGTACTCGGCCTCTGCCACCACCGTGCCGTCCAGGGTGATCTCCACCCGGGACAGCCCGACCCCGTCCTTGAACGCCCAACCCGACACTTCGAACGTGCCGGCGACAGACTCGCCGACCGCCGGCACATCGACCCATGCCATCGCCGGCGTCGTGCAGACGGCATCCTCCTTCGCCTCGGGCAATCCGTCCGGCCACGCCAGCAGCACGAACCGCTGCGCGCCGTGGTCGACGTTGAGCACGCGCGGCGCCGGCAGCGGGCCAAGCAGCCGGCACAGGCCGTGGTAGTGCTGCAGCAGGTCGCGGTACGGGACATCGGTGGCACCGGCCACGAGCAGCAGCGGTGATCCGGCGAGGTCGACGCGCGTCGAAGCCTCCAGCCCCCACAGCCGCAGCTGCGGCGCGCGCCCGTGTGCGCGGTTGAGCGGATGGTCGAGCACCGCGATGTCGGTTTCGCCGAGCGCGAAGCCCAGCTCGGCGCCGATCTTGAAGTTGCCCGCGACCAGGCGCGTGCCTTCGGGCATGTCCGCACGGGCGCGGCGCACGGCATCGGCCAGCTCGTCCCAGCCGGCGAAGTTGGACGGATACCACTTCAGCGCGGCGCTGCGTGCGCGCAGCTCGGGCGTCGAAACCGCGACGTAGTAGCCCAGCACCGCGACCAGCCCGGCCGCGGCCAGCGCCCAGGTGGCGATGCGCAACCCGCGCGGCCAGCCCGCGAGCACCGCCGGCAGCAGCGGCAGCAGCGCGACGTAGCCCGGCAGCGGCCAGTGGAAGCTGACGCGCTCGGTGTCGGCGAAGAAACCCAGCACGAAGAAGCCGAGGATCATCACCGCGCCGCTGAGCGCGAGCAGGCGCAGCGCCGGGTTGTCGTGCCGCCGGAACTTCCAGGCCGCCAGCAGCAGCGCGACGAACAGCAGCGGCGTCACCAGCGCCGCCTGGATGGCGAGGAAGCCGATGCCTTCCAGGTGCAGCGCCCAGGGGTGGCGGTCGACCAGCTGGAAACGCAGGCCGGCCTCGGCGTTCTCGATGTTCCAGGCCAGCAGCGGGATCCAGGCCGCGGCGCCGAAGGCGATCGCGATGATCACCCGCGGATCGCGCAGCACGGCGCGCCCCTGCACCATCAGCAGCAGCGCGACGAAGCCGGCGCCGATCGCGGCGATGAAGCGGTAGTGGCTCAACGCACCGATCGCCAGGCCGAGCGCGAGCTGCACTGCGTTGTCGTAGCTCACCCCACGCAGCATCTTCGTCAGCGCATCCAGGCACAGCAGCGTTGCCAGCGCCAGCAGCACGTCCGGCAGCGCCAGCAGGCCGAGCGTGGCGAACAGCGGCAGCAGCAGCGCCGCGCAGCCGGCGGTCCAGGCGTGGCGCGGATCGAACTCGCGCATCGCCATGCGCACCACCAGCCACGGCAGCAGCGCCGACACCAGCAGGAACAGCGAACGCAGCGCGAGCACGCTGTCGCCGAACAGTTCGCCGCCAAGTCGAATCGTCCACGCGGTGAGGCCGGGCAGGTCGGAGTAGGCCCAGGCCAGGTGCCGGCCTTCCTGCCAGTAGAACGCCTCGTCGACGAACAGCGGCAGGCGCGCGGCGATGAGCAGCTTGACCAGCGCAATCGCCAGCCACAGCGCGACGAACGTCGTGCGTATTCCGTTCCGTTCCCGCATCCGCCGCAACCCCGCTACACTCGAATTCGTCCAGTCAGGAGAACGCCGTGCCCGCCGCCGCCCGTGAACCGGCCATGCTAACCGACCGCGATCAAGACGCGTTGACAGCGGCTCAGGCACAGGTCAACCGGCTGGTGCTGGGCAAGCCGCATGAGGTGCGCCTGGCCTTCGTCGCGCTGCTGTCCGATGGCCACCTGCTGATCGAGGACCTGCCCGGCCTGGGCAAGACCACGCTGGCGCATGCGCTGGCGGCGACGCTCGGCCTGGGGTTCCAGCGCGTGCAGTTCACCTCCGACCTGCTGCCCTCGGACATCGTCGGCGTGTCGATCTTCGATGCGCAGGCGCGGCGCTTCGAGTTCCATCCCGGCCCGGTGTTCGCGAACGTGCTGCTGGCCGACGAGATCAACCGCGCGCCGCCGCGCACGCAGAGCGCGCTGCTGGAGGCGATGGCCGAGCACCAGGTCACCGTCGACGGCACCACGCATCGGCTGCCGGAACCGTTCTTCGTGATCGCCACGCAGAACCCGGTCGACCTGTCGGGCACCTATCCCCTGCCCGACTCGCAGCTCGACCGCTTCCTGCTGCGCCTGAGCCTGGGCTACCCGGACGCGGAGGCCGAACGCGCCCTGCTCTCCGGCGAGGACCGCCGCGACCTGATCGCGCAGGCCGTGCCCGTGCTCGGCAGCGAGGACGTGCTGCGGCTGCGGCGCGCGGTGGCGGCTGTCCACGCCAGCGAGGCGCTGGTCGACTACGTGCAGGCGCTGCTGGCGCGCAGTCGCCATGCCGCGGGCGTGAACGTGGGCCTGTCGCCACGCGCGGGCATCGCCCTGCTGCGCGCCGCGCGCGCCTACGCGATGCTGCTGGGGCGCGACCACGTGCTGCCGGAGGACGTGCAGGCGCTATTCGCCGCGGTCGCCGCGCACCGTCTGGTGCCAGGCAGCGAAGCTGGGGACGGTGCCGCACTGGCGGCATCGATCCTGCACGGCGTGCCGGTGGACTAGGGTCGTCCGGATCCCATGAAGCGCGGATGGCGGCAGCGCATGCGCGCACGCTTCGATGCCTGGGCGCGCCGGCGCGCGCCGGCTGCGCTGCCGGTGCGTTTCGACCGCCACACCATCTACGTGCTGCCGACGCGGTTCGGCCTGTTCTTCACCATCCTGCTGCTGGCGATGGGCGCGGGCGCACTCAACTACAACAACAACCCGGCGCTGCTGCTGTGCCTGCTGCTGGCCGGCGCCGGCATTGCCAGCCTGCTGCAGGCGCAGCTGCAGCTGGGCGGACTGGAGGTCCACGCCATCGGCGCCGAGCCGGTGTCCGCCGGCACGCCGCTGTCGCTGCGCCTGCACGCGCGCGCGCCGGTCGGACGCGTGCGCCGCGGCCTGCGCGTCGAATGCGGCGGGCAGGCCGCGCTGCTGTCGCTCGACGAAGGCGCGGGCGAGGCCGTGCTGGCCCTGCCCACCCGCGAGCGCGGCTGGCTCGACCCCGGGCGCCTGCGCCTGTCCACCACCCGTCCGCTCGGCCTCGCCCGCGCCTGGGCCTATGCCTGGGCCGATGCGCCGCTGCTGGTGTATCCGGCGCCGGAGGCGAACGGCCCGCCGCTGCCCGAGGGCGACGGCGACCACCGGCGCGCGCGCCTCGATCCGGCCGGCGACGACGCCCACCACCTGCGCGACTGGCGCCGTGGCGACGCCCGGCGCGCGATCGCGTGGAAAGCCTCGGCGCGACGCGATGCGCTGCTGGTGCGCGAGTTCGAGCGTCCGCTCGGCGCCGAGGTCGAACTCGACTGGCAGGCACTGGCGTCGCTGCGTCCGGAAGATCGCATCCGTCGCCTGGCGCGCTGGATCGACGAGGCCGAACGCGGCGCACGACGCTACCGCCTGCTGCTGCCCGGCCAGCCGCCGCTGGGGCCGGGCACCGGCGCGGCGCACCGCCACGCCTGCCTGCGCGCGCTGGCGCTGCTGCCGAAGGAGGCCGGCGATGGCGCGACGCGCTGATTCGCCACCGCTGTCGAACGCCGGTCGCGCGTGGACGCTCGCGGCCACGGCCGCCTGCCTGCTGCCGCTGCTGCTGCAGCTGCCGCCGGGAATCGCGCTGGCCTGCACTGGCCTGGGCATCGCCACTGGCATGCTGTCGTGGCGGCGCACGCTGCCGGGCTGGCTGCGCACGCTGCTGGCGCTGGCACTGGTCGGCACGATCCTGGCGCAGTTCCGCTTCTCGATGGGCCGCGACGTCGCCAGCGCCCTGCTGGCGGCGATGCTCGCGCTCAAGCCGGGCGAACTGGCGAGCGTGCGCGATGCCCGCAGCCTGGTCGGCTTCGCGCTGTTCGCGCCGTTCTCCACCTTCCTGCTCGACCAGGGCCCGCTGTCGCTGCTGCTCGGTCTGGTCGGCGCGACGCTGGCGCTGGTGGCCTTGTTGCAGCTGTCGGACGAGGAGTCCGGCGACGATGCACACGTGTCTCCGGGCCGGCGGCTGGCCACGATCGGCCGGCTGCTGGTGATCGGACTGCCGCTGGCGCTGGCGGCGTTCTGGCTGTTCCCGCGCATCGCCTCGCCGCTGTGGGGCGTGCCCGACCGCGTGCTCTCGCGCCCCGGCCTGTCCGACGAGATGTCGCCGGGCCAGTGGCTGGACATGATGAACGACGACCGCCCGGCGCTGCGCGTGAGCTTCTCCGGCCCGGTGCCGGCGCCGTCGCAGATGTACTGGCGCGGCCCGGTGCTGATGGACTACGACGGTCGCAGCTGGACGCGCTCGCGCTGGATGGCAAGCCTGCCGGCGGCGGAGATCACGCGCACCGACGCCGGCTGGGACTATGAAATGACGGTCGAACCCACGGAGCGGCGCACGCTGGTGGCGCTGGAACTGCCAGCGGGCGCACCGGAAGGCGCGCGGCAGTCCTGGGACCACGTGCTGCAGGCCGACATGCCGCTGACCTCGGTGACGCGCTGGCGCATGCAGGCGGCGCCGCCGCTGCGCTTCGAGGCAGGACTGTCCGACATGGTCCGTCGACACGCGCTGCAGCTGCCGGAGGGCTTCAACCCGCGCACCGTGGCGCTGGCGCGGCAGTGGCGCCGCGAGAACGGCCCCGGCAACGACGCCGCGATCGTGGAGCGCGCGCTGGACATGGTCCGCGCCGAGTTCGGCTACACGCTGTCCACGCCGCTGCCGGGACGCCATTCCGCAGACGAGTTCCTGTTCGACTGGAAGCAGGGCTTCTGCGAACACTTCAGCTCGGCCTTCGTGATCCTGATGCGCGCCGCCGGCATCCCCTCGCGCGTGGTCACCGGCTACGCCGGCGGCCGCCGCAATCCGATCGGCGACTACTGGATCGTGCGCAACGAGGATGCCCACGCCTGGGCCGAAGTCTGGCTGGAGGGACGCGGCTGGGTGCGCGCCGACCCGACCGCCGCGGTCGCGCCCGAACGCATCTACGACACCATCGACGACCGCGTCGGCGCGGGCGGCCTCCTCGGCCTGCGCGGCATCGCGCCGATGCTCGACCTCGGCGACTGGCTGCGGCGCGGCTGGAACGACCTCGTGCTCGGTTTCGACGCCAAGCGCCAGCTGGCCCTGCTGCGGCCGCTGGGGCTGGAGTCGGCCGGCGCCCGCGGCCTGATCGCGTTGTTCGCCGCCGGCGCGGTGCTGGCGTTGGCGTGGATGCTGTGGCTGGCCGCGCGCGGCGAGCGCGAGCGCGACCCGGTGCTGCGCGCCTGGCGCCGGCTCGGCCGCCGCTACGCCCGCCTCGGCCTCGCCCGCGCCGCGCACGAACCGGCCCTGGCCTGGGCGCAGCGGGTCGCGGCCGCGCGCCCCGGCGACGCCGACGCCCTGCCCGCGCTCAGCGTGCGTTTCGCCCAATGGCGCTACGCTGCGCAGACCGGCGCAGGCGACCCGCGCGCGCTGGCCCGCGACCTGCACAAGCACCGCCCCGCATGACCCGACCGTCCGGAGTTGCCGCCATGACCGTCCGCCTGCTCATTCCCGCCGCCGCCCTGCTCCTGCTCGCCGCCTGCGCCTCGCAGCCCAAGCCGCTGCAGGGCGCCTACAGCGAAGTCACGCCGCACGCGACCATGCAGTCCGACGGCACCGGGAGCGCGGTGCGCTGGGGCGGCCGCATCGTGCAGGTGGAGCCGCGCGCGGACCAGACCTGCTTCGAGATGATCTCGACCCGCCTCACCGACACCGGCCGCCCGTACTGGGCGACCGACGACACCAACGGCCGCTTCATCGCCTGCCGCGCCGGCTTCTACGACCCGGCGGTGTTCGAGGTGAACCGCGAAGTCACCTTCACCGGCCGCATCGACGGCTACGAAAACCGCCGCATCGGCGAATACGACTACCGCTTCCCGCGCGTCGCCGCCGACGTGGTCTACCTGTGGCCCAGGCGCGACACCGTCAACGTCGTCAGCCGGCCGGAGCCTTGGCCGTGGTGGGGGTGGTGGTGAGGGCGAGGGGTTGGTAGTTGGTAGTTGGTGGTTTGCGGACGCGTGGCTTGTCATCCCGAGCCGCAGGCGAGGGATCTTGCCGGTTGATGGCGTCCGGCTGACGTAGATTCCTCATCCGCTACGCGGATTTGGAATGACAGAACGCTGTGTCCGGAAAACCGGGGGCAGAGTCGATTTTCTTGGTGTAGCGGCGGATGCTGGCTGTCCAATGGGAAGAAAATCGACCCTGCTCCCCTGCCCTTCGTTTGACTTCCCTCCGGAACGGGGCTAAACAAGTCCAGCGGGGCATTTGCCCCGGCATTCGTCTCCCGTCCCACCGGCCAAAAGGACTCCTGCCATGAGACTGCACCGAATCGCCGTCGTCGCCCTGCCGCTGCTGCTGGCCGCCTGTGCCTCGCAGCCCGTCAATCTCCAGGGCAGCAACATCAACAAGCTCAACCCGCATTCGGCACTGAAGGCCGATTTCACCGGCGCACCGGTGCAGTGGGGCGGGCGCATCGTGCAGGTCGAAGCCCGCGCCGATGCGGTTTGCGTGGAAATGGAATCGAACCGCCTGACCACCGTGGGTCGCCCCGCCACCGACATGGGCTATGGCCGGTTCATGGCCTGCAGCGCGGGCTTCGAGGATCCGGCCCTGCTGGCGGCCGACCGTGAAGCCACCTTCACCGGACATATCGAAGGCTACGAGCAGCGCGTCCTTGACGGCCGTGCCTACACGTTCGCGACGATCGCGGTCGAGACCACGCAGGTCTGGCCCGCGCGCCAGAGCCGCAGCCTCAACGACGATGTCATGCCGCGGGGATCGACCCCGGCACCGAACCCGACGTACGCCAGGCAGTAGTCAGGACCGCTATCCGGCGAATCAGGAACGCCCGGCCATGCGCCGGGCGTTTCTTCATGTCGGCGTGCCGAAGCGCCCCAGCGGCGCGCCCGCCAGCAGGTGCAGGTGGATCTGGAACACGGTCTGCCCGCCGTCGCCGTTGCAGTTCATGACGATGCGGTAGCCGTCCCCGGCGAAGCCCTGCGCCTTCGCATACGCCGCGGCGGCCACGGCGAGCCTGCCGATCACCTCGGCCCGGTCGGCAGGCACGTCGTTGAGCGTGGCGAAGCGTTCCTTCGGCACGAACAGCACGTGCACCGGCGCCTGCGGCGCGATGTCGCGGAAGGCGATGACGTGCTCGTCCTCGAACACGATGTCCGCGGGGATCTCGCGGCGGATGATCTTGTGGAAGATGGTGGGCATGGGGGAAGTCTGGTTCGTGGTTCGTGGTTCGTGGTTGTATCGGAGCCTAGCGGATTGTCATCCCGAACGCAGTGAGGGATCTGCTCTTCATTACCGAAAGGCAGATCCCTCACTGCGTTCGGGATGACAGCAACGGCTTTTCCAAATCCCGAATCCCCAATTCCGAATCCCGGCCGTCAAACCATCTCGCTGCGCGACCCGAACGCATGCGACAGGGTGCCGCGGTCGACGTACTCCAGTTCGCCGCCCAGCGGCACGCCGTGTGCGAGGCGACTCGGCTTCACCCCGTGCTGGCGCGCGAGCTGGGCGAGGTAGTGCGCGGTGGCCTCGCCCTCGACGGTCGGGTTGGTGGCGATGATCAACTCCTGCACCTCACCCTCGCGCAGGCGCTCGTCGAGGCGGTCCAGGCCGATCTCGCGCGGGCCGATGCCGTCCAGCGGCGACAGCCGACCCTGCAGCACGAAGTACAGGCCGCGGTAGCCGGTGGCCTGTTCGATCGCGAGCCGGTCGGCCGGCGATTCCACCGCGCACAGCTGGTGCGCGTCGCGCGAGGCGCTGGCGCAGGTGGCGCAGACCTCGGTTTCGCTGAAGTCGCGGCAGCGTGCGCAGTGACCGATGCGCTCCACCGCTTCCGAAAGCGCCCCGGCCAGCCGACGCCCGCCCTCGCGCTCGCGCTCGAGCACGTGGTAGGCCATCCGCTGCGCCGTTTTCTGGCCGACGCCGGGCAGGATGCGGAAGGCTTCGATCAGCTGTTCGAGCAATGCCATCCCGGTCCACCAGCAGCGATTCGCTGTTCCGAATCCCGAATCCCGATTCCCGATTCCCGGCTCAAAACGGCAGCTTCATCCCCGGCGGCAGCGGCATGCCGGCGGTGGCGCCGGCCATCTTGTCCTTCGAGGCGGCGTCGATCTTGTTGGAGGCGTCGTTGAACGCGGCGGCGATCAGGTCCTCGGCCATCTCCGGGTCGGACAGCACGCTCGGATCGATGCGCACCTTGCGGCACTCCTTGGTGCCCGACAGGGTCACGCTGACCATGCCGCCGCCGGCGCTGCCGGTGACTTCGAGCGCGGCGATCTCCTCCTGCACGCGCTGCATGTTCTCCTGCATCTTCTGCGCCTGCTGCATCAGCTGTGCGATGTTTCCACGCATGGTCGTTCTCTAGCCTTCGTCGAATGGTCGGATGGAATCGGGGACGAGCTTCGCGCCTTGCTGGCGCATCAGCCGCTGCACGTCCGGGTCGGAGAGGAATGCGCTCTCCGCCTCGGCCTGGCGCGTGTCGCGCTGGCGCTCCTTGCGCTCGTGCAGGGTCTCGCCGGCGGCCTTGGCGCCGTCCTCGAAGCGGACCTGGGGCTCGCCGCCGAGCGAGGGCGCCAGCGCGCCAGCCAGCTGCGAGACGAGGAACGGCGCCTTGAGGTGGTCGTCGCTGGCCGGCAGCGACAGCCGCAGCACGCCGTCGGTCCAGCCCACGAACGAGGCGTGTGAGGCGAGTTCGCGCACCGGGCCGCGCAGGCCCAGGCTGGCGACGAGGTCGACCCAGCCATCGGCGTCGAGTGACGACACCTGCGCCACCGGGGCCACCGGAGCCTGCAACTCTGGGGCTGGCGGCGCAGGAGGCGCGGCAACCGCCGGCTGGGCCGGCTCCGCGACGGCGCGGCGCGGCGGTGGTGCTGGCGCCACGGCGTCGGCCACGGATGCGGTGCGCGACGGCGGACTGGCCAGATCAGAATCCAGCGCCGCGCGCGCCGCCGCTGCCGAGCCTGCCGTCCTTGCCGCGGACACACCCGCCGACGCGGAGACGCTCCCGCCCTCGGCCGGCCGGAACGCCAGCATCCGCAGCAGGCTCATCTCGAAACCGGCGCGCGGTGCCGGCGCCAGCGGCAGGTCGCGGCGGCCGCCCAGCGCCATCTGGTACCACAGCTGCACCACTTCCGGCCGCAGCGACGCGGCCAGCGCCTCGACGTCGATGCCGTCGGCCTCGCCCTGCGCCTCCGGCACCAATTGCCTGACCTGGATGCGGTGCAGCGCCTCGGCCAGCGCGTCGAGCACGCCCGACCAGTCGGGGGAGAAATCGGCAAGCGTGGCCACTTCGTCCATCAACTGCGCACCGTCGCCGGCCGCCAGCGCATCGAGCAGGGCGCCGACGCGGGTGCGGTCGACCGTGCCCAGCATCTTCGCCACGTCCGCATCCGACAGCGTGCCGCCGGTGTAGGCGATCGCCTGGTCGAGCAGGGACAGGCCGTCGCGCAGGCTGCCGTCGGCGGCCTTCGCCAGCTGCCGGATCGCACCCGCTTCGGCGCCAATGCCTTCGGCCTCGAGGATCTTCTCGATCTGCCCGCGGATCTGCTCCTCGTCCAGCCGCTTGAGGTTGAACTGCAGGCAGCGCGACAGCACCGTGACCAGCAGCTTCTCCGGGTCGGTGGTCGCGAACAGGAACTTCACGTGCTCCGGCGGCTCCTCCAGCGTCTTGAGCAGCGCGTTGAACGCCTGCTTGGACAGCATGTGGACTTCGTCGATCAGGTAGACCTTGTAGCGGCCGCGCGAGGGCATGTACTGCGCGTTGTCGATCAGGTCGCGGACGTTGTCGACGCCGGTGTTGGAGGCGGCGTCGATCTCCAGCAGGTCGATGTAGCGACCGGCGTCGATCGCCAGGCAGGTCTCGCACTCGCCGCAGGGATCGGCGCCGGTGCCCCGCTCGCAGTTCAGGCTCTTGGCGAAGATGCGCGCAATCGTGGTCTTGCCGACGCCGCGGGTGCCGGTGAACAGGTAGGCGTGGTGCACCCGGCCCGAATCGAGCGCGTGGCTCAGCGCCCGGACCACGTGTTCCTGGCCCACCAGCTCGGCGAACCGCCTGGGGCGCCACTTGCGGGCGAGGACGAGATAGGACATGCGCCCATTGTGCCGCGCCGGGGCGAAGATTGCCCGCCTCTCCGCCGCCCGCGCGATCCTGCGCAGCCACGCCCGGCACGGCCGTTCGGTTGTGGTAAAGCCCGGCCACCGCTAGAATTCGTGCCCCTGCGCGCGGCCGGACGCCGCCTGCCGGGAACCGGAGAGGTGTCCGAGTGGTTGAAGGAGCACGCCTGGAAAGTGTGTAAGCGTCTAAACCGCGCTTCGGGGGTTCGAATCCCCCTCTCTCCGCCAGTTATCCAATAGGTAGTGGCTCCGGCCAAGCAATTCCGGAACTACCCTACTAAAAGACCTACTACGCCCGATGTGCTGGGCTAGATGGGCGAAAAGGCCACCCGTCGAGGTGGCCTTTTTGTTGCCCCGCCGCTGCGAGTTCGGGGGCGCTGCCCTATGATGCATTCAGCATATATGGCAGCAAACCGATGACGACAAACTTCTCGCTTCAGGCATTCGAGGATAGCGCCCACGACGGCGGCGATTCCCGCTTCTGGTACGCCCATCAGCTCATGGGCTGGCTCGGGTACGACTCTTGGCAGTCGTTCCAAGGCGTTATCACCAAGGCGATGGGGTCCTGTACTCGCCTCGGGCTCGATCCGACCGAAGCGTTCACCCGCGAAGAAGTGATCGAAGGCGGGAAAACCGTCAAGACGTATCGGCTCACGCGGTTTGCGTGCCTGCTGGTCTCGATGACCGCCGACTCGAAGAAGCCGGAGGTTGCGGAAGCCAAGGCCGCACTTGCCGCCATCGCAGACACCCTCATTCAACAGCGCGTCGAATCTGCGGACCTCGCTCGTCTCGAAACTCGTGAGGACCTCAAGATCGCCGAGAAGGCCATGACCGGAGCGGCACGAGACGGCGGGCTACAGACCACCGAGTTTGGCATCTTCAAGGATGCCGGCTTCCGTGGCATGTACAACATGAGTCTGCGTGACCTCCAATCCCACAAGGGGATGCCGCAAGGCAAGACCCTGTATGACTTCATGGGGCTAGAGGAACTTGCCGGCAACCTGTTCCGCGTGACGCAGACGGCGGCACGAATCAAAAGCAAGAACGTCAGCGGGCTGAACAGCCTGCAACGCACCGCACAAGACGTAGGCAGCGAAGTGCGACGCATGATGATCCACAACAGCGGCACTGCGCCTGAGCACCTCGCTATTGAGGAAGACGTTCAGGGCGTCCAGAAGCGCCTCAAGAAAGTTGACCGTGAAATGAAAAAGCTGGACAAACCGAAAGCCAAAAAGAAGCCATAGATAGTGCTCTACAGGGGGAGCGAAGATGAGCGAGAGAAGGGACCTTCTTGTTTCAATCGCAAACGAGATCAGGACGTATCGCGAAGGCGAAATAGCTCAGCCAACACCAGAGCACGTGGACCGATGGGCGAGTCAGTTCACGCCAGCGAATCAAGTTGCGTTTCTTCGCGAGTTCAATCACGTAATCAAGCAGACATTCATCACGAGAGACGTATTCAGTGACTTTCTAAGCAACCTAGTCACGAATGTACAACTTGCTGGCAATGACCCACGCCCCTACTGGGCACGGGCCAACGTTCTCGATATCCAAATTGACGGCAGAAGCCAGAAGGAAATGATCGGCATCTTTGGCGATGCCCTGCGGACTAAGCTTGGCTTGACACTGTCGCAATGCGGCGCAGATGGAGGTGACTACATATATTTTGATGATGTCATCTTTAGCGGCGGCCGTGTCGGCACCGACCTTCAATCGTGGATAACGAATAGCGCACCGGCGAATGCGACAGTCCATGTCGTTGTCATCGCCTACCATCTACTTGGGCAGTACTACGCAAATAACAGAATTACAGAGGCCGCCAGGGCTGCAAACAAGAACATCCGCATACGCTATTGGCGCGTGGCTGAGATAGAGAACCGGAAGTACCAGAAAGACAATTCCGCAGTACTTTGGCCCGTGGCGATACCGAACGACGCGGCAAGTCAGGCCTATCAGGCTCATCTTGTTGCCGAGAATAAGTTCCCACTGGTTCCCCGGACGGCGGGCGGCACCCTGAACATGTTTTCATCCGAAGCAGGGCGTCAGATTCTTGAGAGCGAGTTCCTTATAGCTGGCGTGAAGATTCGCTCAAGGATGGGAAACTTGAGCGAGTGGTACCGCCCCCTTGGCTGTAGCAGCTTCGGCGTAGGATTCGGTTCGTTGTTTACGACCTACCGTAATTGTCCGAACAATTGCCCGCTAGCTTTGTGGTGGGGTAACTCTGATGGGGAAGCGGGCAACCTGCGCTGGTATCCACTTTTGCAGCGGAAGACCTACGCATCCGCTGAAAATGTATTCGGGTAGCTAGATGAGCCATGAGATCAAAAACAACCTCCGCGAGTATCTACGCTCCGAGTCAGTGGTGGTCCACAAGACAAAGGAGAGTTTCGGCGGTTTGTCGAATATGGCCGCAGGCTTCCCCCTCCGCATCAACGGGTTCCGGGTTCCGACGAGCGAGGCGCTCTATCAAGCCTGTCGGTTCCCCGACCTGCCCGAAGTGCAGCGGGAGATCATCGCGCAGCACAGTCCCATGACTGCGAAAATGAAGGGGAAACCCCATAGGAAGGCAACCCGTAGCGACTGGGACAAGGTGCGCCACAATGTGATGCGCTGGTGCTTGAGAGTGAAGCTCGCACAGCACTACAAGGAGTTTGGTCGCCTGCTCCTTGCCACCAAGGAAAAGCCCATCGTTGAGCAGTCGAGAAAGGACGAGTACTGGGGTGCAATCCTCATGCAGGACGGCGAAACATTGGTGGGCGAAAATGTACTCGGTCGCCTCCTCATGGAGCTTAGAGAGGCGTTGAAAAAGGACACCGACGAGCAACTCCGGTTCGTGCCGCCGCTGCGGATTCCGAACTTCTCGCTCTATGGCGAGCTCATCGAAGCGATTGGAGCGCCGGGAACCACCGTTTCCAGCGACGAGCCTCAGGAACTAGGCGAGCAGCCGCCTCTGCTCTAGCCCATCACGGAAAGATCCACCGCGGACTCTCGCCCAGCAGGGACCGCGGCGCGAGCCGCCAGCCCCGCGAGGTCTGGATGCGCCCGGCAACGAGGCCGTCCAGTGAAGTGGGCCGTAGGCCGTGTTCCTCGCGCATTTCGAGCTTGGTCCGGGAGACGATCCGCCCGGACTCGACGTGCTGCCAGCGGTAGGTGCGTTCGTCGCGGTTGTTACCGGCGGCGCGCGCTCGGTAAGCGGGGTCCGCCCACCTGGCCTTCATCTGCGCGGATATGCGCGCGCGGTGTTCGGGGTCGGCCCATAGGCGGGCCATCGCCTTCCGCGTAGCGGTCGCCTGCCGGGAAGCAACCTCCTCCGGCGCGCGCACCCCGGAGTCACCCTGACGCGCGCCGGAGTCGGCTGTAAGGTCAGGATGCCCCGGCGGCACGAGGCGGGCGCGACACGTCACCGCCGGAACACCCCGATTCGGTCAGCGTCCGCGGCGAGTGGTCGCCGCGCGCTTCTTCATCTTGTTGGCCGTGGCGTTGCGCTCGGCCTGCTTCTTTTCGTGGATGGCCTTCGCCTTCCGGACGTTGGGGACCGCACCTTTCATGCTTCGTCCTCCTCGCCCGACGCCTCGGCGATGGCCCGGGCGGCGAGCTGGTTGCTCAGGTTGGCGATGGGGTCGGCCTTGCCGCGGACGAACTCGTCATTGGCCGCGCGCGCCGTGCGCTCGGCCAGCAGCACGCCCTTGAGCTTGGCCGTGACCTCGGCGTGCTGCGCGCCCCACACCCTCTCGGCAAACGCTGCCACCGAGAACGGGCGGCGATCCGAAGGGCGGCGGTCTACCACGGTCGCTACCGCGGCAGCCAGCGGCATGTCCCCGATGGCAATCGCGGTGATCGCGGCGGTTTCCAGCTCGACCGGGCCTGCGCCTTCGAGCTGCATCTGGTACTGCGTGCGGCGGGCATCACCCAAGGCGACGCGCCCGAGCATCTGCGCGGGCGACTGGCACAGGGTCAGGAGGAACGCGGCATCGGCGGCGACCTTCGCCAGCGGGCGCAGGAGTTCCTCGCGCTGGCCGCGGCTCGATTCCACGATGGTCAGGCGGAACTTGGCGATGCGCGAGGCGAGTTGGCGGCGTGCGAACTGCTTGGCAACGGCGCGGTTGGCGGCGTCCGTCTCACGGACAAGGTCGTCACCGTCGCGGCTGAAACGGTCGCGGGCGTCGGCAACCTGCTGCTGGATGTTGGCGATGCGCGCACCGAAAGCGGTGGCGAGTTCGGCGGCGCGATTCGCGAGCCGGTCGATGTTCTCCACGGTCAGCGGAACATCGGTGGGAATGGTCTTGAAGTTGACGTTCGGCATGGGGGCTATTCCTCAGCGTGCGGCCCAGCCAGTGGGGCCGCTCGCTCCCGACCATATGGACCGGATTTGCCCCGCGCGAGTGTTATTTCTTGGGTCGGTTTACTTCTTCGGCTGGAAACGGCACGCAACGTATGGAATTCGTGGCGTCCTGCCATCGGCAGTCCATCCGCTCGAATCGTTGTTGAATTTGGCGGTTTCCGTGGCCATTCGCGCGAAATCGCGCGGACTCCTCCACCTCGACCCGCACCGGCGGCTGCGCGCGCGGCGAGTAGGTGCCGACCTTCGCCCGCTCCAACGTCTCGCGGGCATTGAACAACTCGCGTTGCGCCGCCTGCGCGTTGCCGATCACGAGAGCCAGCATCAGGTACTTGTAGGAACGTCGCATCGTCGTCTCCTTCGTTGTCAGACCCACACCACACGCTCATCGCGCGGCATCCGCGGTCCCGGCGTAAAGCTGGATTGCTGGACGCGCCCGCCGGACTCGCCTGCGATGGCATAGCTGGTCGCGTCCAATGCGTGGTCGTTCGCCTTCGTGTCCACGTCATCCGGGATGCGCGAGTCGCGCGGCAGGCTCGGGACCGTCGCCAGCCAGAACCGACACCGCGACGCCACGAAAAACTCGCCGTTGACCATCAACTGCTTTAACTGCTCGAAGCGCGGAACGCGCGGGCCTTTCCTTGCCGGGCTCACGCGAACGCCTGCGGCCCGGAACAGGTCCGACACGCTCGCCTCCATGCGCCCGGCGGTGCGCGCCTCCGCCGCGGAGTCGATGACGCCCCGGGCGCGGACGCCGTTCCGACGCGCCACCTCGTGGAGCTTCGGCGCGATCTGTCCCGGCGTGCGGCCCGTCCCACGCGCGAGGTTCCGCGGATCGTACTCAACGTGCTCGTCATAGATCACCCACGCCCCGCGCGGCATCACGCGGTCATCGGGCAAGCGAACGTCCACGGCGAGCTGCCCAGCGAGAACCGCGGCCATCGGCGCGGCGCTGCCCCAGTCAATGGACAGCTTCAACGTGGCGAAGAAATCCGGCGGAACGTCGTGGTGATCGAACACCATCTTGCCCGCGTCCCATATTCCTTGGAAGAAATCGCCGACCATCGCGGACCAATCTCCCAAGCGCATCGCGCGATACAGTGCCGGATCAGTTCGAGCCAATATCTCGAAGTTCTTGCGGTACGCCGTGGGGAGGTGCGGGTTATCGTCCAAGATGGATGGGGCATACACCCATGTATTGCCCTCGAACTCGAACGGCATCCACGGCTCGCGTCCCGTGACGTACCGCTCCGCCAGCGCGCCGTGATTCGAGCCACCCGGATTCGCTGCAAGCACCATGCGAAGTGGAACGCCCGTGCCGCGCAACGAGAGCCCGAGCTGGTCGATGACTTCCATCGTCGGCGCTTCGCCGCTTTCATCGCAGCAGATCAGCGAGAAGTTCATGCCCTGCGCCACGTCGGATAGCGCGGATGCGGACTCCACGTGTGCGAGCTGGATCACCGCGCCGTTCGGGAGCCGGAACATGGCATCGTTCTGGTTGTAGGCGATGTCGCGGCCATAGGCAGAGCGCAGCAGCGCGCGCAGCTCCTCCCCAAATTGGAGAAGCGACTTCAAGCGGCGGCGCGTGACCAAGACGCGGGCGCGGTTCTTGTATTGGTCACAGTGGCGCAGGATCAGGAATTGCAGGGCCATCGACTTGCCGCCGCCGCGACCGCCGCCCAAGAAGATGAAGTGATCTTCCGGGACAGACAGGACCTGCGTCTGGAACGGCGTCGGGCGAATCTCAACGCTCATGGGTCAGGACCCCCGGCTGCTGCTGGAACGCGACCACCTGCGCGTATTCGGCGGGCGACAGCGCCGCGTTGATGATGATGGCGACGCGGGGCGCTTCGGCGTTGCCGTCGCCGCGGTTGAGCTGGAACACGCGGTCGGCAAGGAACTCGGCGGCGCGCTCGCTGCCGTCGGCCATGCGTGTCTTCATGAAGGCGATCACGTCGCCCGCGCCATCGGCCCGGCCTTCCTCCAATGCCAGCGCGAGCGGCGACAGCTCCCCGTCGTCATCGTCGGCCTTCAACGCCTTCCATGCCTTCGGCGTCAGCCCAAGCACGCGCCGGATGGTGTGTTCGCGCGTCCCCTCTCGGGCGAGTATCCGCACGGCGTCGAGGTTCTGCGTGGTCAACGCGGGGAGCGTTTCAGTGGTCATGCTGCCATTGCCTTCTTGATGCGATAGACGACAGAGACGCCGACGCCCGTCTGCCGCACGATCCGGTTGACGGGTGTCTTTGCCTCTAGGAGTGCGACGATTTGCCGCTCAGTGGTCGGCCCCACCTTCGGACGCCCGAGACGCGAGCCGCGCCGCCGCGCACGTTCTAGGCCCAATAGCGTGCGTTCCCGGATCAGGCCGCGCTCGAACTCGGCGAACGCGCCGACCATGTTGAACATCAAGCGCCCCACCGGCGTGGACGTATCCAGCGCCATGTTCTGGACGAACAGCCCGACGCGGAGGGCGTCCAGCTCCGCGACCATGCCGACCAGGTGTTGCAGGCTACGGCCCAGCCGATCAAGCGCGGTCGCCGCGACCATGTCGAACTTGCCGCGCGCCGCGTCCTTCATCATCGCGTCCAGCGCCGGGCGCTTGTCGCGGCCCTTCGCGCCGCTGATGCCTTCGTCCGTGTACTCGGCGACGACTTCGTGACCACGCGCCACGGCCCAGTCCCGCAGCGCGAATAGCTGCGTTTCCACGGACTGGTCCTTGTTGGTCGAAACGCGGGCGTAGAGGGCGACGCGGCCCATGTACCGTCTCCTGTCGGATCGTCTCACGATGTTGTGAGACGACTCGACCATACTGGAGTCGCATTCGGAAATCGACCAATAGGCGAGGTTTCAGAGCGCCGTTCCACGAGTCCATGAAAAGCCGTCTCTGCCGACGCCATTTCCGGAGACGTTTTCGGAATCTTGTTAACTGGCAGCAGGATGGCGGTGCGCGCGTGTTTCAGCCCAAGATGGCGTGAGCTTGGCTTTCGAGACTTAGACGGATTCAGACGACGACTTAGACGCCCGGAAGCTGTGCCGCTATTGGGCTCTCGGGAGTCCGTCTAAGTCGTCTCAGTCGTCTAGGTAGAAAATCAGAAAGACGGAAGCAAGACAGCGACACTACCGTCGCGCTCCTCCGGGCTGACACAGCGCTGCACGAAATCTCTTCAACGCGATTTTTCACTTAGACGACTGAGCCGACTTAGACGGATTTCCGGAAAGCATGGCGGGGCTGGGCTTTCCGCCGTCTAAGTTGAGTTTCGGACTTAGACGGATTCAGTCCGATACTTAGACGGCAGCCACCCTTAGACCAACAGCTGTGCAGCTTGGTACGCTGACGCACCTCCCTCATAAGGTTCTGTATGGCTCTGGCTCCAGACTTCGTTTTTGATCTTCCCTTGCTTCAAGCCATCAGCGATTGGCAGCGTGGCGGCAATTCCGTGAAGCGTGGAGCAGCATTGAAGCAGGCGTGTACGAACGCTAACTTGCCAATCAATTATCGGGAAAGCCCGTTAGTGTGCTTCCGACAAATTGCCTTGCCAAAGGGAGGTGTATGGGCCTTGCTCGGTGAGGACAATCTGCCGGAGAAGATTTCATCATGGACGCTTGATCTTGTTGTAGCCAAGACGTTCAAGGGAGGCGTACCACCCCAAAATGGGGGCTTCCAAGGAGTAATCTTCAACATTCATCCGCCAGCAGGAAGTGTCATTGTCAATCTTCGTGAGGTTTATCGGGATCCAGCATTTCAGGCCGCACTTGCACAGCACGAAGCATCCATCGACGGATACCACGAGGGCGCGGGGAGGTGGGGAGATAGTCAAAGCGAGGTTGTTCTTGAAATCGGAACTGTCAATCAACAGGACGTGTTTTCACTAGGAGAGTGGTCAAGTTCTCCCGGTGAAATTGTAGATATGGCCGCAGTAGTCATGCATGGAACAGAACACATCCCGCAGGAGGAACGCGATGCGCTCCTGCTTCATGCCGAAAAGGCTGCCGGGCCGGCATGGCTTGAGATGGAGCCGACCAAGCGTGTACTCGCCCGGTTAAAGTCGCCAGCGGAATTTTTGCGTGAGGTGAAGAAGCTGCAAGAACAGGCCAAGAAATAGCCGCCGTCAGAACGGCGGCTTTTCCTCGGCGGCAGGCAGCGGCGACCACTTGACTGCAAATAGTTGCGTGCTCCAAGCGGCACGCATCGCCCCCATGTCCCAAACGTAGCCGTATTCGCGCCGTCCCGCGGATTCGCGGTCTTTCATTGCGCCGAGCTTCCCACTGAGCAGGCTGCGAATAGCCTCAAAAGAGACGTGCTGCTTGCCAAACAGTCCACGCAAGTACTCCGTCGCACCTTCGCGCAGCGCGCTACTCGGCACAAACAAAATCCGCTCATCACGCCAGTAGGGAACCGCACTCATCGGAGGTTCTGCCGTCCAGAGCAGGTCGAACACGTAGCGTTCTATGCCGCGCAGCGATTCGGCTTGCTGGTCGGCGAGGGCTTCGGTTTTCGGGACCCTTCGCACTTCGTAGCCGCTGAGGTCATACGCACGCAGGTAATGCAACAGGTTTTCCAGCCCGCCGTGGGCAAGGTCTTCGCTGATCGCGGCGAAAAAATCATGGTCTTGCTTCCTGTTGTCGCTCACATCGAGGACAAAAAACCGGCGTTCATCTACGCCCGCGGGTACAACCCAAGCATCATTCGATGCCAAGATAAGGTGCGTGTAGTTCGGCCACGGCTCGGCATCCACACCTTTGCCTTCAACGATGACCTGTTCCTCGGTGATGAGCGTTTTCAAGACGCCTTCGTGTTGCCGGTCTCCAGCAAAGAAGGCTTCATCACCGAACAGAAGAACCGTATCGCGCAGGTGCGCGTTGAACTGTCCGACAAGGTGCTTGGGGTTGGCTACTTGTAGATAGTGCCGACCGAACAGTTTGCCGAATGATTTTCCGAAGAACGACTTGCCCGTGCCGCGCGCGCCCCGCATGACCACGGCGACCTCCCCGGGTGAGTCCGGCTCTTGTACGGCACGCGCCATCCAGCCGACAAGGTAGGCGAAGTGTTCGGCGTTTCCCGAGCAGACGTTATCGCGCAGATGGGCGAGGAACGATTGATGCTTGTCGCCGGGCTTGGCCTCGACGGCGAAACCTTGCCACAAGTTGTATTCGTCTGGGCTCGATCCACCTGGTGCGAAAACGATGCGCTCATACTGCCGACGGCGGAGGTTTTCCAGCCACCAGCCACCAAGCGGCTTCGTCTTCGCGTTCCCCTGTTCGTCCATGCCGATAACAACCCGGCGGTTGCTGTAGCGATTGCGGATGGTGTCGAAGGATTGCTTGCTGAGGCGGTAGCGATTCAGGGTCTTGTCGAAGACTTCCGAAATCACAAGGCATTTGCCGCCCATGTCGGCGATGACCGCGTGCTTGTCGTTCAACTCCAAAAGTTCTGGTGCGGTGGAGAGGTCACGAGCGCGCTCAATCTGCCGGATCGCATACGTGGTCGGGTTCGGCTTATCCCTCACGCTGGCCGCTATCGCATTCGGGCCGGTGATGACACCGAAGATCACGTCATCAGGAACGTCGGCCCGGACAAGGTCGCAGCAGACCCGGAACAGGACTTCCGACCGGGAGCCGTAGCGGCCCGGTTCCGTCGGATGGTCGCCGGTTGCGATCAGGGCAAGGGTTTCGTCCTTGATGGTCTTGTTGCCATTCGCCGTCGCCCACGCCGTAAGCCCGTCCACGTCCAGCCCGTTACCGTCGCCCAAGTGTGGGGACGGGCGTTGCGCCTTCGTGCCGCTAGGTGGCTTCTTGTTGACAACGGAACTTGTAGAGGCGAGCACTTGCCCGAAGTCATCCAACGTATAGGTGCGCGTGGGTTCGCATTCAATCAACACCGACGGAGCGGCAACGCGCCCCTTCGCCGCCTTCTTCTTCGTTGGCCGATTGATCGAGAACGGTAGGCGGAGTACACGATTTATGTTGTGGCAGGAATCCGCTTGGAATACTTTTTCCAGCCAGCGATTGCGGCTTTCGACGGCTTCGATGACCGCGGTGTCGCCGTTCAGTTCGACCGGCTCACGCAATAGCCAAGCCGCTTGGTAGCCGTTTCCGCTGTCCCAGAGTAGCGTCGGCGCGGGGACGTTCGCCGGGCGATTCGTGGTCAGCAATGCGAGGATGCGCGCGCGTTCGGTGTCGCGGTCGTCCCCACTTCTTGGGTCAACGTCGATATGTAGCCATTCAGCGCGGGCTACGTCCGTCTTCTCCGCATTCTTCTCCATCGGCTCCCGCGTCGGATTCAACGCGAAGTACACGCTGGCGGTCTTGTTGGTCTTAAGCGCCCACTGTTCTGCGGCGGCGTAGTCGCAGGGTGTATGCGTCCAGAATTTTCCATCCGGGGACAACGCGGAGAGAGGGACGAACCCGCCCGGGCGGAGCCAGCCGAGGAACTCGGCAATGGTCGTCGGAGTCATTCGTGCGGCTCCTCCCTGCGAAGGTGGGCCTTGTGGCTCAGGTAGCGGCCACGCCCATACTTCTGGGCCATCTGTGCCCACATCGACTGCGGCGGTGCGGCCAGCTTCCCGGCCATAACGTCTGCGCACATCAACAGGCGGCGGCGATAGGCGGCGAACTCCTCGGTGCCGTCATCCTCATCGCTCAAACGTGCGGCCAGTGCATCGACCTTCGAGGTGACATCAAAGACAAGGTGATCGTCACCTTCCGGAGTCGTTTCCGGCCCATACGGGAACACGTCAAACGGCGAGTAGCACAGCATGTGCGCTACATATGCGGCGTCGTGGCGGCAGGGTTCGTAGGGCGCAAGCTTTAGCGCCTTCGGCGTCTTGGTCATGGCGGCACCCTCAGTTCGTGGTGATCTGAGAGTCACGCCACTTCAACAGCTCCATTTGATCGAACACGGTGCAACGTGGTCCGATCTTGCGCGAGCGCGGGAAGTCAGGCCGCTCCTTATGGAAGCGCCAGAGTGTGGAAACAGCGATACCAAGAAACTCGGCGGCTTGGGTCGGGCGAAGGGATTTGCTGGGCTGAAGGTGCATGGCAACGATCCGAGAAGTCGGGCAACAGGACCGGCACGCGGGCAGGAATGCCCTCGCATCGGAATCGAGTTTTTCTCCTTTTCTCGGATCAACCGACCACCGCATTGCACGGCGTCTGGACAGTCCCTTGGACGCTTGCAGCGTCCGTCTTGCGATATCTGCTACCGGGTTACTCGCGGCTGCGAATAGGCTGGAATCGTACTACCGGAGACGAATCAGGTCTAGCTATTTTTCTTGTATATCAGTCACTTACTTTACTTTTTAAGGAGCAAAATCTGGCCCACTCAGCCATAAGTGCCCGCCGCTTCTCGAAAAGATCGCCGCGCCGGTAGGCCGCTTCGACCTTGTTGCCGATGGTGTGCGCCAGCGCCATTTCCACCACGTCGCGTGGAGTGTGCGTCTCTTCTGATGCCCAGTCACGGAAGGTCGAGCGGAACCCGTGCGCAGTGATGACCTTGCCCTGCTTCGGGTCGATGCAGCCTGCACCGCCACGCTTAACGCTGGCATCGTGCATGTCACCTAGCAACTTCGTCAGGGTGTTGTCGGACAGCGGATTCTTGCCACGCTGCGGCGTGAACACGAGGTCCGTCCCTTCGACCCGCGGCAATGCCTTGAGCATCTTGATTGCTGCATCCGAGAGCGGCACCCGATGCTCTTTCTTGCTGGACTTCATCCGCTCGGGAGGGACGGTCCAGACCTTCGCCTCCAGGTCGATTTCATCCCAGCGCGCCCCACGCGCCTCACCCGACCGGGCCGCGGTCAAGATCGCGAACTCAAGCGCCCGCGCGCCCATGCCATTGCGCAAGCGAAGGTCCACCATGAACGGCTGCATCTGGGCATAGGGCAGTGCCGGATGGTGCTGCACGTCCCGCACCTTCCCGGGCGCAGGCAGAACCTTGTCCAGATAGCCCTTCCAGCGCGCCGGGTTGTCGCCCTCGCGGAAGCCGCGGACCTTCGCCCAGTCAAGCACCGACTCCATGCGCTGGCGCACCCGGTTCGCCGTCTCGTTCTTCTCGGTCCAGATGGGCTCAAGGACGCGCAGGACGTGCGCCCGGTCGATATCGGCAACACGGAGCGAGCCCAGCACCGGGAAGGCATAGGCTTCGAGCGAGCTGGTCCACTGGTCGGCGCTCTTGCCGCCCGACTTCCATTCCGCGGACTTGGACTCGATGAACTGGTGCGCGGCCTTCTCGAAGGTGATCTCAGCCAGTCGTGCCGCGAGCATCGCGCTCCGAGCCTCACGCTTGGCGGTGATCGGGTCGATGTTCTTTGACAGCAGTTCGCGCGCCTCGGCTGCTTTGCGCCGTGCTTCGGACAGCGACACGTCCGGATAGCCGCCCAGCCCAAGATCGCGCCGCCACGGCTTGCCTGTTCCGGGTTTCACACCGGCGGTATAGCGAAGCACCCAGCTCCGGGCTCCGGTCGCGGTAACTTGCAGCAGGAGGCCCGAGACAGACCCACCCACAGCGTAGTATCCGGGCTTCTTCAGGTTCCGCACCGCTATGTCTGTCAGTTCTTTTGCCTTGCGAGGCATGGCGCGCCCATCGATCATTAACCTACCACCTACCCTACTATGAATGAGCGATGTAGCGATAGGGGGCGAGACCACCCGAGACGAAAACTTCTTGCCGAAACATGCAGGTACAGCGAGAATAGAGACTTAGCGAGATGAGCTAAGACCACCCAAGCGCGGTCCCTCTCTCCGCCAGATACGCAAAGCGCCCCCTCGTGGGGCGTTTTGCGTATCTGGCGGAGAGAGGTTGAATGAGAATCCCAAGTGGGGTTCGACAAATCGGCAGGATTGCCGATTTGCACAGCCGCAGGCTGCCCCGAAGGGGCGAGGGCCATGGATGGCCCGAGTGAATCCCCCGACCGCAACGCAGTCGCAACTGCTAAAATGCGCCTCCGTTCCATCCGGCCAGCAATTCCGGCCACGCGCCCATCGGCGCAATCCTATGGTGGCCCCGTCGGCCCCTCGCGACGCTAGATCGAAAACCCCGCCAGGGCCGGAAGGCAGCAACGGTATCGATCGACGCGGGTGCCGAGG